>DASPSD010000086.1:0-4894 GCA_035624115.1 Candidatus Sulfotelmatobacter sp. | reverse complement strand
GGCCTGATGAAAGCCCTCGGCGCGGGCAATCTCGCGGTCTCTGCGATCTTTTTTGCGGAGGCGCTGCTGCTGGCGCTCGCCGGTGGCCTTGCGGGCTTTTCCGCCGGAGCGCTGCTCGCCCGCCAGATCGGCCGGTCGATTTTTAACTCGCAGATTTCCATCGAGCCCGTGCTCTTCCCTATTATCATGACCATCGCTGTCTTCGTGACCTTCGCCGGTAGCGCCGCCGCTATCCGCCGCGCCGTGAAGTTCGATCCGGTCTTCGCCCTACGAGGTGAAGGATAAAGATGACGACGAGTAACACTCCCGGCACGCTCCTTACTCCCAAGCAGGTCGCCGATCGCCGCGCCCAGGCGGCGCATACCTCCATGTTTGCGCGCATGCTGGTTCGCGCCGCCGTACTACGTCGCCGACGCGCGGCCTCGGCGCTGCTGGCGATGATCGTGGCCGCCGCCGTCGCCACCGCGATGATGAACCTCTACGTCGACGTGCAAGCCAAGCTCCGCACCGAGTTTCGAAATTATGGCGCCAATGTAGTCATTGTCGCGAAAGAAGGCCAGTCCCTGCCCGCCGACGCACTGGGCAAAATCGAATCCGTTCTCGGTACAAAGACGCTGGCGGTTCCTTTCGCGTACGCTGTCGCCCGCACCAAGGATGGACAATCGGTGGTAGTTGTTGGCACGGACTTCGCCCGCGCCCGCCAGTTGAACCACTGGTGGAAGGTGAGCCATTGGCCGAGCGCGGCAAACGAGGCCCTTATCGGCATGCGCGCTGCTGCCATACTCAGCCCTAAAGTCAGCGCGAATCGTCAGCCCTTCGAGCTGGCGTTCCAGGGCAAGGCGATGCAACTCGCTCCCGCCGGAATGCTGCAGACCGGCGCCGGCGAAGACAGTCGTATTTATCTCGATCAATCTGAATTTCAGAACTGGACGGGCGTAGCGCCTTCCACCATCGAAGTCGCTGCCAACGGAACCGGCGCAGAAGTTGAAGCGTCGATTCGCCAGCTCGCGCAGCTTCTGCCCGCAGCCGATGTTCGCCCCGTTCGGCAAATCATGGAAGGCGAAGCCAACGTGCTGAACAAAACCCGCGCCACGCTCTACGCCTCCGCCACGCTGGTTGTGCTCACTTCGGCGCTCTGCGTGCTCGCCACGCTCATTGGATGGGTCTTCGACCGCCGCCGCGACTTCGCCATCATGAAGGCCTTGGGGGCGTCCGAACATCTAATCAACGGGTTCTTCGCGGCTGAAGCCGCAGCTCTCGGCGTTGTCGGCGCGATTCTCGGCTTCTTCATCGGCATCGGCGTCGCTGCCTGGATCGGACGAGTCAACTTTCATGCGCCCGTCGTCCCGCGCTTCAGTGTTTTTCCCTACGTGCTCGCCGGCAGTGTGGCTGTCGCTTTCATTTCGGCGATTCTGCCGATAGAGCTGCTGCGCCGCGTGCAACCGGCGATTATTCTGAGGGGAGAGTAGAACGGGAGGAACGGGATTGAGTCATTAAATCATTGAGTCATTGACTCATTGAGGTATTGATTCAATGTTTCAATGTTTCAATGTTTCAATGTTTCATTGATTCAATGGTTCAATGATTCGCCAACCGTGAAAACGCTATATTAAGGATGAAGACCAGCGATGATCCAACTGAAGAACGTAACCAAGAGTTATCCCGCCAGAGAAGAAGAAAATAACGGCGGCCTTATAAAGGCGCTGGACGACATCTCGCTCTCGATCGAGCCCGGCGAGTGGGTCGCCATGATGGGCCCCTCGGGCTCCGGCAAGAGTACCATGGTCAATCTCATCGGATGCCTCGACCGGCCCACCAGCGGCGAAATCTGGCTTGACGGACAAAACGTCGCCAGCCTGAGCGCCTCCGACCTCAACCATGTCCGCGCCGAAACCATCGGCTTCGTCTTTCAGCAATTCCACATGATCCCGTATCTCACGGCTGTCGAAAACGTCATGCTCGCGCAGTACTTCCACAGCATGACCGACGAAAAGGAAGCGCTCGAAGCGCTCGAGCGGGTCGGCCTCAAAGACCGCGCCGGACACCTGCCCTCGCAGCTCTCCGGGGGCGAGCAGCAGCGCGTCTGCATCGCCCGCGCTCTGATCAACGATCCCAAAATCGTGCTCGCCGACGAGCCCACGGGCAACCTCGATGCGGTCAACGAGGAAATCGTGCTGCGCCTGCTGCGCGAGCTCCACCAGCAGGGACGCACCATCGTCATGGTGACGCACGATCCCGTAGTCGCGCGCCTGGCCGACCGCCGCATCGAATTGCATCACGGCAAAATCGCCGCCCAGGAAGTTTTTGCCATGGCCGACGAAGAGCAATTCGACGAGGTGCTGGAAGAATTATTTGCCCTGGAGGAGAACGGCCAAATCGCGGAGATTGACCGGATGGAAGTCCACGGTGCGTTGCCCGTATCCCTCGCGGTGGAAAAAATGGCCGCCATAGATCTGGTGACCACGCGCCCGCACCCACCGGAAGCTCACGATCACAAGCCCTTCGTCAATCCCTGCCACGACGCGCTGAAGCCGGCCGGCTTTTCCAAGGGCGACGGATCTTTAATCGTCGAACTGACCCCGCGTGGACACCAGCGCGCCGCCGACATCATCCGCCGCCATCGCCTGGCCGAGCGCCTGTTCACCGATTCGCTCGCCATGGACAGTGAAACCGAAATCGAGCAACAGGCCTGCAAGTTCGAGCACATCCTTTCTCCCGAAGCCACCGACAAGATCTGCACCTTCCTCAACCACCCGCGCACCTGCCCTCACGGCGCCGTAATTCCGCCAGGGCCCTGCTGCGGACGCCGCGCCGAACCGAGGCAGACCGCGACCGCGTTATCCCAAGGACGATAGATTTCAATCTTGTGTGGTGACGGGGCGGAGCCTGCCCTGAAGCGGCAGCCGAAGGGCTCCGTCCAAGCGGGGCGGAGCCCCGCTTCCCCACTACTTCTTCCCGAAGAATTTCCCGAAACCCAGCCGTACCTGCACCGTATTGATTCCCGGATTCGGCACGGTCAGCCCGGCGTTCGAAATGTGCATGTACCGGACATCCACCGAGCACGCATGCTTGCCGAAGAAATACAGGCCGAACACCGCGCCCGAGGTGAAGTTTATTGTCGAAGTTCCCGCCGGCACTTCGTGCGTCGTAAACAGCGTTCCCCCACTCAACTCGAGGTAGGGAGCGACATGTCCGCGCGTGGCGAAAATCCATTTCAATCCCACCGGATCCACTCCTCCCCCGTACACGGTGTTTGCCGGCTGGAAGACAACAAACGCCGGCACCGCGTCCACCGCCAGCTCGAATCGTCCGTTGAGAAATCCCGGCCCGTGCGGAGCCGTCACTATCCAGCCATAACTGAGGCCCGCGTTCCATACGCTTGTATCCTTAGTCCCTCCCGGAACCGAGCGCCCGCCACCCGACCAAACCTGGAGTTCATGACCGCCCTCCTCCGGGCGCTCTTGCGCAACTGCCAAAGGCGCGTGCAGAAACATTGCTAGAAAAAGTGTCAGGAAAACAGGGCCCGCGCTCCTGCTGGATGGTGTCATAAGTATGGTGAAGGTCGAAACAGAACGATACGCGAAAACAAACGATACGTGAACCCCAGCCAAGAAACAAATCGAGCCGCTCCCGAGCCGGGTAACCGCATGTGCGCCTCGCGACGCTATAGCGCCAACCCGCCATCCACCGCCAACACCTGTCCGGTAATAAACTTCGGAGCCGCGGCCAGGAACATTACTGCCGCGGTAATGTCGGCTGCTGTCCCGCTGCGCTGCATCGGCGTCTGTTTCGCCATTTTCCGCATGAACGACGCCGCCGCTTTCTCCCCCAAATCAATCATCCCCGGAGCCACCGCATTGACCGCGATCTCTGGCGCCAGCGCCCTGGCCATCACTTTCGTCAGCATGTGCAGCGCCGCCTTCGACGAACAATAGTGGGCATGGGTCGCCCAAGGCCGCAGCCCGCCGAGCGAACCCATATTGACGATGCGCCCACGGCGCTTTCTCAAATACGGCAGCGCCTCGCGCGACACGAGAAACGGTCCGCGCGTGTTGGAGGCAAAAATCGCATCCCACTGTGCCACGGTAATTTTCTCGAACTCGACGGTCTCGTAATTCGCGGCATTATTCACCAGCACGTCGATGCCGCCCAGTTCGCCCGCCACTTCCTTCACCATTTCCCGGACGCTCTTTTCATCCGTGACGTCGCAGCGCACCGCCAGGGCCTCCACGCCATGCCGCGCCAGCTCTCCGATCACCGCCCGCGCCTCGCGCGCCGACTCGCGAAAAGTAATTGCCACGTCCGCGCCATTTTCGGCGGCGGCCAAAGCAATCGCGCGCCCCAGTCGTTTCGCCGCTCCTGTCACCAGGACGGTCTTTCCGGAAAGCGGCTTTCGGTTCGTGGTCATGCCGAGATTCTATAGCGGATCGGAAATTGCCGTAGCGGCTCGCCGAGCTCTCCACCCCAGTATGTTGAGCGAAGCGACCGAGTAGGGGTCTTTCGACTTCATCCGGTCTCCGGCTTCGCCGGAGACCGGATTCCGCTCAAGATGACAGTATTGGTTGTGGCGAAGTTAGTTCAAATTGAGCCACTACTACGACCCTCCGAGTCTTGGAGACCTCCCAGCGAGGCTGGTAGACTTCTCCAATGACGCAGGCTCGGGAAGTCATCGTTTATTCCCGCAAGGGATGCCATCTCTGCGAGATCGTCAAGGAGAGCCTCGTCAAACTGGAAAAGCGTGGCGGCTTCACCTGGCACGAAATCGACGTTGACTCCGACGCCGAAATGCGGCGCCTCTACACCGACGAGGTCCCGGTAGTTTTCATCAACGGCCGCAAAGCATTTAAGTACCACATGGACGAGCAGGAGTTCCTGCGTAAATTGAGCGCTTAAG
>DASPSD010000081.1:0-15116 GCA_035624115.1 Candidatus Sulfotelmatobacter sp. | reverse complement strand
ATTACACGCGAGCGAAGGCTGGTGGAGCCGATGGGATTCGAACCCACGGCCTCCTCGATGCCATCGAGGCGCGCTCCCAACTGCGCCACGGCCCCACACCAGAGGAAAAACGGCTGCAACTTTTATAGCACTCGGACGCGGCAGCGTCAAACCATTGAACTCAAGCCGGCATCCCTCGAGCGCGACACGAACTGATTACTTTGTTTTGTACCAACTGTAGCCAACCGTGAAGAAAAACGAAGCGTTATAGCCGGGGTTTTGTGTGCCGAGGCTGGCGCTGGAATGATGAATGACGGAGCCTTCGAGCTGCAGCGCACGGCCGCGCCGGGTGAAAAAATGAGCGCCGAAGGCGGCTCCCGGCGTGAAATTCACATAGGAAGTGTTGCCCGGAGGAATGTTATGCGTGGTGAAGAGAACTCCGCCCACCGCCTGAAAATAGGGAGCGATTTTTTTCCCGCTCGTGAAATTCCATTGCCAAAGCGCGGGCTTGAAACCGCCGCCATAGACAGCGCTGTTGGGAGGGAACACGGTATAGACGGGCAAAAGGTCGACGGCCCACTCGAAGTTGCCGCGGAGAAAGCCGGGGAGATGCTCGCCCGTCAGCACCCAGCCGACGCGTCCGCCGGCAATGAAGAACTGAGTATTGTCCGAGTGGCCGAGCCCGGTGCCGCCGCCCGCCTCGACGCCCAATTCCCAAGTTCCACGGGTGAGCGACGATTTGACCAGGTCTTCATCTTTGGATTCCTGCGCGCAGGCCGTTCCCACCAAAAAGAGGGCCAAGATCATTCCGAAGATGATTTTCATGTTCCCTCAGTGAATCGCCTCTGCGTCGAAGGCGAAATGCGAATTCCAGAGGGTAGGACACCCGAGCACTCAGGTCAAGCTGACGAAGGAAATATCCCAGATTTCAGAGGCGGCCGCTGGTGGAAACTTTCTTTGAGGCTCTCGATGCGGTTCGGCCGTTTTGGGGCGTGTGATTGAGTTCAGCCGTTACAAGGTTCTTCAGCCACTTCAGACGAGCCTTTGGAACACCCAAAACGCGGGCTGTATCTTCTGCCGTCGCAAAGCGTCCTGTGACCTTGATGCTCATCTTAGTTGCATTCATTTTATCACCATTTCGCGCACTTCTCCGCCGCTGCTGGTGTCCTAGTTTGAAGTTTTGCTGTTTGTTCGGAGTGAGTTTGCCTGTGCTATAAACTCTGCTACGAGCCGCGCCCGTGTTATATCGCGAATGCGTTCTTAACCAAGCCATTAAGGTTCTCACGAATTGAAAGGCAAATACGCAAAGAAGCGCCAACGCAAACATAACCAACAAAGGGCGACCGCCTTCGGCGAAAATAATCAGTCTGGCGGAACTGTAAGCGAGAATCATATAGAAGAGGCTTTGGACTTCCAGCCACAGGACATTTCTATGTTTCGTCGGTGGATTCCCAAGTTGAATACCAACGAGATAGCTGCCATCGGATTGTTTGTGACCGTCGTCATCGCCGCGATTTATTTCCTTCAACTCGTGGCGATGCAGCACTCGGTAACCGAACAGCGGAACGCCGTGACCCAGCAGATACACGCGATCAGGGTGGATCAGCGAGCTTGGATGAATGTGCGAATCACACTCCCCGACAGGGTCACATTCAAAGAGGGAGAGCAATTGTCCATTCCACTGCAGATGTCCAATACTGGCAAAACTCCAGCGAGCAAGGTTGAGATTTATGTCTTCAGTGATTTCCTGCCAACGTCTCAGGCTCCACAATTTGGCGGGAGATACGCTTTGAAATTCGGCTGTGGGGTCGTCATGCCGAATAGCCCTCCCGTAACGCTCACCGTCTCGCCGACTCAACTGACGCCTGAGCAGACCCGCTTGCCAAATCCCGTTGTGGGGAAGCCAATTATAGTCACGCCAGATATTAATAAGGCACTTGCGGACGGGAGCCGATACATAGTCACCTCTGGTTTCCTCGTTTACGACGATATTTTTCACAAAAACCATCGGTTCCAGTTCTGTTCCTTTGTCAGCAATGATGCTTTTCATTGGATGGACACCGCCCGACCCTGTGTTGACTACAACAAAATTGACGATGAAGAGGAATAACGAAAGCGTGCGCCATCGGAAGATGCGCCATGTGGAAATCATTCGGCGCACCTTTCCGGGGCAAATTCGGACACTACCCAGTCACTCGGCGAATTCAACGCTGCATGCGTGGGAGGCAGGCGTCGCTTGAGTTTGCACTGCCTGCCCACAATCGAATCTTGACTCTCGGGTTTCATGAGACTATAGGTGACGCTGAGAAAGTGAAGCTGTGCCCTTGGATTGCAGAACCGGGGTCTCCGATGGCTAACCGAATTCTCTCAGTGAGCGCTGTGTTGATCGCAGCGGTGCTACATGCCCCACCGGCGCGAGGCCAGGGGCGTGGCTCTTTTTCGGCTGTTCCGCCGGGGCAGACCGCAGCCGCTGGCGGGCTGGAACATGGCGGACGAATCGGATTTGTTCCCTTTCGCCGGTCGCGCCGATTTTACGGCGGCGCTGGCTATTGGCCTTACTACTACGCGGATTACGAGGGCGAGGGGGACATGATCGAAGAGCCGCCGCCCCGCACGATCGTCGTTCAAGCCGCAGCGCCAGCGACGAACCCGCCGGAATCGTTGCTACTCGAATTGCGCGGCGATCATTGGGTGCGTATCACTGGCCAGGGCGAAGCCGCGGCCGTCGAGCAGCCGGCAGCGCCACTCACCGCTCCCGGCCGAACTCAGGCATCGGCGCCGGCGCCGCAACTTCCGCCGGCCGTGCTCGTGTTTCGTGATGGCCGCGAAGAAGAAATTAAGAAGTACACGATCGTGGGATCGACGATTTACACCCCGGCGGATTACTGGACGACCGGTTCGTGGACCCGAAAAATTTCGACTGCCGAGTTGGATATCCCCGCAACATTGAAACGGAACCGGGAACGCGGCGCGAAGTTCAACCTGCCATCCGGACCGAATGAAGTGGTGTTCCGGCCTTAGATTTTCGCCTTCACCAAATGGTGAGCAGCTCTCTGCAGTTTCTTATGCTCGCATCCTTTGTTACTAGCGCCATTCCTTCCGCCAGCGCGGTTGCACCGATTAGCCGGTCGCAAGGGTCTGCGGAATAGGCGCTTGAAAACTGATTTGCGAGCGCCGCCACTTTTGGCGTGATTGGTCTGACCGATGTCCGAGACGAGACCTTCTCCACAAAATCCTCCACAGTTCCAGTAAAAGCGAGGCGCGCGTGGGCGGCCAGCCATGCAACCTCCCACAGCGTAATCGCTGAGATGGCAAGCCCCGTCTCCCGACTTGCTTGGCGAATAGCTTCCACTGCCTTTTTCGAAAGCTTATCCGGCTCGCGTGCCATCCAGATGAGCGCGTGGGTGTCAAGCAGGATCACTTCTTCGCCACCTTCCAAGCGGTCAGTGGAACGACGGGCGACTCGATATCGCCAATGATTTCAAACTCTCCCGCGAGAAATCCAAATGGATCGCTGCCTTCGGAAGCTGCTGGCACCACTTTAACTACCGGCCTGCCGCGCTTTGTGACTACGACCGGCTCGCCTGTCGCTTGAACGCTGTCCATTACAGCCAGACAATGTGTCTTAAACTTCCCTGCCGCCATTTTTTTCATCGCGCGTCACCCAGCCATAGTAACTACGATACATCCATAGTCAGTGTAACATGACCACGAAATGATAGCAAGCCGCGATCTGTCAGGAGTTTGAGGGGATTCAGCCTTAGCAGAATTCCGTCCATGTGCCATACAATGGCGCACCCATGGCGAAGATCACGTTTCTGGGCGCGGCGGGAACGGTCACCGGCTCGAAGTATCTGGTGGAAGTGGGCGGCAGACGGCTGCTGGTGGATTGCGGACTTTTCGAGGGCTCGAACGAGCTCGAGCAGCGGAATTGGGAAAATCCTCCGGTCGATCCCGCCACGATTGATTGGATTCTCTTAACGCACGCGCACATCGACCACACCGGCTATCTGCCCCGCATCGTTCGGCTCGGGTTTCACGGGCCGATTTACGCCAATGGCGCGACGCGCGAATTGTGCCAGTTGCTTTTGCCCGATTCGGCTCATCTACAGGAAGAAGACGCGCAGTACATCGCGAAAAAAGGCTACAGCCGGCACAAGCCGCCGATGCCGCTTTACACCGTGGCCGAATCGCAGGCGGCGCTCGGCCGATTCCGCGATATCCCTCGCGCGGACAATTTCCAGATCAGCCCGCAATTTTCCGTCCGTCCCCACGATGCGGGGCACATTCTCGGCTCGAGCTGGCTCGAGCTGACGATCACGGAAAACGGGAAGCAAACGCTCGTGGTTTTCTCCGGCGATCTGGGCCGGTACAACAACGCGATCCTGAACGACCCGGAATCGCCCACGCGCGCCGATTTTCTGCTGTGCGAATCTACGTATGGGGACCGCGACCATCCGCCGGGTTCGGTGGAAGACGCGCTGGCGGACGTGATTAATCGCGTGGCCAAGCGCGGCGGCGCCATTGTGATTCCGGCGTTCGCGGTGGACCGCACGCAGTTAATCCTTTATTACCTTACCGAGCTGGAGAATCAGCAGCGCATTCCGCGCCTGCCGGTGTACGTGGATAGCCCGATGGCCATCAGCGTGACCGACATTTATGTCCGCCACCACGAAGATCATCGGCTGCAATTCCAGCGCGAAAAAGAATCGGGAGACCGCGACCCCCTGAATGTCCATGAAGTACACATGACCCGGTCGGTCGAGGAATCGAAAGCGATCAACGACGTGGTTTCGCCTTGCATCATCCTTTCGGCAAGCGGAATGGCGACGGGCGGGCGCATCCTGCACCACCTGGCACAGCGGCTGCCGGATTCGCGCAGCGCCGTGTTGCTGGTGGGCTATCAGGCCGAGGGAACGCGCGGGCGGGCGCTGCTGGAAGGCGCCAAATATTTGAAATTGTGGGGGGAGATGGTTCCCGTTCGAGCGGAGGTGACTGAGATCGGCCAGCTTTCTGCGCACGCGGGAAAAAGTGAATTGCTGCGCTGGCTTTCGGGATTCAAGGCCGCGCCGCGGCAGACCTTTCTCGTGCACGGCGAGCCCGCGGGATTGAATAGCCTGCGCGATGCGGTGGCTGCTCAATTCCACTGGCCCGTGACAATCCCGGCTTACCATCAAACATTCGATCTCGATCTGTAAGGGGCTGTTGAGGTCCTAGCAGAGATGGCTCAGGCAGATGTTGGTGGGACTTGTGCCCGATTTGAAAACAAAGCGGGAGCAAGCTCCCGCACTCCAAAGGTCTCGTCGGCGGCGCGGAGGGCGTGGGCGGCATTCCGGAAATTGGCGGCGCGGGCCGGCTAGCGGGAAGCGGATTGGTGGGCGAAGGCGGGGACCTCGACCAGGTGGAAGCCGAGAACGAACATCGGAAGCGGGGCGACGCGGCCCCAGCGGGCGAGTTCCCATTTCGCGCGGAGGAACCGGATCTCCGGGCGCGCCGAGAGATCGAGCACCTGGCGCGTTTCGCCGCGATAAAACTGCTGCGGCATTTTCAGGAGCGGAAATTTTCCCCAGTCCTGGCCGTCGGCTGAACCCCAAACGGATAGGTCCACGGATTCCTGCTCGATTTGATCGGCGATGTCCATCGAGCAGAGGAATGTGCGGGTCTGGCTGGAGCTGATGTCTCGCGATTCGCCGTCGCCATTGGCGGTGAGGCGCGTGCCTGCCGGAATCAAATCCAATTGCATCGCCACGAGACCGAGTTCCCTTTCAGATTCTTACGCATAGTATCACAGCAGCGGCGGCTCACCCGGAAGCAGCGCTTGAGCCGGGCTTGAGCTTTGCAAGACGCTCGGCGGCGGCCTGAAAGGTCTTTTCCGTTTTGCAGAAGGTGAAGCGAAGCTGGGTGCGGCCATCGGCGGGGTCCTGATAGAAGCTCGAACCGGGCACAGCGGCGACGCCGATTTCTTTCACGAGGTATTTCGCGAAGGCCATGTCGTCGGGAAATCCGAAAGCCGAGATATCGGTCATGATGTAGTAAGCGCCACGGGGCTTGAAGCAGCGGAATCCCGCGCGCGTGAGAAGTTCGAGCATGCGATCGCGCCGCACAAGGTATTCATGCGCGAGCGCGTCGTAGTAAGTCGCCGGAAATTTCAGCGCCGCGGCGCCGGCTTCCTGAAGCGGCGCAGCGGCTCCCACGGTCAGGAAATCGTGGACCTTGCGAATCGCGGAAGTTACCTCGGGAGCGGCGATGGCCCAGCCCACGCGCCAGCCGGTGACGCTGTACGTTTTCGAGAGGGCGTTGATGGTGATGGTGCGGTCGCGGATCCCGTCGAGAGACGCGAACGAAATATGGCGCGCGCCGTCGTAGAGCATGTGCTCGTAGATTTCATCGGTGATGGCGAAGGCGTTCCAGCGGATGCAAAGGTCGCGAATCGCCTCGAGCTCGGCGCGCTCGAACACTTTGCCCGTGGGATTATTCGGCGTGTTCAGAATGATCGCTTTGGTGGCGGGGCCGAAGGCGCGCGCCAGCTCGCCGGGATCGAATGTCCACGCCGGAGGCCACAGCTTCACGAAGCGCGGCGTGGCTCCGGAGAGAATCGCATCGGGGCCGTAGTTCTCGTAGAAAGGCTCGAAAACCACCACTTCATCGCCGGGATTGATGATCGCCATCATGGACGACATCATCGCTTCGGTGGCGCCGCAGCAGACGGTGATTTCGCGCTCGGGATCGGCGGCGACTCCCTGCGTGCGCTCGAATTTTTCGGCAATGGCCTTGCGCAGCGATTTTGCGCCCCAGGTGATCGCGTATTGATTCACTTCGGCCGCGATGGCTTCTTGCGCCGCGCGCTTGATTTCGGCGGGAGCGGCAAAATCCGGAAATCCCTGCGAGAGATTGATGGCGCCATATTGAAGCGCAAGGCGCGTCATTTCGCGGATGACGGATTCGGTGAACTTTCCTGCCTTGATGGAGAGCCGCGCGCTAGCGGTAGGGGCCGGCTGTGGCGTTGCTGGATTCAATTTGCGCTCCGTAAAGCTTGCGGTAAATCGCGGCGTTGCGGGTGACGATCTGGACGTACTCGCGCGTCTCGGTGAACGGAATCGAATCGACAAATTCCGCCGGCTCGCGGTACGCCTGCCCCGAGGTCCACGAATTCAGGCGTTCCTCGCCCGCATTGTACGCGGCCAGCGCCGATTCGACACTTCCAAAATCCTTGCGCAGGCCGGCCACATAAATGGTGCCGAGGTGCACGTTGTAGTCCGGATCGAAGAGCACGCCGCGGCCATAGTGGACTCGAGCCTGCGCGGCGAGGCGGCGGCCGGTTTTCGGCAGGATTTGCATGAGGCCTTCAGCGTTTGCGGGAGAGCGGGCTTCGACCTCGAAGGCTGATTCCTGGCGGATCAGGCCTGCGGTGAGCATGGGATCGATTCCTGCTTTCGACGACCACTTGCGGATGGAGTCTTCGTAAGGCATCGGGTACGCCGCCAGCCAGACATCGCGCGGCACCTCTGCAAAAGGACGCGACTCGAGCTGGGGATAAATTTGGCGCACGGTGGCAAAGGCCGCGCCGAAGTGGCCTGCATTCACCGCTGCTTGCGCGGCCTCGAGCAAAAGGCGCGGCTCGCCTGTGGCGGCGTATGCGGCGCGCAATTCAAGCTCCGCCGAAGCGTCAAGACCGATCGAGTGCAAGGCATCCGCACGCGCTTGGCGCTCCGCGGCGAAAGGAGGAATCGTGCCGCCGATGGGCGGGACGGACGCGACGGGCGGAATGGAGGCGAGCACCTCCG
The DNA here is from genome assembly GCA_035624115.1 of Candidatus Sulfotelmatobacter sp. Lineage (GTDB taxonomy): Bacteria > Acidobacteriota > Terriglobia > Acidiferrales > UBA7541 > Palsa-295. The sequence goes on along the minus strand of DASPSD010000081.1, from coordinate 7,353 downwards.
GATCGGTATCCTCGCCGGGGCCCAGCGTCTGAAGCCGGCCCGCGGCAACCGACTGAAAATAATTCTGCGGGAACCGCTCCTGAAGCCTTCGATAGTACCCGCGCGCGAGCGCCGCATTTCCCGATTCCTCGGCGAGCCGGCCGAGCCAATAAACAGCGTCGGGGGTGAACTGCGATCCGGGAAAGCGGCGAAGATGATCGGCGAGCAATTCCGGCGCTTCGGGCTGGCGTTTGAGGACGGCCACCCACGCGACGCGCCACTGCGCGGGAATCGCATCGGGGGATGTGGAGAAATTCTCGGCCACTCGCTTGTAATAGGCGGCCGCCTGCTCGCGGTCGAGTTGCACCCAGAGAAAATTTCCGGCAAGGAAAAGGGAAGCTTCGGCCCAGTGGCTCGCCGGAGCGCGTTCGGCAGCCTTCTCGGCCGCGGCGGTCAATTCGGGGCCTTGCTGGAGGCTGCGATACCAGTTTGCCAGCGCGTAGTCCCGCTCGGCATCCACATCGGGATCCTCAATCTGAAGGGAGATCAATTCTTTTGGGGTCGCTCCCAGCGCCACGCCGCACTCCATCACGCGCAGCTCCGCCCGCTCGCGCTCGGCGCCCGAAAGCTCAGGCAGAATTCGCCCGTATTCGGAGCGCGCCGCGCTCCAGTCTTTGGCGCCGAAAATTGTGGCGGCATGCGCAAGCCTTTGGTCCAGGGGGATTGGCGGAACTTTTCCGCCGAGTGCGCCGCGAAGGTAGTCCAGCTTGAAGCCTGCTTCGCGCGAAGGATCGCTCGTGGGAAAGCGGAGGTAAACCGTCTCATAGTCCGCGGCGGCTTCCACGCCGAGGCCGGCGCGCTCGCGGAGCTGGGCGCGGAGGAACAGGAGTTCGGGTTTTGCGGCGGTCAAGCCATAGGCATCGAGCGCGGCAATCCCTTCCTCCGCTTGATTGATTGCCAAAGCTGCGGTGCCGAGAGATTGGAGGACCTGCTCGGTGATGGCGGAGTCGGGGAATTCCGCGCGGATCTGTTTGAGCTGAGACAGAGCATCGGCATTGCGGCCCTGACCAATGTTCGTTTCCGCGCTCCAATACAGGGAATAGTCGCGGAGCAAAGGATCCGCCATCGCGCGGCTGAGCCACTTCGCTGCGTCGGCGTACTTGGCTTTCGTGTAATCGTAGTAGCCGAGGGCGAGAGCCGCGCGCAATCCGAAGATGCCGGAAGATTTCTGGGTCGCGACGGCCGTGAGTTTCGCGTACGCGGAGGGGCTGCTTTTGCCCTTGAGGGCGCGGGCCAACTCCTCGAGCTGTTTTTCGGAGATGGCCGCTTTGCCGGAAGAGCCTGCCTCCGGGAGCGGGCGTCCGGACGACGGAAGACAAACGAGAAGCAACACGCCAGCCGCGGGAAGCAGCCGGCCGACGAATCTCTTCACGGCGAGCTTACTGCCGCAGAACGGGCGAGGGATAGGGATACTCTCCGAGGGCCGCACTGTCGCCATTGGCGAGAATCGCCACCATCCAGTGATGGAAGTAATCCACTGGCTGCTCGAGAATCGCGCGGAAGCGGCGGTCGTATTCTTTGCGTGCTTTGTCGAGATCACTGCGCAACCGGTGACAGATGTCTTTGTGTTCCAGGCCCAGCTTCACGTCTTTGGGCCGCAATAATTTGATGTCTTGCATGGCCACTTTGGCAACCCGGTTGGCGCGGCGATGCATGTCCTGCACTTCCTGGGGGAGATTGGCGAGATCGAACACCGCCGTCGGCGCTACGGCCGCTTCTTCGGCTTCGACTTCTGCGGCGGCATGCGCGATCACGGTTGCCACGTCGGCAGCAGGCGCGGGTGGTGCGGGCTCAACGGCGGTTGCTGCCGGCGCCTCAGTCCACTCCAGTTCGGGCTCGGGTGCTTCCTGCGGCCCAGGTTTGTGGGCGGGCCGCGCTGCCTCTTCTGCTTCTTCCTCTTCGACGGCGGCTGCGCCCGTTCCGGCGCCCTGTTCGCGCGGATTCAGCGCGACGGCCACGAAATTCGACAGCACGGATAGCCCGGCGGCCAGTGCGGAAGCCGCGGTTTGCACGCGCAGCATCGCAGGGAGAGCATTGCTCGGGCGGCTCGATGAGCAGGAGGACACCAGATCGCCAAACGCCTGATGCAATTCGTCCGAGGTGCGTTGGAGGGGAGCGAGGTTATCGCGGAGCGCGCGCGAAACGGCTTCTTCAAGCGCGCGTTCCAGCGACTTCTGCTTTTCCTTGGAGGCTTTTTCCGCCATTTTGCGATTATGAAAACGGTGCTGAGGAGTGTCAACTGGCATTGCGAGGGAGCGTTCCCGACTGTATAGCGGTGCACTGTTCGAAACAATTCCGGGCCAGGCCCGCTGGGCTATTTCAAGCGGAAAGCCGGCAAGTGTGGCGCGCAAGCTATTTTTGAGACAGGAGATACAGGTCCGCTTGGCCGCCGGGGCGGGCGTAAACGATGGTAGATAAATCGCGGGCGATGGCGTAGGAGGTGCCGCCATAGGTGAGGCTGAAAGCGAATGGAACTTTCAGCGCCTCCTGGACCGGACCGGCGAGCCTGCCGTCGCGCCAGGGCTGGCGGTAGATGGTGACCTCGCCGCGCGAGGCGACAGCGTACAGGAATGATTTGCCGTCGGCGGCGAAGACGGCGCTCAATGTGGTCACGCCCGGCACCAGCGTGAGGCATTTCTTATCGGCCAAAGAAATCTCATAAATGCCGGCAGCCTCGCCGCGCGAATGCAGCGCCAGCAGATAGCGGCTATCGGGAGTGGCATCGGTAATGACGCCGCAGCCTTCGAGAAACGGTTCCACTTCCGAGCCGTCGGCGGTTGCCTTCCAGGTGACGAATTTCGAGGGAGCCTTCGTCAATCCGGCCACATAAAGCGTGTTCGAATCGGTTCCCCACACGGAGCCGAGCACGAAATCCGCGGAGAGAGGAATGTGCCGCAGGGCTTTTCCATCGGCTTCGACGACGTATTGTTTCCCGTCAGTGCCGGAATTTTCCGCGAAGGAAACGTGCGTTCCGTCGGGCGACCACGTTCCAGACGCAAGGCGCGCCGAGGAAGCGAGCTTCACTTTTTTGCCGCCGTCAATTTCAGAGACCCAGATTTCGCTGCGGCCTTTTTCCGGCATGGTCAAGTACATCACGCGTTTGCCGTCGGGCGAGAGGACGGGCTGCGTCACGTTTTCCGTCTCGATATCGGCGGATTCATTCGAATTCACGTGATAGACGGTTAGGAAGCCGGAGGATTTTCCGTTCACGTAGTAAATCCCCTTGCCCGTTGGGTCGGGCATGGGGGAAATGTCCGGGCCGGGGCCGGAGGTGATTTGCGTCAGGCTGTGGTCATCCAGATTGTATTGCCACAGGTTGGTGAGTCCGCCGGCGGTGCGGCTGAAGACGATCGTTTTGCCGGGATCGGCCCAGGCCACGTCTGAATTCGAGGCGAGTTCGCCCAGTTGCGAGGCGGAATGAGACGACACGCTCACCTTGTACAGGAGATTTTTATCCAGCGAAAAATCCGGAGTTGAAGTCAGCACCAGCAGATCGTCGCCACCTGGATACGGCAGGATCGAATTGGGAATCACGCCGGCTTTGTCGAAGTTGAACACCTGCTGCTCGCCGAGGCCCGATTTCCCGGCTTGAAAAAGCGCGCGGCTCCCGCCTCTCGAGTAATAGAGGAAATTGCCGTCAGGCGAGGGCGAAAGAGAGAGCCCGGAAACGAGCCGGTAGGGCGTGCCGCCGAGCGTGCGGACGGCCCAAACTTCGAAACGGCCGAGAGACCGCTGATAGTAAATCTCGGAGCCGTCGGTGGAAAAGCTTTCTACTTTTTTATCACCCTCGTCGCTGGTCAATTGCAGCGGCTCGCCGCCCGAAGTGAGCATGACAAACACCTGGAATGCGCCATCCGCTGGCGCCGTGAACGCGACAGTACGGCCATCGGGCGAGAGTCTTGCGCCGATCATCGGCTTGTGCCAGTGGCTGATTTGAGAAACTTTCGCGGGTCCGCCGGGAATCTTGAAGCGATCGCGGAAGAAATAAATTCCGGCGCCTGCGGCTGCCAGCAGGATGAAGATTCCAAGAATCCAAAAAATTTTGTAGCTGGGGGCTGCCGGTGCGGGCGCCATGACGCCGGGCACAGACACCCGGGGCTGAGAGGCTACAACCGTCTCCCCTGAGCGCGCCCTAGAAATTGGTGGCGGCTCATATTCAGGAATCTGAACTGTGCCGGTGACCCGCCCGGGATCGGTATCGCGCCGCAAGCGTTTCAGATCCGCGCGCATCTCCGAAGCCGATTGGTAGCGCATCTCGGGATCTTTCTCGAGCGCCTTATTGATCACTTCTTCGAGCTTCGGCGGGAGGTCCGGGTTCAAGCGCACGGCTGCCACGGGCATGCGATTCAGGATCGCTTCGGTGACCAGTCCCGAGGTATCGCCGCGGAACGGAAGCGTGCCGGTGGCCATTTCGTAGAGCACGACGCCGAAGGAGAAAAGGTCGGTCCGTGCGTTTAATTCTTTGCCGCGCACTTGCTCGGGCGACATATAGGCAATCGTTCCCACCGCCGTGCCGGGGCTCGTGAGATTTGCAGCGGCCCCGCCGCTCATGGTCGAGCCCATGGTCATCGACGGCACGCCCACGCCTTCCACCTGCTTGGCGAGGCCAAAATCGAGAATTTTCACGAGCCCGCGAGCGGTGATCATGATGTTGGCAGGCTTGATATCGCGGTGGATGATTCCCTTTGAGTGCGCCGCATCGAGCGCGTCTGCAATCTGGATGGCGATATCCAGAAGCGGCTCGAGTTCCATCGGACGCTCGGCGATTCTTTGCTTGAGAGTCTGGCCTTCGAGCAGCTCCATCACCATGTAGGCCTGGCCGTTGTCTTCGCCCATGTCGTAAATCGTGCAGATGTTGGGGTGATTGAGCGCCGAAGCCGCCTGCGCTTCGCGCTGGAAGCGTTCGAGCGCCTGATGGTCTTTGGCCCAGTCTTCAGCCAAGAATTTCAGGGCCACAAAGCGGCGCAGGTTCATATCCTCGGCGCGATAGACCACGCCCATTCCGCCGCCGCCGAGCTTTTCGACAATGCGGTACCGCGCGATGGTCCGGCCGAGGATCGACTGCGATTCAGACATGTGGCGCGATGTTAGTTGGCGCTTCCAAGCAAGTCAATGAGCGGGTTGAGGCGCGTTCGCGCGGGGTGGTATTCTAGTGAGACCAACGGGGGCGACACGGTTTCGACGGAGGCTGTCGCGGCCCGAAGGCATGCCGGGCGCCACCTGCCCGCAATCGGGTGGAACAAAACAACTGGCAATTCCCAGTTGGCTCTCGCTGCCTAAACAAAATTAGGTAGCGCGTCTCCCCAGGCGTCGCCTGCGCGCGTGGGATGAGGCGTCACACAGTAGGCTGGCCGCCGCGTTTCGGTCCGCAATGCGGCGGCGAGATCATCGGACTAGCCGCGAGCGCGTCTTGCCCGCTCTGAGCGCCGGCGGCGAAACCTTCGGAACGGGATAAGCATGTAGGCTTCGGGTGGCAAGGCTTCTCGGACGGGGGTTCGACTCCCCCCGCCTCCAAAATTTCGCAAGGCGAAATTTTGTCCCGAGCGGAGCCCGCCGGGCGAAGTCGAGGGGCATTCGCCTTCGCCCTTTCAGGGCTATGGCGAATTTGTTCGCATGTATTTGGAACGAGCTGCTGGCAGATCGCCATTGTGGAAGCGCGGGCGAAAGCGAATGCGCGCCGCAGGTGGCGCATCCTCGTCCGCCTTGGCGAACAAGGGTGCGGGGGTTGAAGCTGGCTTTGCGATCTTGAAGTTTCCGTCCCGGTGCGGCGCGTTCCCTCTAGATGACCGAAGACCTCCACAGGGATTGAGGCTTGCAATCTTTCGCCAGCCATGCCAGGTTGGCTCCGGCGACTTGTGTCATGGCGCGCTGCAAAAACCTGCGTGAAGAAATGAACGGGCGAACTGCGCCCCAGCCGGTGGAACAGCCACTCATGGCTGTTCTCCGGCGGCCACCATCCGCGCTCCCTGCTCTTTCTCGCTCGGCCCGGAACCATTTTTTGATTGCGAATTCGATCCCACCTGGCCGTAAGTCCTTTTGCCACAATGCGGGTGGTGCCTCCGCTTGTTGTCAATCTTCCATTTCTAATCGACACTCGATTCGAGTAGAAATCGCTGTAAGCCTATGAAAACAAAGGGGCGGGATCATTTCTAATCGTCAAAAAATTAAGGGGTGTGAAATTGCACCACTCCGTAACCGGGGTGTGATTCAGATTCCTTTGCATCGAAGGACGAACGCGGACGAAGGACTCGGGTTGCCGGAGATCAACACAAAATCTGCCGGGAGGAAGGTGCATAAGATCGCAGGCGCATGCGCAGCGGTTTACGCTGCAATCGCCGGCGCGCTTTTTCTTGTGATGCTCCGGCCGCCGGACGATTTCGCGCGGATTATGAAGCATGTGCCGTGGTCCGCGATGGCTGTACTTCCATTCAAGCCGCTGGGGAACGCGGCGCGCGGCGGTCATCTGGCCTCCGGAGAGATGGCCCCGGATTTTTCACTCGAGAGCCCGGACCAAATGTCGCGGTTTCAATTATCTTCTCTGCGAGGACAAAGCCCGTTGTTCTCGTGTTCGGCAGTTACCCGTGACCGCCGTTCCGGCGGCAGGTTGCCGCGCTCAACGAATTGTATGAGCACCAGGGAGCTCGCGCAGCCTGCCAGGCAAGGCCTGCCGTTCCCATCGGATGTTTCTAAATTTGGAACCCGGTTGGAACTTTCGTTAGCTCGGCAATCCATTAAATCTGAAGGAATTGCTTGACATTTTGCCGCGGGACTAGTATCTAGGCTTCAATTTTGCTCTTGTTCCGGGGGGGTGTTGTTCATGCGGGACAACCTAGCACTGGGGCCCCAAATTTCAAATCGCAGGGGGAGGATTTGTCAATGAATAGGCTGAGAGTCCTATTTGTGGCGGTTGTCGTAACCGCTGTATTCGTGGTTCCTGCCTTCGCACAGCAAGTCGATTCGCAATCGAAAACACCGCCGCTCGTTCAAGTCTTGCAGGCCAAGGGGATTTTGACGGCGGCCGAAGCGGCTCAGATCACGCAGGCGGCCTCCGCGGCCGAAGCCAATGATCGCCTGGCGCAAATGCTTCTGGCAAAAGGCTTGATCACCGAATCGGATTACAACTCGAGCGTCGGGCCGCTGGTCAATCCCGCCGGCAACGCGAACGCCAACGTCGGCAGCGGCCACTTCATGAACGCGCTCATCCATGTTCCGGCCGGCGATGGCTATGCCGGTGACGGTTCCGCCGGCGCCGCCGAAGAGCCTGCCTCGATTCACTTCAAGGGCATCACGCTCACTCCGGGCGGCTTCCTGGCC
>DASPSD010000060.1:0-55578 GCA_035624115.1 Candidatus Sulfotelmatobacter sp. | reverse complement strand
GAGAAACGCAAAGTGATTGACGCCCTCGATTATGGGCCGGTCGTGCGCGCCACCTTCCAGGTCAGCAGGCGCTACTGGGAAGACCAGGGGCTAAACGGGTTCGGATCGTCAGATAAAGATATGGAAGTGTGGCATCCCACGTACGGGAAGCCTGGCCGCCGGGGGCTGCTTCAGGCGTACTGCTATGAAGATTACGCGGGTGAGCTGGATTCGCTCAGCGAAAAGGACCGCACTGAACGCTTGATTGCGGATATGAACGAGGTGCATCCGGGCCTGCGCCAGCACCTGGAAACAGTCATCGTGAAATCCTGGCAGAGCGATCCCTGGCAACGAGGCGCATTTCAGGAATACCGCGCCGGCCAGCAGCAGTGGTATCCCGAGATCGGCAAACGCGAAGGCCGTGTGTGGTTTGCCGGTGAGCACACATCCCCCTGGCCAGGCTGGATGCAAGGCGCCATCGCCTCGGGCATCAAGGCGGCCCGCGAAATCAGCGCGCTCACCCCTCGTTGATTTGCCTCCTCCCGTACCCGGTCCGCTTGCCTTATGCAGGGCTTGCCAGCCGGCTTAATCAGTAGAGAGCGACTTTCTATTCTCAGACCCCCGTTTTCACTTGCATTATGGATAACTTTGTGATAAACTATGCATGTGATGTTGGCTGGTCACAATTCGACGCTGAGACCACAGAAGCCGGCACTCTGGCATAGGCGGCCTGCCCGCCGTAGCCTTGGCGAAGGAAGGCTAATCGCGACAGTCGCCCATTCAGAAAATCACTCAACTCCATCAAAACAAAGCAGATCACGTTTTTCTAATCGCAACAAAATTGCGTTTTCCGCCACCGCTTTCCATTCAAAACCCGCTTCTTCATACTTGAATCTGGACACCCCAAAACCAGTTATTCGGCCGCGAATCACGAGTCACTCCCCAATCCCGAAGCTTCGGGACGGGACACAAGCCTGCCCACCGCAGCCTTGGCGGAGGCGGGTCACGAATCACGCCTGTTCTACTCGTCACATCCCGGAAGTAGAATTCGCCGCAACTCGCACACTCTCAAGGACATGCTGTTTTCTACTCGTCACACATTCCTCCGATTTCGCCCCCGGCCCATCGCTTTATGTAGCGGCCGCCTTCAGGCGGGCGGCTTTTTCATTTCTGCTCGCGCTCAACAAACCTCGGACCTATCGTGATGCATCGGGATACTCCATTTCTAATCGCGGATCCGCGATTAGAAACCGGCGTAAATCATTGGCAATGAATCACCTCAAAATTTCTAATCGGCTCGAAAGGGGGGGTGCCGCCATGTTTCGCATGTCCTCCACTGGGAATCTGATCAGCCATCCGCTCGATTCACCCTCAAATTCACAGGTGCCGCAATACGAGCCACGAGTTACGAGTCACGAATCCTGGACTCCAAGTCACCACTCACTACTTACCACTCACCAATCACTGCCTTTCCCCGCCTTTGTGGTAGCATCAACTTTCAGACCCTTTTTTGTGGAGAGCCGTCATGCCCCAGCACATTTCGCGTAAAGAGCTGAAAAAAGACGAGGTCCGCGAGACCCTCGCTCACGGCGCCGAAGCCGTCCTGTCCCACCAGCAGCTCACCCTTTACCTCGTGGTCGCGGCGATCGTGGTCGCTCTCGGCATCTTCGGCTGGAAGACTTACGCCGAGCGCCAGACCGTAAAAGCTTCCGCCGCGTTCGACGACGCCATGAAAGTGTTCCAGGCGCGGATTCGCACTCCGGGCGAGCCCGCCATGCCGGGCGAAGTCACCTACGTGGATGAAAAGAACAAGTTTACGGACGCCGCGAAAAAATTCGGCGACGTCGCCGTACAATATCCGCGCACCCACCCAGGCCAGCTCGCGGCTTACTACGCCGCCCTCAGCGACGAGAAGCTCAACGATTTCGACAACGCGCGCAAGTGGCTCAGCGGTCTCACGAGCGGCGGCGACGATTTCGCCGCCATGGCCCGCTTCGAACTGGCTCAACTGAACGATCGCACCGGCCGCGGCGATGAAGCCGTCAAGCTCTATCAGGACCTGATCGCGAAGCCGGCAGTGCTCGTGCCGAAGCCGGTGGCCATGCTCGCGCTCGCCGAACACTATCGCCAGAAAAATCCCGCCGAGGCGGCCAAGCTCTACACGCAGATCAAGACCGAATATCCCGATACGCCGATCGCCCAGCAGGCCGATCAGGCTCTCGCGCTTTTGCCCGGCAAGACCTGAGACAACACCATGACACCGCCGCGGCTCGCTTCTTACGCGATGGACGTTTCGCGTTCGCGCGGGCGGCGCCACACTGAGCCTCCGCATCCTTATCGCAACGATTACGCCCGCGACCGCGACCGCGTGATCCATTCGCGCGCGTTCCGCCGGCTCGAAGCGAAAACGCAAGTCTTCACCGCGCGATTCTCCGATCACTTCCGCAACCGGCTGACGCACACCCTCGAAGTCACGCAAATCGCGCGCACGGTTGCCGGCGCGCTCGATTTGAATACCGACCTCGCGGAAGCTCTCGCGCTCGCGCACGACATCGGACACCCGCCTTTCGGCCACGCCGGCGAGCGCCGACTCGATCTGCGCATGCGCGAGCACGGCGAGCGCTTCGACCACAATCTCCACGCGCTGCGGATCGTCGAGCAATTCGAGCAGCGCTATCTCGATTTTCCCGGATTGAATCTCACGTTCGAAGTCCGCGAAGGAATCATCAAACATTCGCGCGATTACTCCGCAGCGGAATTTCCCGATCTCGCCGACTATGCGCTCGACCTGCGGCCGCCGCTCGAAGCCCAGCTCATTGACCTCGTCGATGAGATCGCTTACAACACCGCCGATCTCGACGACGGCTTTGAAGCGCGCCTGGTGGACATGAACTTGCTGCGCGCGGAGGTCCCCGCCTTCGATGCCGCTTACACTGAATTGGATCGCTCGCACCCGCAAGCGCTGCTGAAATTGAAATTCAATGAGGCGCTCAAGCGCGTGCTCGATTGCCTGGCCACCGATTTGATTGCCAACACGCGCCGCCAGATCGAAGCGAGCGACGTGGAAACCGTGGACGACGTGCGGCGCAGTCCCGCGCGGCTCGCGGCGTTCACGCCGGAAGTGGCCGGGCAAAACGCGAGCCTGAAACGCTTCCTCTTCGCCCGGCTCTATTCACAGCCCGCCATCGCGGAAGAGCGCGAGCGCGGCGTCCAGGCGATGGACGCGCTGTTTCAGTTTTATATGGTCGAGCCGGACCGCATGCCGCGCCACTATGCCGAGCTCGCCCGGCAAGAGCCACGCCATCGCGTCGTGTGCGATTACATCGCGGGCATGACGGACCATTTTCTCTTGCGGCAGTGCCACGAATTTCTCGGCACCCCGGTCGGCCGCGCCGCGGAAATGTGAGGCGAAATGAGAACCCAATTCCTCCGCGCGAGGCGAATCGAGGGCCCGGTGGTGCGGCGTGCCGCTGTATGGGAGCACATTGTCCGTTTGGTGGCAGCTTCAGAACCTTTCGGAAGCCGTTTTCTTGACAATGGAGGTGCCAGACTTATAATCGAGTTTCGCGCGAAAACACGCGGGGATTGTCAATGTTCATCGATGTAAACGAGCTCGCTCTCCGGAAAGTCCGCATCCGCAAAAGCTACGCGCCGGGCACCATCGATTTCCATTCCGGCGAGTTCCGGCAAGTGGAGCCGCTCGAAGTACGCGCCACGGCGGAGCTGGTCGACGGCCAGATCCGCATCTGCGGCAACCTGCACACGCGCATCGAATTGATTTGCGCCCGCTGCCTCGACACCGTCGTCGAAGAAATCAGCCGCGATTTCGATCTTTTCTACCGCCCCATGAACACCATCGCCCACGACGATGAAGTGCAGCTCAACGACGAAGACACCGACATCGCTTTCTTCGAGGGCGAAGGCCTATTCCTCGCCGACGTCCTGGCCGAGCAGGTGAACCTAGCTCTGCCGATGAAAGTAATCTGCCGCGGCGATTGCCGCGGCCTCTGCCCGCACTGCGGCGCCAACCTCAACAACGAAGAATGCCGCTGCGAGAAGCACGCTTCCGACCCGCGTCTGGCTCCGCTGGCTCGCTTGAAGCAGGACTGGTTCAAAAAGCAATAAGACGCTACACTATTTGTTCGCAAAAAATTGGGACCGCGAATTCGCGGCCCGCAAACAGGAGCATTCATGCCCAACCCGAAACGACGCCACTCGAAGCGCCGCACCTCCAACCGCCGCGCGCACGACCATCTGCGCCCGCTTTCTCTCTCGGAATGTCCCAACTGCCACGAGAGGAAGCTTCCTCACCAGGCGTGTCCCCACTGCGGCTTCTACAAGGGCCGCGAAGTGATTGACACCGCGGCCAAGACAGCCTAAGTTTCCCTCGCCTACCTTTCCTTTTTGGTGCCCGAGATGACTACCATTGCTCTCGATGCTATGGGGGGCGACCATGCGCCGCGCGCCGAAGTCGAAGGCGCGATCTTAGCGGCGCGCGAGCTGGGCGTGCGTGTCACGCTGGTGGGCATCGAATCCGCGGTTCGGCAGGAACTCAATCGGCACCGGCACCGCAGCCTGCCGATTGACATCGTCAATGCCACCGACGTGATCACCATGCGCGATTCTCCCTCGCACGCCTTTCGCCGGAAGAAGGATAGCTCGCTGCACGTCGCCGCCCGCCTGGTGCGCGATGGCAAAGCGGATGCGCTCGTGAGCGCGGGAAATACGGGCGCGGTGATGACCGTGGCGCGGTTCGTCCTCGGCACGCTTTCCTCGGTGGATCGCCCGGCGCTCGCGGCGGCGTTTCCGAACATGAAGGAAAAAGTCACGGTGATTCTCGACGTGGGCGCGAACGTCGATTCCAAGCCCGCGCAAATCGAGCAGTTCGCCGTGATGGGCGAAATCTATTACCGCACGATCTGGGGAGTGAAGCGGCCGCGGGTCGCGCTGCTTTCGATCGGCGAAGAGGAAATGAAAGGCAACGAATTGACGCGCGAAGCCTCGGCGCGCCTGAAGCAAAGTGCGCTGAATTTCGTCGGCAACGTCGAGGGCCGCGACGTGTTTCGCGGCGACGTGGACGTGATCGTCTGCGACGGTTTTATCGGCAACGTGGCGCTCAAAATCAGCGAAGGGCTCGTGGAGCATATCGGCGGGATGCTGAAGAAAGCGATCAAGAGCAGCCTTACTTCGCAGCTCGGTTACGCGCTCTCGAAGCGCGCCTTCGACGATTTTCGCAAACGCACCGACTACTCCGAATACGGCGGCGCGCCCCTGCTCGGCGTCCGCGGCATCACCATTATCGGCCACGGCCGCTCGAATCCCAACGCTATCAAAAATGCCAGCCGCGTGGCCAACGAGCTTTGCCGCGCGCGCGTGAACGAAAAAATCGAACAGGAGCTTTCCGCTGCCGCGGTTGCCGCGCGCAGTTGATCCGAGCGGAATGCGACCCGCATGAGCAAACTTGCGTTCCTTTTTCCCGGCCAGGCCTCGCAATACTCGGGCATGGGACGCGATCTTGCGGAACAATTTCCCGAATCGCGCGCTGTGTTCGATGAAGCCGACGCGGCGCTCGGGTTTTCGATTTCGAAACTGTGCTTTGAAGGATCGGAAGACGATCTGAAGCTGACCGAGAACACGCAGCCCGCCATCCTCACGGTTTCGGTGGCGGCATATCGCGCGCTCGAAAAACGCGGTATCACTCCGGATTTCGCAGCGGGGCACAGCCTCGGCGAATATTCGGCTCTTGTGGCCGCGGACGGGCTGGATTTCTGGACAGCGGTAAAAATTGTCCGCAATCGCGGACGATACATGCAGGAAGCGGTGCCCGCAGGCGTTGGCGCGATGGCCGCGATCCTGGGACTCGCCCCTGCGGAGGTCGCAGACATCTGTAAGAAAGCGGCGGGGCACGAAGTGGTCGCGCCCGCGAATTTGAATTCTCCGGAGCAGACGGTCATCTCCGGTAATGCAGCGGCGGTGAAGCGCGCCGTGGAAATCGCGTCGCAGAGCGGCGCAAAGCGCGCGGTGATTCTTCCGGTCTCTGCGCCGTTTCATTGCGAGCTGATGATGCCCGCCCAGAAGCGCCTCGAGCTCGATCTGCGCGCGGCGCGATTCAGTCCGTTGCGCCTTCCGCTGATGACGAACGTGGATGCGGAAGCGACTTTGACGGGCGAGGACGCGCGCGACGCCTTGATCCGGCAAGTCACGCATCCGGTGCGCTGGTTCGATTCCATACAGGAGATGATCGCGGCCGGCGTGAGCATGTTCGTTGAAGTCGGTCCCGGAAAAGTTCTCTCGGGGCTGCTGCGGCAGATTGATCGCTCCGTTCGCGCTGCGAATGTGGAGGATGGAATCAGCCTGCAATCCACGTTCGATAAGGTCGCTCAGGCCCGCGCCGAACCCCCGGAGGCCGCGTAACCCTCAAATGACAATGTTCTCTCTCAAAGACAAAGTTGCGCTGGTCACAGGTGCGTCGCAGGGAATCGGGCGCACAACTGCGCTTGTGCTTGCACAGGCTGGTGCCAAAATTGCCGCCGCGGCGCGGAACACGGAAAAACTCGCTTCGCTCGTGAGCGAAATCAGCGGCAGCGGAGGCGAAGCGCTTGCCGTACCAATGGACGTGGCGGACGCGGCGCAGGTAAAGGCGGGATTTCAGCAGTTGCTCGCGAAATTTGGCCGGCTCGATATTCTCGTGAACAACGCTGCGATCACGCGCGATACGCTTGCTCTGCGCATGAAGCTGGAAGATTGGGACGCCGTTCTGCGCACGAACCTGACCGGCGCACATCTGTGCATCCAGCAGGCGCTTGGCGCGATGCTCAAGCAGCGCTCCGGCCGGATCATCAACGTGAGTTCTGTGGTCGCGCAGGTCGGGAACGCGGGCCAGGCCAATTACGTGGCGTCGAAAGCCGGGCTGATCGGGCTCACGCGCGCGATTGCTGTCGAAGTCGCCTCGCGCAATATCACAGTGAACGCCGTAGCCCCCGGCTTCATTGACACGCCGATGACCGAAGTGCTTCCTGCCGAGCTGAAAGAAAAAATGAGGTCGCTCATCCCGCTCGGCCGCTTCGGCACCGACCGCGATGTCGCCGCCGCCATCGCGTTCCTCGCGAGCGACGAAGCCGCCTACATCACCGGCCAAGTTTTAGATGTGAACGGCGGGATGTACATGGGCTAGCAGCAACACTGCACTGCAAAGGTTGACCCGGCATAGGCTCGCGAATAGAATGGGCGGGTTGTCTACGGGGCGTGCCCCCGCCTCTCAGGCGGCCCGGGGGTCAAGACAGCCGATACCGGAGGAATATCGAGAATGGCCAGCGTCGAAGAACGCGTGAAGCAGATTATCGTCGAGCAGCTCGGAGTGGATGAAGGCGAAGTGACCGCAACCGCTTCGTTTGTGGACGACCTGGGCGCCGATTCGCTCGACACGGTCGAGCTGGTGATGGCCTTCGAGGAAGCTTTCGGCATCGAGATCCCGGACGAAGATGCCGAAAAGATCGCCACGGTGAAGGACGCCATCGAGTACATCGAGAAGCACGCGAAGGCTGCGAAGTAAACCGCCGGCCGTCCCATTCCGAACAGGAGAGCTTCGATTTGAACCGCCGAGTTGTCGTGACGGGCGTAGGTCTGGTCTGTGGCTGCGGGATCGGCACCGAGGAAGTCTGGAGCAATCTGCTTGCAGGCAAGAGCGGGATCGGCCCGATCACTCAGTTTGACGCGTCCGCATTCGATTGCCGCATCGCCGGGGAAGTCCGCGATTTCGATCCGCTGAAGTGGGTCGAAAAAAAAGAGCTAAAAAAAATGGGCCGGTTCATTCAGCTGGCCCTGGCGGCATCGGATTTCGCCATGCAGATGGCGGGGCTCGAGGTGAAGCCCGAAACCGCGACGGCTACGGGCGTTTACATCGCCTCCGGCATCGGCGGATTCGACGTGATCGAGCGCGAGCATGCAAAATACCTTCAAGGCGGCCCGGGCAAGATCTCGCCGTTCTTTATTCCCGGTGCGATTGTGAATCTGGCTTCCGGGCACGTCTCGATTCGGTACGGCGCGAAAGGACCGAATTCGGCGACGGCGACGGCCTGCTCGGCTTCGGCGCACGCGATCGGCGACGCGTTCAAAATCATCCAGCGCTGTGATGCCGAAGTGATGATTGCAGGCGGCTCGGAAGCGGCCATCACGCCGATGGGTGTGGGCGGATTTGCCGCGATGCGCGCGCTTTCCACGCGCAACGACGAGCCCGAGCGCGCCAGCCGTCCTTTCGATGCGCAGCGAGACGGCTTCGTGGTGGGCGAAGGAGCAGGCGTGCTGATCCTCGAGTCGCTGGAATTCGCCGAGCGGCGCGGCGCGAAAATTATCGCGGAGGTTGCGGGCTACGGAATGTCCGGCGACGCCTATCACATCACCCAGCCGGCCGAAGGCGGCGACGGCGCCTACCGCGTGACGCTCGCGACGCTCAAAGACGCGAAGATTTCTCCGAATGAGGTGAGCTACGTGAACGCGCACGGAACTTCGACGCCCATCGGCGACGCGATTGAAACCGAAGCGCTCAAGCGCGTGTTCGGCGAGCGCGCGAAAAAAGTTCCGGTGAGTTCGACGAAATCCATGACGGGGCATCTTCTCGGCGGCGCGGGCGGACTCGAAGCGGGCATCAGCGTGCTCGCGCTGCGCGATCAGATTCTTCCGCCGACGATCAACTACGAGAATCCCGATCCGGCTTGCGATCTCGATTATGTTCCGAACAAAGCACGGAAGGCCGAAGTGGTTTACGCGCTTTCGAATTCGTTCGGGTTCGGCGGAACGAATGCGTCGTTGATGTTCAAGCGGTGGGATGGGAAATAGTCAATGGCTTCAGGGGCTGAAGCCCCGCCCTTCCGCTGAGCGATTCGGTAGGAGGCGTTCTTGAAGATCGGAGTTTGCATTAAGCAGGTTCCGGCGAAGGATGCGCCGCTCGCGATTGTCGAGGGCGGCGCGTGGATTCGCGAGTCCGACATCGGATTCGAAACGAACGAGCCGGATAGCTTCGCGCTCGAAGAAGCGCTGCGGCTCAAGGAAAAGCACGGCGGCGAAGTGGTGGCCATTTCGATGGGGCCGGAGCGCGCGAAGCAAACCATCAAGGAAGCGCTCGCGAAGGGTGCCGACCGCGGTATTCACGTGGCCGATGCGGAATTTTACAAATTAGACCCGCTCGGCTCGGCGCGTTCGCTCGCCGCTGCGATCCAGGGCGAGAATTTCGATCTCATTCTCACCGGGCTGCAAAGCGACGACCAGGGCTTTGGCCAGACCGGCGTGCTCTTGGCTGAATTGCTGAGCCGCCCGCACGCGACCATTATTATGCAAATCGAAGTGACCGACGGGCGCATGAAGCTGAAGCGCGAGCTCGAAGCGGGATGGTTCCAATGGGTCGAGCTGCCCCTCCCGGCAGTGCTTTCGATTCAGTCGGGCATCAACAAGCCGCGCTATGCGACGCTCAAAGGCATCATGGCCGCGAAGAAAAAAGAAATTGCCACCATAGACCGCAAATCGCTCGGCGTAGCCGACGCGCCCACGCAGCGCGTCGAGCGGATTTATGTTCCGCAGAAAACGAAGAAGACAGAATTCATCACCGGGCAGCCGAAGGAAATTGCGGCGAAATTGATTGAGAAATTGAAGCACGAAGCGCGGGTTTTGTAGCGCCGGCTTGCCGGCGATTTTGGTACTTCGCACAAGGAATGCATTCTGATGAACATTTTGTTGATCACTGAGCAGCGCGAAGGCAAATGGAATAAAGTCAGCTTTGGCACGCTTGCGGCGGCACAGCAAATCGCACAGCAGACGAAAGGCACGCTCGCGGGCGTCGTGATTGGCAAAGGCGTCGATGCGCTTGCGGACGAACTCGCCGCGTCGCAGCTCGACGAAGTGTTGCTCGTCGAACACGGCCTGCTCGAAAAATACACGCCCGATGGCTTCTCGCTTGCGCTGCGCCAAGTCATCGAGAATACGAAGCCCGACCTTGTCCTGCTGCCGCACACGTATCAAGTCCGTGATTTCGCGCCGAAACTTGCGGCGTCGCTTGGCAAAGGAATGATCGGCGACTGCATCGCCTACCGCTACGAAAACGGTAAGCTGATATTTGTGAGGCAGATGTTCCAAGGTCGCACGGCTGCCGACGTCGTGTTTGCGGGCGACGCTCCGTGGATCGCCACATTTCAAGCCGGCGCGTTCCGGGCGGATCTGGCGGCGAAGCATGCGAGCGGGAAAGCGCCGGTCAAGCCGGTCAGCGTGAATCTTGCGCCGGAGCAAATTCGCACCAAGCCGCTCGAACTTTTCCGCGAAGCGAAGCAAGCCGTGGACCTGACGCAAGCGCCCATCCTCGTCTCGATCGGGCGGGGTATCAAGGCTCCAGAAAACATTCCGATGGCTGAGAAGCTCGCCAAGCTGATGGGCGGCGAAATCTGCGCCTCTCGGCCGATCTGCGATGAAGGCTGGCTGCCGATGGAGCGGCAAATCGGCAGCTCGGGCCAGACCGTTGCGCCGAAGCTCTATTTCGCGCTGGGGATCAGCGGCGCAATCCAGCATGTGGTCGGCATGAAGGGCTCGCGCACGATCGCCGCCATCAACAAGGACCAGAACGCCCCGATTTTCGAAGTCGCCGATTACGGCGTGGTCGGCGACCTTTTCGAAGTCGTTCCCGCGATCATCGAAGAGCTCGAGAAGTCGAAAGCCAGCTAGCTGCTGTCCGGTTTTGGATTGGCCTCTCCCACCAGCGGGCAGCCCATTCGCCCCGCCCTCCTCGAATGACTCGTAACCTATAGAAACACGACGACTTGTGGCAGGGCGTCGTGGAATCATGCTTGCGCGGTGTTTCGCTGCTGGGGTGCGTCTATTAGGGCTTGGGGAGGGTCTCCGCCATGAACGCCCTGCTGCAAGATCTGAAGTATGGACTGCGGATCTTCGCGAAATCTCCGGGATTCACGGCGGTCGCCGTCGTCACGCTGGCTTTAGGCATCGGCGCCAGCACCGCCGTGTTCAGCTTGGTGAACGCGATTCTGCTCAAGCCGCTCCCTTATCCGCACGCGGAACGCATCGTGATGCCCTGGCGTCTGGCGCCGCCGCAGTTGAATCTCGGCTACGACGAAATTCCCTGGGGCCTCCCGGATTTTCGCCGCATGCTCACCGACGTGAAGGCGTTCGAGTATCTCGGCGCATTCAAGAGCGATTCTTTCATCCTCACCGGCAGCGGCGATCCCACAAAACTCGACGGCCTGCGCGCCTCCGCCGAATTTTTTTCCGCCCTCGGAGTGCAGCCTGTGCTGGGCCGCGGTTTCACGCCGGAGGAAGACGCGCCCGGCCATGAACACGAAGTGCTGCTGAGTTACGGCCTGTGGCACGAACGCTTCGGCGGAGATGCCGGGATTCTCGGGCGCGCTCTCGCCCTGAATGGCGAAGCTTACACGGTGATCGGCGTGATGCCCGCGGGATTCGCGTTTCCCCGCAAAGAAGAAATGCCCGGCAGCTTTGAATTTCCACGCGAAGCGGCGTTGTGGGTTCCTCTGGCGCTTCCTGCTGTTAAGCTCCATCGCGACGACCCCGACGAGATTGCCGCGATCGCCCGCCTGCGCCCCGGCACAACGCTTGAGGAAGCGCAGGCGGAGATGAACGTGTTGGCGCGGCGCATGGAAGAAGAAATTCCTCGAGGCAAAGGCTGGTTCAATTCGCGCGTGACGCCGCTCGCGCGGCAGGTGGCGGGCGACACGCGCCGCCCTCTGCTGCTGATTCTTGCCGCAATTGGAGTGGTGCTCCTGATTGCCTGCGCGAATGTGGCGAATCTGCTGCTCAGCCGTTCGCTCGGGCGCAAGAAAGAATTCACGCTGCGCGCGGCGCTGGGGGCAGGGCACGGCAGACTGGTGCGCCAGCTCTTGACCGAAAGCATCCTGCTCGCATTCGTGTCGGGGATTGGCGGGCTTGCTTTGGCGCAGGCGGGAATCTATTTCGTCAAAACGTTCGGGCCGTCGAATATCCCGCGACTGCGCGAAGTGAGCCTCGACTTTCGCGTTTTCGCGTTCGCGCTCGCGGGAACGCTTGCCTGCGGAATTCTGTTCGGCCTCGCGCCCGCATTTGCAGCGGCCGGCGAAAACCTGGTCGAATCGCTGAAGGAAGGCGGCCAGCGTTCGGGCGGAAGCCAGGCGGCCGCGCGCGTCCGCAGTAGCCTGCTCGTCACCGAAGTTTCGCTCGCGTTCGTTCTCGTTGTGGCCGCGGGACTTCTGGTTCAGACATTTTTCCATCTTCTCAGCGTGAATCCGGGCTTCAACCCCACGCGCGTTCTCACCTTCGAGCTTTCGCTCCCGGCTTCGAAATATCCGAACAACGATCCAATCGTGGCGCTCTATCGCACTGTGCTCGAGCGTTTGCGAAATGTTCCCGGTGTTGAATCCGCGGGACTCGTGCGCACCGTTCCCATGGGCGGCGCGGCGGATAGCACCGGCATTCGAATCCCCGGGAAGGCGCGCGGCGATTACACGGCGGGACCCTTCGCCGAATACACGATTGTTTCGCCGGGATATTTTTTCGCCGTGGGAACCCCGCTGCTGCGCGGACGCGACTTCTCGGATTCGGATACGCCCGATGGGATGCAGGTGACCGTGATCAGCTTGGCCATGGCCAAAAAATTCTGGCCCGGCGAAGATCCTATCGGCAAAGAGGTGGGCCCGGGCAGCAAGCGCTTTCCCGTCGCCACCATTATCGGCATCGCCGCCGATGTGAAGCATCTTTCCCTGCGCGAAGACCCCGGCCCGGAAATGTACGTCCTCTACAATCAGAAAATCTGGCCCTCGCTGCTGACGATGCAGTTCGCCGTGCGCACGAAGGCGGACCCTGCCGGCGCGATAGCGGGCGCGCGCGATGCGATCCGTTCGGTCGATCCCGATTTGCCGATTGCGAAAGTCGCGCCGCTCACGCTGCTGGTGGAGAATTCCATGACGCAGCCGCGATTTTCGATGCTGCTGCTCGGGGCCTTCGGCGTGCTGGCGCTGATTCTCGCGTCGGTGGGAATTTACGGCGTGATTTCTTACTCGGTGGGGCAGCGCACGCGCGAAATCGGCGTGCGCATGGCGCTTGGCGCGCAGCGAGGCGACGTCCTTGGCCTCGTGCTGGGGCAGGGCGCGCGGCTCGCGGGCCTCGGCATCGCGATTGGTCTCCTGGCCGCTCTTGCGCTCACGCGGTTGATGGCGTCGCTGCTTTTCGGAATCGCGCCGCGCGATCCGCTCACGTTTTTCGCTGTGCCATTGCTATTGATAACGGTCGCGCTGGCTGCCTGCTACATTCCCGCGCGCCGCGCGATGCGCGTGGACCCCATGGTCGCGCTCCGCGATGAATGACGAATTTGCCGGCGGCTCCATGGCGAGAATTCCCGCAGGGGCACGGCATGCCGTGCCCGCGCGCACCGCGTCATTTGGGAGAAAAATGCGATTCCTAAGGAAACTCCGATGAGCACGTTGTACCACGACCTCAAATTCGCCCTCCGAATGCTCGCAAAGTCTCCGGGCTTCACTCTGGTGGTGGTGCTCACGCTGGCGCTCGCAATCGGCGCCAACACCGCGATTTTCAGCGTCGTCAACGCCACGCTTCTCGCGCGTCCCGCGTACACACAGCCCGGCCGGCTGGTGATGGTGTGGGAGTGGAATCGCCGGTTGTTCCCTTCCAGCGGCGCGGGCGGGAATTCCGCCCACAATCGCAACACTGTCAATCCCGGAAACTTTCTCCACTGGCGCCGCGACAACACCGTTTTTGACCAGATGGCCGCGTGGTACGACTTCAACACAAATTTGACGGGCACCGCCGAGCCCGAGCGCCTGGCCGGGCAGGCCGTCACGCCGGAAATGATGTCGCTGCTCGGCGTGCGCCCGCTTCTCGGCCGCACGTTTGTGCGCGAAGACGGCGAACCCGGCAAAGATAACGTCGCCGTTCTCAGTTACGGGCTCTGGCAGCGCCGCTTCGGCTCCGACGCCAGCATTCTCGGCCGGACGCTCACGCTCGATGGAAAGCCGATCACAGTTGTCGGCGTGATGCCGCGCGGATTTCAATTTTTCGTCGCGCACAATTCGTTCACCGGCGAACCGCCCGAAATCTGGGAGCCGCTCGCATTCAACAAGGCTGATTGGACGCCCGTGGGCCGCTACCTGAGCGCCCTCGCGCGGCTCAAGCCGGGCGTTTCGCTCGCTCGCGCGCAATCGGAAATGGACGCCATCGCCGCGGGCCTTGCCCGGCAATTTCCGGAAGCCGATACGGGGTGGAGCGTGAATCTGGTTCCGCTGCACGAACAACTCGTCGGCGGCATGCGTCCGGCGCTGTTGATTCTGCTCGGCGCCGTGGGATTCGTGCTGCTGGTGGCCTGCGCCAACGTGGCGAATCTTCAGCTCGTTCGCGCCACCACGCGCCAGCGCGAACTGGCCATGCGCGCCGCACTCGGCGCAAGCCCGCGCCGGATTGCTCGCCAGCTTCTCACGGAGAACCTGACGCTCGCCGCGGCCGGCGGCGCGGCCGGCGTGCTGCTGGCGTATTGGGCGGTGGAATTTCTGCTGCTGCTGCGGCCGCGCACGATGATCGAGCTCGCATCGGTGCATCTGGATTGGCGCGTCCTCGCTTTCACCGGGTTGCTCGTGATTTTCACCGCGATATTGTTCGGCCTCGCTCCGGCGTGGAATGTCTTGCGCCGCGACGTACACGAATCTCTCAAGGAGCAGGGCCGGTCCGGCGGCCAGAGCCGCGGCGGAAATCGCGTTCGCGGCGTGTTCATCGTGGCGGAGACGGCGCTGGCCCTCGCCTTGCTTGTCGGCGCGGGCCTGCTGATTCGCAGTCTCGCGCGGCTCGAAAGCGTGCCTGCGGGTTTCGACCCCGCGAACCTGCTCACCGTGCGGCTCGATCTCCCCGAAGTGAAATATGCGAAGCCCGAAGAGCGGATCGCATTTTTCCGCCGGCTGCTCGAGCGCATCCGCGCGCTGCCCGGAGTTGTCGCTGCCAGCGGAAATTCGTTTCCGCCGTTCGCGGGACCGGGAGCGGGAACCGACTTCACCATTCCCGGCCGCCCGGCTCCAGCTTCCTCGTCCGAAAGTCCCGGGTGCGAGGTCCGCGTCATCGAGCCCGATTATTTCCGCACGATGCACATTCCACTGGTGCGCGGCCGGTATTTCACCGAGCGCGAAGAGACCGAAGAAAGCCACGTGGTGATCATCAACGAGCGCCTGGCGCGTGAATTTTGGCCCCACGAGGATCCGCTCGGCCGCCAGATCACGATTGATATGAAGGACGTAAATGTTCCGACCACCATCGTCGGCATCGCCGGCGACTCGAAAGATTCGAGCCTCGGCTCCGCCGCTCTTCCGACTGCCTACTGGCCGCATCCAGAGCTGCCATATAACTTCATGACGCTCGTGATCCGCACTGCCGGCGACCCGCAGCAGCTTTCGATCGCCGTTCAGCGAGAAGTCCGCGCGCTCGATCGAGACTTGCCCGTTTCCCGCGTCCGGACGATGGACCAATGGATGGCGGATTCGCTCGCGCCGGCGCGCTTTAACACGATTCTGCTCGGAGCGTTCGCGGCGATCGCGCTGGCGCTCGCCGTGATCGGCGTTTATGGCGTGATGGCGTATTCCGTCACCGAACGCACGCAGGAAATTGGCGTGCGCATGGCGCTCGGGGCGCAAACGCGCGACGTGTTGCACCTTGTCCTGCGGCGGGGAATGTCGCTCCTGCTCGCGGGGGTCGCAATGGGGCTCGCGCTCTCGCTTTCGCTGGCGCGCGTGCTTGAAAGCCTCCTTTTCCAGATGAGCGCATTTGATCCCGGTACGTTCGCCGCGGTTGCGGGGCTCTTTTCCGCCGTCGCGGGAGTCGCGTGCTACATTCCCGCGCGCCGCGCCATGCGTGTGGATCCGATGACGGCCCTCCGCAATGAATAGGAATCGGTGATGGATGCGATTTTGCAGGACCTCAAATACGCCGCGCGAGCCCTTGCGAAATCTCCCGGCTTCACGAGCGTAGCGTTGCTCACGCTGGCGCTCGGCATCGGCGCTACCACGGCAATTTTTTCGGTCATTCATTCCGTCCTGTTGCAGCCCCTGCCGTATCCCGACCCGGGCCGGCTGGTCCATATTTCCGCCACGGACCTGGCCGCCGGCGCGACTGGAATCCCTGTCTCGATGACGAAATTTGAACGAATGCAGCAGACCCGGGTCCTTGGAAGCATCGCGGCAAATTATTCGCTGACTCTGGGCCTGACGGGGCGCGGCGAACCCGAGGAAGTGCCCGCCGAACGAGTCACGCTCGATTTTTTTCGCGCGCTTGGCGTCGCCCCTGCAATGGGCCGCGGATTCCTTCCGGCTGAAGACCAACTCGGCGGCGCCGACGTGGCGCTTATCACCGACGCCTTCTGGCACAGCCATTTCGGCGGCGATCCCTCGGCCATTGGGCGCACGATTTCGCTCGATGGCAAGAGCACGACAATCGTGGGGATACTCCCATCGAGTTTCCGGTTTCCCTTCGAGCAGCCCGAGCCGCAAATATGGCTTCCGCGGGTCTTCGAGATTCTCGGCCTGCGTCCGGCGCAGTTGCGGGCCGGAGCCGGATTTCTTTCGGTGATGGGCCGGCTCAAGCCGGGCGAATCGATCGCGAGCGCTCAGGCGGAAATGGACGCAATCAGCCGAGCCTATGGGCAGGAACTGCCGGGAAACGCGGATGCAGGCAAGCACGGGCTGATCGTCACGTCGCTCGAAGAAAATCTTGTCGGCGGCGTGCGCGCTTCGCTGATTGCAATGCTTGTGGCCGTCGGATTCGTGCTGCTGATTGCCTGCGCCAATGTGGCGAACCTTCTTCTGGCGCGCGCCACCACGCGCGAGAGAGAAATCGCGATCCGGCGCGCGCTGGGCGCTTCGCGGCGGCGGCTTGTGCGCCAGCTTCTTACGGAGAGCCTGCTGCTTTCTCTTCTAGGCGGCGGAATCGGAGTCGTTGTAGCGGGCTGGTGCCTGCCCATGTTCCGGCTTGTGGCGCCCGGATCGGTCCCGCGGCTCGATGAGATTCGGCTGGATGGCGCGGTGCTGCTTTTTTCGCTCGGTATTTGTGTGCTGACGGGAATTGCATTCGGACTCGCGCCCTCGTGGCAATTCTCCCGGCGCGACTTGCACGATACGCTCAAAGAAGGCGGCCGCAGCGCGACGGATGGAGGACGCGGCGGGCGCCTCCGGCGATGGATGGTTGTGGCGGAAGTGGCGGTCGCGCTCGTGCTCGTCACCGGCGCGGGATTGCTTTTGCGCAGCTTCACGAAGCTGGCGCGCGTGAATCCGGGGTTCGATGCGCGAAATGTGACGACCTTTCCTATCTCGCTGCCCGCCTCCCGCTATTCCGAGCCCGCGCAACGCGCTTCATTTTTCCGCAGGCTCGTTGACGGGGTTCGCGCGATTTCAGGAGTCCAGTCCGCCGGGGCGGTCACCTATCTTCCTCTCAATGGCGCCGGCCGCTACGTGTTTTTCTGTCCCGAAGGGCGCGTCTGCGAGGGCATCGGCAAGGACCCCCTCGTTTCTCTGCGGCAGGTGACGCCTGGATTTCTCGAGATGATGCGCATCCCGCTGCTGCGGGGCCGCACCTTTACGGAAAAAGACACGCAGGACTCGCAACGAGTGGTCGTCATCAACGAGACCGTGGCGAACCGCTATTTCCCGAACCAGAATCCGATCGGCAAGACGCTTCGCAATTCGCGCGAGATGATTCCACTTGAAATCATCGGCGTGGTGGGCCATACGAAAATCACGTCGCTGAGCGCGCCGGAATTTCCGGAGATGTATCTGGCATCGGAGCAGTATCCTTGGCCCACGATGACGCTCGCCGTGCGTTCCGATTCGAATCCGCAGCCGCTGATCGCCGCGGTCCGCCGGAAGATTGCGGAGCTCGATCCGGATATCGCCGTGGCAGGAATCTCGCCGATGGAGAAGGTGGTGGCGAGTTCGGTGGCGCAGCCTCGGCTTGTCTCACAGCTTGTGGGAGCATTCGCCGTGTTCGCGCTGGCGCTCGCGGCGGTCGGAATTTACGGCGTCATGGCTTACTCGGTGACGCAGCGCGCGCACGAAATGGGCATCCGGATGGCGATCGGCGCCGAGCCGCGAGACATTTTCCGGCTCGTGGTCGGCCAGGCGCTGCGGCTGGTGATGACAGGGGCGGCGCTCGGATTGATTGCCTCGCTCGCTCTCACGCGGCTAATGAAAACACTCCTGTACGGGACTGCGCCGACCGATCCGCTTACATTCGCCGCAGTCGTGGCGCTGCTCGCGGGAATCGCGCTCGCCGCCAGCTACATTCCGGCGCGGCGGGCGATGCGCGTGGACCCGATCGAGGCCCTCCGCTACGAATAGATCTGCCGGCAGAACGAAGAGGGCGGACCGATTGCCCGCCCTCCGCATGCACGGCACTCCCGCTCAGGTGCCGAGATATTGCACGTGGACGTACACGCCGGTGTGGACGTTGTAAAGCATGTACCAGCCGATGTGGTCCGGATCTTCGTAAACCACGAAGTCATCGCCGCACGTCCAGCACCAATCGGCGCACTCCGCCCAATCCCACGCCGCTACTTCGAAGAAAAATCCGCCGGGAAACCAGAAGCGGTGAAGAGCGGGGTCAATGCGCAACACCCGGTAGCGGTAGTTGGCGCCGAAGTGCTCGAAGTGCCCGTGCTCGAAGGGATGGTCGAGATGGAAGCGCGGGTCATTCGGCGCTTCGTGGCCGTACCATTTGTCGTTGCGGACATGTGGCCGCTCGTTGACGTGGCCGGCCGGGTCGTGCTCGACTTCGCGCGCCGCGGGCGCATCCTTGCGAGCTACAGGAGCCGGTGGAATATGCCCGCCGTTCGCGCGCGGGGGATTGGCTTCCGGTTTGCCGGTATGGCCATGCTGCGCGTAGGCGGCGACGGCCGCTAGTGCGATCAAAGCAAAAACAAGTCCCAGGATTTTTTTCATGGATCTCTGCTCCGAAGTGAGTTTGTGGAGGCGGGGACAGCGGTCGTACTGGGAGATTCCCCGCCTCCGGATTGATGGCCGATTGCAGCCAGTACCTTACACCCGCTCGCGGGCACATTCCATTCCAAAGAGACTGGATTGGGTTGCGGCCGGGAAAACGAAAACCGAGCAAGATAATTTCAAATTTGAAATTTGGAATTTCAAATGAAAGGCTGAACCGAGCACAACGGCAAATGCGATTGTCAAAGCGAATACAGAGGCAGGGGCAAAGACAAGAGGACAGGCAGGGATGCCTGTCCTACTGTAGAATGGCGCGATGATGACGGAACGCGAACAACTGGAAGCGGATGTGCTGATTATCGGCGCCGGGCCGGGCGGACTCGCCTGCGCGCTGCATCTGGCGGATTTGATCGAGAAGCACGCGGCGGCGGGGAAGACGCCTGCGCTATCGGCGGAAAATATCTACGTGCTCGAGAAGGCGCGCGAGATTGGAGCGCACCAGCTTTCGGGAGCCATCATGGATCCGCGGGCGTTGCGCGAGATGGTGCCCGACTTCGAGAAATCGGCGCCGCTCGATACACCCATCACGGGCGACGCGGCGTACTACTTCACGGAAACCGGCGCGTGGAAACTCCCAATCACGCCGCCACCCTTGCAGCAACACGGCAATTACATCGTTTCGCTCAACAAGCTGGTGAAATGGCTTGGCGGCCTGGTGGAAAAGAAGGGCGTGAATCTGTTCACACAATTTGCGGGAAGAGAGCTGCTTTACGACAAAAACGGCATTGCGGGAGTGCTGACCGAAGACAAGGGCGTGGACAAAAACGGCAAGCCCAAAGACAACTTCACGCCTGGCTACGAGCTGCGCGCGAAAGTGACGGTGCTCGCCGAGGGCCCGCGCGGGTCGCTTACGAAGGATATGGTGAACCGGCTGAAGCTCGATGGGCTCAACCCGCAGGCATATGGCATCGGCATCAAGGAGTTGTGGGACGTGCAGCCCGGGCGGATCGAGGCAGGCTATGCCGCCCATTCGCTCGGCTGGCCGATTGGCTCCGACAAATATGGCGGCGGGTGGGTGTATGGGATGCGCGACAACCGCGTATCGCTCGGAATCGTTGTGGCGCTCGAGTATCACGATCCGCTGTTCGATCCGCACGAAGCATTCCAGAAATACAAAACGCATCCGTTCGTGCGGAAAATCCTCGAAGGCGGAAAGCTGGTGCGGTACGGCGCCAAGACGGTGCCCTACGGCGGGTGGTATTCGATGCCGCGGAATTACGTCGATGGCGGGCTGATCATCGGCGATTCCGCGAGCTTGCTGAATTCGCAGCGGCTGAAAGGGATTCACACGGCGATCAAGAGCGGAATGCTCGCGGCGGAAACGATCTATGAAGCCCTATGCGCAGGAGACACTTCAGCAGCCAAACTGAGCACGTATCAGCAGAAAATCGAGCAAAGCTGGATCAAGAAAGAGCTGTGGGCGGTCCGTAATTTTCACCAGGCATTTCATGGCGGGCTGTGGCCGGGCCTCCTACTGAGCGGAGTGCAATTCGTCACGGGCGGGCGCGGACTGGTGGACCCGATGCGATCGAAGCCCGGCTATCAGGAATACTCGAAGCTCAATCGAGGCGGGACGCTTGTAGATCAGTCCACACGATTAAAAGGCGACGGCAAGCTGACGTTTGACCGGCTGACGGATGTGTATCACTCGGGGACTCGGCATGAAGACGATCAGCCGTGCCACCTGGTTGTGCTTGAGCCCAATATTTGCGGGGATCGCTGCGTCCGCGAATACGGAAATCCGTGCCAGTATTTTTGCCCGGCGGCGGTGTACGAGATGGCGATGGAAAAAGGCGCGGCGAAGCTGAAAATCAACGCCTCGAATTGCGTCCACTGCAAGACCTGCGATATTGCGGACCCGTACCAGATTATCAATTGGGTTCCGCCGGAGGGAGGTGGCGGGCCGAATTATGAAGGGATGTAGGCGCGTCCGAAGAATTAGCGGGCGTTGTACAGGGATTGAAAACAAAGCGGGAGCAAGCTCCCGCACTCCAAAGTTCTCGTGGGCGGCACTCTAGGAAAATGGCTGCCAGTTAGTTTTGAATTTCGCTGTTCCCGGCGAAGATGTGCTTGAGGGCGGCCCAGAAGCCGCCCTTCTTTTTTTGCTGCTGCGATTTCGGATGGGCCTGCTGTGAGGGCGTGGGGCCGGAGGAAGCGCGCTGCGACACCTGCTCGAAGCGCGGGGATTCGACGCGGCCGGTGAATCGCCATTCCGGCTCGAGATGCGCGATGCGAATGATCAGAATCGTATCGGGCGCGGGATCGGGAGGCGGCGTCGGAGAACTGGAGGAGAAGGTGAGCGGCGGCAGGTCGATTTTGTACTCGGGCATGGAAATGGGAGGGGGCGGCGGTGTTGTGTCCTTCGGGGCGGGCGAGTTTGGATGCGCTTCGTTGACGTGCGAGAGGACGCCGAGGGTGACGAGCGGCTCTGGCTCCGCAGCAACGGCAGGCGGCGCGGGAGCGGGAGCGGGTTTCGGATCTGGCTTCGGCGCGGGTTCAGGAGCAGGCGGCGCATACGA
Source organism: Candidatus Sulfotelmatobacter sp. (assembly GCA_035624115.1). Taxonomy (GTDB): domain Bacteria; phylum Acidobacteriota; class Terriglobia; order Acidiferrales; family UBA7541; genus Palsa-295. The sequence goes on along the minus strand of DASPSD010000060.1, from coordinate 34,052 downwards.
TTTCGCGACTGCTCCCATTTCGGGGACGGGCGGCGAAGGGGGCCGCGCGGGAACCGCGCGAACGTCAATGGCCTCGCAGTGGCAAGTGCCGGGAGTCCCGGCAACGGGCGCGAAAGTTCCGGGTCCCAGGAAAAACTCCCCGGATTGAGGAATGATCAGACCTTCGCCGGTGAACTGTTGCTCGAGACGAAGCGCGCCGCTCGTGGCGAGGACGCAGAGAGAATTATTCAGCTCGAGGCCGAGAGTCACATCGCGAGCAGCGCCGCCGATTTCAAGCGGCGTGGCGATGATGGTTGGCGTGAAAATGCGCAACGGAGTGCCCGCAGGAAGCTGCACGCGCAGGCGCCCGAAATTGAGTGCGACCGTGATTGCGCCCGAGGATTGCAGCACCGTGAGCTTGGCCGGGCCGCAGATATCGAGCTGGCCGCCGGCCGCGAGCGTCAGAAGCGCTTCACCGGAGTGGACCGTGATGATGCTGCCGCTGGAAACGAGAATCGCTTGCGAGGCAGTGCCCGTCGAACCGCCGGCGGAAGTTCCGCCTTCAACGGATACGTCGCGGCCTTCCACACGGCCGATGGGAGCGGAGTTGGATTGATCAGCGGCAAACAAGGATGGACGCGGCCAGAGGAGTGCCATAAAAATCGCCAAATGCGCAATGAGGGTAAAGCGTAGGATGCCGAGAGCGCGCCGCGCAGATGTGAAACGGGAATACATCGAGTCCGGTTCGAGGCCGTCTATACTATACCGCAGTGGGCAACGAGTCCCAATCCAGCGCAGCCGGGGTTGAGTCCGCCAGCGAGCGCGCCACGCTAGCGGCCGAGATGCCGCAGCTCTCGCGCTGGCGGCGGATGCAGATTCCCGTGATTGCGTGGGCAACCTACTGGCTAGTGCGGCTGATCGGTCCGACGCTGCGCTTTGAAGTGATCGGCGTGCATAACGCGGTGCAAATCCGCGAAGGCGGCGAGCAAGCGATCGGAGCGTTCTGGCATCGGTGCATTTTTCCCGCAATCTGGATTTGGCGGAACCGGCAAATCGTCGTGCTCAACACGGTGAATTTCGACGGGCAATGGACGCGGCGAGTGATCGAGCGTCTGGGATTTGGCACGGCGCAGGGCAGCTCGACGCGCGGCGCCATCGAAGGCCTGACCGTGATGGCACAAAAGCTCGAGGAGGGCCGCAACGTCGCGTTCACAATCGATGGGCCGCGGGGACCGCGCTTCGTGGCCAAGCCGGGGCCGGTGATTCTGGCGCGGCGCACGGGGCGGCCGATTTCCGTATTCCACATCGGATTGAGCCGCGCGCACACGTTCAAAAAATCTTGGGATCTGTTTCAGGTGCCGTATCCGTTTTCGCGGGCGGTGATGTTTGTGGCGCCGCCGATTCGCGTGCCGGCGGATGCCGATAGCGACGTGATGAAGCAAAAGCAGGCGGAGATGCAGGCGGCACTCGAACGTGTCCGGGATCTAGCGGAGGGATGGTTCCGGTTGAGCGAACGGGAGAAGGACCGGCTACGGGATGAGTGGAGCGAGAAAGAAGATGCGGATTGAGATCGGCACTTCATCCGCCTACCTTTGCGGGCATGTGTGGATTGGTTCGATTCCACTCCTCTATCCAGGCAATCTCAAGTTCTTTCTGTTTCTGGCGGAGCTGCTCGCAAGTGGCTCTGTACCGGGTCACCGAATAGGCCTCGTTCAGCATTGGAAACTCACGCTCGACCAGACTCCCAGCGCCACGTAACCTCGACGAGCTGTTTTGGTTTGAGCCGTCTGCGCCCGGTTGAGTGACCATCAAAGCGAGGCCGAGCGGATGCCAGTCCCTGATGGCTAGGAGCGGGGCGAGGGAAACGTCCAGGTCGCCCCTGTCGCGAACGACGCGGAACCTTAGATTGCTGGCATCGAAGGCGACGACCGCGTGATCCATGGTCGGATAGCGTCCGTTGGATGTTACGCTGGCTCCATACTTCTCAAAGAGGGCTCGAAATTCGTCCCGGACTTTCCCCTCCAGAGCATCATCACTTCCGATTGGCAGAAGATTCTTCCAGTTATCTTTGGATTTAGGTGTGAGGAATCGGACAACTCGTGGGATGACGCGGAAAGCACCTAGCAGAGAGCGCAAGCCGAGCGACGGGGGCTGAGGCATGGGCGGGCTGACCCCGATGAGGCTCCGCGTCAAAATCTGGCGTGAGCGTTCGACTGTCTCAGTCAGGCGCTGCTTCGAAAGCGCCTCGTTGAGCAACAATAAACGCGGCTCCAATAGTGTTCCGAGCTCAGCGAGTGAACCAAAGACAGGGCGCCGGGGGAATTTTGCGCTCGGGTCCGCTCCGACCAGCATCATGTCCATCGAGTGCCACTCGTTCGGCGTATGGTGGGGAGCAACCAGAACATCAACGCTCCCCAGCGTTAGGAGGAAGCGCAACGTTAGGTCTTGCACGCGCACGAAGACTTGGGCGTTGCCGAATCCCGGAAGCAGCTGGCTTGAAAGGGTTTCGGCACCGTGCCTAGCGAAGAGAAAAGGCAACGCCTTGCCGATTTCGGAGACCAGTTGTTCAGCGGCGGGTGAGGGGCGCGGAGGCATCGAGCTAGCGCTCGCCCAGCTTGACCGAGACGTTCATTTTCTTGCCGTCGCGCACGATTTCGACATTGACGGTGTCGCCGGGGCGCGCGCGATTGAGCAAGAGATTTAATTCCACTTGAGTTGTGATGGGCTTGCCGTCAACGGCGACGAGGATATCGCCGCCCGTGCGCAGTTCTTGCAAGCCTGCAAGCACAGAGTGCGTACCCCCGCGAATGCCGGCCTGAGCCGCGGGGCCGCCGGGCACAACGCGCTCGATCAAAATCCCCTGCTCCACATTCAGTTTCAACGCCTCCGCAAGGCCGGGCCAGAGCGCGCGGCCTTCGACGCCAAGCGTGGCGCGGCGGACGCGACCCTGAGTGATGAGGTCGTCCGCCACCCGGCGCGCGGTGTTGATGGGAATCGCGAAGCCGATACCCGCCGTGGTGCCGCTGGGTGAAAAGATCGCGCTGTTGATGCCGATCACTTCTCCGCGCGAATTCAGCAGCGGCCCGCCGGAATTGCCGCGGTTGATGGCGGCGTCGGTTTGGATGGCTTCGTCGATAAACGTGTTCTCGCTGGTCTGGACGGTGCGCCCGAGCGAGCTGACCACGCCGGTTGTGAGCGTGCTTTGAAAGCCGAAAGGATTGCCGATGGCGAGAACGCGCTGGCCGACCAATAGGTTGCGTGAATCGCCGAGCGGCAAGGGCGTGAGCTTGCGACCTTTGGGATCGATCTTGATTAAAGCGATGTCGTTGCGGGTGTCCGCGCCGATCATTTTCGCCTTGAAGCGCGATTGATCGCCGAGGGTGACTTCAATCGTTTCCGCGCCCTGAACCACGTGGTAGTTCGTGAGGATATGGCCGTCGGCATCGATCAGGAAGCCCGAGCCTGCGCCCTCGACCGGAACTGGATTGAAAAAGAAATCATACTCGACAGTTTTCGTAACGATGTTCGCCACAGCCGGGGCGGCCTGCTTGTAGATGCGGACGTTCTCCGCTTCGGTAGGATCCAGATGCGGCTCGCCCACCGCGGCAGGAGCCGGCAGCGCGTCGACGGTTTGAGGAGCACGCGGGCCGTAGGTGGAGCCCGCCCAATAGGCGCCGAGCCCGATAATCAGCCCGAAAAGCAGAAGACGCAGCGCGCTGCGTTCGTTTCTTGCAAGCGTCATGAGAACAATCCTCTGAAGCCCAGTGGCAGGCATGCTGTGCACTGCAGCGGCCCGCTCTGCTCGTGAGTACGCACGCGCATCACGAATTGTTTCTCCCCGTCGAAGCCAATTCTTTTAGGCTCGCGAGCACTTGGCTGACTTGTCGCTCGGTTTCTTCGATCGACCCGGAGCAATCGATCACGTCGCTCGCCAGCCGGCGCTTTTCGTCCGCGGGCATCTGCGCGGCGATCCGCTGGCGCGCCTGCTCGGCGGCGAGACCGCGCTCGACCAGCCGCGCGAGCTGCTGCTCGGGGCGGCACCAGCAAACGATGACGCGGTCGAGCATCTTATCGAAGCCGGACTCGAAGATCAGGGCCGCCTCTGCGACAGCGAGCTCCGGGCCGCCCGGCCGATCCAGGGCTGCAAACCAATTCTGCACCACGTGGAGGATTCGCGGGTGAAGAATTCGGTTGAGGCGCTCGCGCTTTTCCGCATCGCTGAAGACGATGGTTCCGAGCCGCGCCCGGTCCACTTTCCCGGCGGCGTCGAGAATCTCTTTGCCGAATTCGCTGACCACTTCGGCATAGGCGTCTTGTCCAGGCTCGAGCAATTCGTGGCCGAGCGGATCCATCTCGAGGACGGGGACCTCATGATCGCGCAGCACCGATGCAACCGTGGACTTTCCCGAAGCAATCCCACCGGTGAGGCCGACTCTAAGCATGGCAGCCCATCAAGGGCGGACCGCAGCGGCCGCCGGCATCGCGGAGCCGCGCCGCAAGCGGGCAGCTTTTACGGTATTGCTCATGAGCATGGCGATGGTGAGCGGCCCGACCCCGCCGGGAACAGGCGTGAGCGCTCCGGCAACTTTCGCGACATCCGGATGAACATCTCCGACGAGGATGTTGCCCTTCAAGCGGAAGGATTCGAGGCGCTCGGGAAAGTTTGCGAAAATTTTTGCGGCCTGCGCCGGATCCGTGATCACGTTTTGTCCCACGTCGATCACCGTGGCGCCGGCACGAATGAAATCCGGCGTGACCATCGCGGCGCGCCCCATCGCCGCGACTACGATATCGGCCCCGCGGGTAACTTCCGAAAGATTGCGCGTCTTCGAGTGGCACACCGTTACGGTGGCATTTGCGTGCATCAGGAGCAATGCCATCGGTTTGCCGACGATGTCGCTGCGGCCTAGAACAGTGGCATTGGCGCCTTCCAGCGCAATTCCGCTGCGCTTGAAAATTTCCATCACGCCTGCCGGCGTGCAGGGGACGAGATTCGGGCGGCCTGCGACCAACCGGCCGACATTCATGGGATGGAAGCCGTCCACATCTTTTTCGGGTGAGACACCTTCGAGAATTTTCTTTGAATCCACCTGCGGTGGGAGCGGCATTTGCACCAGGATGCCGTCCACGTCATCGCGGCGATTGATTTCGTGGATGATGCCAAGCAATTCCGACGTGGAGATGGAAGCCGCAGGAGTGAGTAAAAAGCTTGCCAGGCCTAGCTTTTCGCACGCGGCGATTTTGCTTCTTACGTACAGTTTTGAGGCCGGGTTATCTCCCACAAGCACAGCAGCCAATCCGGGGCGGATTCCTGCGTCGCCGAGCGCGGCGATCTCGCCGGCAAGTTCAGAATAGATTTGATCGCGGATCGCATTTCCATTGAGAACGCGTGCGGTCAAGCAAAGCTCCCTTGCAAAGCGGCTTGCTTCTCCGAAGCCGAATGATAGCACAGGGGATTAGGGCGAAGTCCGCGCGGGCTCGGGTTGTTTACTCTCGGTCGGAGTGGTCTTAGAATGTCGGCCACTTTGAGCGAACGATTTTCCGGAAAAGGAGGCCCCCATGTATGCGCGAATCTGGCATCTCCAGGTCCGGCACGGGATGAAGGATGAGTTCATGAAGGCGATGGACTCGCTCATCCATTTGGTGCGGCAGGAAGAGGGCTACTTCGGAGTGATCGCGCTGGCTTCGGGAAATCCTGAAGCGCCGGAAGTGCGTGTAGTGGCATTGTGGGACACTCCGGAGGCGGTGCACGAAAGCGAGAAGGATTTGTTCCTGATGCAGGCGATGACGAAATACATGGCGTGCTGCGAGGGCGTGCCCAAAATCCTGGAGAAGGAAGTGCTGGCCGTGGATTTCGCGGCCGATTAGCCGCGATGGCGGGATATCACGAGTATGTTCGAACAAACGACAGAGCGCAGGCGGCTCGAGCGGGCGATGAAAGACGCGGGCCGGTTGCCGCCCGGACAATCGTTGACGCTGAAGTGGCCCGTACTGCACGAAGGTCCGGTGCCGCGGTTCGATCCGAAAACGTGGGACTTTCGCGTTACGGGGCTGGTCGAAAAGCCCGTGTGGCTCGGATGGGAAGAATTCACGCGCCTCCCGATGAAGGAGGTCGTGGTGGACATGCATTGCGTGACGCGCTGGAGCCGGTTCGACGTGCGCTGGGAAGGCGTGCCTTTCACAGAGGTGGCCAAGCTCGCGCAGGTGAAGCCGCAGGCGAAATACGTGATGATCCACGCGGACACGGACTACACCACGAATGTTCCGCTCGCCGATCTGATGCGCCCGACGACACTTTTCGCATTAAAGGAAAATGGCGAGCCATTGCCGCCCGAGCACGGGTATCCGGTGCGGCTGGTGGTGCCGCATCTTTATGCATGGAAAAGCGCGAAATGGGTGCGGGGGATCGAGTTCATGGCCGAGGATGCGCCGGGGTTCTGGGAACAGAACGGGTACAACATGTATGGCGATCCATTCAAGGAGGAGAGGTATGGTGGCGAGTGAGCAGTGACTAGTGGCTGGTGATTCGTGACTGGTGATTCGTGACTGGTGACTCGTGGCTAAGAAGAAATTCCGTGGTTCGTGCGAAGCTGACGAAAGAGCTCGGTTCTTGGTGCTTGCGATTAAGCTCTCTCGATCCGCCAAGCCGGCTGAGCGACAAAATATCAAGAAAAAACTCGCGCGAATGACGTTTGGCGAATCGTGATGCGAGCTAACGCGGCCGTGTTGGCCGGCATGCTCCGCAAACGAAAGCGCCTTGGACATTTCGCCGGGGGTGCTTTTTCGTTGTTCTGACTTCTAATTTCCGACTTCGGACTTCCGGTCGTTAGTAGATGTCGTACTGCTCCCAGTGGAGCGTGGGGTCGGCCTGGATGATGACGCTCTTTTTGGTCCAGCGCTCGAGCTCTTCGACGAGCGAGGACTCGCGCGTCTTGAGCGATTTGGCGATTTCCGGGTGGACGCGCAAAGTGAGGCTCGCGGAATCGACTTCGGGCGCCATTTTGCGCGCTTCGGTCTGAATTTCGTAACACAGCGTGGGAATCGATTTCACCATGCCCGACCCGGTGCAGTAGGGGCACGGCTGGCAAAGCGTCCGCTCGAGCGCCTGCTTGGTGCGCTTGCGAGTGATGGCCACGAGTCCGAACTCATTGAAGCGCAATACTTTTGATGGCGCGCGGTCGGCGCGGAGGGCATCGTCGAGCGCGGCCATCACTTTTTCACGGTTCCGGCGCTCTTCCATATCGATGAAGTCGATGATGATGATGCCGCCGAGGTCCCTGAGCCGCATCTGGCGGACGATTTCCTTCACTGCTTCGAGGTTCGTGCGCACAATCGTGTCTTCCAGACGCGTCGAACCTTTGCCGACAAATTTGCCCGTGTTTACGTCGATGGCTACGAGGGCTTCGGTGTGGTTGATTACGATGTAGCCGCCGGACTTCAGCCAGACTTTCGGCCGCAACCCCTTATCGATTTCCTGCTGGATGCCGAATTCTTCGAAGACCGGCGTTTCTTTGGTGTAGAGCTTGACGCGATTGACGAGGTCGGGCTGGAAGCGGCTCATGAACTCGACCACTTTTGCGAATTCTTCCTCGGAATCGACCCAAATTGCGGCGTAATCGGAGGTGATGTAATCGCGCAAGATGCGCTCGACGAGATTCAGATCGCGATGGAGAAGCGACGGCGCTTTGCGCTGCTCGGCGCGGGATTTGATGTCGCCCCAGGTGCGCATCAGGAATTCGACGTCGGCACGCACTTCTTCGGGCGTGGCGCTGGCCGCGGCGGTGCGGACGATAAAGCCGCCGCCGGCGGAGCCTTTTGCTTCGCTGACCAGGTGCCGCAGCCGCGCGCGATCTTCGGCCGAAGCGATCTTGCGCGAGACGCCGGTGTGGTCGAGCGTGGGCATGTAAACGAGGAAACGTCCGGGAAGGGCAATGTGGCTTGTAATGCGCGCGCCCTTCTTCCCGAGCGGCTCCTTGGCAATTTGGACGATGATTTCCTGGCCTTGCTTGAGGAGATCGGCGATGAGCTGGGTGCGCCGCGGTTGCGTGCGATAGTGTCCGTGTCCTCCATGCCCGTGTTGCGGACGGCGTCCGCGGTCATCGCGGCGGCCACGATCTCGGCCACGATCGCGCCGCGCGGGATGCTGCATGCGGGCGCGGAAATCGCCGCGAACGCGCGCGTTCCAGGGCTGCTGGTCCTGCGGCTGAGAAGGCTCGGGCATAAGCGGCGCGCCATTTTCGGCGGCCGCCGCAGCGTCGGCAGCAATCGCCTCCGGCTGTTCACTTTCACCGGAGGACGCCAGAAACTCCTCCTGCCCCGCGCCTGCTTCCTCGGCTTCCAACTCCGCTTCGTGTTCAGATTCGGCTTCCGCTCTGGAGAGCTCGTCCGATTCAGATGTCTCGATCGCAGAATCTTCCGCGTCGGAAAGTTCGTGATGGTGAGCGTCTTCGGGTGAGGCAAATGCGCGGTCTTCGGCGGCGCGGGCGGCTTCCTCGAATTGAGCCTCGGCGACCTGCTCGGCGAGCGACGTGGCTTCCTCCTCGCTCAACTCGGCGGCAGGCTGCTCGGCAGGCTCAGTTCCGCGCGCTTCAGGGGCGTGGTACTCGTGAACTCCGAGCGCCTCGCGCTCCTCCATCTCGGGCCGCCGCTCGGGCACGGGAAAAGCGATCGGCGCGCGCTCGTCGGCAGGAAGCTCATGCGTTTTCCATTTCGAGAGCGACTCGCCGGGGAGGGGCTCGAGTCCGCCGCCGGAAGAAGCCTGAAATTCACGTTGAGCCGGAACCGGCATTTCGTGAGTCGGTTCGGGCGATGGCTCAGGGGCCGCGTTGAACTGCGGCGCTGCTTGCGGCTCTTCAACGGGATGGGCTGATTCGGTGGCTGCGGGTCCTCTGTCTCGATACTTTGCGAGCGATTCTCCCGGCAAAATCACGGAGAGGTGGCCTTCCCCAGAGTCTGTGCCGGTCGATCGATCGTTGTACGGCGTGCGGGGAGCATATTTCGATTGCGGCAGGTCGCGTCCATAGCGGCGATCGCTGCCGCGTCCCCCGCCGCGGCCCGGGCGTCCCCCGCGGCGTCCACCGCGACGCTCAAAACGGCCACCGCGGCGTTCATCGTGGCGGCGATGTTCGAACCGGCCGCGGTCATGGACAGGCTGACTCGGAGCCGGCGAAGCCGGTGCCGGCGTCGCCTCAGAGATTGGTGCTGGAGAGGCGGGTTCGCCGGACGGAGGCAGCTCGGAGGCCGCTACCGGAAGCGACACCACATCGGCAGGCTCCAGCGTCGACGCGCCCGTCGCTGCTGGCGCGAAGACCTGGCCGCCCTGTTCCTCCATCTTCTGGACTTTGTCCTCGACGGTCGTGACGATGTGATCGAATTCCTCGATATCCTCGAGGAAATCGCTCACGTACAGGAAGGCGTCGCTATCGAGACCGATGTCCACGAAGGCCGACTGCATGCCGGGCAGCACGCGAGTGACGCGGCCTTTGTAGATGCTGCCGACTAACGCAAATTCTTTTTCCCGCTCGACGTAGAATTCACAGAGCTGTCCTTCTTCCAAAATGGCGACCCGCGTCTCGTGGGGGTTCGCCGAAATAACCATTTCCTTCGACATGGAAACTCCTCATAGCGCATCGGGCCGCGGCGGCACACACGGGCGCTGACGCCCGGCCGGCGTGGCGCGCCTGATGATTTTGGATGTGCCACGACGGGCCGCCCAGGAAGGAGTGATCGCGCTGCTGGGTGATTTCCTTCAACCGATGCTTTCCTCAGTCAAAACTCAAACCCCGGTCTCCTCGCAATTGCGCGGGCCGGGCACTCGTTTTTTCGAGGCCTAGTTCACGAAGCGCCGCATTCGAACGTTCATCACCAGGCCCAAAGCCAAAAACACAAAAGCCGTTGCTGATCCGCCGTAGCTCATAAGCGGCAGGGGGATGCCGGTGACCGGAACGTAGCCAATCACCATCGCAGCGTTGACCAGAACGTGGAAGCCCAGGATCGCGGTGACTCCCATCACCACGTACACCCCGGCACGATCTTTCGCCTTCTGCGCGTTATCCACCAGCCGCAGAATCAAACCCAGGTACAAAAGCAAGACGATGCAAACCCCAATAAAACCCTGCTCTTCCGCCAGCGCAGCCAGAATGAAATCCGAGTATCTCACGGGCACAAAGCCCAACTGATTCTGGCTGCCCTTTCCGAATCCCTTGCCCCAAAAGCCTCCCGAGCCGACTGCAATCTCGGACTGCAAAATCTGATACCCGGCGCCGCGCTGGTCTTCCTCCGGATGGAGGAAGGTCTGAAGGCGCTGCTGCTGGTACGGCTTCAAATGACGCCGCATATTCCAGCCGAGGGGAATCAAAAGCCCCAAAAGAACCACACCGACCAGAGCGTGTTTCCAATCGATCCCTGCAAGGAAGGCCCCAACCAGCGCAACGGGGACCAGCACCATCGCGGTCCCAAGGTCGGGCTGCTTCAGGATCAGGCCGACCGGAATCAGAGTCATTACGGCAATCTTGAGCAGATCCCTCAAAGTCAGCCGGTCGGTGCGGACTTCGCTGAAGTAGCGGGCCAACACGATGATTATAATCAATTTCATGAGCTCTGACACTTGCAAATTGAACCCGCCGATTCCCACCCAGCGTTTGGCGCCAAATTTCGAGTGGCCGATGGCAAGAACAAGCAGCAGGCTCGCAACACCCACCATGTAAAACACGGGAGCTTGGTCGAGGAGGGTGTGGTAATCGATCCGCGAAATGATGAACATTCCCGCGATTCCCAGTCCGACCCACATCAATTGCCGCCACTGCAAGCCGGCTATCGAAGCGCTCGCATGCGTGGAAGAATAAATTTCGAGGACACCGACCCCGGTGATGGCGCAGACGATAGCCATCAACGTCCAATCGAAGTCCTGAATGCGGGGACCCTCTCTCACGGATGTTGCCCTCCGACGGTCACGGCGATTGGCCGCGGCACGCCCGGCTGTGCAGGGGACTCTTTGGAAGCTTGCTCCTGCGAGCGAGCATTCTTCTTGTCGTAATAGGCCTTCACCACGTCGCGCGCAATCGGGCCTGCGACCGCGCCGCCGTGCTCGCCGCCCTGGACTAACACGGCGACGACAATCTCCGGATTCCGCCGAGGCGCGTACCCAACGAACCACGCGTTGTCCTTAAACTCCCGCTGCTTGCCCAGACGGTTCCGTACGTCGTAGCCGATCACTTGCGCGCTGCCGGATTTGCCGCAGAATTCAATATTCTGAAGGCGCGCGCCGGCAGCCGTCCCGCCTTCATTCACCACGCCATACATCCCCTGCGTAACTTTCTCGACGGTCGCGTCCGAAAGTTCGAAATGATCGACGCGTGGATTCGGGAAATTTTTGAGCAAGTGCGGCTGGACAAATGCGCCCCCGCTCGCGACGCCGGCGATCATGCGCGCGAGCTGGATGGGGGTGGTCGTCACGGCTCCCTGGCCCACGGCGACAGAAATCGTTTCCCCGGCATACCATTTGCGGTGAAGGACACGTTCCGCCCACTCTTCCGAGGGCACAAGGCCGGACTCTTCGCTCGGCAGATCGATGCCTGTGCGGCGGCCTAAACCAAGCGCTGTGGCGTACTTGGAAATGCGATCGATTCCCAGAAGTTTTCCCACATTGTAAAAGTAAACGTCGCAGGACTGCACGATGGCTTTGTGAAAATCCACCTCGCCATGCCCGGCACCCTTGCCGTATACGTGGCACTTGAACATGCGGCCGTAAAACGTGGCGTAGCCGGGGCAGTATTCCGTGAGGGTTTCCGGCACGGCCTTGGTCTCGAGCATCGCCGTGGCCATCACGATCTTGAACACCGATCCCGGCGCCAGTTGCGCCTGAATGGCGCGATTGAGAAGCGGCGTCGCGGGGTCATCATTGAGCTTGTCCCATTGCGCCTGCTGAATGCGCACGGCGAAATCGTTTGGATCAAATGTCGGGCGGCTCACCATCGCGAAGATTTCGCCCGTTCGTGGGTCCATGGCCACCACCGCGCCTTCCTTGCCGGCCATGGCGGTTTCGGCGGCGAGCTGCAAATCGTAGTCGATGGTGAGCTGGATCGGCTTGCCGGGAATGGCTTCTACATTGTCGAGGGTACGCATCACTTTGCCGACGCTATTCACCACGACGCGCCGCATGCCGTCGGTGCCCTCGAGCACATCGTTGTACTGTTTCTCGAGGCCCGCCTTGCCGACGATATCGCCCGGCCGATAGTGGCCGTCGCTGCGCTCGAGTTCATGCGCGGAGACTTCTCCCACGTAGCCGATGCCGTTGGCCAGCATGTCGCCGAGCTGGTAGCGGCGGCGCTGGACCATCATCAATTCGAGCACAGGCAAATCGGCGCGATGCGATTCAACAAAGGCGATATCTGCCACACTCGCGGCGGGTTTAATCACGATCGGCTGGAATTTGGGCTCGTTCCTCGCGGCGTCGAGCTGGTCCATCACGTCGTTGCGGCTGATTCCAAGGCCCTCTTCAATCTGAGGCAAGCTCTTTTCGACCGCCCTCATATCCTCGCGCAGGAGCAGGATGCTGAACGATGGATAGCTATCCACCAGGATGCGGCCCTCGCGGTCCAGCATGGGCCCGCGCGGCGCGATGATCGGAATCGAGCGCACGCGGTTGCGTTCGGCGAGATCGACAAAATGGCCGGACTGAACGACTTGCAACTTCCAGAACCCCACCATAAGCAGGAGGACAAAAATCACGGATAAGTAGGAGATCAGAGCCAGACGCCCCTGAGGGATTTTCTGGTCGTTAACAGTCCACGGTGCCAACAGAACTCCTGCGCGGTGGGTCGTACTCGGCCCTGGTGCGCTCTTCGACCCAAAACTCGGCGGGACTCGAAGTGCTCTTTAAATTATCACTTGAAGTCTGCGAGCCGCAAGTCGCGATGTCCTTTGAATTAACCTGGACTTCCGGATTGGGGCGAGAGTAGGCCCATTTTACGAGGGTTTGCGCAACCGGTCGAGAAGGGCAAAGAGAACCACGGCAACGGCAGCGGTGACGAGCGAGTCGAGGAGCAGCCGGGGGCTGACGAACGCCGCGGGGCGATTCAGCAGAACGCGCTGCGTGATGGTTAGAATTGCCTGATGAAAATGAAAGAAGAAGAAAACCAGGCCGAAGCGGGCGATCGGATGCTCGGTATCAATCCGAGCGCCGATCGACGATGCCAGGTAACCCACGCAGGTTTTCGCGATCCCGTACAGGCCGATGGGGTTGTCGTGGCTCAGGGCGTCCTGGACGATGCCAATCGCGCCGCCGAGAAACAGGCCGGTAGCCGGGTTGCGCCGGCTGACTCCGAAATAAATCGTCACCAGCAAAGGCAGGTCAACCAGTTCCGACCAGCGGCCAAATTTATGGACGAACGCCTGAAGGACGAGCGCGAGGATCGTCGCAAACAGGATCGTGCCGCCATAGAACTTATGGACTTCGATATTGGGTTCCGACTGCGCACCGGGATTGAGCATGTAGGACATTTTACTGAGGAGGCGCGGGCCCCGGCTCTTCCGGCGAAGGCTTCTCGGGCGCCGGCGGCTTCGAGACTGGGGGCGCAGCAGGCTTCCATGATTTTTGGGCGGCCGCGTTTCCCGATGCCGGAGCAGCAGCTTTCCCGGACGAAGCGGATCCCTGGAGGGCCGCAACGGCGGATGGTTCGGATTTTTTCGGCGCGAGCTCCTGCTGCGAAAGGAGGACCAAAACCTCCTCCAGCCGGTCGAGGTGCGCCGCCGGAAGCACGCGAATCGTCTGGAATGGATTTCCGGGCGAAGCAGCTTCGACCGTGCCAATCGGGAGATCCTTCGGAAAGATGCGGTCCTCACCGGATGTGAAAATCGCCGTGCCGGCTTGAACCTTTTCGTCGTTCGCGATGTAGTCGAGCCGGGGCTCGGGATCGCCGATCCCTTTTACGACCCCGTGCGTGCGCGTGTCGGCGAGCAGCGCGCCGACGCCACTTTCCTTGTCGTTGATGAGGAGCACCTGCGATGTGGACGCGAACACTTCCACGATTTTGCCGACGACGCCGTCGGGAGTAACCACGGCAAGATTCCGCCGCACATGATCCTTTTCGCCGCGATTGATAAACAAAGTGTGCGAGTTGGGATCGGCGCTCGCTCCGATCACCTGCGCCGCGAGCATGGGCGCTTCCGGGTGAGATTCGCGGAAGTTCAGCAGCCCTGCAAGCCGCTGAGCTTCCGCGGAGCGGCCTTCGAGTTCGCGATTGCGCATCCGCAGCCTTTCGACCTCGCCCTGCAAGCGGACGTTTTCCGCGCGAGTGTCGCGCAGCGCGATGTAGCCGTGCCAGATGCCGCCCACCTTCGAAAGCGACCATGTGCCCGCGCGCTCAAATGGGGTCAGCAGCTCGACGGCCCAATGGCGCACCAAGGGCACGTCATGTTCGCGCTTGATCTGAAACGCCAGCAGCAACACCTGAAAAATGATCGCGGCGGCGAGGAGGGCGAGGGGACGATGGCGTGTGACGATGTCGGGCATAATCTGGAAGCTCGAGGCTGGAGGCTGGAACCTCGAACCCCACCTCAAATCCTATCGAATATCTCGGAACACAGACGCCACTTGCACCTGCGTTTGAATCGGCCGCAGCAGCGAGTCAGTCGATAGAAACAAGCCGCAGCAGGCGGAAATCGCTCAGCATTTTCCCGGTCCCGAGCACAACCGATGCCAGCGGATCATCGGCGATCGACACGGGCAATCCAGTCTCTTCGCGGATGCGCTTATCGAGATTCTTGAGCAGCGCGCCGCCGCCGGTCAGCACGATGCCGCGGTCGCTGATATCGGCCGAAAGCTCGGGCGGTGTGCGCTCGAGGGCCACTCGAATCGCGTTTAAGATGGTGGCGACGCACTCGGAGAGCGCTTCACGGATTTCGCTATCGTCAATCGTGACGGTGCGTGGGACGCCTTCAATCAGGTTGCGGCCCTTGACCTCGAGGGTCAGCGGCTTCTCCAGAGGATACGCCGAGCCGATTTCAATTTTGATCTGTTCGGCAGTGCGTTCGCCCACGAGCAAATTGTATTTGCGCTTGAGATAGTGCATCACCGCTTCGTCCATTTCGTTCCCGGCCACGCGGACCGAGCGCGAGTAGACGATGCCGCTCATGGAAATGACGGCGATGTCCGTGGTTCCTCCGCCGATGTCAACCACCATGTTTCCGGAGGGCTCTTCGATGGGCAGGCCGGCTCCGATCGCGGCGGCCATGGCCTGCTCCACCAGATAAACTTCGCTCGCCCGGGCACGGTACGCGGAGTCCTGCACGGCGCGCTTTTCCACGGGCGTGATTTCGCTGGGAACGCCGATCACGATCCGGGGATGAACCAGCACGCGGCGGTTGTGGGCTTTCTGGATGAAATAGGTGAGCATGCGCTCGGTGACTTTGAAGTCCGCAATCACGCCATCCTTCATCGGTTTGATGGCGACCACGTTTCCCGGCGTGCGGCCCAGCATTTCCTTTGCTTCGCGGCCGACGGCGACTACTTCGCCGCTGTTCTTATTGATGGCCACGATGGAAGGCTCGTTGACTACGATTCCTTTGCCGCGCGCAAACACAAGCGTGTTTGCGGTCCCCAGATCAATGGCTAGGTCGGAGGAGAACAGGCTGAAGACCGACCTCATGTTGTAGCCGTTTTTCGTCACGTCTTGCTTCCCCCCAGGATTCTCGAGCGCCGCTGCGGCGGCGAATTGGTTGGGCGTTGTTCGGCTTTCCCTGCGGCGAGCCGCTTACGGGATCACCACGTCGAGTTTCTTGATCGCCGTTCCTCCACGCCGGTTTTGTCCCGTAATGACGATGGTGTGGCTGCCGCGCGTCATCGGCGGGGTGAAATAACGGAAATGCCCGTCGTGTTGGATATCGGCCACTTGATCTCCGTTAATGATCAGCGCCGCCCCCGGCTCCGTCCGTCCGCTGATCTCCACATTATTCCCGTGAAGCTCCGGCGAGTCCACTTCCAGCTGCATCTCCTGCTCTTTGCCTTGCGCGGCAAGCATGAACTTGAAGGGATCGCTCGCGTCGCTGGTGTTGTTCTTGTCGTCGACCGCGCGCACGCGCCAGAAATAGTCGCCCGGTGTGAGACCGGAAACATCGAGATTCGTCCCCGTAAGCTTTTTCTCGATCACGATGCGATTGAACATCGCCGTGGTGCTGACCTGAAATTCGTACGAACGCGCGGTGGCTACCGTCTTCCACGAGAAGTGAACCGGATCTTGTTTGGGGTCCGCCACGATCACGGCCGCCAGATTGATCGGTTCGGCGAGCTGCGGAGGAGCCAGCACCTCCGACTTGGTGATCGGACCGCCGCCGGCCGTAAACGATGCGCGCTCCCACTGGCCGATATCGAGGTGCTCATTGCCGCGATTCAGTTCTGCACCGCCCGATGCCACGGTAATTTCCTCTTCCTTGGTGTTCGGGTCGCTGCGGACAGCCGCGTGCGTATTGGCGCGCAGGGAGGCCACGGCGCTCTCAAAGGAAACCTCCGCTTTTGACCCGGGCATTTCCCAGGTGCCCGTAGCGAGGTCTACTTGGCCCGAGCTGATGTGCATGCCGACTTTGGTGGCGCGGTCTTGCTCCACGCTGTTGTCTTCGACAGTTACGTAAGTGTCTCCCTTCACCGTATACGTGGTTCCATCGGCAAAGGCAATGCGCGCGACGCCTTCCGGGCCGGTCTGGATCGCGTCGCCCTTGTCGAGGGTGAGCTGGTAATCGGCGTTCATCCACTGGACGGAATTGACTTTTTTCACTTGCACTTTGCCGTCCAGGTTGACGAATCTTGCCTGCCGCGCGCTGATGGTGGCTACGCCGCTATCATGGACTGGAAACGCCTCGGAAATATGCTGGATCAGCGAGTTCGAAGTCTCCGGGAAAATCAGATAGCCGGAGGCCAGAACGATTGCGAGCGCCGCGATGGCGTAGAGCACCACAGTGCGGTACTTGACCGTGTGCCAATACACCTCGACTTGCGAGATTTTTGGCTTGTGCGCAGCGGCAATTTTCCCGTCAGTCATACGCAAAAAAGGGGCTAATTTGGCAATCTAGCATAGGGGTATAGGCCTTTCAACAAACCGCGGCCAGAGTTGCGAAACCGCTAACAGCTTTAACGCCGCATATTTCAAGACGTTCAGCGATGGCGCTGGAAGCTTGGCTCCCGCCCGCAGCAGCCTCCTTGGCCATATTGGTCGTTGACCCAAACACCCCCATTTAGGGAAACTAGGAACCTCAAAAGCCGCCCCTTAAGTCCAAGGTGCTCGTCCGCATCATCGCCGGCGACAGCCCCTAATTCGGCGCGAGCGGAACCGCTGCGAGGAAAACGACCATGGCTGAACCAATCGGCGAGTTGGCACCCCCTTCCCGGCTGATGCTGACCCCAGGCCCTTCGTGCATGGACCCGAGGGTGTATCGCGCGCTTGCGGCGCCTCTGGTGGGGCATTTGGACCCGTGGTTCACCGAGATGATGGGCGATTTGCCTGTTCTGCTGCGCCAGGTGTTTCAGACGCAGAACCGGATTGCCTTTCCCATCTCCGCGTCCGGATCCGGGGGAATCGAAGCGGCAGTCCTGAATCCGGTCGAACCGGGCGACGAATGCATTGTTTGCGTGAACGGAATGTTTTCCGAGCGGATGGCCATCATCGCGGAACGCAGCCCCGCGAAAGTCATTCGAGTGAATGCAGCGCTCGGCCACCCGGCGGATCCCGAAGAGATTCGTCGCGCGGGGAAAGGGAGAAAGATCAAGTTTGTCGGTCTCGCGCACGGAGAGACATCCACCGGTGTCGTCCAGCATCTTGAGGACTATCGAAAAGTGGCCGATGAATTGGGCGCGCTGCTCGTGGTGGATGCGGTAGCGACGCTTGCCGGCGTTCCCCTCGATGTGGATCACGACCGCATCGATATTTGCTTCAGCGGTTCCCAAAAAGCGCTCAGCGCTCCTCCGGGAATGGCGCCCATCACGGTGAACGCCAGAGTGGAAGATCTGATGCGCAATCGAAAGACGCCCGTGGGAAGCTGGTATTTCGATCTGACGCCGATCCTCTCGATGTGGGGAGGCGAACGCACCTACCATCACACTCCTCCAGTCTCGCTCATCTACGCCATGCGCGAAGCGTTGCGCCTGGTGCTGGAAGAAGGGCTCGAGGCGCGCTGGGAACGCCACGCGCAGAACCAGCAGGCGCTCGTTGCCGGCGTGGACGCGATGGGGCTCGAACTGTTTGTTCGCGAACCCTCCGATCGCCTCATCACCGTAACGGCCGTGAAAATCCCGAGCGGGATCGACGATCGGAAAGTGCGCCAGCAATTGCTCGACGAATTCCACATCGAAATCGGGGGCGGCATTGGCCCCACCAAGGGTCAAATTTGGCGCGTCGGTCTGATGGGCTATTCCTGCCAGAAACCGAACGTGCTGTTGTTCCTGGCGGCCATGGAAAAAGCTCTTTCGGATCAGGGATTCCGCCTCCCCGCCGGCGCCGGAGTTGCCGCGGCGATTCAGAGCTATCAGCGTTCCGCCCAACCAGCCGCCGTCGGCACCAGGAGATAAGCTGCGTCATGACCAAGCCTGCCGCAGCCGCTCCCACGATTCCGAATTCCGGCGCGATGAGCGATTTCATCGGCGCTTTCGATGTCCCTTCGAAAGTGACGGACTATATTTACCGCTGCCGCTTCTCACATTGCTGGAACGGCATTGCTACCCGGCACAGCGATACGATCGACTGCAAATTTTTTGTCGATGGCAAGGGAGTCGTGCTCGGGCTCGCGCATCCGGCATTCGTGGAATTCGCCGCGCGCGCCAGGCGTAACCCCACCGACCGCGAGGCCAGCTATATCGCCGCAGAGTATCTTCGCGAGCGGCTGGAGCAGGAGGACGAACACTCGCTCTACGATGTATCTGCTGCGGATGTTCTTCGGTTGATCGATCAGCTGGGTATTCGCTGATCCTCCCCGATTGGGAAACGGACCATACCCTGGAGATTCTATGGCTCCCGCATTACATTTCACCTTGCGCGCGTAGCCCGCGTGGCGATAATGTGGCCCCGCGGCTCATGAATCGGAGGCGTTCAGAGAATGCAGGATACAAAAGCCTCTGCGCCCGACCGGCGGCATTTCGTGGAAGGATTCCTTGGCGCGAGCATCTTGGCTTCGCTTGCCTCGTTCGTTTATCCGGTCTTGCGCTACCTGATTCCTCCTCCGGCTGCGGAATTGGAAAGCGATCTGGCCCTCGCGGGAAAAGTGGGGGAACTCAAACCCAACACGGGAAAGATCTTTCGGTTCGGTAACCGTCCTGCCTTGCTCGTCTTGCAAGCGGATGGTAAATACGCTGCCGTTTCCGCCGTTTGTTCGCACCTCGGCTGTACGGTTCAATATCGCCCTGACTTGCGCGATATCTGGTGCGCCTGCCACAACGGCCTCTACGACCTAAATGGACGCAATATCAGCGGCCCGCCTCCGCGTCCGTTGCAAGCCTACGAAGTAATCGTCAAAGGGGACGAAATCTACGCGCGGCGAGCGCGCAATACATAGATGAGCGCCATCGACAACACTCGGGCCTGGCTCGAAGAACACTTCCATTTGAATGAAGTGCTCGCCTTTCTCCGCCACAAGACCGTCCCGTTGCACCGTTACACTCCTTTTTATTTTCTCGGCGGCATGACGCTTTTTCTCTTCGGAATTCAGGTTGTGACCGGGATTCTCCTGTTGCTCTACTACCGGCCGACTCCGAATGACGCCTTCGAGAGCGTCCAGTACCTGATGACGCAGGTGAGATTTGGCTGGCTGGTGCGCTCGATTCATTCCTGGAGCGCGAACCTGATGATTCTCACCGCGTTTGCCCACATGTTCAGCGTGTTCTTCATGCGCGCTTACCGCAAGCCGAGAGAACTCACGTGGCTCAGCGGGATGGTGCTTCTGGTGCTGGTTCTCTGTTTCGGCTTCAGCGGCTATCTTTTGCCCTGGAACACGCTTTCGTTCTTCGCCACAAAAGTCGGGACGGATCTGCCGGCGCAAGTGCCGGTCGTGGGCAAATGGATCCTGGTGTTCTTGCGCGGGGGAGAAGACGTGACGGGCGCCACACTCACGCGCTTTTTTGGATTTCATGTGGCGCTGCTTCCCGGGCTGGCTACTCTGTTCCTCGGTCTTCATCTTCTGCTCATTCAGAGGACCGGGATGAGTGTTCCCCCCGGCGTCGAGGCGGAATGGCGCGCCAGGCCCGCTGTGGCTCGCGATATACCTTTCTTCCCGAATTTCCTGCTGCGCGAACTCATGGCCTGGTACATTGCGCTCGGAATATTGGGAGCGCTCGCGGCATTGAAACCGTGGGAGCTGGGCACAAAGGCGGATCCATTCGCCTCCGCGCCGGCTGGGATCCGGCCGGAGTGGTATTTCATGTTCATGTTTCAGACGCTGAAAGTGATTCCGGCTAAGGTCTTGGGTATTAGCGGAGAGCTGCTCGGTGCGGTGGGGATTGGTGTGGCTGCGCTGATTTGGACGCTGCTCCCGTTCTTCGACCGTGGCGAGCCCGGCCGCAAGCACCGGCTCATCGCCGGCATTGGGGTGTTTGCGCTGGCCTACATCGTCGCAATGACCATTTACGGCTACCTCGCAAAGTAATCGCGAAAGACGTGAGGCAGATTGCAGGAGAGCAAAAACATTCTCACGCACCACCAAGAACCGGCACGCGTGACTTCAAGCGTGCGAAGCGCGCCTCATGATTGGCGGCGGGGCGGCGCAGTGCTGGGATTCTTGCTCTTCGTAAGGGCATTCTCTTCTGCTCCCCTTCCCGCTCAAACCAAAATCAGTTGCCTCAATTGCCATTCCCAGTTCGATCCCCCGCTGAAGGTGACCTCCGACGAATTTCTAGGAAGCATCCACGGCCGAAACGGGCTGACTTGTGTGAGCTGTCACGGCGGCGATGCCTCAAGCGACGATCCTTCCGTGGCCATGAGCCCCGCAAAAGGATTTCGGCCGCTTACCGACCGGAAGCAGATTCCCGCTCTCTGCGCGAAATGCCATTCCGACGCCGCCTACATGCGCAAATACAATCCGTCCCTGCGCACGGACCAATACAGCCAGTATCTGACCAGCGTCCACGGCAAGGAACTGACGAAAGGCAATTCGAAAGTCGCGGTGTGCGTCGATTGCCACGGCGTTCATGGTATCCAGCCGCCCAACGACCCGCGCTCTGGGGTGTATCCGCTGAATGTGGCAACCACCTGCGCCCATTGCCACGCCGACCCGAACTACATGAAGGATTTCAAGATTCCCACCAATCAATTCGATTTTTATTCGCACAGTGTCCATAACCAGGCGCTCGCCGTGCGCGGAGATTTGAGCGCGCCCACCTGCTCCACTTGCCATGGAAGCCACGGCGCCGCTCCTCCAGGGGTCGATTCCGTTGCCAGAGTTTGCTCGACGTGCCACGTTTTCCAGGCGCAGGTGTTCGACGCTGGACCGCATAAGGACGCCTTCGCCAGTATGAATTTGCCCGGCTGTGTCACCTGCCACAGCAACCATGGCATCCTCCATCCGACCGATGCGATGATTGGAACGGGCAAAGATTCGATTTGCATGACGTGCCATTCGGAAGGCGACGCCGGCGCCGGCACAGCACAGAAAGTCCACGACAGCCTCGTGAAGCTGGACACGGCGATCCAACGGTCCGACGAACTCCTCGGCCGCGCGGAGCGGTCCGGAATGGAAGTGAGCGATGCCCAACTGGCCGAGAGCGAGGCGCGCGACCATCTCACGAAGGCGCGCGTTGAACTTCACTCCGTGACCCTCTCTCGCGTGGACCCGGAAATTCAGGCAGGGCTGAAAGTCACGCAGAAAACCTGGCGGCAGGGAGAAGAGGCCATCGCGGAGCTCCAGTATCGCCGCAAGGGACTCCTCGTCTCGGTCATCACCATCTTCTGCGTCGTGATTGGGCTGTTCCTGATGATTCGAAAGTTGGAAAAAAATCCGTCAGAATAAACTCAGGAGGCGAAAGGATGAGCAAACTCGTTGGATTCGCAGCTTTGGCGTTCATTCTGGCCCCCGCGGCGATTGCGGCTCCGGCTGGCAACGCCGAGGCGGGGAAAGAACTGTTTGGCAAGAAATGCGCAATCTGTCATGGCAAGGATGCTTCCGGCAATGGCCCTGCCGGGAAAGCATTCAACCCTCCGATTCCGCCGCTCTCGTCGAAAGACGTACAAGCCTTGAGCGACGCGGACATCCAGAAAGTGATTACTCAGGGAAAAGGAAGAATGAAGCCGGTGAGCGACCTGAGCAAGGGTGACCTGGGAGACCTCGTCGCTTTCATTCGGAGTCTCGCCAAGAAATAGCGCCGCCTGAAAATCTGGAACGGACCATTCTCATAAATCCGCTTTGTAGGTCGCGGTTTCAACCGCGACATTAGAACGGCCGCATTTGCGAGGCTTTAGCCACTGAAGTTCCCAGCGGCGCTGCAATTCGGCATTTGTGAGACGATTTCTTCCTTCCAGGCAGCCGCGGGAAGCGGGGGCCCTCCCCGTTAGGGATTGGCAGGCTTGGATTCCGCCGAAGATTCCTTCTTCGCGAACGACCGGATGTAATTCACAAGATTCCAGATATCGTCCGGCTTGGCGCGTTCGCCTTCCGGCGGCATATCGCCTTTCCCGTTTTTGATGATGTAGAACATTTCGCCATCGGTTAGGTCCTTCAGTGAAGCGGGGTTGCGGTAATCAGGCAGCTTCAGTTTCATGTCTTCGGCCAGGTCCCCTTTCCCGGAGCCATCGTCGCCGTGGCACATTGCGCAGTCGATGCCAAAGGTCCTTTTGCCTTGCGCCAGTGACGCGGCCGTGGGCTTGACAGGGTTGACCTCTTTGGCCGCTTCCGGAGGCATTTTGAAGGGTGGTGGAACCTTTTCGCCGGGTTTGGATGGTTGCTGTGCCGGCGCGTAACTGCACATCGCGAGCCCAAGAGCGCAAAGGATGAAGAACTTCGGCATGGAAGCCTCCCTCGACCGTTCGGCGCGCATTTTACGCCGGGCACATTTTGGGGGAAAGAATTCTTTTCCGCCGGCTCTGATTTCCCTCAGGCATCCGAAAGCGATTCGCCAAAGTCGCCGGCCTCGTTGAGTTCTCCCGCCTCCAGAATTTCGCCGCAATCGAGGCATTCGACGTACTGGGCATCGTCATCCTTCGCGATCAAGCGCGTGCGCAAATGCTTGCAGGCAGGGTCTGCCATGGCGGGTTCAACGAAAATCTCGAAACATTATATCACCCGCGCGGCCTTGCCGGCTCGCCACCGCGCTGTTGACAAACGCTCGAATTGCCACTATCAGTCTCCTTGCCGGCCCGCAGAAAGTGAGTGGCATTGACATCGGAACTCAGCTCGCAAAAGCGGCTGGGCACCGCTCTGTTCTACGGCATCATTGCCCTGGTGGCCTACCTCGTCTTCCTTGTCTTTGAGCCTTTCGTCGCCGCGCTTGCCTGGGCCGTCGTTCTCGTCGTGATCGCCTTTCCGGTGTACGAGCGGCTTGCGAAGCCCTGGGGACCGACGCTTGCCGCCGTGGCCTGCACCCTGGGCGTCACCCTCATCCTCATCGTGCCGACGCTTGCGGTGGCGGGAGCGTTCGTCAGGGAGGGAGTAATGGCGGTGCAGGAGCTTCAGCTCCAGGTTGCCAGCGGGCGGTTTCGCTGGGTTACCGATCTCTGGACGCACATCCAGGCGCGATTCCCGGATGCCAATCCGGGCGACCTTTCCACGATCGTCCACCGGTACGCCGATCAAGCCGCCGAGTTTTTGGCCGCACACCTGGGCGCGGCCTTGCGCAATACGGCCGCATTCCTTTTCCACCTGAGCGTCACGATTCTGGCGATGTTCTATCTATTTCGCGATGGCGAATCGATCGTGGGGCGCCTCCGCCAAGTATTGCCGTTCGAAGAGGAGCATCGCAACCGGATGATTCGCGAGGCGCGCGACCTGATTTTCGCCAGTGTGACGTCCAGCGTCGTTTCCGCGGTCGCCCACGGCATATTGGGCGGCCTTGCCTTCGGCCTTACCGGAATCCATTCGCCGATCTTTTGGGGCGTAATGATGGGATTTTTCTCCCTCGTCCCCGTCGTGGGTTCCGCGCTGATCTGGGTCCCGGCAGCAATCAGTCTGATGGCCGGCGGACACATCGCCCGAGGAGTCCTCCTGGCGGTTGCCTGCGGCCTCGTCGTTGGGCTGGTGGATAACGTAATTCGCCCGTGGATCATCAGCGGCCGGGCCGAAATGGGAGGCCTCGTCATTTTCATCAGCGTGCTCGGGGGAATCAGCGTGTTCGGCATGCTCGGAGTTGTGCTCGGGCCGATCGTCGTGGCCACTGCCGCGAGTGTGCTCGATCTTTACGCGCCCACACCATCGGGTAGAAACACGGCATCCAAAGCGGGTGGGAGGAAGCGGGAGGCCGTGCTAGAGTAGCGCGCTTCGAAGAGTTTCATGGGCAAAAACTCAAATTCCACGCCTCAAGGTTTGCCGCCGGAAAAGCTTCGCTGGTCCTGCGATCCCTCGCGCATTCCGTTCGAAACCACGGCGGAAGTCGAGCCGAGCGGCGCCGATATGGGGCAGGACCGCGCGCTGCGGGCGCTGCGCATGGGTGTGGAGCTGAACGCTTCGGGATACAACTTGTTCGTGTGCGGGCTTTCCGGCACGAGCCGCGGCGGAATGATCGTGCGTATGATCGAAGAGTTGCGTGTCGAGAGCGAGCCGGCGCCGGACCGCTGCTACGTCAACAATTTCAAGAACACCGACCGGCCCCGCCTGCTCACTTTGCCGCGCGGACAGGCAAATGCGTTCAAAAAGGAAATGGAATCGGGAATCGATTTTCTGCGCCGGAGGATTCCGCAGGTCTTCGAAGGCGAGCCTTTCCAGCGCCAGAAGACGCGCATTGTCGAGCGCTTTACCCAGCGCGAAAAAGAGCTGATGGACGATTTCACCCGCCGCATCGCTCGCGAACAATTCGCGCTCGGCCGCATGCAGGTAGGCGCCGTGGCCTTGCCGGAAATTTTTCCGGTCCTCGACGGACAGATGGTGCCGATCGAAGAAATTCCCAAGATGGTGCAGGAGGGAAAGCTCGAAAGCGTCGCCGCCGAAGACCTCGAGCGGAAATACGATCAGTTCCGCCAGGAATTCACGGTCGTTTACCGCAAGACGCTTTCCCTGTCGCGCGAATTGGCGAGCGAAATGAGCTACCTCGAGCAGGAAGCCGCCTCGGTGCTCGTCGACGGCGTCATCGAAGAGCTCAAGGAAAAATATCCGAACGCCCAGATTTCGGAGTATCTCGAAGAAGTCCGCCATCACATTCTCGATAATCTCGAGCCGTTCAAGGAGCGCGAGGGCGAGGAAGATCAGCCGCCTTCAGAAGGCGGCGGAGGCCCGCGCTCCGAGCGGCAGGAACGCGATCCCTTCCGCGTCTACGGCGTCAACGTGATTCTCGCGCACGGCGAACGCGAGAAATGCCCCGTCATTTTCGAAACGATTCCCACCTACGCAAACATGTTCGGAACCATTCATCGCAGCTATGACACGCGCGGCGGATGGAGCTCCGATTTCATGGATCTGCGCGGGGGCTCGCTGTTGCGCGCCGACGGCGGATTCCTCGTGATGTACGCGCTCGATGCGCTCACCGAAGCGGGCGTGTGGCGCACGCTCAAGCGGACGCTCAATCACGGAAAGCTCGAGATCCAGCCGGTGGACGTTTTCTTCCCGTTCAGCACGTCGGCGCTGAAGCCCGAGCCGATCGACGTCCACGTGAAAATCATCCTCATCGGCGACCGCGAAATGTACGAGCTTCTCTACGACTACGAGGATGATTTCAAGAAAATCTTCAAGGTCCGCGTGGAGTTCGACGAGGAAATGAACTGGACCGAAGACGTGATCCGCCAGTATGGGGGCCGGCTGCGCAAATTGAGCGATGATGAGCACCTCTGCGCGTTTGACCGCACCGCGGTCGCGTCGATTCTCGAGCACGGCGTTCGCCGCGCGGGGCGCCGCGGAAAAATCACCGCGCGGTTTTTCGATCTCGCCGATCTGGCGCGCGAAGCCTCGTACATGGCGAAGCAGGAGCAGGCCGAAATTGTCACATCCGGACACGTTCATCGCGCCCTCGAATCCAAAATCGAGCGCCATAACCTCACCGAAACGAAAATCCGCGAAATGATCGAGCAGAACCTGCTGTTCATCGACGCAACCGGTGAGCGCGTCGGACAGGTCAACGGCTTGAGCGTCCTCGAAATCGGCGGCTACGCGTTTGGCAAGCCGGTGCGCATCACTGCGTCGGTGGCCCTCGGCAAAGTGGGCATCATCAATATCGAGCGCGAATCGAATTTGAGCGGGCGCTTCCACGATAAAGGCGTGCAAATCATCGCGGGTTATTTGCGCCGGACCTTCGCTCAGGATAAGCCGCTGTCTTTGGCTGCAAGCGTCTGCTTCGAACAGTCGTATTCCGGCGTCGATGGCGATAGCGCCAGTTCCACTGAAATTTACGCGCTTCTTTCTGCGCTCTCCGAG
This sequence comes from Candidatus Sulfotelmatobacter sp., assembly GCA_035624115.1. Classification (GTDB taxonomy): domain Bacteria; phylum Acidobacteriota; class Terriglobia; order Acidiferrales; family UBA7541; genus Palsa-295. The sequence continues at coordinate 7,550 of DASPSD010000060.1, read as the reverse complement.
CTGCCGATCCGGCAGGAGCTGGCTGTCACGGGCTCGGTGAACCAGCAGGGCGATATTCAACCGATCGGCGGCGTGAACCAGAAGATCGAAGGCTTCTACTACGTTTGCAAATTGAAAGGCCTCACCGGCAAGCAAGGCGTGCTCATCCCCGCCGAAAATGTAGACGATTTGATGCTGCGCGACGAAGTGATCGAAGCCGTCGCCAAAAAACAATTTCACATCTACCCGGTCGGCAGAGTCGAGCAAGGCATCGAACTTCTCACCGGCACTCCTGCCGGCGCGCGCGGCGCCCGCGGCAAATTTACATCAGGCAGCGTTTTTGCCAGGGTGGACGCGCGCCTCCAATCGATGGCCAGCACTCTGAAAAAATTCGAATATTAAGAAACTTCCCGGCTCTGTTGCTATCCTCGATCTGCAATCGCCGCCGCAGGCCCGCTTTTTTGGAGTGCGGCCTGTCCTGAGCGAAGCCGAAGGGCGGCTTGACGCCGCTTTTTCACAGTCAGGCGCGCCAAAAGCGAATCAATCGAACCGAGGCTTGACTCGGTCAGCACAACTGACGCGCCTTGAACGTGGGATCAAGCCATCTCATAAATCCGCTTTGTGGGTCGCGGTTTCAACCGCGACATTAGTAGGACGGATTTTGCAGGGCTTCAGCCCCTGAAGTTCCCAGCGGCGCTGCAATTCAGCATTCATGAGATGCTTCATCTCGTTTTGGAAGCGCTTCGGCTTCAAATCAGCCGTCGCATCTGAAGCGTAAGTTCGAGAGTTTTTCCGTCGCGTTCGAGCTGGAGCTTGTATTTGTGGCCCACTTGGCGAAACAAGTTGCGCACGGCCGAGAGCGACAGGTCTGCCGCGGCATCCTCGTCAATGCCGGCGATGACGTCGCCTTTTTGAATTCCGGCTTCCGCGCCCGGCGACCCGGACAATACTTGCACGATTTCGAACGTCTTCAATCCCGGCCCCTTGGCCACGATTCCCAGCCCGCTTTTATCTTCCTGATCGGTTTCCCCAAAATGCACATTGGGCTCGAGAATCAACTGGTGGTGCGGAAAATCGAAAGTGACGATGAATCGCCGCAACATTCCTGCCCCGATTACTCCGGCAGCGGGCGCGTCGCCCGTGCCAATTAAATCTGCGGAGAATACAGCCAGCGCACCTTCCGCGGCGTAGGGGCCCAGGTGAAAGCCTTTCAATCGCCCGACGACGGCGCTCTGCTCGCCGCCGGCTGCCGGATCCCACGCGGGAAGTGTTTTCGCGCGCGTGGAAAAAACGTGGTGGCTGCCGGCAAAGCGGTCTGAAATTACCACGGGAGCTTCCAGCGCGGTATCAACGATGAACTTGCCTTCGTGCGGCCTTTCTCCCGTCACGCTGAATTTCGCGGGAATTTGCGGAAGGCCTCCCGCTACCGTCAGCGGAATGCTCTTGCCATGGCCGGAATAATTGTATGTCCCGGGATCGTAGAACCGCACGGTCTGCCGCGCGTAGTCGATTTCCACCACGAGGTCGCTGAAAAAATCGCCGCCAAGTGTCCCTTCGAATGGGCGCCCCACTTGCGCGGAGCCCTCTTTTTTTGCGGCAGTCGCCAGCGCCCCCAGTGTGACGTCGAGCCCCGAAAGATTCAGCATCGCCGGCCTCAGTTCCGCGAGCCCGATTTCCGCAGCGCGCGCGGGATCGATGGACGATCGGGCCGCGCTCGAATCCAGTTGGAAGAGCGCTGGCTGGCTGTTGTTCACGCGCACCGGCAGGAAAACAAGATTGTCAATCATTTCGGCGGGAACCTGCGCCGCATTTCCTCCATACGCGAAATGCGCCGCGGGTGGCTGCTGCTGTGCCGGGCGCGACGCACCCGCGAGCGGCAGGATCAGCGCGATTCCGCAAATTTTCGAGGCTATCTCTATGGCTCCGCGGATCATGGCGAGGGCGCGCGATAGCCTTCCCGCGCAAACACTTTGTATTCGGCGCCTTTTGCTTTGCCTGAAGGGCGCGCTCCGGGACCGCCCACGACTTCAACCAGCAGCGAATGAAATCGGCCGTCGTGTTCCGGCGCGATCCCCAGCACATATTGATGCCGCAATCCGGCGGCAATCTCGCGATAAATCGGAATAAAATCCTTCGCTGACTCGGGAAAATAAACGCGCCCTCCCGTGATCCGCGCCATCGACCGCAAGGCCTCATTCGCCTTGGCAAAGCTGAGCGGGTTAGGAGGATCCGAAGCGCCCGCATCGGCCGGCGTGCCGGCTCCATGCTCGGATTTGCGGGGCTTCTTCTTACCGCCGGTTTCGCGAAGCGATCCTCCGAGTGCAACTGGATAAATCACCGCATCATCTGCGCGCAGCTTTTCGGTGAGCGCCTGCCACCGCTCCGGCGCCGATGAATCGAGTCCTGTGCTGAGCAGGACCAGCGCTTTTTTTCCTTGTAGCGGCGCGAGCCAGTCGATCGCAGTGGTGATCGAATCGTACAAATGAAGATCCCCCATCCCGATCGTGTACTGGATTTGCGGCAGGACGCTGGCGAGTTCCGCTTTCTCCGTCGTGAACGCCAGAATGGCGCGAGGCGCCTGGTCGTAAGCAGCCAGCGCCACCTGGTCATCCGGTGCAAGTCCGTCCAGCAGCGCGTACACCGCTGAGAGGTGCTGCTCGTGGATCAAATAAACCGCCGGGCTCGTCTCAACCATCACCAGGACCTGCGCGGGAGCTTCAACGGGCGCGAAAAAAACGATGGGGCGCTCTTTCCCATCCTCCAACACGCGGAAATCCGTTTGCGCGAGTCCATCGAGAAAGTTTCCGCTCTTGTCCTGCACATTGACGTCGATTTTCACGATTTCAGTCGTCGATCGAATGGCGGGCTGCTGTTGCGGGCCCGTTTGCTGGCCCAAAGTGGAGGGAATCGCAAGGAATCCGGCGCCGAGCGCTGGCCCGAACCCAAACAAAAGAATCCGAAACAGCCGCACGGACTTACTCGATGTACCAATCAAAGTACGCGCCGTTCGAATCCTTCCATTCGCCGCCGATAGCGCCGTGCAGATGGCGAGTCAGCGCTTCGGGCTTGACCGATTTCAACCAGTCCGGTGACTGGGCGGAGACAGGTGAAGTCCTTGGCGGCCCTTCGCCTCCCGCAGGAGCCGGCTGGAAGAGCTTCTCCCACGGAATGCGCGTCATGTCGGCTCCGCCGAATCCGGAAAGTTTTTCCGGCAGCAGCGTCCGCAAGTGGAGAATCTCCGGACCCGGACCGGCGTTTTGCGCGGCGGCATTATCCGATGCGGGATTTCCGCGCGCGACGGCGTCCTTCAATAACCCTTTCCTCGGCGCTACGAAAAGAAATTGCGGCGTCACGGCCAGGAAGTAAGGCTGGCGCTTCTGCTGGCCCGTTTCAGGACCTTTGTAGGGATACGAAAGGCTGAGATAAGTTGCATCGCCTTCGGTCTCTTCGCCTACAATCATTCCGCCCGCTATCGCGCGAAGAATGCGCGTCACGTCCTGCGGCTTCTGAATGGAGATGACGAACAGCTTGTTCAGCGCGCCGTCAACGCCGAAGGTGGATTGCGAGGAGAATTCTCCGGTGAAAAGTTGCAGCGCATCCACAATCGGCATGCCCAGAAAATTCTGGGCGATCCCTTCATAAAGAGTCATCACGGCCTTCTGCTGGTCGTTCAGCGCCGCGAGGGCGGCGCCGTGCAACAACTGATAGGTCGCCGCCAGGTCGAGCCGCGCCATGCTGAAAACCGGGCCGGAATAAACAATCGGTTGCGTGAGAAAAGTCGCGCGGCTCGGGCCCAGCAAATCAAACGGGCTTCCCGGAGAAGTGTCGCCCAGTGCCGCGCCGCGCACTCGCGTTGCTTCGCTCGCGAAACTCACGCATCCGCCCAGCGCGTGAATTTTTTCCAAATGGAGTTGGAGCGCTGCTTTCGCAATCGGGTTATCGCGCCGATCCGCGGGAATCAATTTGTTCAGATTGGGAACGCGCCCGAAAAACTCGATGGCGGCGTCCGGCCCAAGATACGGGCGGATGGCCTGATACTCGGGAAGCTGCGTGACAGATGAGCCCGGTTTCGCCGGGCCGCCGAACCGGGTGATCAAATCCTCGATAATTCCCTTTTGGTCCGAAACCAGATAGTGAGTCTTCGTCTGCGCCGTGTAGGTGACGTTGGTGCCGTTGGTGCGGGCCTCCACTTTTGTCCCGCCGAAGTCGTAGCTCAAGACTGTCGGGACTTCCCGGCCGCTCTGCTCGTTGGCGGCCTTCAATCGCTGGATCAGTTCGGCCTTTCCCGTGATGTCGTACACGAAAAAAACGCCCGCGATGGGTGGGGCCGCATCTGGCGTGGCCGAGCTCGGCGGAGGGCTCGCCACAACGCCCAGCGCAACGGGATTATCGAGCAGCGACAACACATCCGCGAGTCCCAGTGGAGGCGCCGGGTTGCCCGGGGATTCGAGACTCCGCTGCGCCCCTTTCACTGCTGCATCGCGGATCGGCCCAAAGTCGGGATCCTCCAAAAGCTGGAGCAGATGGTTTTTCTTGTCCGCACCCGCGATCCCCGCGTTTCCGCGCCAGTGTAGGTAAAAAATTGTGTCGGGCGATAAGCGGGACGGGATGGACGAGGTTTGCGCAAACGCCGGCGAAACCGGCAGGAGCAGCGCCAGGAGCACACCGGGAAAGAAGAGTTTTCGGCTTGACGGCCGGTTTCCCATCGTCTTCAATTTTGCGACCCCCAGCATAATCTCGCAGATTCCCGCAAAGAATTGCGCGCGCCGCCGAAAAGACTTGTTAGTTTCACCGCAGTTTAGTCACCCGGCGGAGGGCTCGAGGGAGGAGGCGCCGACGCGGATTTCGGAGTGCTTAAGTAGCCCTTCGCCTGGTCTTTGGCGAGTTCGAAAACGACGATTTCATACGGCGCCCGCGCGCCGCGCACGTAGAACTGCACCGGCTCTCCCACCGTCTTGTCCTTTTTCTCGATGCTCTTGTCGTCGGCCACCACATTCATCGTATAGCGATATTTCTTCTGGTCCACCTTGCGCAGAAGGATCTGGATGGGTCCCACGCGCTGCGCGCCCTTCGTCTTTCCCAGCGTGAACTCGAAAATATCGCGCTGGCCGAGGCGCTTGAGCTCTTCCACCTCATCGTGGTTGCGCGCGATCAATCCGCTCTGCACGTTCAAGTCGCCGATGGCGGTTTGCATGCGGCCCTTGGTGGCTTCGAGGTCCGATTTGGTGGCAGCCAGGTCGGTCTTCGTCCCGCTGATTTCGGTGGCCACTTCCCCGAACTTTGTGGATGTGTCGGCTTGCACTTGGCCGATTTGCTGGCGCAGCGCGGCGTCGCTCTTTTCCTGTTCTTTCTTGGCGGTCTGCGCCAGGCTGCGTGCGCGCGCCACCTCATCGCCGGTGAGCCCGAGTTTTTGAGACGTCACGTCGAGCTGGCCCTTCAAATCCGCGAGGCGCGAATTCGTCCGATCCAACTGCGCGGCCAGGGCCTGCGTCTTTTTGTCGGCGTCCGCCAGGCTTTTCTGAAGGGTCTGCCTTTCCGCGTAGCTGGCATAGAGCAGGTAGCCGACCAGCGCAAACGCGACGATGAACAGCAAGGTCACCCAGCGCGGAAGAGCGCTTGTCTCCGCCACGAAATTTTCCCCAGCCGGATTCGGGGTCGAACTCATCATGCCTCCTTCCGGCAGGTGAAAATCCCGCCGGCAACTGCGAAATTATGGCCGAGGTGCATCGGGAAGTCTATCCCCGGCGGCTCGCGGAGTTTCCCTTGCGGCGGGGCCAGCGCGCCTCGATCGTGGTTGTGAGCCCGCCGCGCGGAGTGAACTCGCCGGTTACGCGGCACCACACCGGCCGCGCGGCCGCAACGATATCCCGCAGCATGCGGTTCACGGCGTTCTCGTAAAAGATTCCCAGATTGCGGTAGGCGAGAAGATACATTTTCAATGCCTTCAATTCGAGGCACACTTTGCTGGGCTGGTAATGAATCGTAATGGCGCCGTAATCCGGCAGCCCGGTCTTGGGGCACACCGAAGTGTATTCCGGAAAACGGATGGTGATTTCGTAGCCCGGAAAATGATTCGGCCAGGTTTCGAGTTTCGGAAGCCGCGCGTCAATTCCGGCCCGGGCGTGCGCGCCTGTGTAATCAGCCATTCTCGATCCTCTCCGAAATCATTCTACACTGTCCTTGGATGTTGCTCGCATCTCCTCAGCTTGCTCCGCTCGCCGATTTTGAGTATCCTGCGCGGCAACACGGGGGTGCATCCGGAAAATGATTTGTCCGCAGTGCCGCAGCGCGCACTGCTTTCGATCGCATCGGCAGGGCATTCGCGATTTTGTTTGCACGCTCGTGGCCCTCCGGCCGTGGAGATGCCACACTTGCGACCGCCGCTTCTACGGATGGCGCGTCGCGCTCTCCTTCTCGCGATACGCACATTGTCCGAACTGCGGAAATTTTGACCTGGAGGCTCTTCCTCGGGCGCGTGTAACAGACGGATCGCTTGTGGCTCTCAAACGCTGGCTCGGAATTCCTGCCTATCGCTGTGACCCATGCCGTGAGCGCTTTTTCAGTTTGCTGATTGTCCGCCGGATTTTGCCTTCGACTCTTCCTTCCAGCTCGCGCTGAACCATTCCCTGGATGTGCTGGGAACCTCGCCTTCATACGAAAGACAAAAATCACCCGTCTCTGCGCCCCGAAAACCCTCCGGTGTGACCCCAAAGTGTCCTCCCTTCACGATTCCGAACAGCCGAATTTGCCCGTTTTTCGCAAGATTACCAAGAAGACTGAATGTAACGGACAATTCACATTGCCGTCACAGAAGGTTCAAGCGGCCCGAATAACGTTCGCCGTCCACGTCCCCCGTTGGGGGTGTGGAGTTCGGTTGGCGGCAGGCTCATACGGGCTCGTTTCGCCCGCCAAATGCAGGGTCTGTGGATTTCCTCGGTGGGGAATTCACGAAGGAGATTGTCGGAGCGGCCAGCGGGCTCGTCTGAGGAGAGATCGCACAGCACCTCCCGGACTTGATCTTTCGGGTTCCTAAGTTTGGGGCCCTCCGAATCGCACGGGCAGTTCAATTTAAGGAGGAAGGAATGCGAGTAATCGCAGCATGGATTCTTGCTCTCGGCCTGATCGCAGTTCCCGCGATGGCGGGGAATGGTGGTGCAGAGGACGGCAAGGACACGCCGAAATCGAACAGCAGTGCCTCGGCACTGAAGCCAGACACCAGCGCCACGACGCCACCGCTGGTGCAGTTGTTGCAGGCCAAGGGGATTTTGACGGCGGCCGAAGCGGCTCAGATCACGCAGGCGGCCTCCGCAGCCGAAGCCAATGATCGCCTGGCGCAAATGCTTCTGGCAAAAGGCTTGATCACCGAATCGGATTACAACTCGAGCGTCGGGCCGCTGGTCAATCCCGCCGGCAACGCGAACGCCAACGTTGGCAGCGGCCACTTCATGAACGCGCTCATCCATGTTCCGGCCGGCGATGGCTATGCCGGTGACGGTTCCGCCGGCGCCGCCGAAGAGCCTGCCTCGATTCACTTCAAGGGCATCACGCTCACTCCGGGCGGCTTCCTGGCC
>DASPSD010000052.1:0-81715 GCA_035624115.1 Candidatus Sulfotelmatobacter sp. | reverse complement strand
GAATCCCGGGATTTTGAGGCGGGGCTGCGGCGGAAGATCGTGGGGCAGGACGAAGCGGTGCAGGCGGTGGTGGACCTCTATCAGGTCTTCCGCGCCGGCCTGAACTCGCCGGGGCGTCCGGTGGGGAATCTTCTGTTCCTCGGACCGACTGGTGCCGGGAAAACGCGCGTGGTGGAAGCGACGGCGGAAGTGCTGTTTGGGGATCCGCGGGCGGTGATCAAGGTGGACTGCGCGGAATTTCAGCACTCGCACGAGATTGCGAAATTGATCGGCTCGCCGCCGGGATATTTGGGGCATCGCGAAACGCATCCGCTGATCACGCAGGAAGCGCTGGCGCAGTATCACACCGAGAAGCTGAAGATTTCTTTCCTGTTGTTCGACGAAATCGAGAAAGCCAGCGATGCGCTGTGGCAATTGCTGCTGGGCATACTCGATAAAGCCACGTTGACGCTGGGCGACAACCGGCGGGTGGATTTGTCGCAGACGATGATTTTCATGACGTCGAACCTGGGCGGGGGCGAGATCACGGAGTTGATGACGGGGGGGATGGGATTTGCGCCGGTGGTGCGGCCGGAGGCGAAGCCGAAGCTGGACGAGAAAGTGGAAAAGACGGCGTCGGAAGCGGCGAAGCGGAAGTTTGCGCCGGAGTTCATGAACCGGATCGACAAAGTGGTGGTGTTCCATCCGCTGCGGAGCGAGCAATTGGAACAGATTTTGGAGATTGAGCTGGGGATGGTGCAGCAGCGGGTGCTGGAGACGGCGAAGGGAAGATTTCTGTTTCGGGTGACGCCGGCGGCGCGGGAATTTTTGCTGCGCGAAGGGACGGACATGAAGTACGGGGCGCGTCATCTGAAGCGGGCGATCGAGCGGCACGTGGTGTATCCGCTGGCGAGTTTGCTGGCCACCGAACAGGTGAGCCTGGGAGATGTGATCTCGATCGACTGGGACGGCAACGAAGCGGGGCTGAAATTTTCGAAGGAAGCGGAAGGCGCGCTGCTGCCGGTGGCCGCGCCCGCCCCCGAAACTCTCACCGAAGCCGCCGCGGCGGGCACCGACGGACGCCCAGTCCCAGCCCAGCGCAAACTCGCCGCTGCCGAACGTCTGCCCTGGCGCCTGCAACGCTGACGAACTTGCTGGTGCAAGAAGCCCGTTGAGGGAAGGGCAGGCCAGGGGAAACCAATGGAACCGCTCAATCGCCTCGCAGGCGAAAAAGCCGGCCGGGATGGCCGAGTACTCTCGTGCCAATGCGTGGCCTGCGCCCGACACTCGTGGTTAATTGTTACGATTCTGCTGGTGTTTCTCCTCCCCGCGGGGGCGCAAGAAAAATCTGCGGATCTGACGGATCGCAGCCTCGAAGACTTGATGAACATGGAGGTGACATCCGTCTCGAAAAAGGAGCAAAAGCTCTCCCGCACCGCCTCCGCCATCTTTGTCATCACCCAAGAGGACATCCGCCGCTCCGGCGCCACAAACATTCCCGACCTGCTCCGCATGGTTCCCGGCATGGACGTCGGGCAAATCAACGGAAGCACCTGGGCCATCAGCTCACGCGGATTCAACAGCCAGTTCAGCAACAAACTCTTGGTGATGATTGACCGACGAATTGTTTATACGGCCACCTTCGCCGGAGTCTTCTGGGACACGATCGATTTTCCACTCGAAGACATTGAACGAATCGAAGTGATCCGCGGACCGGGCGGCGCCATTTGGGGAGCGAACGCGGTGAACGGCGTGATCAGCATTTTCACGAAGAAGGCGTCGGAGACGTGCGGAGGACTCGTTGAATCCGGCGGCGGAAATATCCAGCAGGGGTTCGGGCTGGCACAGTACGGCGCCGCTCTGAATCCGGATACGGACTACCGTTTCTACTCAAAGTATTTCAATCAGTATCACATGGAGGATCCTTTCGGGCAGAACGGCGCCGACGGCTGGCACACGCTCCGCTCCGGATTTCGAATCGATAGCGAGGTCTCGCCGAACGATACCTTGATGTTTGAGGGAGACTTGTCGATCGGCAGAGAAGGCGAGTTTGGATTCAAACTCCCTTCGATCACGTCTCCTGGTTTCATTGCAGTCGCCGAAGAAATTCACAATACGGACGGATCGTTCGTTTCCGTCTGGAACCACACGATCTCGACCAGATCCAGCACTTCCCTTCAACTCTCCTACGACCGGCACACGCGTGATGATCCTCTCAACCCGGAGATACGCGACACGTTGGACCTCGATTTTCAACATCAATTCGAGTGGGGCAGCCGCCAGGAGATGATTTGGGGTCTCGGTTACCGCGACACCCCGGACCAGATCAAGGGCAGCCTGACAGTTGAAATGATTCCCGTCCGCCGCACTCTTCAGGTTTTCAACGCCTTCGTACAAGACGAATTTGCCCTTATTCCGAACGAGCTCTACCTCACACTAGGCTCGAAGTTCGAGCACAACGATTACACTGGATTCGAAATCATGCCCGATGCGCGCGTGGCCTGGGCTCCGGCACCGCGGCACATGCTGTGGGCCGCCGTGTCGCGGGATCTGCGCGCTCCTTCCCGGAATGACACAAACCTTGTTTTGAATTTGGGAACGGGACCGGCCGGCCCTCCAACTCTTCTCAGGCTTCTCGGCAATCCGAGCTACAAAGACGAAAGATTGATGGCTTACGAATTCGGGTATCGAACCACTTTCTCGGACCGGTTCTCGCTGGATTTAGCTGCTTACTTCAACGACTACGACGGTCTCCAAACCACCGAGCCGGGAACACCCTTTCCTGAAGCAAGCCCTCCGCCTGCTCACATCGTTCAGCCGTTTATGTACGAGAACTTGATGTATGGCGAGACGCACGGTCTTGAGATCGCCGCGAACTGGAAAGCAGCAAATCGCTGGACGATAAGTCCGGGATACGCGTTCGAACAACTGCACATGCACACCGATCCCACCAGCCAGGACACCCAGACGGCGATCTTCATTGAGGGCGCGGCCCCGCGCCAGAGCGCTCAGCTTCGATCTCACCTTGCCTTGCCCGCGGGGATCGCATGGGATGCCTCCGCTTATTTTGTCGGCAGGCTGATTCACCAGGGCCCCCTCAGCAATGTGGCGATCCCTGCTTACACGAGGGTGGACACCGGGCTCACATGGAAGATTCGCGAAGGGTTTTCATTCAGCGTCTTCGGACAAAATCTCGCGAAAGACCATCACTTCGAATTCGAAGATATCAATGGAGCCTTGCAAAACGGACAGATCAAGCGCAGCGCCTACGCTCAATTCCGGTGGCAGTTTTGATCGCGGCGCGAGGCATCAGGGATTACTAGCATGCGCACACGGCCACGTAAGGCATACGGTTGGTTCCGCAGCCCATGGCAATTCGCCGGTGGCGTCCGGCTCTAGTCCTGATGAAAGTCGCATGGCAGTTCGAATGACTGACGACCTTAAATTTCGCCGTTTCCGGGCAGCCTCCCCCAATTGTGAAGCGAAATGCAGGAGTGGCATGCGGGAGTCCATTCATCTCAAGGGTCGAGCGCCCCTGTTTTTTGTCCTCTGGATAATTCTCGTTCTCATGGGCCCGCGGGTGGCGGTCGCCCAGGCGAAAACAGCCAGCGAATACGAAATCAAGGCCGCATTTCTCTATAACTTCGCGAAATTCGTGGAATGGCCCGCGCCTGCATTGGCCGATTCGAAACAGGCCTTCAACATCTGCGTCCTTGGGCCCGATCCTTTTGGCCACTCCCTGGATGACGCAGTTGCAGACAAAATGGTCGCTGGCCACCGTATCACCGTCTCTCGGAGCCCGCTGCCCCAAGATTTGCCGGTTTGCCACATTCTGTTCGTATCTTCGTCTCAACGCCTTTCCTCGGCTGATCTTCTCAACAAATTCCGCGGGAAAAGCGTCTTGATAGTGGGGGAATCAGAGGATTTCGCGATATCGGGCGGCACCATCCAGTTTGTTCTCGAAGGAAACCACGTTCGCTTTGCGATTAATCCCGATGCCGCGGAGCGCGCCGGGCTGAAGATCAGTTCGAAACTGCTGGCTCTGGCGGTCGTGGTCCATGACTCACCAACGCGCGATGCGGAGAGGCGCTGACATGGGCCCGTTTCGCCATCTCTCGATCCGCCTGAAGATCACCGCCATCGTGTTTGTCGTTTGCAGCGTGGCTGTCTTCGTCGCCTGCACCGTCTTTGCCGCCTATGACTTCACCACGTTCCGGCGTTCGCTGGCCCGCGAGCTGGACACGACCGCCGAAATCATCGGAGCAAACACAACGGCGGCTATCGAATTTGGCGACAATCAAACCGGTGAAGAAATTCTCCGCTCCCTGCGCGCCCGGCCTCATATCGTCGAGGCGTGCATTTACAACCGCGGAGGAGCCGTTTTCGCGTATTACATGCGGAACCCTAAGCAGGCCTTCACGGCTCCCGCGCCGCTTGCCGACACCACATCCATCACCGCGAAGCAGATCGTTGTCTTCAAACCGATTCAACTGGCGGGTGAAACGGTTGGAACAATCTACCTGAACTCCGACCTCGAAGAACTGTACGAGCGCATCCGCCATGTCCTTGAAATTCTGATGGTCGTGGCTCTCGCCTCCCTTGGCACGGCATACCTGCTGGCGATGCGACTCCAGCGGGTGATTTCCGAGCCGATCCTTGAACTGGCGCATACGGCCTTCGCCGTTTCCTCCGCCCGCGATTATTCCGTTCGCGTCACCAGGAAAAGCCACGATGAAATCGGTTTTCTCTATGACCGATTCAACCAAATGCTCGGCCAGATCGAAGAACGCGACACGGAGCTCGTCTGGGCTCGCGACGAATTGGAGCAGCGGGTCGAGGAACGCACCAAGGAACTTCACAATGAAATCTCGGAACGAAAACTCGCGCAGCGGAATCTCGCGGAGCGTACCGCTTTTCTCGATGCCCTGATCAACAACAGTCCGGTCGCAATTGTCGCGACCGACCCACGGTGGGAAATCCGGCTCTGCAATCCCGCCTTCGAGAAACTGTTCGGCTATCCGAAAGAAGAAGCTGTCGGCCGATCGCTGGTCGAGCTGTTAGCTGGCGGAGAATCGGAGGCCGAGATGCGCGCTAACCGTCGGCAACTCCTCAACGGGGAGACAGTGCATGCCATCGGCCGCCGGCGGCGGGCGGATGGCAAGTTCCGCGACATTGAGGCTTTTGCGGTACCCCTCTTCACCGATGAAAAATCGTCGGGCGGCCTCATTCTCTACCAGGACATCACCGAACGCACCCAAGCCGAGAAAAAACTCCGAAAGTCACTCAAGGACCTGGAAGACATGAAGTTTGCTCTGGACCAGCACTGCATCGTGGCTCGCACCGACCCCGAGGGCGTCATTACTTTTGCAAACGATAAATTCTGCGCCCTCTCGGGTTTTTCGCGCGAAGAATTGATCGGCCAGACTCATCGCATTGTGAATTCCAAATATCACTCCAGGGAATTCATAGACAACCTATGGTCCACAATTCGAAGCGGCCGCGTTTGGAAAGGCGAGATCCGAAATCGGGCCAAGGACGGCACCTTTTACTGGGTCGATACCACCATCGTTCCCTTCTGCGAAGCGGAGGGCACTCCGACACAGTTCATCGCGATCCGTTCCGACATTTCGTCTCTCAAGAACATTCAGGAAAATCTTCGCGCCAGCGAAGCGCGTCTCCAGGCTCTGATCTCTTCGCTCGACGAGATCGTTTTCGAAACGGACGCTGCCGCGACCTACCGGAATATTTGGACGATGAGAGAGGACCTGCTGCCACTGCCGCGCAGCGAAATGATCGGCCGGCCCGCAGCGGAAATACTCGGCGAGAAAGCTGCGGAGCAGTTCCTCAGCGTCTTCCGCCAGGTGGTCCATACGGGCCAAAGCCGGAACTTTGAATACCAGCGGATTGCGCAGGATGGGCCGCGGTGGTTTCTGGCTCGCATCAGTCCGATCACGCAGCCCGACGGCACCTGCGACACGCTTTGCGTCGCTTCCAGAGACATCACCCAGCGAAAGCGCGCCGAAGAGGCTTTGCGGGAGAGTGAGGAACAATTCCGCCAGCTCACCGAGAATATCCGCGAAGTCTTCTTCGTCAGCTCGCCGAATCCGCCCCGCACCACCTATGTCAGCCCTGCCTACACGGAAATTTGGGGGAGATCCGCTCTCGAGCTTTATGAGCGGCCCGAAGCCTGGATCGAGACCGTTCATCCGCAAGATCGCGCAAGGGTGAGCGCCGATTTTGCAGCGGCCATGCATGGCGAACCCATCGACATCGAATACCGCATCGTCCGGCCTGATGAGTCCATGCGCTGGATCCGCAACCGCTCGTTTCCGGTCCGCGACAGCTATGGCGATTTTTACCGTGTGGTTGGAGTTGCCGAGGATATCAGCGAGTGGAAACGTGCCCAGGCCGAGCTGCTAGGCGCAAAAGAGGCCGCCGAGACCGCCAACCGGGCGAAAAGCGAATTCCTCGCCAATATGAGCCACGAGATTCGCACTCCCATGAACGGCATCCTGGGCATGACAGAGCTCGCGCTCGATACGCAGTTGACAACCGAGCAGCGTGAATACCTGGAGATGGTGAGGGCCTCGGCCGAATCTCTTCTCACTTTGATCAACGACATTCTCGATTTTTCCAAAATCGAGGCGGGCAAGCTCGACCTCGATGCCATTGATTTTTCGTTTCGCGACGGGATGGGCGAAACCATCAAAGCGCTGGGCTTTCGGGCGCATCAGAAGGGATTGGAGCTGTTGTGGAACGTCGAGGCGGACGTCCCAGACCGCTTGTCGGGAGACCTGGGGCGGTTGCGGCAAGTCGTGGTGAATCTTGTGGGGAACGCCATCAAGTTCACGGAAAAAGGGGAGATCGCGGTGGAAGTAAGTCACGAGCCGCGGGAAGACGGCAGTGTCACCTTGCACTTGCGCATCCGCGATACCGGCATCGGCATTCCTCACGAGAAACACTCCTTGATTTTCGGCGCCTTCACGCAGGCGGATGGGTCCACGACCCGTAAATACGGCGGCACGGGGCTCGGCCTGGCGATCACGTCGCGCCTGGTCGATCTAATGGGGGGCAAGATTTGGGTGGAAAGTGAGATTGGAGTCGGGAGTATCTTCCATTTCACCGCACGGATGGGCGTCTGCAAAACCCAGACACCTCCCGCGGAGGAGCTTGCGGATCCGGCAAGCCTGCGCGGTTTGCACGTTCTCGTCGTCGAAGACAACAAAACCAACTCCGCAATCCTCGCCGGAATGCTCGAGTCGTGGGGCATCACGGTTGAATGTGTAGAGAGCGCGGAAGCGGCGCTTGCGGCGCTGGAAGCCTCGCGAACCTCCTCCCATCCTTTCGCGCTTATCATCGCCGACGTGCACATGTCCGATACGGACGGATTTCAATTGTACGAGGCAGCTCATAGCAGAATTCATTTCCACGACTTGCCGTTTCTCCTTCTCGGTTCCAGCGCCCAAATCGGCGAGCGGCAGCGATGCGAGGAGCTCGGAATCTGCTGCTATCTCACCAAGCCGGTCCAGTCCTCGGAGCTGTTCAATGCTGTCTTGGGCGCCCTCCCTCACCTGACCGCGAGTCCGGTGTCAAAGCCCGCAGATGCGGCTTCGCTGCCGGTCAAGGGGGAGGGCATGAAAGTGCTGGTGGCGGAAGACAATGCGGTCAACCGGACCCTCGCCCGGCGGCTGCTGGAAAAGCACGGCCACACTGTCGTTACCGTTGAAAACGGCCGCGAAGCCCTCGAACGCATCGGCCGCGAATCCTTCGACCTGGTTCTGATGGACGTCCAGATGCCGGAGATGGGCGGTCTGGAAGCCACCTCCGAGATCCGCAAGAAAGAAGCGGTCGAAGGAGGCCACTTGCCCATCATCGCGCTGACGGCCCATGCCATGAAGGGCGATCGAGAGGTGTGCCTGGCAGCGGGCGCCGACGACTACTTGGCCAAGCCCATCCGCAAAGAGGAATTTTTCGCCGCTCTCGAACGCATCCGGCGCGCAGCCCCGGCCCGGCAGCCGTCCGAGCCTGAATCGGAAGAACGCCCCTCCACTGCCGCCTTCGATTTGAACGCCGCCCTGGAACGCGTGGACGGGGATCGCGCGCTGGTCCAGGAGATTGCCCGGCTGTTTGAAGAGGAAAGCCCGAAACTCATAACTGGAATTCGCGCCGCATTGGAAAAGCAGGACGCCGGCGCCCTCGAGCGCCTCGCGCACACGCTGAAAGGTGCATCCGCCAATCTCGGCGGGCATGGGACCTCCCGCGCCGCCCTGGAATTGGAGCAAAGTGCGCGGGCCGGCGACCTCGTCCGCGCCGGGGACATTCTGGAGATCCTGGAAAGAGAGATCGCACTTTTGCATCAGGCTCTAGCCGCTCTTTTCTCTGAGGTCACAAATTGACGGAAGTCCTCCATGCTGGTGGAAGGGTCTTGCAAAAGGCCGCCGGGAATCCGCCTCTGAAATCGCTCTCGGCTTCTCAGGGCGCGAAGCGAGTGGGGATTGGGATGGCCTTTGTGCTTCTTTACATGCTGCTCGATCGCGCCACTGTGTACTTCCAGATGTCGGAAGGCATCACGGCGTGGTATCCGCCGGTGGGCCTGAGCTTCGCGATGATGTTGGGTGTGGGGCTTTGGTTCGCTCCTTTGGCATACATCGCAGGGACGCTGGCCAGCCTCGTGAATTTCGGCGAATCACCGGCTTCGTTGAGCTTCTGGCTGGTGAATGTCGCTGTAACGGGCGGGTACGGCGCGGCGGCGGTGGTTCTGCGCCGCGTGCTGCGGGTGAGCCCTCAGCTTCGATCTCTTCGCGATGTTCTTCGGTTCGTGGGTGTAGCGTTCGTTGCCTCCCTTTTCGTGGCGGTCAGCGGGTGTGCGCTTTTCGTTCGAAGCAAGTTTTTGGAGCCGCAAGCTTTCTTCACGGGAGCTCTGTACTGGTGGATTTGTGACGCCGCTTCTCTGGTTTGCTTCTCCCCCTTTCTGCTTGTTCACGTTGTTCCGAGGGTGCGCCAATTTGCAGGCTTGCCGGCAGCGCCCAATGCCCTTCCTCGAATGGGCCACCGCCGCCCAGGACTGCCGCGCGTTCGCAGGGTTCTTGAAACCATCCTGCAGCTTTTGAGCATTCCGTTCACGCTGTGGGCGATTTTCGGATGGGATCTGGCCCGCAGTTCCGAGCTTTATTATTTGTTTTTCATCCCGGTCCTTTGGATTGCGGTTCGCCGGGGGAACCACGGCGCCAGCACCGGGATTTTTATCCTGGGCGCCGGGGTCATGATCACGCTGCATTTCTTCTCCGTCGATTTGCACCGGCTGGTCATGCTGCAGTTTGTGCTGTTGATTGTTTCTCTCGCGGGCCTGTGCCTCGGCAGCCTGATCGCCGAGCGAACTGCTTCGCAGCGTGAGGCTCAGAGAAGTGAAGAGCGCGTCAGGCTTCTACTCGACTCTACCGTCGAAGCCATTTACGGGCTCGACATACGGGGCCGATGCATTTTTTCAAATCCTGCCTGTTTGCGACTGTTGGGCTATGCCCATTCGGACGATTTATTGGGTAAGGACATGCACGAGCTGATCCACTATAAGCGCGCGGACGATATACGGTACCCGAGAGAGGAATGCCCGATTTCTACGACCTTCCGGAGCGGACAGCCCTGCTTGGCCCCTAATGAAGTCGTGTGGCGGGCCGATGGAACTATGGTTCCCGTTGAATTTCGGGCCCATCCGCTCACCCGCGACGGTGAAATCGTCGGAGCGGTTGTCACCTTCGTGGATATCTCCCAGAGGAAGCGGGCGGAGAAGGAGTTGCTCCTCGCCAAAGAGGCCGCCGAAGCGGCAAGCCGCGCCAAAAGCGACTTCCTTGCCAACACCAGCCATGAACTTCGCACACCTATGAATGGAATCATCGGAATGACGGAACTCATCCTTGAGACTCCTCTCAGCGCCGAGCAACGCGAGTACTTGGAGTTGCTCAGGAAATCCGCAGATTCGCTAATGGTTCTCCTGAACGATATCCTGGACCTTTCAAAAATCGAGGCGGGAAAGCTTCGGTTGGAGATGGCTGAGTTCTCCCCCGTCCTGGATATCGAGGACAGCTTGAAATTGATGCGGCCGCGCGCAGAGCAAAAAGGGATTCGACTCACTTGGCAGATTGACAACGGAATTACTGGAACGCTGGTCGGAGATCCCACCCGCCTTCGACAAGTACTTCTGAATCTGATCGGCAACGCCATCAAGTTCACCGAGCGCGGCGAGATTTCCGTCCATGTGGAACTCGGCTCGGTCAGCGACCAAAGAGTCGTCCTGGCGTTTACCGTTCGCGACACTGGAATCGGAATTCCCAAAGAAAAGCATGGCCTGATTTTCGAAGCCTTCACCCAGGCGGACGCTTCCACTACCCGAAAATACGGAGGCACGGGTCTCGGCTTGGCCATCGTCTCCAGGCTTGTCGATTCCATGGGAGGTAAGATCTCTCTGGAAAGCGAGCCGGGCCGCGGAAGCGCCTTTCATTTTACTGCCACATTCGGCTTCCCGATCGCGAGTTCAGAAGTAGCGGAAGAGAATTCCATGTTTCGAGGTGTGAGATGAAAGACGAGAAAGATCTGAAGAGGACCATATTGATCGCGGAGGACGATCCGGTCTCCTGCCGGGTGCTTGAGGCTTTCCTCATAAAGTGGGGCTACGATGTAGTGGTCGCCAGAGACGGCAATCAGGCGATCGATACCCTCGAAGCTCACGGCGCGCCTCGCCTCGCCATTCTTGACTGGATGATGCCCGGTCTGGAGGGGCCGCAGGTGTGCCAACGGCTCCGTTCCGATCCGGATCGTCCTTACACTTACCTTCTCTTGCTCACCGCCCGCAACCAGAAAGAAGATATTCTCCGGGGCCTCGAGTCCGGCGCCGACGATTACCTCACCAAGCCTTTTGACGCCCAAGAGCTTCGCGCCCGCCTTCACGTGGGCCAGCGCGTCCTCGATCTCCAGGACAACCTCATCAACGCTCGGGAGGATCTGCGCTTCCGCGCCACTCACGACCATCTCACGACGATACCCAATCGAGGTGTGATCCTCGACGTGCTGAGCCGCGAGCATTCGCGCCAGCTGCGCGAAGGTGGCACTTTCGGAATCGCCCTGGTGGACCTCGACCACTTCAAATATGTGAATGACATGTTCGGACATCTCTGCGGCGATGCTGTCCTCAAGGAAGCGGCCCAGCGGATCAACAATTCTCTGCGGCCTTACGATATGGTGGGCCGTTATGGCGGCGAAGAATTCCTGATTGTTGCATCCTCCGCCGATATGCGAGGGATGCAGGCAGTGGCCGAGAGAATTCGCAAAACCATCGAATCCACGCCGTTCGTCACCGATGCCGGCCCGATCCAGGTCACCGCGAGCATCGGCGTCGCCGCCAGCAGCGATCCCGTGGAAGTGAATGCGCAGGCTCTTCTCCGGCTTGCCGATGATGCGCTGTACCGCGCGAAAGAAAGCGGACGCAATCGGACCGAAGTGGGCGGGCCGCGCCCGGCCTTGAATCCAAGCGCACCAGCTGTCGAGGAGGCTGCTCCAGTCAAGTCAGATTCCGATTAGCTGGATGCTTCGCCCCGGCAGGCTGGTAAAAAATGGATGGAAGCTGGTTCGGCATCGAATCCCATTCATTGTTGGTTCCGTACGCCTCCGTACGGGAGATCTTTTTTTCTGCATGAAAATTTGAATCCCATCCCGCACGCGCCGAGTTTTGGTGTACATTCATATTGGCAGAGAGCCGCCCCAGCTCTTCTCTACGGCTCAAAGGACTCTGGCTATGAATCCGACAAAATCCGCACCGGCCGCCAATCAGAACGCGCCCGCCGCGACCACTCGCGATACGCTGAGCATCACCGATAATCGGACCGGCAAGCAGTACGAACTCCCCATCGCTCACGACACCATCCGCGCCATCGATCTGCGCCAGATCAAGGTGCACGATTCCGATTTCGGCATGATGAGTTACGATCCCTCGTATTCCAACACCGCCTCCTGCGCGAGCCGCATTACTTTCATTGACGGAGATAAAGGCATCTTGCGCTACCGTGGCTATTCGATCGAAGAGCTCTCCGAGAAAAGTTCCTACCTCGAGACGGCCTTTTTGATTTTGTACGGTGAGCTGCCCACGAAGTCGCAACTGGCCGATTGGACCTATCACGTCACCCATCACACCTTTATCCACGAGAGCATCAAGAAATTTCTCGACGGATTCCATTACGACGCCCATCCGATGGGCATGCTGATCTCCACCGTCGCCGCCCTCTCGACCTTTTATCCGGACGCCAAGGACATCTTCAATCCCGAGTCGCGCCGCAAGCAGACGTACCGGCTCATCGGCAAGATGCCGACCCTGGCGGCGTTCGCCTACCGCCACAGCCTCGGGATGCCCTTCGCCTATCCGGACAATGATCTGAGCTATCCCGCGAATTTCCTGAACATGCTTTTCCGCACCACCGAGCTCAAATATCGCCCCAACCCGACGCTCGAGCGCGCTCTCGATATACTTTTCATTCTGCACGCCGATCATGAACAGAATTGCTCTTCCACGGCGATGCGCGGTGTGGGCAGCTCGCACGTGGATCCTTACTCCGCCATCGCCGCGGCCACGGCGGCTCTTTATGGACCGCTTCATGGCGGCGCCAATGAGCAGGTGCTCCGCATGCTGCTGGAAATCGGCTCGATCAACAACGTGCCTGCGTATATCAAGAGCGTGAAGGCCGGTGAAAAACTGCTGATGGGGTTCGGACATCGCGTTTACAAGAATTACGATCCCCGGGCCCGAATCGTGAAGCATATCGCCTACGAAGTGTTCGACGTGATGGGGCGCAACCCGCTGATCGATATCGCGCTGGAGTGCGAGCGCATCGCGTTGGAAGACGACTATTTCGTCAAGCGCCGCCTCTATCCGAACGTGGATTTCTATACCGGCCTCATCTATCAATCGATGGGCTTCCCGGTCACGATGTTTCCCGTGCTCTTTGCCATCCCGCGCACGTCCGGCTGGATTGCGCAATGGGAAGAAATGCTGCTCGACCAGGAACAGAAAATTTCGCGTCCGCGGCAGGTCTTCTTGGGCCACGACCTGCGCAGCTACGTTCCTGTGGACAGCCGGGGTTAGTGGCCTCGCTGCCGGAAAGCGGCCCGGCATTCGCCTCTCTTTCGCGCACCTTTTGCTCCTCTTCGGCAAGGAAAAATATTTGCATCCGGGCGGATTCTCTGGCAAAACACTCTGCACGTCCGGCAGGGGGCCATGTTGATGGATATTTCGACGCGCCAATCCGGCAACGCCACGATTGTGGACGTTGTCGGCGACATCACGCTTTATAATTCCCCGGAAGTCCGCAAGGTTTTGCTCGATTTGCTGAAGGAGAAGCGCAAGCCCCGGGTGATCATCAACATGCTGAGCGTGAAATATATTGACAGCGCCGGTGTGGCCTCGCTGGTCGAAGGACTGAAGATCTCGCGCGATTTGAAGAGCAGCTTCGCGCTTTACGGCCTGAGCCGGACCGCGCGCGAAGTCCTCGAGCTCACCCGGCTCATCAAGGTTTTCGAAGTCTATAACAACGAAGAGGATGCTCTGCGTGGCGGCAGCAATTCCGGGGCGCCCGTCAATTAATTCTCCGGACGGTCTCGGCGCGATTGCTTCAGGAACTCTCGCGCGTCCGGATTCACAGATGGCAATCACTGAATCGATCGGCGAAGCCACTCTCACCGGCCTGGCCTACGTGGGCAGCCTGGCGCGCCTCACCGGCGGCGCCGTCGGCGCCATATTTATCGATCCCTTCCGCGGGAAAAAGCTTCGGCTGGGGCGCGCTGTTCACCAGGCCATGGCCGTGGGAGTCGAGGCGCTTCCCATCGTCTCCCTCATCGCTTTTTTCGTCGGGATGATTTTCGGTCTTCAGAGCGCCTACCAACTGCGCAAACTGGGCGCTTTGCAATTTGTGGCCGACGCCGTGGCCATCGCCATCACGCGCGAGCTCGGCCCGCTCATGACGGCCATCATGGTCATCGGGCGTTCCGGCTCGTCGTTCGCCGCGGAAATCGGAACCATGAAAGTGAATGAGGAAATCGACGCGCTGGAAACCATGGCTTTCGAGCCGGTTCACTTCCTTGTCGCGCCCAAATTTCTGGCCATGATCCTGATGTTGCCCTGTCTCACCACCTGGGCCGATTTCATGGGGATTACGGGGGGCGCTCTTTTCGGCGTCTCGAACGCCGGCTTCACCATGGCCTCTTATTTCCGCCGGTCCCTCGACGCCCTTCTTCTCCGCGACGTCACCACCGGTTTGATCAAGAGCGTGATGTTCGGCGTGGTGATCACCGCCGTCGGCTGTCAGGAAGGATTCTCCACCGGGCTGGGCTCGGAGCAGGTGGGACGCTCGACCACCTCGGCGGTGGTGAAATCGATTTTTTTGGTGATTCTCGTGGATCTTATTTTTACCGCGCTGTTCTATTTCACGGCGCCGCGCTAAAGAGCTGCAACTATGGCAACGAATCTGATTTCCCAGCAACGGCCGGCTGGACCGCCTTCTGGCGCCGCGATTGCCGTGCGGAACCTGCGCGTGAAGTATGGCGAGCGGGAAATTCTCCACGGGATCAATTTCGAAATCCCCGCGGGCGAGACGATGGTGATCCTGGGCGGCTCCGGCTCCGGCAAGAGCACGCTCCTGCGCACGCTGGTCGGCCTGGAGAAGCCCAGTGGCGGCGAAATCTGGATGCGCGGCAAGAATTTCGCCGCCATGACGGGCTCGGAACGCGACGACCTGCTCAAAAAACTGGGCATGTCGTTCCAGAGCGGCGCTCTTTTTGGTTCCATGACGGTCGGTGAAAATGTCGCGTTGCCGCTTCGCGAGCACACCGAACTCGATGATTCCACGATTGAAATCATGGTTCGCCTCAAGCTCGATCAGGTGGGCCTCTCCCGGTTCGAGAATTACATGCCCGCGCAACTGAGCGGCGGAATGAAGAAACGCGCCGCTATCGCTCGTGCGCTCGCTATGGACCCGGAAATACTTTTTTTCGACGAGCCTTCGGCCGGTCTCGACCCCATTATCGCCGCCGGCATCGATGAGCTCATCTTGAAATTGAAGAAAGCGTTCCGAATCACGATTGTGGTGGTCACTCACGAACTGGCGAGCGCTTTCCTGATTGCGGACCGCATGATTCTGCTGGATAAGGGCGTCATCGTCGCCAATGGCACGGTGAAGGAGTTGCAGGAAAGCAAGCAGCCGCGCGTCCGCCAGTTCCTGGATCGCGTTCCCGAGCCCGAGCTCGACGCCGAAATCGATTACTTGCAGATGCTGACCGGGGAAACGCCGCCGCAGAGGCAGTGAGGCTGGTAAGGCGCGAGCGTCGTGATATACTCCCCCGCGCCTGAGGGGGCCCTTCCGGATCACCGGGCGGGATTCATCGAGGAAGCCAATGGATTCGAAGCGAGAGCAAGCTCTCGTGGGAATTTTCGTGCTTGTGGCCGCCAGCCTGCTAATCGCCACCGTTTTTCTCCTGACCGGAGCTTTTTCGCGCGGCAATACTCCCTTTCGCGCCTACTTCAAACGAGTCGGCGGAATTTCCCCGGGGGCTGAAGTGCGCTACAACATGGGCCCACCGGTCGGCCGAGTGACGCGTGTTCGCCCGGATCCCGGCGATCCCCGGCGCATGGAAGTCGATTTCTCGGTAAAGCCGGACACCCCGGTGAAGACGGACTGCATTGTGGTGATCACGAGCAACAGCCCGCTCAGCGACAATTATCTGAGCATCAACTGCGACATGGCCAAAGCGGGGCCGGCTCCTGCTGGCTACACTCTCAATTCTGAAAAGTACAAGAGCTTTGGCGACATCGGCGACAGCATCGCGGATCTGACTCCGCAGGCGAAGGAGCTCATTGAGAATTTGAACGGCCGCATTACCCAACTGAAGGACACGCTCGACCGTGTGAATGACCTGCTCAACGACGAGAATCGCACCAACATCTCCGGAAGTCTCGCCGACCTTCACGGCATGTTGAAGGAGAATCGTCCGGCGATCCACGGCACGATCGATAATCTGCACAGCTCCACCGCCAAGCTCGATAAACTGCTCGATGGCTTCAAGAAAACGCTGGCGCAGGCCAACGACACTTTGAACCACGTCGATTCCCTGATCACGGAAAACCGTCCCGACCTGCGCGACGCGATCGCCCATCTCCGCGAAACTCTGGCTTCCACCTCTTCGCTGAGCAAGCAGATGGATCAACTGCTCTCGACCAATTCTGAAGAGCTCGACGAAATCATCGAGAATATGGCGCAAGTGACTGAAAACCTGAAAGAGTTCACCGACACCATCAAGACCCGGCCTTACACTGTGCTCCGCTCTTCCGCTCCCAAAGAGCACGTGCCGGGCCAGGCGCCGTCTAAGTAAGGCCAGGAGGATCCTGCTGTGTCGAACCGATTGTGGAAACAAATCGCCGTGATTCTCCTGCTTCCGTTGATTGCCGGTTGTGGCAGCACCCGGCCGGTGCATTACTACGTCATCGAAGAGAGCGTCACGCCCGCAAACTCGAGCGCCCCGCAGTACCCGATTTCGATTCTGGTGGCTCGCGTGATGACCTCCCATCTCTACCGCGACACCCGGATTGTGTTCGGGTCGGGTCCGGTGGAGATGGGCACGTACGAATACGAGCGCTGGTCCGAGACTCCCTCGGACATGATTCAAAGCGCCATTGTTTCCTCCCTGCGTGTCACGGGGCAGTACCGTTCCGTTTCGCGGATCGGCAGCAAGGCTTCCGGCAACTACATCCTCCGCACGAATCTCTATTCTCTCTACGAAGTGGACAAGCCGGATTTCGCCGCCCGCTTCTCTATTCAGTGGGAGCTGTTCGACTCCAAAGCCGGCGCCACCCTCTGGACGGGCAAGTACGCTCACGACGAACCCGTGAACGGAAGCAGCGTGGAAAACGTGATTGAGGCTATGGATCGCAACGTCCACGGCGGCTTGCAGCAACTCACCTCCGAGCTCGGCCAATATTTCGCCGCGCATCCGCCGGCCGGGCAGTAAGAGCAAACTCCCCGCGGCCAAGCGAAAGCCGATCGCGCCACTCGGCCCTGCCCCATGTGGAAGCAGTGTCCGCCGTTCCGCACAGGGGCACGGCAGTTGTGGTGAGCGAAGTGGGCCCGTGCCGTCGCCACAATCCTCCAACCGCCTGCGAACGCCGCCTCCCCTCATGCGCACCTCACGTCTGCCGATATAGCAACTAGGACCTCTGCGGCACGGGTGTCGGCCCGAGGCGTTGGGACGGGAGGAGACGCATGGATTTTCTGTCGCGGTTGTTCGGTTCGGGGGATTTTCAACCTCACGGCTACTGTTACCTCTGGAATAGCAGGCTGGTCTGGCTCCACGTGATCTCCGACGGACTGATCGCTCTCGCCTATTTCACGATTCCGGTTTCTCTTCTCTGGCTCACCCGCAAGCGCCGCGATCTTCCTTTCCGTTGGATGTTCGTGCTGTTCGGAGTCTTTATCGTGTCCTGCGGCGCCACGCACGCCATGGAAATCTGGAATCTGTGGCACGCGAGCTATTGGCTTGCCGGCGCTATCAAAGCTGTCACGGCGGCAGCTTCCATCGGCACTGCTTATCTCCTCGTGCCGCTTGTGCCGGAGGCGTTGAGCCTCCCCAGCCACGCCGATTGGATCCGGGCGAACCTGAAGCTCGAGGAAGAAATCCGCGAGCGTCGCGAGCTCGAGCTGAATCTGCGGATCAGTGAGTCCAACTACCGCGAACAGGCTGAGCTCTTGGACCTCACGCACGATGCCATCTTCGTTTGCAATCTCGATAGCAAGATCAGCTATTGGAATCGGGCCGCGGAGCGGCTGTACGGGTGGGCGAAAGAGGAAGCCTGGGGAAAGGTCTCCCACGAACTTCTGCATACAAGTTTTCCCAAGCCGCTGGCGGAGATCAAATCGGAACTCTTCGCGAGGGGAGTCTGGGAGGGAGAGTTGGTCCATCGAATGCGCAACGGCGCCGAGATCATTGTTTCCACCCGCTGGGCGGTGCGC
Source organism: Candidatus Sulfotelmatobacter sp. (assembly GCA_035624115.1). GTDB lineage: Bacteria > Acidobacteriota > Terriglobia > Acidiferrales > UBA7541 > Palsa-295. Next base: position 63,698 of record DASPSD010000052.1, on the reverse strand, counting down.
ACCGACGCGAGCGGCAAGCCCGTATCGTTTCTCGAGAGCAATCGCGATATCACGCTGCGCAAGCGCGAAGAGGAAAAATTCCACGGGCTTCTGGAATCCGCGCCTGACGCCATCGTGATCGTCAACCGCCAAGGAGAAATCGAGCTCGTCAATGCGCAAACCGAAAAACTCTTCGGCTATTCCCGCGGAGAGCTGATCGGTAAGCAGGTCGAGATCCTGATTCCCGAGCAGTTCCAAGCCGGCCATCGCGCCCATCGAGCTTCCTTTTCTGAAGATCCCCACTCTCGTGCCATGGGAGCGGGCCTGGAACTTTTGGGCCGCCGCAAGGACGACTCCCATTTTCCCGTCGAGGTGAGCCTCAGCCCGCTCGAAACCGCCGGAGGCATGCTCATCTCGAGCGCGATTCGCGACGTTACAGACCGAAAGCAGGCCGAAATCGCTTTGGAGCAGCACCGCAGCGAGCTGGCACGATCCAACGCCGTTCTGGCAGCTCTCAATAAGGAACTCGAGACGTTCAGCTACTCGGTTTCGCACGACCTGCGCGCGCCGCTGCGCCATATCGACGGCTTCGCACGCATCCTCCAGGAAGAATATGCCGGCGAACTCGGCCCCGAAGGCCGCCGCTATCTCGACCGCGTCGTCCAAGCCGTCAACCATATGGGCCATCTGATCGACGACCTGCTGAATCTGGCGCGCATCGGCCGGAAGGGCCTGGAGCCGAAAAAGGCCGATCTCGGCGGAATCGTGCGCGAGGCGATTCAGAACTTTGTGAAGGTGGACGACAATCACGAAATTGAATGGCACATCGAGCCTCTTCCCGAAGTGGAGTGCGATCCCGGCCTCCTTAAATTAGTTTTCTCTAATCTTCTTTCCAATGCAGTCAAATTCAGCCGCGGCCGGCGTCCCGCCGTGGTTGAAGTTGGCTCGCGCGCCGGCGAAGAGGGCACGGTTTTCTTCGTTCGCGACAATGGAGTGGGCTTCGACCCTCAATATGCCGATAAGCTCTTTGGAGTGTTTCAGCGTCTCCACCGCCAGGACGAGTTCGAAGGCACGGGGATCGGGCTGGCCACCGTCCAGCGCATCATCCACCGCCATGGCGGCGAGATCTGGCCGGAATCTCAGCCCGGCAAGGGCGCCACATTCTATTTCACACTCGGCCCGCGCGCCGAAGTTCCCTCCGCCGCGGAGCCCCTGGGGGTGCAGCATGACCGAGACTGACGTAGTGGAAATCCTGCTCGTCGAAGACAATCCCTCCGATGCCGAGCTGACCTTGCACGCCTTCAAGAAATGCAAGCTCGCCAACCAGGTGCACCTCGCGCGCGACGGCGAAGAAGCGCTCAATTTTCTTTTCTGCCGCGGCCCCTTCTCCGATCGCAAGTTTGACCAGCCGCCCAACCTCATTCTCCTCGATTTAAAGCTTCCGAAGGTCGATGGCCTCAAGGTGCTCGAAACCATCAAATCCGATCCGCGCACGAAAGCGATTCCCGTAATCGTGCTCACCTCTTCGAAAGAAGAGATGGACTTGATCCGGAGCTACCGATTCGGGGTGAACAGCTACATCCAGAAACCAGTGGACTTCAGCGCGTTCCAGGAAGTCGTGAAACAACTTGGAATGTACTGGCTGCTTGTGAATTGCAAGCCTCCCTTGACGGCGTTCACCACGGCCTAGGAGCTTCCGGACCGATGTCTCACACGCGCGGGAATCCGGTTGACTCCGATGCGGCGCCCATCCGTCTGCTTTATGCGGAACACGAGCCGGACGATATCGAGCTGACGCTCCGGCAACTCGAGAAGTCCGGGATTGCGGTCGAAGCCGAGCCGGTCTCCACGCGCGAAGATTTTCTCCACAAGCTGGGGGAAAAACCGTTCGATATCGTGCTCGCGGATTTCCGCCTCCCGGGCTGGACGGGCATGGACGCGCTCGCCGATATCAAGAAACTCGGCCTCGACATTCCCGTGATTCTTGTCACCGGCACACTCGGCGAGGACAAAGCGGTCGAGTGTTTCAAGCTCGGGATCACCGATTACGTCCTGAAAGATAATCTCGGCAAACTTCCCGTGGCGATCCGGCGGGCGCAGGAAGAAAAATCGTTGCGTGAGGCCGAAGCGCGGTCCGCCGAAGCCCTGCGCGAAAGCGAAGCGCGCTACCGCGGCCTGGTCCATAACGCCACCTATGGAATTTACTGGGTCACGATTCCGGGCGAGCTGCTGTACGTGAATCCGGCGGTTGTCCGCATGCTGGGCTACGACTCGAGCGAAGAACTCCTTGCCCTCAGGGATTCCTCCGCTCTCTTCCGCGATCCCGCGGTGCGGAAAAGAACTCTCATCGAATACATGACCACGGGGCGGGTCGAGACGACGGTGGAGTGGAAGCGCAAGGACGGCAAGATCATCACCGTGCGCATCAACGGCCGCCGCGTCCAAGATCCGAAGCGGCACGAGGAATGCGTCGAAGTGATCGTCGAAGACGTGACCGAGCGGCTCGCGCTCGAAAAGCAGCTTCTCCAGGCCCAGAAGTTCGAAGCCATCGGGCAGCTCGCCGGAGGCATCGCTCACGATTTCAACAACATGATCGGCGCAATCATCGGCTGGGCCGACCTGGGACTGGAGGAAACTTCTGCTGATTCGCGGCTTCATCGCCATTTCGAGAAAGTCCGCCAGCAGGCCCAACGCGCCGCGGCGCTCACCCGCCAGTTGCTGGCCTTTGCCCGCCGGCAGATTCTCGAGCCGCGCGATATCGACCTCAATCAGTCGGTCACCGAAACCCTCAGCCTTCTGGAAAAAGTGATCGGCAGCGACATCGAAATCAAATCCAAATTGGCGCCCGATCTCGCCGTGGTTTGCGCCGACCCCACCCAGGTGGAACAAATCCTGATGAATCTCTGTATCAATGCCCGCGACGCCATGCCCGATGGCGGCACGCTGGCGATCGAAACCAGCAACATCCACTTCGACGAAACGTATTGCACCGTACAGCCCTACGCCCGCCCCGGCCACTACGCCATGCTGGCCGTCTCCGACACCGGCACGGGAATGGACGCCGCCACTCTGGACCGCATCTTCGAGCCCTTTTTCACCACCAAGGAAAAAGGGAAAGGCACAGGCCTCGGCCTGGCCACCGTGTACGGCATCGCTCGCCAGCATGGCGGATTCATCCATGTTTATAGCGAGGTGGGCATCGGAACCACTTTCCGCGTCTATTTGCCTGTTAGCATGAGCCCGGCCCAGGTGCCGGAGCGGCTCGAAGATTCCCGCGAGATTCGCGGGGGCACGGAAACGATCCTCGTTGCGGAAGATCATGAAGGCCTGCGGGAACTCGCGCTCGAGACCCTGAAAAATCTCGGCTACACGGTTTTGGCGGTTCCCGATGGCGAGGCGGCTGTTCTCGAATTTGAACGTGAGCGCGATAGAATTGACCTGCTCGTGCTTGATGTGGTACTTCCGAAAATGAGCGGGCCCGACGCGTACTCCCACATTTGCGAGTTGAAGCCGGCCATCCCTGTGGTGTTTGCCACCGGCTACAGCGCCGATATCGCCCTGATTAACGAGGCCCACCGGGATCGTCCCATCCTCCAGAAGCCCTACTCCCCGCGGGACCTGGCGCGCAAAATCCGCGACACCCTCGACAAAGCTCATCTCGTCGCCCAGAGGTGAGTTGTCGCCCCCTTCTTAAGCGCCGGCCCCGCGTCCGGATTCCCCAAGATCGCGGTGCGACTAGAAGCTGTCTGGCTTTGTTGACATCCCACCTTCGAGGCACGTCAGTTGTACGGACCGAGTCAAGCCTCGGTCGACTGATTGGCCTCTGGCGCAAGCTCACGGTCAAAAAGCGGCGTCGAGCCGCCGCACTCCCCAAAAGCCGTCGCTCCGGCATCCGTGCAGTGCTGAGATGTCACCAGAGCAAAGCCATCTCACAGATCCGGTTTGTAGGTCGCGGTTTTTTATCCTGAGCAATGCCGAAGGGCGACCGCGACATCAGAATTGCCGATTTTGCAGGGCTTCAGCCCCTGAAGTTCCCAGCGGCGCTGGAATTCGGCATTTATGAGATGACGTGAAGCGCATGCCCTAGATGCCGGTAGGTTTTTCAAACCCTAAATGTGACGGCCTCGGTGTGAACCTCCTTTCGGGCTTTTGATACTTCAAAAAATTGTCGGGATGAAAGTGGTCCGATCGTTTGTTTTCATAGGTTTACGGGTCAATCAGTCTGAAAGCCATTATCGGCATGAATGGGGGTCTTTTCCCGGGATTTCCGGGTGGCAAAATGAGCGCAGACGTGCCAATACGTTCCAGAAAAATGCAGCTAGGGGCGGTGCCCCGAAGTCTGCCATTTGAATTCTGACCCTGTCCCACGTCGCTCTCCATGCCTGCCATGCCCTCGTTCCTCCCTGCGCCATTCTCACTGCATTCAAGATGCCCCACAGATGACATGACACGTCGAAACGTTGGTCGCAAGAGTACTCTGCGGTGGATGATGGGTCAGTTTCCGGTAATCCGATTAATCAAGAGTTAGCCGACCGCTGCCAACGTCGGTTACTTGTGATAAGACCATTTATGGAGAGTTATCCGAGCCATGTGAGATCAAATAACGTATTGTCCGCAGGTGCCGGCGATGGGTTAATCGAGGCTCATACCTGGACAGAGCCGCCCATATTCACTCGTGTACGACAGACTCACAACTTGATAAGTGCCGGTTTCCAGCGCATAGATTTCGCACTCCGACATGGGTTGCTGATAGACGTGCACCGAAATGGCGCGACGCCCATATCCAGCCACGTTACAAACCTTGTGCACGTTTTGTTCCTTCTCAATAAAAGCGGGATGGCCGCCCGCCAACTCGGCAGTGGTTGTGGGAATGAGGCGACAAGTACGGTGGACGATGTCGCGCGCTTCGACGACGTAGTTTTGGACGAAAAGTCTGCCGTCAACGAGGTAGATCCAGCCCGATTTGCCATTGTGGTCGTGAATCGCACTGGATTGCCCGATGTCCCAGCAAATCAGCAGACACTCGAAGACATTGTTTTTGAAGACCAGATTGCGAGTGTAACGCCGGGAAGAGAAGAAGATGAACGGTTCCAGCGACGAGCGTTCTATGGCGTGCTCAGAAATGTAGCGCGGGATGTGCTCGTTGTCGAATTCACGAGCGGGTATCTGGGCGAGCCCATGGACCCAATCGAAGATGGAAAGCTCGGCGCGTAATGCAGCCTTAGGCATACGATGTCTCCTTCGGAATGCGGAATGAGGATGAGGAAGTTGAAACTTTGGGCGTGGCCATCGCGGCTGTGGCAAGAGCGTCTTCGAGGTGATCGCCAGCCAGCAGCTTTGCCATCTGTGAAACTTGGACTCGAATCTCCGGGACGGCTGTGGTTTCCCACAAGCTTTCCTTGCGCAAGGGGCCCAGCGCGTAGAGAAAGTCCGAAGGTCTGCCTTGCGGATCAAGCAAGGCGCCGTCACTCGAAACATCCAACCCCAAGGAAAGCTGATCAGGGCGTGCCAGCTTCTTGTGCAAAAGATCGGATAGGAGCGGACTCGCAACCTGGCGGTAATCAATCGCCGGCCCGGTACAATTCACAACGCGGTCCACGCGCAGCGCCACCTTCTCCCCACTCTTGCGTTCCCGATAGGTGATTTCCACGCCATCCGCATCTTCGCGGTATTGCGTAATTCTTCCAGCAAGCACGCGGATCCGGCCATTTCGGACCTCCAAAGCAAGCCGGTCCGCGACGCGCTCCGCAATCCGGTGCCGATGCACGTCCCAGTAGGCTCGCACGTGCCGCAGAAAGCGGCGTTGCTCTGCTTGCGGCAGAGTCCGCCAGATTTGCTGCGTGACGGGACGAAGGGAATCAATTACGGCGCGCCAATCCGAGCCCCGCGCCTCGGCGGTCCGAATCTGGAGGCGAACTTCCCGGAGGAGTCCACGGACTGTGCGCGGAGAACTGTGACTCCAAATCGTTGGACACGAAATTGTTGCTTTGTGACTTTGCGGCAGCAACCCTCTGCGCGAAAGAATGTGAATGGCACCCTGAAACCCACGAGCCCGGAGCTCCATTGCCACATCAACGCTAGTAAGCCCGGAACCGACGAGGAGCACTCCATTCTGCTGAATCACATCCAGCGATGCGCCGGAGGACCAAGGGTTGGCCACATAGCGCGTGCAATCGGGCGTCTTGCCGGCAAGAGAAAGTTCACCCGGAGGGAAATTGCCAAGGGCAAGCACGACTTTGTCCGCCACCACCGTTTGTCCGCTGGCAAGGTGTAACACTGCCTTGCCATCGACCCGCGCCAAGGAAGTTGCCTCATCTTGAATACATTGCAATTTGCCGGACGATGATCGGCTTGCTTCTCTCAACTGTGACGCGACGTACTGACCGTAGAGGGCGCGAGGGAGGAAGTCGTCCGGCTTCACCGATCGCTTGTAGTTACGCTGGGCCCATCTCCAAAAATGATCCGGGTCGTCCGGATATGCGCTCATGTTCTTGGCCGGAACATTGAGCAAGTTCCCTTCGAATTGCGTCCCAAAGGCCAAGCCGGGCCCGGGCACCGGGCCGCGTTCGACGAGCACGACGGAGAAGTTGCGGCCGGCAATTCGGAGTAACTGAGCGGCCAGCATGGAGCCCGAGAAACCGCCGCCGATGATCGCGACGTTGCAACCGAGGTCTTTTTTGACTTGACTAGCGCCGCTCAACGTGGGTAGCCCTCCCCAATTACGATGAAGTCTATAAAGTTACTAGGGTATCCATGCAAATTGGTCTCCAAATGGTGAGCCCTTCAAATCCAACGACTTAGCGGCAATCTCAGTTGCAGTTGGGCCGGCTCATGACCATCAAGTTGCATAAAAAAGGTAGGTTTTTTCGGCAGGTCCGTTTGAGTACTGGAACAGTCGGAACCGGGGCGAGCGGATGCTGTAAAGGGTAACAGCGCCAAAGTCAGCTCCACGTATCGGGATCTCGTCACGACGCGGAAAGGCGCTTCTCATCTGCGTATTCACTACATGATAACTTTCAGACCGCGTACTGCGAGAAGCATCCGTCCCGGCTGACTCCCGATAAACGAGTTTACCGGAAGCTGACCCACTACCCTGCGGTGGAGGATTTGGTCGCGGTCGAGATGCCTTGAGGCCAATGGACAAGCCCAAAAATGGCTCGCCGCGCGGGATGCGGCTGGCCGGGCGAGTCAAGCCTCGCCCTAACAAAGCGGCGTCCCCTCGGCTGAGGTCGGGGCAGGCAAGCCGCCCTTCGGCTTCGCTCCGGACAGGCCGCACTCCAAAAAAGCGGAGTTCGGTCAGCCGCCGGCGATGGCGCCGACGATCAGCAGAGGCTCGGCGCCGGAGGCGACGGCGGCGGGGAGGGGGGCGTCGGGTTGCTCGTGCGACAAATCTTCGCCGCAGGCGAAGAAACGCAGGAACGGGCGGCGTGTTTGGGTGACGTGATCGCGGATGGTGCCGCACAGCACGGGATAACGCGCTTCGAGGGCGTCAACGACCGAGCGCTGCGTGACCGGGCCCGCGATTTCCAGTTCCACCTCGCCGCTCACTTTGGCTAGCCCGCGAAGGTGCGGCGGGAGAACAACGCGGATCATGGGATTGCTTGGACCTCGACAGAAAGCACGGCGGGAAGATCGCGGACGATCGGCGCCCAATTGTCTCCCGCATCGGCCGAGCAATAGACTTGCCCGCCGGTGGTGCCGAAGTAGATGCCGCATTTGTCGAGCGAATCCACAGCCATCGCGTCGCGGAGAATGTTGACGTAGCAATCGCGCTGCGGGAGGCCCTTCGTCAGAGGCTCCCACTCGTTTCCGCCGGATCGGCTGCGATAGACGCGCAGCTTGCCATCCATCACGAAGTGCTCGCCATCGCTCTTGATCGGCACAACGTAAACCGTGTCGGGCTCGTGCGCGTGAACGTCAATTGCGAAACCGAAATCCGTGGGGAGATTGCCGCTCACTTCGTGCCAGGAATCGCCGGCGTTGTCGCTGCGCATGACGTCCCAATGTTTTTGCATGAAGAGGACATTGGGGCGCGATGGATTCATGGCGACGTGATGAACGCAATGGCCGATTTCGGCATTGGGATCGGGGATGTAGGGCGAGTGGAGGCCCTTGTTGATGGGACGCCACGTCTTGCCGCCGTCATCGGTGCGAAACGAACCAGCGGCGGAAATGGCGATGACGATGCGCTGAGGATTGCTTTTATCGAGAATGATCGTGTGCAGGCACAGCCCGCCTGCGCCGGGCTGCCATTTGGGGCCGGTCCCATGGCCGCGCAGGCCCGAGACTTCGTGCCAGGTGTGGGCGCCGTCGGTGGTGCGGAAAAGAGCGGCGTCCTCGACGCCCGCGTAAACCGTGTCGGGATCGGTGAGCGAAGGTTCGAGATGCCAGACGCGCTTGAATTCCCAGGGGTGCTGCGTGCCGTCGTACCACTGATGAATGGTGAGTGGCTTGCCGGTTTCGGCGGAAGTGTCGTAGACGAACTTATTGCTCGTGCCCGTGGGAAATTCGCCGGGCTTGGGCAACTTTTCGCCACCCGGAGTGTTCCAAGTCTTGCCGCCATCGTCGGAGCGCTGGAGCAACTGGCCGAACCAGCCGCTCGATTGCGAAGCGTAAATTCGTTTGGGGTCCACGGGCGAACCCTTGAGGTGGTAAATCTCCCATCCGGCAAAATGGGGGCCGCTGACCTGCCAGTTTTGGCGTTTGCCGTCGGACGTGAGGATGAAAGCGCCTTTGCGCGTGCCAACGAGAACGCGAACTTCGCTCATGGGTCATTCCTCCCAAAGGTGCGCACTGGAATCCTGTGCGGCGAGAATTTGCCACTCCAAGAACGCTGATTGTAGCAGAAGGCCGAAATTCGGCACCTGGATTAGACGGCGCCATTGGTGTTTGGAAGCCCAGGGATTGGAGTCAAGGGAGCCACGCCGGTGGAAAATGAGGCGAAAGCGAAGGGTGCACCCATTGGTAACACGAGCATATGGCGGTTGACACTGCGCGGCGAGTAGAACATAGTGTTCCGGGGTCATCTGTCGAATGGGCGTAACAGTCCGCGGGGTACCGGACTGGCTGAAAGCGAAGCCTGCCTACTGGCTTCTCTTGATTTGCTTGGGCGCGCAGGCCGCCTACGGCCAGGAAAAGGTCGCGACTCCGCAGCAAACGAACGAAAAAATTCAGCAGCTCGCCAAGGCCGCCAATGCCCACCCGGCGGATACTCCTGTCGGCGTGGGGGACCTCCTGCACATTGAAGTGTTCGATGTCCCGGAACTCACGCGCGAAACGCGAGTGACCGATACGGGCGCGATCGGATTCCCGCTCATTCCGGGAAGAATTCAAGCCGCCGGACTCACTCCTTACCAAATCGAACGCGAGCTCGAGAAACTGCTGCTCGAAAACGGATTGGTGTCGCATCCGCAGGTGTCCGTCCTGGTGAAGGAGCAGAACAGCCAGCCGGTTTCGGTGGTGGGGGCGGTGGTGCACCCGATGGTGTATCAGATCATCAAGCCGACGACGCTGCTGGAAGTGTTGGCGGCAGCGGGCGGGATCGCCGACACCGCCGGAAGCATCATCATGATTACACGTCCGTTGGCGAAGGAAACCTCCAACCCCGGAGACCAGCTCGTGACGACCGGAGGCGGCGACACGCAGACGATCACGATTCAGTTGCAGGACCTGCTCGAAACCGGAAACTCCGCTTACAACATTCAAATTTTCGGCGGAGACGTGGTGAGCGTGCCGCGGGCAGGGATTGTGTACGTTCTCGGCGCGGGAATCTCGCAGCCGGGAGGATACGTGGTGCAGGGGCACGGCGAGCAAATTACCGTCCTGAAAGCAGTGGCGCTGGCGCACGGGCTGAACGGCTTTGCCAAGGCCGATGACTCAGTCTTGTTCCGGATGAACCCGAGCACCGGCAAACGAGACGAAATTCACGTGCACATCAAGCAGATTTCCAAGAACCGGACGGAAGACCTGGCCATGAAGGCGGACGACATCCTGTATATCCCGGACAGCACGGGGAAGAAAGTGCTGGCCCGTGGAGCGGAAGCAGCTGTGAGCGTCGGCACGGCCGTGGCGATTTTCAGGACCGGCAATTACTGAGCGGCGCGCGCGGAACGGAGACGGATGGAAGAAGCGTCGAGAATTTCATCGAGAGAGCGGAGAGGGACGGATTCGCTGGCGGTGATGCCTGCGCCGTCGGTGCTCGCCTGGGACCAGGCGCCGCGCGAGCCGCACCTGCTCGATTACTTCATCATCCTGCGGAAACACCAGTGGCTGGTGCTGACGTTCATGCTGACAGTGGTGACCGTGGTGACGATTGCTTCTTTCAAGATGAAGCCGATTTACCTGGCCGCGGCGCGCGTGGAAGTGGACAAAGAGTCTCAGAATCCGCTGGGGTTGCAGGGGCTGAACTCGTACGACGAATTCATGGATATGGAAAATTACATCGAGACGCAGACGAAAATTCTCCAGAGCGAAACGCTGGCGCTGCAAACGATCAAGTCGCTCGACCTGGCCAGGTACCCGGAGTTCGGAGGCACGGGAATCAGCGCGCCCCTGCCGTGGGTGCACGGAGGCCCCGGCTCGAAACGGCCGGCGATCCTGGGAGCATTCCTGGGGCGGCTGAGCGTGAAGAGGGTGCCGAACAGCCGGCTGATTGAAGTGCAATTCGAGGGAGAAAACCCGCAGCTTGTGGCGCAAGTGGTGAACGGGCATCTGCAGAATTTCATCGAGCAAAATTTCCGGAGCAAGTACGACGCAACCACGCAGGCATCGAACTGGCTTTCGGCCGAACTCGAAGAGCTGCGGATGAAGGTGGAGAAATCGGAAGATGCCCGGATTGCGTACGAGCGGAAAAATCAAATCTGGCAGATCGATGAAAAACAGGACATCACCACGCAAAAGCTGGGAGAGCTGAGCAAATCCGTGACCGAAGCGCAAACGGCGGTGGCGGAGAAAGAAGCCCTCTACCGCATGGCTGTCTCCGGCAACGTGGATGCGCTGCCCGGAGTTCGGGAAAATTCGGTGATGCAAGACTTGAACAAGCGAAGATCGGAACTCGCCCAGTCCTACGCCGAAGCGGTGAATCAGTACGGCCCGAACTTCCCCCGGGTGCAGCGGATCGCCGCGCAGCAAAAGGAAGTGGACGAAGACCTGGAAAAGGCGCGGCAAACGATGATCGAAGGGGTCCGCGAGGATTTCGAAACCGCGCGGCAACGGGAACAATTGCTTTCCCAGGCGCTCGACAAGCAGAAAGCGGAAGCCAACGACCTGGCAGAAAAGCTCGTGCAGTACCACATCCTCCAACACGACGCGGAAGCAAACAAGCAGCTCTACGACGGACTGCTGCAAAAGCTGAAGGAGGCCGGGATCACCGCCGGCCTGCGCACGAGCAACATCCGCGTGGTGGACCCCGCACTGACTCCGACAAGTCCGGCGCGCCCGCAAAAGACGCGAAACATTCTGCTGGCGATCCTCGTGGGCCTTGTGGGCGGCGTGGGGCTGGCGCTTTTCCGCGAGTATCTCGACAACACCGTGAAATCACCCGATGACGTAGAGACGCTGACGGGCCTTCCTTCGCTGGCCGTGGTACCGGCGCTGCCGGGGCTGAACGGCCACCACCCGCGGCGATTGGCGCGGCTCACGGGAGAAACGCCGCCCGCGGCTACCGCTTCCGGCCCGCGCGTCGAGTTGCTTTCGTACATCCAGCCGAAATCGCAAATCTCCGAGGCGTTCCGCGCGCTCCGAACGTCGCTGCTGCTTTCTCAAGCGGAACATCCGCCGCAAGTGATTCTGGTGACGAGCGCATTGCCGCGCGAGGGCAAGACGACCGCGGCCGTGAACCTGGGAGTGACCCTGGCGCAACTGGGCGACCGCACCCTACTGTTGGACTCCGACCTTCGCAAGCCGGGAGTGCGCCGCGCCCTGAACCTCACCACCAGCAAAGAGACCGGCCTGAGCTCTTACCTCGCGGGAGTTTCGACTCTGGATGAAATCATTTTCCCGCATCCGACGATCAAGAATTTGGAAGCGCTGGTGACGGGGCCTGTGCCGCCCAGCCCGGCGGACCTGCTTTCTTCTCATCGCATGCGCGAGGCGTTCTTGGAATTGCGCCGGCGATACAAATTTGTAGTGGTCGATTCGCCGCCGATTATGGCAGCGACGGACGCCGTGATTCTCTCCGCGCTCGCGGATGGAGTGCTGCTAGTTGTCCGCAGCGGAGAAACGCCGAAAGAAGCATTCACCCGCACGCGTGACCTGCTGAACGCCGTGAAGTGCCGGATGCTCGGAGTGGTTTTGAACGCAGTCGATTCAAGCGCGCCCGACTACTACTACTCCTACCGCTACTACCCGTATGCCTACGGATACGGATACGGCGAGGATGTTGGAAAGCGATCGCAATTTCCCAGCGGCGCGGATGAGCCGCATGACGAATCGAGCTAGGGAGGCAACTTGCGTTACTTAATCACGGGAGGAGCAGGGTTCATCGGTTCGCACCTGGCCGAAGCCTTGCTCGGGCGCGGCGAGGAAGTATTTGTCCTGGATGATCTCTCCACGGGAAGCGTGGAGAATATCCGGCATCTCAAGTCCCAGCCGCGATTTCATTACAAATTTGATTCCATCCAGGACAGGCACGTGCTGGCGGAATGGGTGGACGAAGCCGATATCGTCGTGCACCTGGCGGCCGCCGTGGGAGTGCGGCTGATTGTCGAAAGTCCGGTGCGGACGCTCGAAACGAATGTGCACGGAACTCAGCTGGTGCTTGACGCCGCGTCGAAAAAGAAAAAGCCGGTATTCCTCGCCTCCACTTCGGAGGTGTACGGAAAGAGCGAGAAGGTGCCGTTCCACGAGGATGCGGATTTGGTCCTGGGGCCCACGACCAAGGGGAGGTGGAGTTACGCCGCGTCGAAGGCGCTGGATGAGTTCCTTGCGCTATCGTACTGGAAGGAACGAAAGCAGCCGGTGGTGATCGCCCGGCTCTTCAACACCGTGGGGCCCAGGCAAACGGGCCGGTACGGGATGGTGCTTCCGAATTTTGTGAGGCAGGCAATGGACGCGAAGCCGATCACCGTGTTTGGCACCGGCCAGCAATCGCGATGTTTCTGCGATGTGCGGGATACGGTGGAGGCGGTTGTGCGGCTGCTGCGAACCGACCGGGCGATCGGGGAAGTGGTGAACATCGGAACCGATGAGGAAATCACGATCGAAGAACTCGCGCGCCTGGTGAAGCAACGGACCCGGAGCGATTCCCGGATCGCGTTCGTTCCCTATGATCAGGCTTACGAGCCCGGCTTCGAGGATATGCCGAGGCGCGTGCCGGCGCTTGGGAAGCTGGAAGCGCTGACCGGATTCCGGCCAAGCACGCCGCTGATTGAGATCGTTGACGGAATTGTGGAGCACTATCAAACCCGGCCGGCCCCGGAGATGGCGCCCGCCAGCAATCGAATTGCGGCGCAGGCGGCCAGCGATTAGGCACGCCACGTCTTTGGCCGCTGCGCGCATGGGTTCCCACTCTCTTGCGCGAAATTGCGATCATGCACTTGCCGTTCGCGGGGAAATGGATCGCATTGAATCGCTGGATTCTGTCCGAGCCCTGCAAAACTTCTCGAGCGGAATTTGAAGCGAAAGGTATGAATTGAGTATGAGTGCGCCTTTTCGTCTATCGGTGGCGATTCCCGTCCACAATGAGCAGACGGTTCTGCCCGAACTGCTGCGCCGATTGCGCGGCGTTTTGGACGGCCTCGAAGGGGGGCCGCACGAAATGGTGTTCGTGGACGATGGGAGCAGCGACGGAACATTTCGTATCCTTCATGAAGCGGCGCAGGAAGACCCCCGTATCCTGGTTGTCTCTCTATCGCGAAATTTCGGGCATCAAGCGGCGCTTTCTGCAGCGCTCGACCACGTCACCGGCGATGCCGCCGTGGTAATGGACGGGGATCTCCAGGATGTCCCCGAAGTCATTCCGCAGTTCGTAGAACGATACCTGCAAGGCCACGACGTCGTGTACGCGCAGCGGATTCGGCGCAAGGAGCCCTGGGCGCTGCGTCTGGGTTATTTCGTTTTTTACCGAATGATGTCGCTGCTTTCGGATATTCATCTGCCGCTCGACGCGGGTGATTTCGGGCTGGTTTCACGCCGGGTGATCGACCAACTGCAACGGATGCCGGAGCATCACCGCTATCTGCGGGGCATGCGAAGCTGGGTGGGGTTCCGCCAGACGGGCATCCCGGTAGAGCGGGCGGAACGCCATTCGGGAAAGAGCAAGTACAGCCTGATGGGATTAATGAAGCTTGCGGCCGAGGGCATTTTTGCTTTCTCGATCGTGCCCATCCGCGCGGCGGCTCTGCTCGGCGTCGCAGTGATTTCTCTATCGGTGGCGTACGCCCTCTATTCGGTGTATGCAAAGATCTTTCTGCAGAAGTCTCCGCAAGGCTTCACCGCGTTGATCGTGGCGGTGACATTTCTGTCCGGCGCGATCCTATTTTTCCTGGGAGTCATCGGAGAATACGTCGGCCGGATCTATGAGGAGACCAAGGGCCGCCCGCTTTATGTGATCGGCAGAATCTCGGGCCGTTTCAAGGATGGGGCGCGAGACGCTTCCCAGGACTCTCAAACTTCGGAACGGATGGTGGACAGGTCAGCCGTTCGCTAACCATGGGATCTGCGGCCATGTACTCCACAAATTCCATCAGTGAATCGCCGGCCGTGAGAGAAATCGTGTACCTCTCGCCCCCAGCCGCGGTGAGCATGGCGGACCGTTGGTTCGAGATCTCCGCCGTCGATCATTTCTGGGTGCGGAGACGATTCGAAGTATTGCGCCGGCTCGCGGGAGACCTGATCTCGGGCGCCCGGGAACTGGCGGAGATTGGGTGCGGCCATGGATTGCTCCAACGGCAGATCGAGGAAGCCTACGGCCAGCCGGTCACCGGCTTCGACTTGAATGAATTTGCGTTGAAAGAAAATCAAAGCCGGCTCAGCAAGATCTGCTGCTACGACGTTTTCCAAATGGATTCGGTGCTTCGGGAACGCTTCGATTTGATTTTTTTGTTCGATGTGCTCGAACACATCGCGGAGGAAGATCGATTTCTCCGGGCCATCCTATTCCATTTGGCGCCCGGAGGAAGGCTGGTGGTAAACGTCCCGTCGGGTCAATGGCTTTACTCTGCGTACGATCGAGCCAACGGACACGAACGGCGCTATTCGGCGCGGTCGTTGCGAGCTGCTGCAGACCGCAACAATCTGGAAGTGTGCGAGTGGAGTTACTGGGGTTTCCCGCTGTTGCCTACTTTGATTGTCCGGAAGTTCTGGCTGATGGGAAAGAGCGACCCAAATGAAATCGTCGCTTCAGGCTTTGACTCGCGACACGACGTCGTCAACCGGTTGCTGGGTGTTGTTTCGAGGTGCGAAAAGATCCCGCAAACATTTATGGGAACGTCTTTGATGGCTGTGCTCCAACCGGGGAAAAGCGCAAAGGCGCGGGATAGATGATGAGTTGGCGATTGGCAACATATTCATGAGCGCGGTTCAGGTTGCACCGGGTGCTACGACGGCGGACCTCGATTCGAATATTCGGAGTTCGGCTGCCGGGATTCGGAAAGCGTCACCGAATCTCCTTCGATTCATTCTGCTTATCCTTGCTCTCAATACGATTTCGGCTCTTCTGTTTATCGCCCTTGTGAACCGGCCCGTGTACGACGATTCCTACAACATATTCGACGTTCACCAATACGCGACTCAAGGACTCACGCGTGCGACCTTGCTGGCCCATCGAAATCCGCCCGGTCCCGGCAGCTTTCTCTGGATGGCTGCCGCCGTACGCTTATTGGGCGGCGAAGAATTGCGCGATGCTCGAATCGGAGCTTTCCTGAGCTGGGTCTTGCTCGCGGTCGGAGTGCTTGTGGGAGCCCGGTACAGCAAGTTTCCTGAGCTTTGGCACGGCGCTCTGCTGACTTCACTGGTATTTCCGCATGCCGTGGAGGCAAGCGCGACAGTGCTTACAGAAGGACCAGGGCTCTTATTTGCGCTGTTGGGAGCGCTCGCATGGACAGAATTCGCATCCCGGGCGCGCTTGACCGCCGGCACGATGATTCTTGGGCTGCTGGGAGGTTTGTCTTTGGGTCTGGCGGCGATTTGCAGGCAGTACAACCTGGCGCTTCTCGCTGCGGCAGCGCTATTGGGCCTTTTCGAATTTCGCCGAACGAACAGCGGGAAAGACCGAGGGCCGAAGTGGCGGCTTTGTTTCGTTCTTTCGCTGGCCATGGCGGCGATCCCGGTGGTGCTGCTCATGAGCGTGTGGCACGGACTCTCGAGCCCGGGGATGGCGACCGGCACGTCGTACCACATGATCTGGAAGGCGGATGTGGGGTTGAACCTGTCCCGGCCGGTCATCACCGCATTCTATTGCGGGCTCTATCTGGTTCCCCTTACGTTCCGCGGGATGTTTCAATTGAAGGGCCGCGCGCGCTGGGTGGGTTTGTCGGTGGCGTTCGTCGGGGGAATTGCGGCCGCGCATTTCGGCTCGGCGTTCCTGCAGCCCGGGCCAGTGAGGTCGGCCGCTTGGGCGGCTTCGCGAGTGCCTGGGGGCGAAGGTGTCTTTCTGGGGTTGATGGGGGCGGTGACGATTTACAACGCGATCGCCTTGGGCCGATTGCTGTGGGCAGAACGAAACGTTGTGATCTCCACACCGCCTTTCTTATTCGCATTGTTGACGTCGCTTTTCTTTATCGGCGAACAGATGGGGGTGGGAGGAAATATTCCACTCTATGATCGCTACGTTCTTCAAATCGCGCCGTTTCTTGGTCTGATTGCGTTTTCGCTTTTGCCGCGGCCGGATCGCGGGCGTGTCTTTGCTTTGGGGGCGCTTTCGGTGATCAGCCAGGTGATGTTATGGCGCTACGCTTTCTTGGTTTGAAGCGGTTGAACTTAAATATTCGGCAACAAGGCAGTTACTTTGAACGCAAGACCGGCATCCCAGAATGAACGGCGGAATCGTGGGGCCTTTCCCCGAAGCGCGGAAGTCCGAGCCGTCTGAGGAAGAGCGCCATTGCCCAGGCTCACGAATTACGAAAGGGTGTTAGTGCTTCTGTTCCTGTTCACGCTGCCGATGGTGAATCCGTGGGTGCGAGGAGATGGCGTGGGGTATTACGCCTATGCGCGGGCCTTGCTGATTGAGCATAGCTTGAATTTCGAAAAAGATTGGCTGGCGGCCAACACGAGTTTTCGAATGGGCAGGACCGACCCGGAAGGCCACATTCTGCCGAATGCTTACACTTCGACCGGGCATCTCGACAATCATTTCTCCATCGGACCCGCGATTCTATGGCTTCCATTGCTTGCGGTGACGCATCTCGGCGTGATCGCGTACGACGCCCTGGGCGGAAACATCGCCGCGGATGGTTATTCGCGTCCTTACATTTTGACGATGGCGCTGGGCACCGCACTCTATGGCTTTTTGGCTCTGTGGATTTCATTCCGCCTGGCGCGAAAATACCTGCCGGAACGATGGGCTTTCCTGGGAACGATCGGCGTATGGTTTGCGAGTTCTCTGCCGGTGTACATGTACTTCAATCCATCGTGGTCCCATGCTCACTCCGCTTTTGCCGTGGCCCTGTTTGCCTGGTATTGGGACCGGACTCTGGACGCGCGAAGCTGGAAGCAGTGGCTGCTGCTTGGCGCAATCGCCGGCCTGATGATCAACGTGTACTACCCGAACGCGATCCTGCTGATCCTTCCAGGCGGCGAGTCCGTCGCCGCGTTGGTGAAGAACTGGAGAGCCGGCGGAAGGGCGCAGCTCGATCTGGCAGCAAAGAATGTTCTTTTCGTGTTGGCGACGGTCATCGCGTTCCTTCCCACTTTGATTGCGAAGAAGATTATTTACGGCAGCTACTTCTATTCGGGTTACTACGAGCGCTGGTTTTGGAATTCACCCGCGTTGCTGAAGGTGTGCTTCTCGGCAAACCACGGGCTCTTCAGTTGGACGCCCATCCTGCTGCTTTCGGTGGTGGGAATGTTCTTGTTGATGAGAGCCAACCGCGTGCTCGGTTGGTCTTCGATTGCGGTTTTCGCGACGTACCTCTACGCCATCGGATGCTACGAAAATTGGCAAGGCCTTTCCTCATTCGGAAACCGCTTTTTCATTTCGCTGACGGCGCTCTTCGTTTTGGGCCTGACGGCCTTCTTTGACTGGCTTGGGCGCGTGGCCGAGGAGAAGCGCGCATCCGCGATGGCATGGGGAGGCACATGCCTGCTGATCGCATGGAATCTGGGGCTGATTTTCCAGTGGGGCACGCATTTGATCCCTGCGCGAGGCCCCATTGTGTGGCGGGAGGCTGCGTACAATCAATTCGTCGTGGTTCCGGTGCAGGCAGGTCAAAGCTTGAAAGCTTATTTCGCGCGCCGGCAGCAGATGATGGGCCACATTGAAGAAGAAGACGTGAACCAGCTCAAATCACAGCCAAGCGAGGGAACGAAATGAGCAGCGCTACGGCGGTGCGGCACGCGGCGGCGCCGGGACCGGCAGTGCTGCGCATCGAGCCGCGCACCCGCTGGTGGGAGATTCCGTTCGCCGAATTGAAGGAATATCGCGAGCTGCTTTATTTCTTCGTCTGGCGGGATATCAAAATTCGCTATAAGCAAACCGCGATCGGCGCGGCCTGGGCGGTCTTGCAGCCGTTCCTCACGATGCTCATCTTCAGCCTGTTTTTTGGAAAGCTGGCCCACATCCCGTCGGAAGGATTGCCCTATCCCATCTTCTATTACGCCGCGCTGCTTCCCTGGATGTATTTTGCCGCGGCGCTGCAGAATGCCACGAACACGATCGTCGAAAACCAGCGGTTGATCACGAAAGTCTATTTCCCGCGCCTGGCGCTGCCGCTCTCGTCGGTCCTCTCCGGGCTTGTGGACTTTGGAGTCTCGTTCCTGATGTTTGCGGCGATGATGATTTACTACGGAATTCGGCCCACGGCGGCGGCGCTTTGGGTTCCGGCATTCTTGCTGCTGGCGGTGCTGACGGCGTTCGGCGTGGGGCTGTGGCTTGCGGCGATGAACGCCATCTACCGCGACGTGCGCTACGTGGTGCCTTTCCTGGTGCAATTCTGGATGTTCGCTTCGCCGGTGGTGTACCCGAGCTCATTGGTGGCGGCGAAATGGCCCAAATGGGCTTGGCTGTATGGATTGAATCCGATGGCAGGAGTTATCGAGGGCTTTCGATGGTCGCTCACGGGGCATGGGCAGCCGCCGGGGCGGCTGGTGTTCGTTTCGGCGGGAGTGGTGATTGTCGTCCTCGTGAGCGCCGTCGCGTACTTTCAGAAAATGGAGACAACGATCGCCGACGTGGTCTAGACGATGAGCGAAGCGGTGATTCAAGTTCGTGGGCTGGGCAAGCGCTATCGCGTTGGCACGCGCGAGCGGTATCTCGCGCTCCGCGACGTGCTCACACGCGTGTTCACGGCCCCCTTCCGCCGTGGCAATGGCGCTGCGCCCGAGCACATCTGGGCGTTGCGCGATGTCTCACTCGACGTGGAACAAGGGGAAGTGGTGGGCCTGATCGGGCGCAACGGCGCGGGAAAGACGACGCTGCTGAAGCTGCTCGCGCGAATTACACGGCCGACCGAGGGGTACGCCGAAATCCGCGGACGCGTGGGGAGCTTGCTCGAAGTCGGCACCGGGTTCCATCCGGAATTGACGGGGCGGGAGAATGTCTATTTGAGCGGCGCGATTTTGGGGATGAAAAAGATCGAGATCGACCGGAAGTTCGACGAAATTGTGGCCTTTTCCGAAGTCGAGCGGTTTCTCGATACGCCGCTCAAGCATTACAGCAGCGGCATGCAGATGCGGCTCGCATTCGCCGTCGCAGCGCATCTGGAGCCGGAAATATTGCTCGTGGATGAAGTCCTGGCCGTGGGCGACATCAACTTTCAAAAAAAGTGCCTCGGGAAAATGGAAGAAGTCTCGAAGAGCGGGCGCACCATCGTTTTCGTCAGCCACCAATTGAATCAGATCCGGCGTCTCTGTGAACGCGTGTACTGGCTCGATGACGGCCGCGTGAGGATGGTGGGTGGG
This sequence comes from Candidatus Sulfotelmatobacter sp., assembly GCA_035624115.1. Lineage (GTDB taxonomy): Bacteria > Acidobacteriota > Terriglobia > Acidiferrales > UBA7541 > Palsa-295. The sequence continues at coordinate 43,664 of DASPSD010000052.1, read as the reverse complement.
AGTCACGAAGTCGTCAGCGCCTACGAAGCCGCCGCGAACCGCAGCGAGCCCACCCGTGACCGACAGCCCGTGGGCAATTCCACAAAGGCGCGCTATCTCCGATGGGAGATTTCAAGACCCACCGTGGACGACGCTCATACCTTGACGGACCTCGGACCCGTGACAATCACCATCACCGTGGACGTGCGGACGCCTATCCCGATCGCGATTCATGGAATCGCGCTCTACGACTGCAACCGCCAGCTGATTTGGGCCTGGGCTACTGAAAAATTCAAACTCGAGCGGGGGGAGCACCACCTTTCGCACACCTTCCCGATGCTGCCGCTCCGTCCCGGGCGTTACGAGTGGCTTACAACCCTTTATGACGACGGGGACCTGGTGGACTGGTGGCACTGTGTGCCAGAAATGATTGTGGCTACGGAGAACTACCAGAGCGCGTTTGACCAATGGAACGGAATTCTGAACATGCCCGATCAATTTGAGATTTCAGCGGGCGTGGATTCGCTATTGGCCGAGGACAAGGCAGGCGGATGATGCGAGCCTCCTATCTAGGCGAACTCGCAACACGGGCGGTTCGCAGAATCGGGAGAGAACTCGACCCGGCTGAGCGGGAATTTCGAAGGCTTTGGCCGCAAATCAACTCCATTGAAGGACTTCTGATGGACGACCAGGAAAAATGGCTATTCAAACAGGCCCGCGCTCTGCCCGACGGGGCAAACATTGTGGAGATCGGAAGTTTCAAGGGGCGTTCCACCAGTTGCTTGGCATTCGGTTGCCGAGGGACCCGGAAGCGTGTGTTTGCGGTGGACACATTTGATGGAAATGAATGGGACTTCCGCGATCGGCGCTTTTTTGATGAATTCGACCGCAATATTCGACGCCTCGGCTTGTCAAAATATGTCCAGCCCGTCGTCGGGTCGAGCACGGAGATAGCCAAAAGCTGGAACAAATCCATCCACCTGCTTTTTGTGGACGGATCGCATCGTTACGATGACGTTTTGGCGGACTATTTCGGATTCCTTCCCCATGTCGCACCGGGTGGAATCCTTGCGTTCCATGATGTCGAGCCATCCTGGCCGGAAGTGCTGAGGGCCTGGGACGACATAATCAAGCACGAATTGCGAGATGTCGGCTATTGGTCCACCCTCGCCTACGGAAGGAAGCCCACTGACGGCGCGACGGATTTTCCCCGGTTGATCCGGTAGAAAAGTGGGGAGCAACTGAGTGACAACGAGGAAACCCGATTCGACCGAGTGCTGAGAGTTCGAATGCTATGCGAGAAATCTTGGTCACAGTATTGATCGACTGCTTCAATCAAGGCGATTTCATCACCGATGCGATCCGCAGCGTCTTGGCCCAAGATTTCCCTGGAGAGCAGATGGAAATACTGGTGGTTGACGACGGCTCGACCGACGACACGCCGGAACGCGTCGCGAAATTCGGGGGGGACGTCCGTTATTGCTACAAACCGAACGGCGGGCAAGCTTCCGCGTTGAATTTTGGTTTTCAGCAGGCGCGCGGCAAAGTGATCGCGTTTCTCGATGGCGACGATGTGTGGCTGCCGGGAAAACTTTCGCGCGTGGCCGAGGAGTTCCAAAGGGACCCGCAGCTCGCGATGGTTTACCACAACTATTGCTTCTGGAATTCCCAAACGGATCAAACCACCAGCGGATTTTTCACCGAGGTCTCGGGCGCGATTCCCGGCGACCTCCGCAAACTCCTCTCCTACAGCATCAGCCCCACGTCCGCGATTGCGTTTTCCAGAGAGGCTCTCGATCGCTTGATGCCGATTCCGGCGGCGCTGGCCATTCAAGCGGATGCTTACCTCGTGGGGCTGGCAATTTTCTTGGGGAAGGTGAAAGCCATCCCCGAATGTTTGAACCGGAATCGGGTGCACGGCCAGAATCTCTGGTTTTCCGAGGGCGAGAACATCGACCGCTCGGTGCTCGAGCGGCGAATCGCCACGCGCCAGGCCCTGATCGAAGGGATGCAGGCCTGGCTCCGGGAAAACGGGTGGGCGTTGCCGGACCCGGAAATTCGGGCCTACTTCAAACAGTGGCAACTGCTGCAGGAGTCCGACATCTTCAAGCTGAATCCTCCGGGCAGGACACGCCTATTTTCCTATCTCGCCGAATTCCCGAAGACTTACGCCTCGGTGATGACGCGGCGGCATCTTGCCTACAGTTGGTTCACGGCATTCGCGGCTCTCATTCTCGGGCACAAGCATCTCGACAAAGTGGAGAGCGTCCGGCCGCAGGCGCGGAGGCTTGCGCAGTATTTTCGAGGAGCGACGAATTGAAATGAACGCCGCGCGTCCCATGGCAGCGAGCGCGGATTTAATAGGCGCTGCGCAGTCTGAGCGAGCAGGGATTTGTCCCGCCTGCGACCATCCGGCCGAGGGTGTGCCGCTCGAAGTTTTTCACGCGGCGTCGCTTTACGGCTGCAGGAATTGCGATCTGCATTTTTGGCATCCGGTGTCGATGCCGGACGCAGCGTGGTACGAGCGGGCTTATCAGGGGCGCGATCAGACGGAGATGCCGCTCGAGCCCGGCCATCGGTTTTTTTTGAGCGACCCGAAGGCGCCGAAAAGTGGGCGGCTATTGGATCTGGGCTGCGGCACTGGGAATTTTCTCGCAGCAGCGCGCGATGCGGGGTTCGATGTCACCGGGATCGAGATGAACCGGAACGCGGTGCAATTCGCGCGCGATCGGTATCGCCTGGCGAATGTATTCGCGATGCGGCCCGAGGAATTTGGCGCGTCGCACGAGCATGAAAAATTTGATGTGGTCACTTTTTTCGAAGTTCTCGAGCACCAGGAAAATCCGAAGGGGTTCTTGGCGGCGGCCACGGAGTGTCTCGCTTCCGGCGGATTCATCGCGCTGAGCGTTCCGAACCGGAACCGCTGGCAGAAAGGAATGGAGACGCTCGATTACCCGCCGAACCACTTGACGCGCTGGCGCCCGCGGGCGCTCGAGAATTTTCTTGTGCGCCACGGTTTTGAAGTGCTTTCGATGAAGGAAGAACCGCTCAATGTGCGGCGCGCGGCGGGTGTCTTGAGCATGGGACTGCGCACGGGGATGGCGTCTCGCGTGGCCGGTGAACCTGCACCAATGATGGCGGACCTGGCCGCGATGGAGCCGCAACAGATGGAATCCGCGATGAAGCGGCTTGCGGAGAGCCCGCGACGCAAGCTCACTGAGCGATTGGTGCGATGGAAAAATCTCGCACTCGTACCGGCGGCGGCCATCGCGATGCCTTATCTGCGGCTGCGGCAGTACAAAGGGCTGTACCTCTATTGCCTGGCGCGACAGAGAACGCCGGCGGGAAAATCCTTCGTTGTGGATTCGAGCGCCTGACATGGCGAGCCCCAAAGTTACGGTCCTGGTTGACACCTACAACCACGAGCGCTTCATCGAAGAGGCGATTGTGAGCGTGATGGAGCAGGATTTTCCTGCGGCGGAAATGGAAATTCTGGTTGTGGACGACGGCTCAACCGACCGCACGCCGGATCTTGTGCGCAAATTCGAGCCGCGGGTGCGATTGCTGCGGAAAGCGAACGGCGGCCAGGCGTCGGCGTTCAATGCCGGCGTTTCGGAAGCACGCGGAGAGCTTGTGGCGTTCCTCGATGGCGACGACTGGTGGGCGCGCAACAAGCTCACGCGCGTGGCGAAAGCGATGGCGGCCGATTCCGCGGTCGGAATCGTCGGACACGGGATCGTAATCGTCCACCGAGACGGGAGGCAGGAGGATGAAATTCTCCGCGAGGGATTTCGATTTCAGGCGAATACGAGAGAGGGCGCGCGGCTTTTCCGCCTGCGGAGGAGTTTTCTAGGGACCAGCCGAATGACGATTCGCGCGGAATTGCTGCGCCGAATCGGCCCCGTTCCGCAGGCGCTGCGAATCCAGGCGGACGAATACCTTTTTACGCTTGCTTCGGCGCTCGCCGGAGGCTGCGTGCTTCCCCAGGCGCTCACTAATTACCGCTACCACGAGGCGAACAGCTATCAGCTTGCGCGAGCCGACTCCACGCGGATTCGCGCCAAGCAGGAAGCGATCGCCGAGCTCGCGCGCGTTCTTTCCGTGGAGCTCGAACGCCACGGCATCGGGCCGGAGGCGCGAGAGGCGATTACCGAAATTCTGGCGGCGGAAGCGGACCAGTTGCGCCTGCAATTGTCGGGCGGGATGCCGGTTGAAACAGTGCGCACGGAGTGGAAAATCTACGACGTGCATTACCCGCAGGCGCCCTGGTTGCATCGCGCGTTCAAACGGCTGAGCCTTCTTCCTGCGTTTCTGCTTCCTCCGCGGACTTACTATCGTTGGAGGAGCCGGATGGTGCAAAGCCGACTCTACCGCGACGCGCGCGGGAAATTCCTGCCGAATCCTCCGCGGAGGCACGTGACAAATCGCTGGGCGCCGAAACCGGAGGCGTCGCGGCCGGCCACCGCGGGAAGACAATGAATGGCGGAGGGAACGGGGCGGCTATGGAAATTTTGATGGCAGCGGGGGTTCCGCGGCGCCGCGAGGGCGGAGTCGCTGCCATCATGTACAACCTGGGCCGGGAATTGACCGGGCTGGGCCACCGAGTCGACTACGTTTTTTACGAGGACTTGATGACGCCCGCGGAAATGGCGGGGCGGTTTCGCGATCTGCGGTTTGCGTTGCGGCTGGCCCGGCTCCTCCGCAAAGACCGGAAGAAATACTCGGTCGTGAACCTGCATGCGCCGATTGGTTTCGCCTACGGAATGCTTCGTCGAATGCTTGCCGGAGGAGAATACCCGCCGTACGTGATGACGCTTCATGGACTCGAGGAGCGGCGGCTCCATGTGATGCGCCGTGAGGTGAAGAAAGGCCGTGCGTGGCACTTCTCGCTGGGAAACCGGCTATGGCATCGCGTTTACCACGCGCCACGATTTTTTCTTTCGATCAAGACCGCCGACTTTGCGCATTGCTACAGCCGCGACGTGTGGACCTTGCTTCAGCTCAAATACGACCTCGACTCCGGACAGGTGGCCTATGTCCCCAACGGAGTGGAAGAGCGATTTTTTCTCCGGCGCGAATATGACGGCCACAAGCCCGTGCGCATGCTCTTTGCCGGCACATGGCTCGACCAGCGCGGCATTTTTTATCTGCGGGACGCGCTCGAGGCTCTGAATAAAAAATTTCCGGATTGGACGCTGACGATCGCCGGTGCCGGCGTAGAGCCCGAACGGTTGAAAGCGTTTTTCGGTGACGCGTTGCGCGATCGGATTCTGGTTTCTCCGGTCGTTCCGGCGGACCGAATGCCGGAGTTGTATGCGGAACACGATATCTTCGTCTTCCCCTCGCTGATGGAGGGATTGCCCGGGGTGCTGCTCGAAGCCATGGCGACGGGGATGCCGGCTGTTACCGCGGAAACATGCGGCATGGTGGACGTGGTTCAAGACGATGTCAACGGACTTCTGATTCCACCGGCCGATGGTCCAGCTCTTGAATCGGCTCTTCTCCGATTGTGCACGGATGCGAATCTGCGGCAGCGATTGGGAGCGGCGGCTCAGGAACGGATGCGGCACCTAACTTGGAGAGCAGCGGCCGGCAAGCTCGAAAGAGTGTTTGCGCGGGCTTTGCAGAACGGGCATGGAAACGGGGAGTGAGAGTAACGGCAATGCGGGTTCTTCTGGCTTCCGAGGCGAATTCCGGGGCGGATGAGCGGTTGGCGGCGCAGAATATATTCCGGTGGAGGGCGGCGCTCTGGGGCGCAGGGGCGCTCACAGGGCTGCTTCAAGCCTGGGCGTTTCGGCATACTGTGAACCCGGATGGAATATCGTACTTGGACATCGCTCAAGCTTGCGCTCGCGGGAATTGGCAAAGCCTCATCAATGGATATTGGAGTCCGCTTTACCCATTGCTGCTTTCATTGGTGTTTCGGGTCATGAAGCCATCGCCGGATTGGGAATCAACCGTAGCCCACTTTGCAAATTTTGGAATCTTCCTTCTCTCGTTTGTTTGCTTCGAGTTTTTCCTAAGCGAGCTGATCCGCAACCGGCGGGGAAGATCTGTGGCAACTTCGCAAGGGGAAGGGATTCCGGAATGGGTCCTGTGGGTGCTCGGCGACTCATTATTCATCTATCTGACACTCTTGTTCATCCATATGGAACGGCTAGAGCCCGATCTTTTGCTGGGTGCGCTTGTTTATTTGGCCGGTGCCTTCGTTCTTCGAATTTGGGCGGGAGAGGCCAATTGGATGGCGTCGGCCGGTTTGGGCGCGACTCTGGGTGCCGGATATCTTGCTAAGGCGGTGATGTTTCCACTGGCATTCATTTTTCTTGGCTGTGCGTTGTTCGCCGTGAAGCCAATGCGTTGGTCGATCCCACGGACCGCGCTCTCGCTGGCTGCCTTTCTTCTCGCGGCAGGCCCGTTCGTAGCTGCTCTCTCTAAGCAAAAGGGACGAATCACGCACGGCGACGTTGGAAAAATCGCCTACGCCGAATTCGTCGGAGGAGTCACGCGCACCATACACTGGCAGGGCGGGCCCGATGGATTCGGATGGCCCGCGCACCCAACGCGGGTGCTGAGCCAGAACCCGCCTCTCTATGAGTTTGCGACGCCAATCGGCGGCACGTATCCTCCGTGGTACGACCCCTCTTATTGGTACGAAGGGGTGGTGCCGAAATTCAGGCTCGCCAACCAACTCCGCGCGATACGCTACACCATCGAGGAATACGCGGGCATATTCCCGTATATGGGCGGGGTCTTAGTTGGGTTTCTCGGCCTGGCGCTCGCCGCTCGTCAAGAGGCCGGGGCGTGGGAGGATTGGTTCTCAATCTGGCCACTGTGGGGGCCCGCAGTAGCCGCCCTGGGGATTTTTGCCCTCGTATATGTTGAAGGCCGCTACGTAGCACCGTTTTTTGTGGTCATCTGGATGAGCGCCTTTGCAGCGTTTCGTTTCGCAAGGACCGACCGGGTGGAAGCGCTCGTGAAGCCTGTCGTCCTGGCCACGGTCCTCATGCTTTGCACGGGAATCGCCTGGCTGGCGGGCCGCGCGTTGTTTCGCGCGCTCCGCCCGGAACCGTTCGTGAATTGGGAGGTCGCCCAGGGCTTGCAAAAAATGGGTGTGGACCCGGGTGATCGCGCCGCCTTAATTGGGAACGGCCTAGACAGCTACTGGGCGCATCTTGCCGGAGTCCGGATTGTCGCCGAAATCCCGCTGGGGGGCGCACCGATTTTCTGGAGCGCTCCCAACTCCGTCCAGTCGCAAATATTCGGGGACTTTGCAAGGAGCGGAGCAAAATTTGTGGTGGCCGACCAAGGAGTTCCACCCGGAGCTGAGCCGGGATGGCAGAGAATCGGCGAGACCAATTATTTCTTCCATGAATTGAATTCGAAGCCGGCAAAAAGCGCGGCGGCAAACTGATGCTATCGCTGGGCATAAATTATTCGCAGGTCCATGACTCCTCGGCGTGCATTGCACGCGATGGGGAAGTGCTGTTTGCGGTTGCCGAAGAGCGGCTGAGCCGGGCGAAGCATGACGGCCGGTTTCCGGCGCTGGCCATTCGCGCCTGCCTCGAGTTCGCCGGAATTCGGGCGGACGGCCTCGATTTTGTCTGCCAGGGATGGTCCGCGCCCCGGGTGGCTTTTCTGCACGATCTCGGATGCTTCGCGACAGGCAAGCAGCCCGCCGATTCCCGGGCGCTGCTGAATACAACTCGCCATTTCGCAAGCATGTGGCATCAACGGGGAGGGGAGAACCGATTCCGGCAGCTCTTCGGTCCGGCGAAAGCGCCATTTCGATTCGTGGATCATCACCTGGCGCACGCCATCAGCGCGTACGCGTTTTCCGGATTTGACGATGCGGCGGTGCTTGTTCTTGACGGACGTGGCTCGTGGGAAGCGAGTTCGCTTTGGCGCGGGCACGGCGGCGCCCTCGAGCCCGTGTGGACGATTCCGTGGCCCAATTCGCTCGGGCTCTTCTACGCGCAGTTCACTCAATACCTCGGCTTCCAGCCGTACAGCGACGAGTGGAAAGTGATGGGCCTGGCGCCTTACGGCGAAGGCGGCGTAAATTTGCGCGAGTTCATCATTCCGGACGACAACCCGTACCGGGTCGCGCCAAAGTTGCTCATCGGAAGCGATTCTGCGCCGAGCGCCGGGATTGAAGCGCGGCTGGGGCCGAAGCGCGCCGCAGAGTCGGAACTCGACGCGCATCACAAGAATCTTGCGTTTGCGGTTCAGGATGCCTGCGAGCAGGCGATGATGACGCTCGCGCACGCGGCTGTGAAAAAGACCGGGTGCCGGAATTTGTGCCTGGCCGGGGGCGTGGCGTTGAACTCAAAAGCGAACGGAAAAATTCTCGCCTCCGGAGGGGTGGATCGGCTCTTCGTGCAGCCTGCCGCGGGCGATGACGGCGTGTGCCTCGGGGCGGCGTTGGCTCCTTGCCTGGACGCGGGCGGGAAATTGCCGGTCCGCAAGATGCGCCACGCCTATCTGGGCTCGGAAAGCTCGGACGGGGAAATCGAAAAGACGCTCGAGACGTATAAGTTGCGCGCGAGGCGCGCGTCGGATCCTGCCGCAGCCGTGGCAGAACTGCTGGCCGAAGGAAAAATCCTGGGCTGGTTCCAGGGGCGAATGGAATTCGGGCCAAGGGCGCTCGGAAGCCGGTCGATTCTCGCCGACCCGCGCGTTCCTGAGATGAACGCGAAAGTGAACAACGCCGTGAAATTTCGGGAGTGGTGGCGGCCGTTTGCGCCGTCGCTTTTGGCGGAAGCGGCCGCGGAGTATCTCGAATCGGCTACGGATTCACCGTTCATGATTCTCACCGCACAGGTGAGGCCCGAGAAACGCGGCGTGATTCCGGCGGTTACGCACGTGGATGGCAGCGCGCGCCCACAAACGGTCGAGCGTGACGTGAATCCGCTCTACTGGCGGCTGATCAATGAGTTCGGCAAGCGGACCGGCGTTCCCGTGGTGATGAACACATCTTTCAATTTGCGAGGCGAGCCGATTGTGTGTTCGCCGACGGATGCGGTACGCACCTTTTTCAGTTCCGGGATGGACGCGCTGGTGATCGGCAGCTTCGTGGTGGAGAAATAAAGTGGAAAGCCCGCGCAAATGGATGGCCGAGCTGATGCTGCGAGCGCCGGCGCCGCTGCGTTCGTTGCGGGATGTGCCGGTGGTCGGTCCGCTGATTCATGGCGTGAGCCATCGAGTGCTTCCTGCGGATGAAAAAGTATGGGCGCGCGTGGAGGCGGGTCCGGCGCGAGGACTCTGGCTCAAACTGAATCCGCGAACGGGGCAAAGCTATCTGCGCGGCGATGCGGAACCGACAGTCCAAGCGATTCTGCAAGAGCGGCTGAGGGGCGGGATGGTGTTTTACGATTTGGGGGCGAACATCGGGCTGTTCTCGTTGCTTGCGGCGCGGCTTGTAGGGTCGCAAGGTAAAGTGTTCAGCTTCGAACCGGACGCCACGGTGGCGTCCCGGCTGCGGGAAAATGCGGCGCGAAACGGATTCGCCAACATCACTGTGGTCGAGGCAGGGGTGTGGTCCAGAAGCGGCGCGATGAATTTTGAGTCGGCCGATGCTTCGTCGCCCGACCAAGGCGTCGGGCGTTTTGTCGCGGACGGCAGCGGGAATTCCGGAATCGCGCGACCCTGTGTGGCGCTCGATGATTTCGTACAACAGGCCCCTCAGCCTGATCTCATCAAGTGCGATGTCGAGGGCGCGGAGGTGGAGGTGTTTCTCGGCGCTGAAAAGATGTTGCGCGAGCGCCGCCCCTCAGTGATTTGCGAAATGCACTCGGAAGAAAATGAAAAGGCGTTGCGAACCCTCTTCCGGAACGCGCGGTATGAGGCCAAGCCCATCGACGCAAATCACATTCTCGCAACTCGGCAAGGAGGGGAATGAATTTGCGCCGAGATGCACTCGCGATGTTTGCATGCCCGGAATGCGAGGGAGCGCTCCGCCTAGCCGCGGTGGGGTCCGAGGAAAAGGTAACCGGCGAGATCATGGAAGGGGAGCTCGCTTGCGAAAGCTGCCGGATGACCATTCCAGTTGTACAAAGCCTCCCCAGGTTCGTGGCTTCTGAGTCCTACGCATCCTCGTTCGGATTCCAGTGGAACCGGTTCGATCGCATCCAGGTGGACAAGTTCATGCACAATGACCTCAGCCGCGATCGATTTTACGCCACGACCGGCTGGCCTATGCGCCTGGAAGGGGAGCGCATTTTGGAGGCGGGATGCGGCTCCGGCAGATTCACCCAACTCGCATTAGAGACAGGCGCGGAGGTTGTCTCTTTCGACTTGAGCTCGGCGGTCGATGCCGCCTGGCGCAACAATGCGGGGGCGCCCCGGCTTACGGTTTTTCAGGGCAGCATCTATAAAATTCCATTGCGAAAGGGCGCATTCGACAAGATTTTTTGCATGGGTGTGCTCCAGCATTGTCCGGACGTTGCCGGCGCGTTTCGCAGCCTGCTTCCTTTCCTGCGGCCGGGCGGGGAAATCGTGATCGACGTGTACGAAAAACAGAAGGGCCTCCCCCCGCTCAAGTATTGGGTGCGTCCCTTCGTGCGGCCGCTCGGGACCGAGGGAATTTACAGGTTGCTCTCCTGGACGATTCCTCCCGCGTTCAACGTGAAGAAGGCGCTTTATCGGATTCCCGGCGTGGGCCCGCGGCTGGGCGCATTGATTCCAATCGGGCCGATTTCCCACGCGCCGCGGCTCATCTACACGGATGAAGAACTCAAACAAGTGAAAATCTTGAGCGCGCTGGACATGCTGTCGCCCGCCTACGACCAGCCGCAGCGCATCGAGGGGGTGCAGAGATGGTTCGAGGAGGCCGGGCTTGTGGAGGTGGAAATCAAGCGCGGATACAACGGCATCAACGCCAAAGGCAAGCGTGCGAATGGAAGCGCGGAATCCATGAGGAGACGAATTCCGGCTTGATTGCCGTTGGATTGGTGAAGGGCGATTTGCGGGAGGAGTGATGAAATCAGATGTGCGCTGGGAGGAGGCGCAACGAAGCGAAGTAGAGTTTTGGGATGGGATGGTCCGCCTCGAGCATGGGGTTCTGACGGTTCTCGCTGCCAATTGCGAAAAGGCCCAATTGCTGAAGCGCCAGCTCACACAAATACCCCGAAAAGCGCTCGAAGTGGGAACCGGGCCGTTCGGAATCGGCATCATAGGATTTCTCCGGGACATTCCGTTCCGGATTGCCACGGATCCTTTGCCCCCGAGCCCGATCAACAGCGATGATCTACTGTATCGCTACGTTGCCGAGACCCGAGGGGCGATGGAATATGTCGTCGCTTGCGGGGAAGAGATTCCGGCCCGCGGCGAAAGCCTTGACCTGGTGATCTGCTGCAATGTGATTGACCACGCGTCTCGGCCCCAGGCCATTCTTCAGGAGGTTCACCGCATCTTAAGGCCCGGTGGCCTCTTTTTTTTCGACGTTCATACTTTCTCGGCCCTCGGACTCCTGAAATGGCATTCGTGGACGAAGGTAAAACATCGGGAGGAAATGCTCGTGATCGCCCATCCTTACCGGATGTTCGAGGCTGGAATTCGCAGGAAAATGGAGTCGCAAGGGTTCGCTGTCAAAAAATTAACCGGGCACACTTACGTGAGCGCCCTGATCGGCCAGGCCCGGATTTCTTGCTTTCTTGGAGTGAAGCACGCCCGATGATCGCACTCTTGGGGCGACAAGACTTCCCCACTGATGGTGTGGAGGATTATTGCAATTACCTGGGACAGGCGCTGGGACGGCGCGGGGTGCAGCTCACAATCTCCCGGGTGGACTGGACGAAAACAGGCTGGCTGCGCGCGCTTTGGAAGCTGCGACGTGAAAGCGCCCGTTGGGGAGATGCGTGGGTCTTGCTGCAATACACCGCTCTCGGATGGTCCCGCCGGGGGCTTCCTTTTGGCGCCGTGCTGGCGCTGATTGCCCTTCGAAGGCAGGGGAAGCGGTGCGCCGTCGTGTTTCACGAGCCTGTCGCGCTCAAAGGAATCCGCTGGATCGACAAGCTTCGAGCCGCTTGCCAGAATCTGGTATTGCGTCAGCTTCATCGCCATTCGGAGAAAAGCATCATGACGGTTCCCCTCGAGTCAGTCGATTGGCTGCCGAAGGGAGGCGGGAAGACGGCGTTCATCCCGATCGGGGCGAATATTCCCGAGCCACTCGCCATTCGCGCCCAGGGACCAGCGAAGAATGGAAAGAAAATGACGGTCGCCGTGTATTGCGTCGATCCGCCACCCTATCGAGCAAAGCAACTGGACGATATTGCTCAGGCCGTGCTGCCGGCCGTAAAAAATGGGACTCCGCTACGAGTTTTGTTTCTTGGAAAAGGGACTGTCGAGGCAAGAGACGAAATTGAGCGTAAATTTCGCGGGACGGGTGTGGAGGCCAGTATCCTCGGCATCGTCGAGCCCGAAGAGATCAGGCGTTCTCTCTCGGAGTCCGAAGCGCTCCTTTCGGTCCGCGGAACGGTGTATCCGCGCCGCGGGAGTGCCATCGCCGGCGTGGCCTGCGGGCTGCCGATCGTGGGGTACACGGACGGCTCCGATATTTTCCCGCTGAGCGAAGCTGGGTTGTGGCTGGCGCCTCGTGGCGACCAGGCGGCGCTCGCCAAAGCTCTCGGAGAAGTACTGCACGATTCCGGGCTTCGCGACGAGTTGGGGAGCAGAAGCCGGTGCGCTTACGAACAAATTTTTTCGTGGGATGCGATTGCGGCCAAGTACGCAGATCTGCTTCATACGGAGGGGATGCAAATTTGAAGGTCGTGTTGTACGCGCACGATTGGGCGCCGCTAATCGGCGGGATTCAAACTTTGTATGCCGCCTTAGCCAACGGGCTCCAGAGGTGGTCCAATGGTGATCCCGGCAAGGGATTTGAAGTGACCTTGATCACGCAAACCCCCGGCCACGGCACTGACGATTCACGTTTTCCGTTTGCGGTTGTGCGGCGGCCGAGCCCTCGGAAACTCATCGGTCTTATCCGTTCAGCTGATCTGCTACATGTTGCCGGGCCAGCCATGCTGCCAATGGCAATCGGGTGGATTCTCGGAAAACCTACCCTGGTCGAGCATGATGGGTACCAATCGATTTGCCCGAATGGGCTTCTCGTTTATGAACCGGACGGCACCGTCTGTCCGGGCCACTTTATGGCCCGACGCTACACAAGGTGCGTGGCATGCCATTCCTGCAACCAGGGCTTTGGGAAGAGCGTCCGAAGCCTCGCCCTGACCTTCGTGCGGCGGTGGTTGGGCCACAGGGTGAGTCTAAACATAGCACCAAGCCGGCACATTGCTATGCGAGTCGCGCTGCCACGCACTCGGCTCATTTACCATGGAGTTCCCAAGAGTGCTGCTATCGGGGAGACTGCTCCGTATGAGTCCCAGGGCCAACGGATCTGTTTTGCTTACTTGGGGCGGCTCGTCACAGAGAAAGGATTGCCGATACTGCTCCGCGCCGCGCGACAGCTCTCCCAGGCGGGATACCGGTTCTCCCTCAAGGTCGTGGGAGACGGCGCCGAGCGGCCTGCGCTCGAAAAGATGACGGAAGATTTCGGACTGGGGCCCTTGACAGAGTTCGTCGGGGCCGTCCCACAAGAGGCGACGCGTGGCGCATTGAAAAACGTAACAGCGGTCGTCATTCCCTCTGTGTGGGAAGATGTCGCCCCGCTAGTCCCCATTGACCAAATGATGGAAGGGCGGTTGGTGATTGCCTCGGACATCGGGGGCTTGGGTGAGTTAGTTGACGGCGTCGGGTTCAAATTCCCTCCGGGAAACGACGCTGCGTTAGCGGCCTGCATGCGTCAGGTCATCGAAAGCCCCGAAATGGTCAAAGGCATCGTAAACAAGGCGCGGCAACACGCCTTGGAGAGATTCAGCGAGGAACGGATGGTGCTCGAACATGTGCAGGTGTATCGCGAGGTTCTGGAGGGGCAAGCGCAGAGTCAGCCGGCCAACAGGCCGTCACCTTGAACCAGGAATCTCTGCCCAGACCATATCGGACGCAAGATGAACAATGGAATATCCGGCGGCGGCCAGAAACTCACAACATCGGCGATCCAACTCCGCAGAGTGAGTCGAAAGAAAAATGAACGGAGAGTATTCCGCGAGCGTACGCGAACCGCCGCGCAGGACTTCCAATTCCGCTCCTTCCGCATCGATTTTGATTGCAGTGGGCGGAAGCCTTCCCGGGGAGGCAAAAACAAATTCATCAAGGGATAGTGTCCGCACGGTCATTTCGCCCGAATCGGACAGCCGCCCGGCGGAAGTGTGCTCGGTCGGATCGAATCGCCCCGAGCCCGTGCGATCGGAGACGGCGGCCTCGACAACCGTGCAATTTCTCAAGCCATTCAGCTGAATGTGCCGCTTTAGGTAGCCCACATTCTTGGGGGATGGCTCGAACGCGTAGACGTGGCCCTCGGGCCCCACTCTGGAACTGGAGAGCAGAGTGTAGAGGCCCACGTGAGCGCCGATATCGTAGACGACGTCACCCGAGTGAAGACGGGCTGCAAAGCGACGCTGGGTTTCGAGCTCCCAGTAGCCCAGCCAAAAACCGTGCACGGTCGAGTCCGAGACCCATCGCATGCCACGTGCCGGACCTCGCACAACTCGCACGACAGCGCCTCTCGGGAGAAGCCGGAAGGGCAAGCGAATTATTTTGCCGAGCAGAGTTTGGTGCGATATCGAAGCAGGGTTCACGATTTCGATTGTGGTATCTCGGTCGGTTGATTGTCAATTCCCGGGAGTATAGTAAGCTTTCGGTGGGTCTCCTCCGGGTGCGAGAGGCATTGCCGTGCTCAATTCACGCATTCCCGCCATGAGAAACCAGGCCTGGATCGGCCTGTTCCTATTTGGCCTGGCAATGTGGCTGGCCTGGGACATAGGCGGCAAGATTGCAGCGAATGATGTGAGGACGCTGGTCTTTTGGACGCTCGGATTAGCGAGCGGCGGCGTCGCCATAATGATCCTGCGTAACTGGCGGCGCGGCTTCTTTTTCTTCCTGCTGTGGCTGCTGTTCGAGGATCTCGCACGAAAATATCTGGGGAACGGAATGGCTCTGTTCTTCGGAAAAGATGTGCTGGCATTGCTGGTGTACATCTCCCTTTTTGTCGCGATCCGGGAAAAGAAAGAAAAGACTTTTCGTCCCCCGTTTCTTGTCTTCTTCGCTCTGTTTTTTTGGCTGGGGGTAGCGCAAGTCTTCAACATGAATTCACCGAGCATCCTCTACGGGCTCCTGGGAGTGAAGCTGTACTTTTACTATGTTCCGCTCATGTTCGCCGGATATGCCTTAATTCGGAACGACGGTGATTTGCGGCGACTGCTGGCATTCAATGCCGGACTTGCGATTGTAATCGCCGGATTGGGGATTACACAGGCGCTCCTGGGACACAGCTTTTTGAATCCCACGGTGCTGGCACCAGAACTTAGGGACCTCGGAGAACTGGATCGCGTCACACCTCTCTCCGGACAGGTGTTGTCGTTGCCCACGGCAGTCTTCGTAAGCTCAGGCCGATTTGCATTGTTTTTGGTTCTCGTATTCATTCTGATCATCGGGGCGGCCGGATACTTGCTGCTGCACACAAGCAAGCACCGCGTTCTCGTCTTCAGCGCTGTCGGAGTCGTTGGTGGCGCCGCTTTATTCAGCGGATCGCGCACCGCGGTGGTGTATTGCGCCGCGAGTGCGCTCGTGCTGGCGGTGGGGATGCTTTGGGGTGCACCGTGGAGGCGGCGGCAAGCTCATCGGATGGTGAAGGCGATCCGCCGGTCAGCCATTGTCGGTGGACTTGGCTTAACCGCCTTGCTGTTATTGTTTCCAACGGAGGCTGGGTCGCGCATAGCCTTTTACACCGAGACGCTGTCTCCCCACAGTTCTGCTTATGAAATCTCCGGCCGGGCTTGGGACTATCCGATGGCGAATCTTGTGGGCGTTTTCTCAAATCCCAACTGGGTGCTCGGGAACGGCACTGGAACCGCGTCGCTGGGTGTGCAATATGTTTCCAAACTGCTCGGGCAGCGTCCCCCGGATTTTTGGGCGGAGGAAGGCTATGGCCAATTGATCTTGGAGATGGGAATCGTCGCCCCGTTCATGTGGCTGCTTTGGACCGGCGCCTTATTATATTACCAGTGGAGGATATTGCTTCAGCTGCGGCAGACCCGGGTCTTTCCGATTGCTCTGGCGATTTTCTGGTTTTCATTCTTGCTGCTTTACCCGTTCACTTACGGCGGCTTGGCTCCGTACCACAACTATGTCAACAACGCTTATTTTTGGCTTTTGGTGGGAATCATGTTCCGTCTTCCGGAAATTGCTGCCACGAGCTCGATGCCAGTCGCGGCCGCTCCGGGGAGAACCGGTACGCGCGGCGGATTCCAATTCTAGCGAGAGGCGGCGAGGATGTGCGGGATAGCGGGGATCACGCGACAGGGTGGCGCCAGTGCGCGCGAGCCGGTTGATCGAATGGTCGCTGCCCTCGCGCATCGCGGTCCCGACAGCAACGGCGTGATCGATCTGGGCGAATGTACGCTCGGAAACACGCGCCTCGCCATCGTGGATTTGAGCGAGCATGGGCGCCAACCCATGTGCAACGAAGACTCGACCGTCTGGATTACCTACAACGGAGAATGCTACAACGCGGCGGAATTCCGCCAGGAACTCACGCGGCGCGGCCACCAGTTCCGGTCCGCCACCGACACGGAAGTAATCCTTCATCTATACGAAGAATACGGCGAGGGATGCGTCGAGAAACTGCGCGGAATGTTTGCCTTCGCAATCTGGGACTCCCGCGCCAGAAAATTATTGCTCGCGCGCGACCGGCTCGGAATCAAGCCGCTGTATTATGTGCCCATCGATGGGGGGATCGCCTTTGCCTCGGAGATCAAAGCGCTGCTGGCTTCTGAGATTGTGCCGCATAAACTCGACGCCGCCGCGTGCCGGGTTTTCCTCGAGCTGGGGCACATTCCTCCCCCGTGGACGATTCTGGAAAACGCCCGGCCCCTCGAGCCCGGCCATTGGGCCGTTTGGAAAGATGAAAAACTTCAGTTCAGAGCCTACTGGAAGCTGCCGATGCCGGGGAATGGACGACGCAGTGTCTCATCGCAAACCATTGCGCAGCCGCTCGGCGACCTGCTGCTGGATTCATGCCGCGCCCAGTTAATGTCGGATGTTCCGATCGCCCTGTTTTTGAGCGGCGGAATCGATTCCGCGGTATTGGGAGCGCTCATGCGGCGCGCGGGCGCGGATCAATTGACGGCGCTGACGATCGGGTTCGAGGAAAAACAGTTCGATGAATCGGCTGGAAGCGAGCGCACCGCGCGACTTCTGGGGATTCCTTCCCGCGTGATCCGATTGTCTGCTTCGGAGATGGAAGGATCGCTCGACCGCGCAATTTGGGCCATGGATCAGCCGACCGTGGATGGCCTGAATGCCTTCTGGATCTCGCTCGTGGCCGCGCAGGCTGGATTCAAGGTGGCGCTCTCTGGGCAGGGCGGCGATGAATTGTTCGGAGGCTACGAATCGCTTGCCTGGTTTGACCGATTCTCGAGTGCCGCCGGATGGCTCAGGCCTTTTCCGAATGCGGTTGGGCGTGGAATATTGGATCATCAGGCGTTTCCGTTCCGCTGGCGCAAGATCTCTTACCTCGTGGGCGCCGATGATCCGTTCGTGGCCGCGCAGCTCGCCGTGCGTCTCCTCTTTCTTGAGACGGACGTGCGCGAACTCTTGAGCCCCGCATTGTCGCCCCCCAACTCGCATTCCGAAGCGGCCGATTGCATTCGCGAGTGGGCGGACGAAACGAAAGGGCAGAGCCCGCAGGACCGGATTGCCTGGCTCGATTTTCCCGCTCATCTCGAAGCCCGCCTGCTGCGGGACGGCGATGCCATGAGCATGGCGCACAGCCTCGAAGTGCGCCCGGTGCTGCTTGACCACCAAGTGGTCCAGTTTGTGATGTCTCTGCCCGCTTCGCTGCGGCTCCAGAAAAAGAAATTGCTTCTCGATGCCGTGCGTGGGGGTCTCCCTGCGGGCCTATTTGACGAGCTTTCTACGCGGCCGAAGAAGACTTTCACATTTCCATTCGCGAGTTGGCTGAGCGGCCGGCTGCGGAACACACTCGGCGAAACATTCTCCGCCGAGCGGCTGACGGCCTCGGGTGTGTTTCGTCCTGAAGCGATCCGAAGGCTATGGACCCGCTATATAGCGAAGCCTGAATCGGTCGGCTGGTCGCGCATCTGGAGCGTTTTCGTCCTCGCGCGCTGGTGCGAATTGATGCGAATTGAGGTGTGAGGAGTGAGCCGGATCGCGCACAAGCCCCGCCTCGCAGTCGTCTCGCCGTTTCTCGATAAGCGCCACGGGACGGAGCGGCGAGTTGTGGAGTGGGTTTCGCGCCTGGCAGACATGTTCGAAATTCATGTCTACAGCCAGCGTGTACAGGACCTCGACTTGGCGAAGGTGGTCTGGCACCGCATTCCGAAATTTCCCGGCCCGCACATCTTGAATTTCCTCTGGTGGTTCGTTGCCAATCGAGTGATCCGCCTGTGGAATGCCCGGTTCCGCGGCCTCCGCCCC
The DNA here is from genome assembly GCA_035624115.1 of Candidatus Sulfotelmatobacter sp. Taxonomy (GTDB): domain Bacteria; phylum Acidobacteriota; class Terriglobia; order Acidiferrales; family UBA7541; genus Palsa-295. Next base: position 25,130 of record DASPSD010000052.1, on the reverse strand, counting down.
GACCTGATTTTCAGTCCAGGCCCGAATTGTCTCGATGCCGACGTGATTTCGGTCCACATCGTTTTCGCGGAATACGCCGGAAAGAACAATCTTGCGGAGGATGGATCGAGCGCTCCCGACACTGGCTGGCTGCGAAGGCTGCACCGCAATCTCTATTACCGGCTGGCGATGATCCTTGAAAAACGCGCCTACACATCTCCGGACATTCAGCTGATTCTGATTGCGCGGAAGACTTCGCTCGCACTCGAAAAATATTACGGCAGGCGTGGTCCCTTTCCGGTGCTTTACCTGGGCCTCGACCACCAGGTTTTCAATCCCCAGCGGCGTGCGGCAATTCGGCGGGATGCGCGAAAGCAATTGGACCTGGACGACAATCAATTTGCATTGCTCCTGATCGGGAACGACTGGGGAAACAAGGGGATTTCGGTCTTGGTTGAAGCCCTGGCTCTGGTTCGCGAGCTCCCCATTCATTTGCTGGTCGCGGGGCAGGATGACCCCGGCGCGTACCGGCCATTGGTCCGCGCGCGATCCATGGAGGATCGGGTGCACTTTTTGCCGCCGCGAGGCGACGTGGAGGTTTATTACGCGGCCGCCGATGCATATGCCGGCCCATCGGTCGAAGACACGTTTGCCCAGCCGCCGGCCGAGGCCATGGCTTGCGGGCTCCCTGTGATTGTCTCCGCGGCGAACGGCGCGTCGGAAATCATGACGCCCGGCGAGGACGGCCTGATTCTCGAGAACCATCGGGACGCTCCTGCTCTCGCCGAAATGATTCGCAGGCTGTACAGCGACGGCGAATATCGCTCCCGGCTCGGCCAGGCCGCCGCTCGAACCGCCGAGCAATACACCTGGGAGCGCAACGGACGCGAGCTGGCGCGCATCCTCGAAGAAATTCTCAGTCGAAAAGCGCACCGAGCTTCTGACGCCCTGGCGCATGAATCACGATAATCGCGGCGCCGTTGCGAGTGACATGAACGCTTACTCACCCAAGGAATACTGGACCGGCGTGGCGCAACAGTTTGGCCCCGCCGATGAAGCTGGCCTCGCCCCTGTTCTCCATCCGCAAGCTCCACGCTGGTTCAACCAATGCATGGACGAATTGCAAGAGCGCGCCATCCGGCGCGCGCTCGCGATGGCTGCGCTCCCTTCCGGCGCGAGGGTTTTGGACGTAGGCTGCGGCACCGGCCGCTGGGTCCGCCGTTACCGCGAGGCCGGGCTCGCCGCGACGGGAATCGATGCGACTCCGGATATGTTGCGATGGGCGCGTCAAATGGAGAGTGCTGCGGTATTGGCGGCAGGTGAAGCGCACCGCCTCCCATTCGCCCATGCCTCATTTGACTGTGTCTCCGACGTTACCGTGATTCAGCACATTCCCGCTGCTCAGCAGTTGCAGGCGCTGGCGGAAATGGCGCGCGTCGTCAAGCCGGGCGGCCGAATGATCTTGATGGAGCTGATTCGCGGGAAGGGAGGCCATATTTTCCCGCGGACACCTCGAGATTGGATTGACCAAGCCGAATCCCAGGGGATGACACTGATCGGCTGGTTCGGCCAGGAATTTTTGCTGCTGGATCGGGCCTTCGTCCGCGCTGCGCGAGTGGCGGCGAAAGCAAACGGACTCCCACAGGATCGCGCCATTCCGGCGCCGTCCACTCCACGTTTCGATGCCTCCACGTCGCGTCGAATTTACTGGAGCCTTCGCCATTTCACGGTGCCTCTCTCCGCCTGGGCGGAGCCCGTTGTCGAGAAACTCTGCCCGGCCCGCCTCGCTACCCACGGCGTCTTCGTTTTCAAGAAATGAGCGCAGCGAATCCGTCAGCTCGAGTGAGGCGGATCCTGGGGCTCTTTCCCGAACTCCTGGGCGTCGGAGGCGTTCAAGAAGCAGGCCGTCAGACGGCGGCCGCCCTTCTCGCGATTTCAGTGCGCGCAGGGTTGTCCGCAAGATTCTTGGGCCTGAACGACGCGCCAGGAGAACAAGAATTTTCCGCTTGCGGCTCCCGGGTTCACTTGCGAGGCTTTGGCCGCTCGAAGGTGAGATTTGTCGCCGCGGCGATGGCCGCCGCGCGATGCGCATCGAATTCAGACGGGCTCGTGGTGGTCGCCGGGCACCCGCACCTGGCCCTTCCCGCTGCGATCATAAAATTAGTTTCCCCCAGCGTGTGTGTGGTCGTGCAGTCGCACGGCATCGAAGTATGGAATCCAATGAGCGCAATCCGCAGGAATGCCTTCCTCCGCGCGGACCTCGTGCTTGGGCCGAGCAGTGATACGGCGCGCAAGCTCCAAACCGTGCAGGGAGTTGCGGCGAAGAGAATTCGAAAAGTTGCGTGGCCGGTGGATCCGAAAATCCTCCAAATGGCCGGCGCGCCCTCGGCGCTGCCCTTACCGCAAGCGTTTCCTGCCGGCCAGGTGGTCCTCACGGTTGGCCGATGGGCCGCTTCGGAGCGCTACAAAGGAGTGGATCACTTGATTGAGGCAGTGGCGCAACTCAGCGCTGAGAACAAGGGTTTAAATTTGGTAGCTGTGGGAAGCGGCGACGATTTGCCACGGCTGAAAAAACTCGCAGCGGATGCCGGGGTTAGCGGCCGGGTAAAGTTCCTGGAAGGGCTTTCGCGGGAACAGTTGGGAGCCTGCTACGCTCATTGTGACATTTTTGCCCTGCCGAGCACGGGAGAAGGTTTCGGGCTGGTCTTTCTGGAAGCGAATGCGTTCGGCAAACCTGTGATCGGAGCCGGTGTCGGGGGAACAACCGATTTGATCGAGGATGAAGTGAACGGCTTGCTGGTTCGTCCGGGAGACACACGGCATCTCGCGAGCACGATTCGCCGGTTGCTCGAAGAGGAGCCTCTGCGGCGCGAGTTGGGCCGCCGCGGCGCCAAGATCGTTCGTGAGAAATATGGTTTTGCGGCATTCGAGGCAGAAATCGAGAGGGTGCTAGGTGAATGCGGTCTGGATTCCGGCGCGCGGGCATAGTATCGTTTCTTTCTCTCCGGGCGCGCCGGCCCGGCTCCAACTGGAATGGGAACTTTTCATGCTCCCGGCGCAAATAGAAGGAAAATGCGGGTATTGATGTCGGTCCAGTTTTATTTTCCTTTTCAGGATCGGGGAGGGCCGGTCCTGAAGGTGAGAGCGCTGGCCCGCGGGCTTGCGCAGCGCGGCCATGCGGTCACGGTGCTCACTGCCGACTTAGGCCTCCGTGGATTCAACGGCGCACTTTCACAAATGAATCGTTCGCCATGGGGCTGGCGATCGGAGATGGAGGGCGTGGAAGCTATTTACTTGCCGACACTGGGCCGCTATCGCGCTCTCACCTTCAATCCCCGTGTGGTAGGATTTTGCGGGGCGCACCTCAGGGATTTCGACCTGGTTCATTTTTACGGACTTTATGACTTATTGGGGCCGGCAGTCAGCTACTTCTGCAGGCGGTCAGCTATTCCGTATGTGATCGAGCCCTTGGGGATGTATCGTCCGATTGAACGAAGCGTTCAATTGAAGCAGCTGTGGCATCGGACTCTGGGCGGCCCATTCTGGCGGAATGCCGCGCGAATTGTGGCGACTTCCGAAATGGAAGAGCAAGAGCTGTTGGACGACGGCGTTCCTCCCGGCAAGGTTGTGGTCCGCTATAACGGAATCGATCTGGATTCGTTCGCGAGTCTCCCCCCACGCGGAAGCTTCCGCGCAATATGGAGCATTCCCCCTGGCGAGCCTCTGATCTTGTTCTTCGGCCGGCTGATTCCCCGCAAGGGCGCGGACACTCTCATCGAAGCTTTCTCGCAAGCTTGCCCGAACACGGGATCGTTGGTGATTGCCGGGCCGGAGGGTGAGTCCGGCTACCGTGCCTATCTCGAAAAATGCGCCCGCGAGCGCGGGATGGAAAGCCGCATTCGATTTACGGGTGCGCTCTACAATGAAGAAAAAAAGGCCGCTCTTGCTGATGCGGACCTATTTGTCCTGCCCTCTCGCTATGAAAATTTCGCCAATGCAGCCGCCGAGGCCGTCGGCTGCGGGGTTCCCGTCATCGTGACGCAGTCCTGCGGCATTCGTTCGCTCGTGAACGGGCGTGCCGGGTTGGTGATTGGCCTGGGCGTGGCGCCGCTGGCCGAAGCGCTTCGAAAATTGATGAACGACCAGGCGCAATACACGGCACTGCGCCGAGGATGTCGAGACGTTGCAGACCAGCTCCGCTGGGAGCGGCTAACGGAGCAGATGGAAGCATACTATCAACAGATCTTGGGACCCACGCATGCAGTCAACTGAAACCAACACCTTCTACGATCAGCACCCCTTCGATTGGGTAGGGAACGATGCGTCGGAAGATATCCGCGCTACCCTTTCGCCTGCGTTAGTCGAGCTGATCGAAAGTTTGGACCCGGAATCCGTGGTCCTGGATTTGGGATGCGGGCCGGGGCGCGTGCTCGGGCATTTGGCGCGGCGAGGAATCGAGTGCATCGGACTCGATCGCAGCCGCGTCTCCGTAAAACTCGCTGTCGAGCGATTTGGGCGCCCCGGTGTTGTCGGGGATAATCTCGAGCTGCCCTTCGCCGCCGGAAGCGCCGATGTGGTTATTTCCGACGGCGTGATCCATCACACCGAAGATCCGCAGCGCGCGTTTGCTGAAAACTGCCGCGTTTTGAAGCCGGGCGGGCAAATGTATTTAGCAGTGTATAAGCCTCGGGGGCGATATCCCTGGTTGTACAAATACCCTGGCGAAGCAATTCGGCGGGGGCTCAGGCACGCTTGGTCGCGTCCGCTGGTGCTGGTTTTCGCCAGGCTCCCCTATTTCCTCGTCCACTTCATTCGCTCGAAAGGCAAGCGGACTTGGGCGGGCGCGACGAATCTCTTTTACGATTATTTCGTCACGCCGCGTGTCGCGTTCTTGCCTCGTGAAACGGTGGAGGAGTGGGCCAGGGAATCGGGTGTTTCCTTGGTGCGTTATGATCCGAACCGCGGCGCGAACGTGCACTCGTTCCGCCTGGCTAAGGAACAGCACGATACAACGCGGCTCAGCTCGGGCGACATTCCGGCCGCAAAATCAATCGCAGTTGGGCTCTCGGAGGGAGGATGAAAACGGATCGCAAAGAGAGATCCGTCGATACTCCAACGCCCGTTTCGCATCGGGGCGCAGCTCTCACCGAGAGCACTCAACCGGCCCCCGGCGCCGCCGGTAGGCCGTCAAATGGAGAATCGATTTACCGGGCAGTCTGGGGTTGCGTAAATGCAGCTCTGGCCCTGGCCATCCTGCTGGCGCTTTATTCGATCGGGTGGGAGTACTCCACTCGGCGGTACCTGAAGGGCTTTTCGGACGCCGTCGTTCCTGTTTCCGCCGCTCCTTTGGAAAAGGCGGAAGCTATCCTCAACTGGATGGGGCACGGGCCCGCGCGCAAGCCTGCCGGGCCGGATGGACATGCACCCGACCGCGATCCCACCGAGACTCTGAATTATTATGCCCTCTTGAAAGTTTGCGGGTCGGCCACAAACGCCTTTATCAATTTGGCCGATAGCAGCGGACTTGAGGCCCGACGCCTGCTTCTCCTCGACTCCCACAGACTTGCCAAGCACGTCTCGGCGGAACTTTTGGTCGACGGCCGTTGGATCGTCGTGGACCCTGCGTTTCGCGTGATCTTTCGCGGGCCGGATGGAACGACGCTGACCCGCGGCCAGTTGGCCGATCCCGCCACCTTCGCGGCGGCGACGCGAGACATTCCGGGGTACGACCCGAATTACAGTTACGAATCGACGGTCCACCTTCGCCTCGGGCGTCTGCGTTTCATCGGGAAGCCCCTTCGTTGGACTCTCGATCATCTGGCTCCTCATTGGGATGAATCGAGCACCGTGAGTCTCCTGGTAGAACGCTCGTCTTTCGCTGCGGCGTCCGCAACGCTCCTCCTGGTCTTCATTCTTTTTGGGCTGCGGTTTGCCCTGCGCCGGTATGGAGAACGCCATCTCGGAGTGCATTCCGTGCGCTTCCGCCGGCAAGTTCGGCGCGCTCTCCAATCTTTTGTGGACACAGCAGGCTGAGACGATGTGCGGAATCTGCGGTGCAATCGGAATCGAAGACAAGGAGACGGCGGAAGCCGTCGTCCGGCGAATGATGGCCGCGATTGTTCACCGCGGCCCGGATGAAGAGGGAATCGTTGTCGCGCCGCAGGTGGCTGCGGGAATCGAGCGGCTGAGCATCATCGATCTAGCCGGCGGCAGCCAGCCCATGTGGAACCACACGAAGACGCTTGCGGTGGTTTTTAACGGCGAAATCTATAATTTCCGCGGCCTCCGCAAAGACCTCGAAAGCCGCGGACACAAATTTCACACGCGATCGGATACCGAGGTGATTCTCCAGGCGTATGAAGCCTGGGGCCCGGATTGTGTCTCGCGCCTCGAAGGAATGTTCGCTTTTGCCGTGATGGAATTTCCCGGCGGAGGGGAAAGCCGCCCTGCCCGGGTCTTTCTTGCGCGCGACCGCATGGGTATCAAGCCCCTCTACTACACCGTGCAAGCGGGCGTGTTCTGCTTTGCCTCGGAGGTGCGCGCTCTTCTGGCGAGCGGCTATGTTCGCGCGAAGCTCGCTCCAGCCGCAATCCCGGCCTATTTGCTTCTCGGCTCGGTGTGCGAGCCCGACACGCTGATCGAGGGCGTGAAGTCTCTCCCGCCGGGCGAGTGCCTGACGATCCCGATTCGCGGCAGCCTGGAGGGAGCGGAGCCGAAGCCCTTTTGGGATTTTGTTGGCGGAAGAGAGGCACAGGCCCGGTCGTCACACGAGTCCTCTTCCGACGCGCCCTCGCGCGTGCGCGCCCTTCTCGAAGATTCCGTGCGCAGCCATCTGGTTGCTGACGTTCCTGTCGGCGTGTTTTTGAGCAGCGGGCTTGATTCGACGGCCCTCGCTGCGCTGGCGTCCCGGGTTCACGGCGGTATCCACACGTTCACCGTAGCTTTCCCGGAGCTCGATTTCAGCGAAGCGAAGGAAGCGCGTGCCAGCGCCGAGCGCCTGGGCACGGATCACCGCGAATTCGCGCTTTCGGACCGCGAGTTGCTCGAAAAGCTGGATCACGCCGTTGCCGCATTCGACCAGCCGAGCATGGACGGCATCAACACGTATTTTGTTTCGTGGGCTGCGCGGCAAGCTGGATTGAAAGTCGCGCTTTCCGGCCTCGGGAGCGATGAACTCTTCGGCGGCTATCAGTCGTTTCGCGCTACCAGACAGGTCGCGAAAATCAGCGCCGCCGCGCGCTACTTCCCGGGCCCCCTCCGCGCCTTTGCTGCGAACCATCTCGCGCCTGCCACTGATGCATCTCGAAAAGCGATGGCCGCATGGCTCGAACCGGAAGGGCTGCCGCATTCCTACTTCTTCGCGCGATCCTTGTTTCCGCCACCGGCGGCAGCTTCTCTCTCGCAACAGGATGCAGCCTCGTGGAAAAAATCTGCTTGGTGGGCGTGGTTGTCGGCGGCAGCTTCTCAGGCGCGCCGAATGGATCGCTTCACCGCAGTCTCCTGGCTCGAGCTGCGCTCCTACCTGCTCAACACGCTGTTGCGCGATACCGACGCCATGAGCATGGCGCACTCGCTCGAAGTGCGCGTGCCTTTCCTGGATTCCCGGCTCGTCGAACACGTTCTCGCTTTGCCCGAGCACGAAAAGCGCCGCGGCGGCCGGCCGAAGTCGTTGCTGATCGCAGCTCTCGAGGATCTGCTGCCGGAAAGGCTCCTGGCGCAGCCGAAGCGGACATTCACGTTTCCCTGGGAGCGCTGGCTTCGCGGCCCGCTGGGAAAGCGCGTCGAAGCGGGGTTGGCAACGTGGTCACCCGCCCTGGAACCTCATATCGACGCGAGCCATCCGTCCGGTGTATGGAATGAGTTTCTTCGGGGTCACACAACCTGGTCACGCCCCTGGGCCCTCTATGTATTGAATGACTGGGCAAAGCGAAATCTGTGCGGCCGCGAGACGCAGAGCGAAAAGCGCGGGCACAGCGCGGCAGTTTCTGCTGCTTGAGATGCCGGGAATTCGATCGGAGGAGATCGCTTAGGCTGAAATGATCATCTTGGGAATCAACGCGTATCATGCCAACGCCTCCGCCGCAATCGTGGTGGACGGGCGGCTTGTGGCTGCGGTCGAAGAGGAACGCCTCAATCGCGTGAAATATGCGGCGGGATTGCCCTCGCGCGCAATTCAGTATTGCCTCGACTGCGCCGGCGTGAAGCTCACGGAGGTGGACCACATCGCGATTCCGCGCGATCCCTGGGCGCGCTGGGGAACGAAGCTGCGATACGCGATGCGCATGCCGCGGTTCGCGCTCGATCGCGCGCGCGTGATGGCCCGATTTGCCGGGATTCGCGAAGACCTGGCAAAGGCGTTTGATTTGCCTCCCGCAAGCATCACGGCGCAATTTCATCGCATCGAACACCACCGCGCGCATCTCGCCAGCGCGTTTTTTGTTTCGCCCTTCGATCGCGCCGCCGTGCTTTCCGCAGACGGCCTCGGCGATTTCGCCAGCGCGATGTGGGCTCTCGGCGAAGGCCCCGGGATGAGCGTGCTGGGGGAGACCACATTTCCTCACTCGCTCGGGATGTACTTCACCGCGCTGACGCAATACCTCGGCTTCTGGAAATTCGGGGATGAATACAAGGTGATGGGCCTCGCGGCTTACGGCCAGCCCGAATTCCTCGATGAGTTTCGGCGGATGGTGTACGCCGATGGACTGCTTTCGTTCCGGCTCGGCCTCGAATATTTCTCGCACCAAAACGAAGGCCCCGACATGACCTGGCGCGACGCCGATCGCACGCCGGTCCTCGGACGCCTTTTTTCCGCCTATCTTGAAAAACGGCTGGGCCGCGCGCGGAAAGCGGAAGAACCGCTCGAGGCGCGCCATCGCAATCTGGCCGCGAGCATGCAGGCGGCGCTCGAAGAAGTTCTCGTCTCCCATTGGAACGCGCTGGCAAAAAGCACCTCTCAGAAAAATCTCTGCCTGGCCGGCGGGGTGGCGTTCAATTGCGTAGCGAACGGAAAGATTTTTGAATCCTCGCCCTTTGAACGGGTTTTTGTTCAGCCGGCCGCGGGGGACGCGGGACTCTCTGTCGGAGCCGCCTTTGCGGTCGCGCATGAAATTTTGAAAATGCCGCGGAAATTCGTGATGGAAGATTCCGGCTGGGGGCCTGAATTCACTGCGCAAGAGATCCGGCGCGTGCTGGACCGCTTCGGCGGCGCCGGCGATGATTGCCTCGTGGAAGAAGCGGATGAAACCACTCTCGTCCGCAAAACGGCGAATCATCTTGCGGCTGGAAAAATCGTCGGGTGGTTTCAGGGCCGCGCCGAATGGGGGCCCCGCGCGCTCGGCCACCGCAGCATTCTCGCCGACCCGCGGCGCGCGGAAATGAAAGAGATTTTGAACCGGCGCATCAAGCACCGCGAGACTTTTCGCCCGTTTGCGCCTTCGATCTTGGAAGAAGCGGCCGGTGAATTCTTCGAGAATTCGCATTCTTCGCCGTTCATGACCTTTGCTTTTCCGGTGCGCCTCGAGAAGCGTCAGGTAATTCCAGCTCCCACTCACGTGGACGGCACCGCCCGCCTTCAAACCGTCAGCCGCGCCTCGGACCCGCTCTACTGGAAACTCTTGCGTGCTTTCGGGGATTTGACCGGAGTGCCGGTGCTCTTGAACACGTCCTTTAATGACAATGAACCGATTGTCTGCCGTCCGGAAGAAGCGCTCGATTGCTTTGAGCGAACGCAGATGGATATCCTGGTATTGGGAAATTTGATTCTCGAGAAAACGGCAACGCATCCTATCCATAGTGAGAGTGCTCAGACCTTTGCGAAGCGCGCCAGTTAGAATCGCACTCGCACCGCCCAGCTTCCGTTGCGGCGTGCGCATCGCGGAAGCAAGCGCCCGAACTCAGAGCCGATCATGCGCATTCTGTTGCTGAACGAATACTATCCGCCCGACACTTCCGCCACCGCCAAGATGGCGGCGCAAGTGGCGGAGTGTCTGGCGCAGCGCCATGACGTGACCGTTGTTGCCGGGCGTCCCTCTTACGATCCGGACGAGTTTTATCCCTTCGCGCTGCTTCGCCGCGACACGCGCAATAACGTGCAGGTCGAGCGCGTCGGCTCAACCGCCTACCCGCGCCACGAAATGCGCCGCCGCATCTCGAATTATCTTTCCTATCTTGCGCTGGCAGTGCCGCGGGCGCTGGCCATCAAATCCGATGTGATCATGGCGATGACCGATCCTCCCGTCGCGGGAATTGCCGGAGCCTTCGTGGCGCGGCTGGCGAGCCGGCCGTTCGTTTACAACATCCGCGACCTCTACCCGGACATGGCCTTGGGCGGCGACATCGTCCGGCCGAGCCGCTGGGTCGAGCAGTGGGAGCAACTGCATCGCCGCGCATTGAAGCAGGCCGCGCGCGTCATCGTGCTCGGGGAAGACATGCGCAGCCGGATTCTTTCCAAGGGCGTCGCCGCGGAACGCGTTGTCGTGGTGCGCGACGGAACCTCGCTCCCCTCAACCGCGCCGCGGCCAGACGACCCGGCGGTGCAGCGAATCGTTCAGGAAATTCGCTGCGGCTTTCCGTTCGTTGTCTTGCACGCCGGAAATCTCGGTTTTTATGGCGCGTGGGAAACTCTGCTCAAAGCCGCGGAAATTCTCCGCGACGAAAGCTCCGGACTCGTGTTCATAGGCGATGGGGCCAACCGCCGGCCGCTCGAATTATCCGCCGCGAATTTGCCGAACGTGCGCTTCCTGCCGTTTCGTCCCGCGGACGAGGTGCCGCACGTGATGATGGCGGGCGATGTCCACGTGGTCACGGTTCGCCGCGGGCTCGAAGGCGTGGTGGTGCCGAGCAAGCTCTATTCCATCCTCGCCGCTGGACGTCCGGTGCTGGCGATCGCTGATCCGAAAAGCGATGCCGCGCGGATTGTGTCCGAGTCGGGCTGTGGCCTCGCGGTGGATCCCGATGATCCCGCCGCGGTCGCTCAAGCGATCCGCCGATTGCGCGACAACCCGGCACAACTCGCGGAAATGGGCCGCTGCGCTCAAGCAGCCGCAGAAAGATATGCTAGAGTCATTGAGCTCGAGCGGTTCGTTGGAATCGTCGAAGAAGCAGCCAGAGAAGGAAACGGAGGGCGCCATCTGGGATCGTAAGAAAGTTCTCGTGACGGGCGGCACGTCGTTCATCGGTTCGCACCTGGTAGACGCGCTCTTGGAGCGCGGCGCGCACGTCCGCATCGTGGACGATTTGACGAGCGGAAGGATTGAAAACATCGAGCCGCACTTGTCGCGCGGCCGCGTCACGTTTGTCGAAGCCGACCTGCGGGAACCCGGAGTCGCGCGCGCGGCCATGAACGGCATCGAGGTGGTGTTCCATCTGGCCGCGGATCACGGCGGCCGCGGCTACGTGGACTTGCACCAGGCGGGCCCGGCTTCGAATCTTTTTCTCGATGGGCTGATTTTCTGGGAAGCGTTGAAAGCGGGAGTCGAGAAAGTCGTGTACGCTTCGTCGGGGTGCGTGTATCCCAATCACATGCAGACGGATCCTCAGAAGGAAATTTTTCTTCGGGAAGAGGACGTGAAGCCTCCGCATGACGCCGACAACATGTATGGCTGGGCGAAACTGATGGCCGAGTTGACGCTCCAGGCGTATCACCGCGAGCACAAACTCGGCGCGGCTTCCTGCCGCTATTTCACCGTGTATGGGCCGCGCGGAGTGGAGAATCATGCAGTCATCGCCATGATCGCGCGCGCGTTCGTCGGCCAGAATCCCTTCGAAGTCTGGGGCGACGGGACGCAGGTGCGCAACTGGACCTTCGTGGACGACATCGTGAGCGGCACGATTTTGGCAGCCGAGAAAATCTCGGACGGCACCGCGGTAAATCTCGGCACGATGGAGCGCGTCCGCGTGATCGACGCCGCCAAAATGGTCCTCGAGTTCTCCGGACGCAAAGCCGAAATTCGCTTGCTCCCGCACATGCCCACCGGCCCGGCCAATCGCGTGGCCGATAACCGGCTCGCAAAGAAACTTCTCGGCTGGGAGCCGAAGACTCCCTTCCGCGAAGGTCTGCGGAAGACGATGGACTGGTATTTTTCGACCAAAAAAAAGGAGCAGGTCCGCGACGTGCTCGAAACGATGCTGACGGCGCGCTGACCGACCGGTTCACGGATGCCGATCTCGACCGATCTGATTGCCTTTGCCGTGGCGCTTTTCGCCTCGCTCGGGTTGACTCTGCCCGTGCGCCATCTGGCGCTCCGCTACGGCATGGTGGACCACCCCGGCCCGCGCAAAGTCCACGTGAAGCCGATTCCGCTTTTCGGCGGAATTGCGATTTACCTGGGTTTCGTTCTGGCCATCCTGTTGACGCTCCACGGTGCGCCGCAGCAGCAGATCGTCGCCATTCTCTCTGGAGCGACCCTTCTCGCAATTGCGGGATTTCTCGACGATGGCGGACTTCTGCATCACCAGGTGAAGCTGTTTGTCGGAATGCCCGTCGCCGCCGTGTTCCTGCTCGCGTCCGGGATCCGCGCGCAGCTCTTCTCCAATTTTATCGGCGGGACGGCCGGCGTCGTTCTCGATAGCTGTTTCACGATCCTGTGGGTGGTTGGCATCACGGCCTCTTTCAGCATTCTCGACCACATGGACGGCCTTTGCGCCGGAATCGCGGCCATGGCCGCCGCCTTCTTCACGCTTTCGGCTCACTTGAACGGGCAAACGATGGTTCGCACGCTGGGCGCCGCCGCGCTCGGCGCGGCTCTCGGTTTTCTGCGCTGGAATTTCAATCCGGCGAAAATATTCATGGGCGATGGCGGCGCGATGTTTCTCGGATTTTTGATGGCGACGCTCAGCCTGAAAATTCGCCCGGAAGCGGCGCAATTTCCGCTCACCTGGATCGTGCCGCTTCTGATTCTCGGCGTCCCGATTTTCGATACCACGCTCGTTTCCATCTCCCGCGCCCGCCGCGGCCTGCTTCCGTTTACTTCTCCGGGCAAAGACCACACCGCCCACCGCCTTACGAATCTGGGCTTCAGCCATCGGGGTGCCGTACTCACCCTCTACAGCCTCGCGGCGGTTTTGGGAACGGCTGCTTTGTTTGTGCCCCGGCTGTCTCCCGGGACGGTTTACATCCTCGCCGGGATTCTGATTCTCGGCGGGCTCGCGGCCGTGATGCTTCTGGAAGGCGTTCCTTACGAGCGGCAGGCGAAGCTGGAAAAATCCTCCTCTCCATCCTGAGAACCGCTGAACGCTTCCCAGGTCGTTCGACTTTGGCGGCGGCTCGCCGGGTAGGATATACTTCACGCCCAGTGTTCCGGGGTATGTCAGCGCCTGCGCGCAGGTGTCTGGGCCGGAGCGCTGGTTCGCCGGTGAATGCGGCTCCAACAAAGGAAGATGGTGGACGACTGACGCGACACGATGGCCGAATCTTTTTCTATCCCTCGCCAAAATAACCAGAGCATCGCTGTAGTGGGCGGCTCCGCTGCGGGGCTTTTTACTGCTTCGGTTCTGGCGCGCCGAGGCGCATCGGTGCGCGTGCTGGAGCGCATCGAGACGATGGAACCGGTGGCGCGGACTCTGATCGTCACCAGCCGCATGCGCAGCCTGCTTGGCCCGACTGCCGAAGGCTGCATCCTCAACGAAATCCGGCGGTTCGAGCTTTTCACCGACGGCCGCGCCGCGACCGTGGGGCTGAAACAGCCGGACCTCATCATCGAGCGGCGCACCTTGATTCAGAACCTGGCCGCTGAAGCGCAGCAATGGGGCGCCGAGGTGGAGCTCGGCCGGCGATTCCGCGCGCTGCATCCGAATGGTGACGGTCTTGTGCTCGAAGTCGAGCGATGCCGCGACGGCCGCCGCGAGGAAGTTCGCGCGCGCACCGTCGTCGGCGGCGATGGCGCCGCGAGCCAGGTTGCCCGCGCCGCCGGCTGGCCGCCGCTCGAGACGGTCCCGCTGGTGCAGGCAATCGTCCCGCTGCCGAAAGATCTCCCTCCCGGCACAGCGCGCGTGTGGTTCGTTCCTCAGGACACTCCCTATTTTTATTGGCTGATACCGGAATCGCCCACGCGCGGCGCCCTGGGGCTGATCGCCGAAAACGGCGCGGACCCGCTTCTCCATCTCGAACGCTTCCTCGAAAAGCGCAAGCTTCAGCCAATCGAATTTCAAGGCGCAAGAATTCCCGTTTACACCGGCTGGGTGCCGGTGAAGCGGCAGGTGGGCCGAAGCTCCGTGTATCTGGTGGGAGACGCTGCGGCCCAGGTGAAGGTGACCACCGTCGGAGGAATCGTCACCGGTTTTCGCGGCGCGCTCGGAGTCGCGGAAGCCATCTTGAACGGCGGGTCGAGCCGTGAGCTCCGCACGTTGCGCCGGGAACTGGATCTGCATCTCCTGCTTCGCCTGTCGCTCCACGATTTTCAGCAGCCCGACTACAGCCGGCTCGTAGACTTGCTGGACGCTCCCGCCATCCGGTCTCTCGGAGAATATTCCCGGGACGAAGCCTGGAAAATTCTGTGGCGCATCTGCTTGCGCCAGCCGCGCCTGATCCTCCTCGGCTTGCGCGGCCTGCTCACTCGCAGCAGGCTGTTTCGCGGCGAGATCCGCCAGGCGCCTCCGGGCGAACCACACCAGCCTTGACCGCGCGGCTCCTTTCGACGATCGCAAGAAAGAATCTCAGAGGCTTGGGATGTACATCCTCGGACTTTCCGCGCTGAGCCACGACTCCACGGCGGCCCTCCTCGGCCCGCAGGCAATCGTAGCCGCGATCGAAGAAGGGAAACTTGCCCGCACGCGCTCTTTTGCCGGAGTCCCTCATACGGCGATTCGCTTCTGCATGGAGCGCGCCGGAATCTCCTGGAAAGACGTGGAGCAGGTGGCCGTAGCGATGCAGCCGGGGCGCGCGTGGGTTCGCGAGTCGCTGGATCGTATAAAACGGGCGCCGCGCGCTCCGGTTTCCAGCGTCTATCATTGGAACAAAGCCTTCAACGCGCTGGGTCACAAGCTGAGCGACTTTCGAGTGCTGCGGCGAATGGCCGGGGGAGCATCGAGCCGGGTGATGGGTCTCGATCACCAGCTATGCCATGCAGCCAGCGCGTTCTACGCCTCGCCGTTTGACCAGGCCCTGATCGCCACCCTGGATGAGCAAGGCGACGGCCGCACAGGGCTTGTCGCACTCGGGCAGGGACAATCTATTCGCGAAATCAAAAGCGTGTCGTATCCCCATTCGCTCGCGCGAGTCTTTACCCAAGTCACGAAGCTGCTGGGTTTTCGGCCGCATAGCGAAGAACACAAGACCCAATGGCTCAGCCTGGCTGGCCAACCCGTCTTTTCCGATGTTTTCGTCGCCATGCTCCGCCGCTCCCCCGGCGGGGAGCCGCATCTGAACGGCAAATTTTTCAGGAATGATTTTGCGGGCGATCTCGATTTTGGCGCGGAATTCTACCGCCGATTGGGAATCCTCGAATCCCACGAACCCCACTTGGACGTAAAGACGCGCGCGAACATTGCCGCGAGTTTGCAGAAAGCGTGCTCGAGTGTCGTGAGCGAATGGCTCGAATCGCTGCGCCGGCAAACCGGCGCAAGCTCGCTCTGCCTGGCAGGCGGATTGTTCTTGAACGCCTTGCTCGTCACGGCCGTGGAATCGCAAACGGGATTTCAGAATATTTTTGTGCAGCCGGCAGCCGGGAATGAAGGGACATCGCTCGGCGCTGCCTGGCTCGCCTGGCATCAGACGCCCGGCCGTCCGCGCCTGGCGCCGATGTCGAACCAGTTTTGGGGGCCTGCCTACTCCAACGACGAGATCAAGCAAGTTCTCGACAACTGCAAGGCCAATTACGCCTGGTGCGATTCAGAAGATCGAAAGATCCATGAAGCCGTGAAGCTTCTGCAAGCCGGAAAAATTGTTGCCTGGTTTCAAGGGGCGGCGGAATTCGGCCCGCGCGCGCTGGGTAACCGCAGCTTGCTTGCCTCGCCTACCGCGCCATATGTGAACGAAAATCTGAACGACTACGTAAAGCACAGAGAATCTTTCCGGCCGTTTGCCCTGGCGATTCCGAAAGAAGATTGCGACGCATACTTCGAGTGCTCGGCGAACGCGCGCTTCATGACCACGATGGCTCGAGCGAAAAGCAAGGCCCGCGAACTGTTTCACTCTTCCGCTTCCGGATTCATCACGCCGGAGGGCTTGGTCCGCCTCCAGGTGGTCGCATCGGAAGATAATCCGCTGTTTTGGAAGTTGCTGAAGCGCATGGGAGAAAAAGCGGCCGCCCCCATCCTGGTGAATACTTCCTTCAATTTGTTCGGCGAGCCGCTGGTGATCACGCCCCGCGATGCCGTGCGCAGCTTTTATTGCTCGGGGACGGACGCGCTCGTCGCCGGAAACTTCCTGCTGGCCAAGCGATGAGCCGCGATTCGATCCGCGGGAGATTCCGATGAGCTGCCGGCGCCGTGACGCGGGCCGCATCCATCAGCGGCTGATCATTCTGCTGGCCGGATTTCTTTTGCTGGTCTGGCTAGGTTCTCTCGCATTCAGGCACTTGGGGCGATGGCTGGTCCGCGAAGATCCGCTCGCCCATGCCGACGTGATCCTGGTGCTGAGCGGAGGCATGCCGCAAAGAGCCGAGGAAGCTGCCGAAGTTTTTCGCGAAGGATACGCTCCGGAAGTTTGGGTCAGCCGTCCGGAGGGCCCTCAAGCGGAATTGCGCGCGCTCGGCGTTCAATTCCTGGGCGAAGAGGAATACGACCGCCTCATTTTGATTCGCCTGGGCGTTCCGGAATCGGCGATTCACATTTTCCCGGATCCCGCGATTGACACGGAGCAGGAAATCCAGGAGGTGGCTCGCGAAATGCGCCGCAATCGAAAATCGAGCGTCATCATCGTGACTTCACCGGAGCACACCCGCCGCGTCCGAGCGCTCTGGAACAGATTGGCAGGGGCCGATGTGAAACTGGTTGTTCGCGCCGCCCGCGAAGATCCATTCGACGCGGATCATTGGTGGCGCAATACGCGCGACGCCTACGCCGTGGTGCGCGAAATGCTCGGATTGCTGAACGTCTGGGCCGGACTTCCCGTGAGGCCGCACTCGTCCTGAGCCGCGGATTCTCCGCCGGGCGGTTCCCACGCCGATTCCGCAGTTTCATCCATCTGGGCAGGCTCCAGAATCTTCCATTGTTCCCACTCGGATTTCCGCTGGAGATCCCGGAGGCGCAATTGCCAGTCGATGCCAAGATCCGAATCTTCGTGCGAGTAAAAAGATTGCCACGAACCGCCGTTCCAGGGGCCGCCGTTTCCAACTGAGACAGGATCCGCGCTGCGGAACTCGGCCAGCCGGGCAGCATCGAGCGGCACACGGAAAAAAACAGTTTCATGCGTTTCCACTTGTTTCGCGCCGTAGCCCGCGCCAGTGCCGTTGTGCACGCCTGCATGCAGCTCCAGAAAATCGCCGCGAAGGCTCAGCGCCAGCGCCGGCGGAATCTCAAGCGATTCTCCCGGCGGCGCAAGTGGAACTTCCCAAAGCGTCAGCAGTTCGCCTCGGCGCGCCTCGCCGGAATAAAAGTCGAGCGTGCGCGATTGCCATCCCGCCGCTTTGGATTCCGGCAGCACTTCCGTGACGGTGGCCACCGTGCGGCCCCGCCATTGCTCGAGCTTCACCGAACCGAGAATGCTTCCGAACGCGCGAACGAAGTCCATGTCCTCGGCGCTGAGGCGCAGCGTTTCCTTCCAGAATCGGTGGTCCAGGCGGAAAGAAAAATGGATGACTTGCTCGAGAGGCGAAGGAAGATTTTCCCCGAGCCGCCGGCGGAATTCAGGATCGCCGAGCTCTTCCAGATCGCGCATCCGCTCCTTGAGCCGGCGAATTGTCCAGGAATGATGACGCAGGGTGCGTTGCCAGTGCTGGGCGAGTACGAAGAAGACAAAAACCACGATCACAGAGATACCCAGGGCGGGCCAGAGAATCTCCATTCCACCTGCTTTCAGAATTTCCAGAAAGAATGCGACACCGCTCAGCGGATGTCGCGCCATTCTACTACTGAATTCTCTCTTCATCCACTCCGAAAGAACTCGTTCCTGGAATTGTCTTGGTGTGCGCTCGGCCGTGTAGGAAAATAATTCGTTGTCACCGGACGTCCGAACGCTTCCATCCCGGAGGATGCTTTGAAGATTGCAGTTGTCGGCACCGGCTACGTAGGGCTTGTCACCGGCGGGTGCCTGGCGGACATCGGCCACGAAGTTGTGTGCACCGATAACGACGCCGCCAAAATTCAGACGCTCGAGGCCGGGCGCTTGCCCATCTATGAGCCGGGGCTCGACACCGTAATCAGCAAGGCCCGCAAGCAAGGCCTCGTAAAGTTCAGCGCGAATCCGGCCGAAGCGGTTGATGCAGGCGACGCAATCTTCATTTGCGTGGGCACGCCGCCGCTTCCCAACGGCGACGCCGACCTCAGCGCGATCGATCACGTCGCGAAGCTCATTGCTGCCGAGGCGCGCTCGCCGAAGTTGGTGGTGGAAAAAAGCACGGTTCCGGCGCAAACCGGCCAGGAATTGAAGCGGGCGCTTTCGGTATACGGCCGCAAGAGCGGCGTGACTTTTCGCGTCGCGTCAAACCCCGAATTCCTCCGCGAAGGCACGGCCGTGGAAGATTTTTTGCATCCCGACCGCATCGTGGTGGGCGTGGACGACGAGGGCGCCGAGCGCCAATTGAAAGAAATTTATAAGCCCGTTCTCGAACGCAAATTCAATTGCCCCGTCCACGCGCCCGCGAATTGCCCGCCGGGTCCTCCGCCGGCGTGGCTCGTCACGACGATCAACAGCGCGGAACTGATCAAGCATGCTTCGAACTCGTTCCTTGCCCTCAAGATTTCCTACGCCAACATGGTGGCCGATCTCGCCGAACGCCTCGGCGCCGATATCGATGAGGTCGCTCGCGCCGTGGGGATGGACCCGCGCATCGGGCCGAGCTTCCTGAAAGCCGGCCTCGGGTTCGGCGGCTTTTGTCTCCCGAAAGATTTGCAGGCGTTCGTCCACTTGGCGGAGAAGTCCGGCGTGGACTTCAGCCTGCTCAAAGAAGTCGAGCGAATCAACCGGAAGCGCATCGAGACGTTCGTGGAAAAAACCCGCCGGGCCCTGTGGGTGATCAAGGGCAAGCGAGTCGCCGTTCTGGGCCTGGCTTTCAAGCCGAATACCGACGACATTCGCTTTGCACCCGCAATCGATCTGATTGGCCAGCTTTTGAAGGAAGGCGCGCAAGTGACCGCCTACGATCCGGAGGCGATGGAGAAGGCGCGCGGCATTCTGCCGGAAGTTGAATTCGCTTCGAGCGCCGAGGACGCGGCGAAAGACGCCGAAGCTCTGCTGATCGCTACCGAGTGGCCGCAATTCCGCCAGCTCAATTGGGAGCGGATCCGCGACGCGATGGCCCGGCCGCTGGTGCTCGACGGTCGCAATCTCCTTTCCGCGCAGGAAATGAAAGCCCGCGGTTTCGAATATTATTCGATGGGCCGGCCGGATTAGCAGGAGCGCTGTTTCGAAAAATTATGTCGGCGGGTGGCGCAGCCAATATTTTCTCCGACTCTTGAGTTTGAATTTCGGGTGCCGACTCTCGCCGCAAGCGAGGGTGCGGTTCTTCAGCGTTGTCTTGATGGTTTGTTTTAGGAGTTCGAATCGGCCCCGCATTGGCGGGTGGGCCAGCCATTGAATTTGATCTTTCCGGGAATTTGACTTTCGGGTGGCGCACTGTTTGGCCGCCGCGGCGCACAAAGGGTGCGGGTTTTGGTGTGCCTGACTATCATTTCGGGGTCTCGGCTTTAGCCATCTTTTCTTTGAAATATTTGTAGGTGAGCTGCAATCCTTCGGCGAGATTCACTTTCGGCTCCCACCCCAGGATTCGCTTTGCTCTGCTGATGTCGGGGCAGCGCTGTTTCGGATCGTCCTGCGGCAGCGGACGGAACACCAGAGGAACCTGCGCGCCCACGAGCGCCCGTACCCGCTCTGCGAATTCGAGAATCGTAATCTCCTGTGGATTGCCGATGTTCACTGGACCGTGCTCGTCGGATTCGAGCAGCCGGTAAATTCCATCCAGCAAATCGGTGACGTAGCAGAAGCTGCGCGTCTGCTTGCCGTCGCCGTAGATCGTCAGCGGCTCGCCGGTCAGCGCCTGGTAGAGAAAATTCGGGAGCGCGCGGCCGTCGTTCAACCGCATGCGCGGGCCGTAGGTATTGAAGATGCGCACGATCCGCGTATCGAGGCCGTGATAACGGTGGTACGCCATCGTGAGCGCTTCGGCAAACCGCTTCGATTCGTCGTACACGCCGCGCGGGCCGATGGGATTCACGCGTCCCCAATATGTCTCCGGCTGCGGACTCACTTCCGGATCGCCGTAACATTCCGAAGTCGAAGCGAGAAGGAATTTCGCCTTTTTCGCGAGCGCCAGGCCCAGCGAGTTGTGCGTCCCGAGCGCTCCCACTTTCAAGGTTTGGATCGGCAGTTTCAAGTAGTCCGGCGGACTCGCGGGCGAGGCAAAATGAAGCACGGCATCGAGCGGGCCCGGAACTTCGATATAGCGCGTCACATCCTGCCGCACGAACCGGAATCGCGGACTCGAAAGCAAGTGCGAAACATTCGAATCGCTTCCGGTGACGAGATTGTCCATGCACAGCACGTCCCAGTCGCGCGCCAGCATCAGCTCGCACAGATGCGACCCAAGAAATCCTGCCCCGCCAGTAATGAGAGCTCGCAATTTCAATCTCTCCTGAGTTCGGGCTCGGCGAAAAATTCCGCAGAGGCTATTATCGGCGAAAACGCTACGGGGCGGGAATCGCTGAAATTGGAGTTGTCGCTCATCTGGCTATCCCTTCGCATCGCCGGGCGGAGGAAATGCAGTGGTGTGGTCCACGATGATCCGCCAGCCCTCCGGGAATTTTTTGAAGGAAAGCGTGAATACGCCGGACGGCTGGTCCTTCTCCCGCTGGAGGTGAAATTCGCCGATGGCGTAAGCTGCATTGGCGCAAAGCAAGTGAATTTCGAGATTTGAGAACGAGAGCTGGCCCATCGCTTCCCGGTCGGGATAAGCCCGGCGGTAGCGATCGAGAACTTCCCGCCATCCGCGCGTGACTCCCTTCGCGCTGACGAAGACGGTTTCGTCCGATTTCCAGTAGCCTTCCATGAATTTGTCGATATCGCCGCGATTCCACGCTTCGGTCTGCATGGTGAGAACCGCGCGAATTTCGGGCTCCGCTTTCGACGCAGACGCGGCGGAAAGGGCATTGGACGCTCGGATTGCGAGCACCGCCGCCAGCAAGGCCGCGAGAGCGATGGCGATTCGCCTGATCATCTTCTGTCCCCTGTAACCTCCCTATTTTTCCGTGCTACCGGAATAGGTACTCTGGTTCTATTGTCCCCGGCGTTCCGAACCGGCACACTTACCTTCGGTCACAACCATGCTAGCTGCCGCACTCATTTTCGTGATTTCGCTCGCGGCGATGATCCAATTCGCCGTCTTCACCTGGCGCGCCGGCCTGCTGCGGGCGACCTCAGAAGTCGCTGATTCTGCTGGCCTTAACTCTCTGCAAAGCAACGACTTCGGGAAGATGGCGGCCTATCAACAGCTTTGCCCGGAGCTCGCTGGCGGCGAAGCCAGCAAGCTGCGCTCGGTTCGTCTGTATTACGTGTTCCTCCAGTTCCTGACGTCGCTGAGCGGGTCGGTCTTCCCCGCCGAATCAGGTTGGACACACCGCGAAATGGTCCTCTGCGCCCGCTACGCCAGCGTCGTGCTCTCCCAGCGCCTGGAACGCAACCAGGCCCAGATGGCTGAAGTCCGCTCCTTCTAGCCTGTTTTCAACCCTGTACCGAATCACTTGCATCGCTCCCATTTGCGGGGCAGAATCGCGGCCATCTCCTGAGATGCCCAAGCCCATTCCCACAATGCAAAGCACGCTCAGCGCCGTCCGCGTGGTGCACGTCGTCCTTTTCATTTCCCTATTTCTTTACCTTCGAGTAGCCGAGCAGCTGGTTCATCATGAGCCTCGAGACCTTCACGGCTTGTGGTACGCGTTCCTTGTGGTCGCCCTCGCGAATTTCGGATTGACCCTTTATGTGCGCTCTAAGGTCTTCTATCCTGCCGCGAACGTCTTGCGAGTGCGGCCAGATGATCCGGATGCACTGACTCGATGGCGAATGGGCAACATTGTTTCGTCACTGACGGCGGCGACGATCATGTTGTACGGCTTTGGCCTCAGATTCAGCGGCGGATCACGGATGCAGGCCTTGCCGTTCTACAACGCTGCCTTCATTTTGATCTTAGTATGGTGGCCGCGGCGGCCGTGAAGCTCTTCCCTCAGTAAGCCCAGCGCATCAGGATTGCCCCGGTGGTGTAGCCGGCGCCAACGGCTATCAGCAGGACCAGATCGCCCTTGCGAAGCCGCTTCTGCTCGACGGCGTCCACAAGCCCGAGGGGAATCGTCGCGGCGGTCGTGTTGCCGAAGCGGTCGATATTGACGAGCACTTTCGAATCATCCACGCCCAGCCGCTCCTGCATCGCCCGGATAATCCGCAGGTTCGCCTGGTGCGGAACGACCAACGCCAGATCCCGGCTCGTGAGCCCATTGCGCTCCAGCAGCTTCACGGCCAGCTCGCTCATCCGCCGCACCGCGTATTTGAATACCTGCGCACCCGCCTGGTGAACATAGTGCATCCGCTTTTCCACCGTTTCCTGCGTCGCCGGATGAAGCGACCCGCCGCCAGGCATGTAGAGGTCGCACCCGCCCGAGCCGTCGATATCATTCGCGAAATCGATGATCCCCTCGGAATCCGAGGTTGCCGGTTCCACCAGCACAGCGCCCGCGCCATCACCAAACAGCACGCAGGTGGCGCGGTCCTTGAAATCGATGATCGACGACATGATGTCGCTCCCGATCACGAGCACCTTCTTATGTGTCCCGGCGCCAACAAATTGCGCCCCCACGGTCAGCGCATAGACGAATCCCGAGCACGCCGCAGAAACGTCGAAGCCCCAGGCCTTGGACGCGCCGAGGCGGTCCTGAATCAAGCAGGCGGTGGCCGGGAACAGCATGTCGGGCGTGACCGTGGCAAGCACAATCATCTCAATCTCTTCGGGGCGGACACCCTTGGCGGCGAGCAACTTTCTGGCGGCTTCGGTCCCCAGGTGCGAAGCAGCCATGCCGGGATCTGCGAAGTGGCGTTCTCGGATCCCCGTGCGCGTGCGGATCCACTCATCCGCGGTGTCTACCATCTTTTCTATGTCGAAGTTTGTGACCACGCGCGGCGGGACATAACCGGCAACCCCAGTAATCTTCGCAGCGATGCGTTTACCCATTCCACGCTCCGTTGTGCCAGGAATAGCCCGCGATTGTATGCAATGCCCCAGCAGCGTGACAAGAAAAACAGTGGCAGAATCCGCTGCCGCCCGCCGGCGCAAGTGTTTCGAAGCGATGGGTTTACCTTGGCCGGAGCGCAGCCGCAGCGAGCAAGCCATCGCCACAGAGCGATGACTTGCACGACCGGCCCATCTCGCACGGGCGGCCCGAGACGAGGGACCTGGCCGATCCCATTTTCGGTAGTAGCCACACGAGGCGAAACTCGAGGAAGCCGGAAGCAGTCGCCGCGTGTCAGGCAGCCCACGCGAGCCTGCGAAGTTCAGTTCCCGGGAGGCCGCAGGCGACCCTCGGTCCGCCGCCTCGCCTCTCATTCGGCCAACGAGAATTGGTCAAGGTACTTGACCTAAACCTTGACCTTAAATGGTCAAGTACCTTGACTCAATTAGGTCAAGTACCTTGACCTTAAATCGCTGAAAATTGCCCGTTTTGGACGCGAAAAAGGCCCCAAAAGGGCGCATCCGGAGGGCAGATTGCCGCCCCCGCCACCCCTCGGCGCCCTCCCTGAGGAAGCCCGAGATGCAATATAGTGCAGGTCGCCTGCGACAACATGCACTATCCTGCATGTTCGCCTGCGAGGCGGTGGGCCAGCCTTTGATTTTGATCTGTTCGGGAATTTGAATTTCGCGTGGCGCTTGTTTGGAGTGCGGCGGCTTGCGTGTCCCGAGCGAAGCCGAGGGGACGCCGCTTTGTTACGGCGCGGCTCGACGCGCCCGCCGCCGCCCCCGCCTTTGTAGCGGCCGCCTACAGGTGGGCGATCTTGCATTTAGGCTGTCATTCTGCCTGCCCCGAGAATTGTCGAGGGGAGGCCGGCTCGGCGGCCGAAGAATCTCTCTTCGCCCTCTTTCAAATTTCCAATTTCAAATTTCTTCCCGGCACCCGAGGGCCATGCTCTCGCAGCGGCGTAATCAGTGTTGAAGGAGCGCCCATGAAAAGCCGGGCCACCCGCAATCTCCCGATGGGCGTCGCGGATCGCAGAACCGGTGGCTTCAGCGCCGGAGGCGCGGCATAATTTAGCCCAGCGTGGAAACGCTGGGTCCTCGGCAGTAAGATGCGTCAAGCGCCGTAGTTGCGACAGTTGCCTCACACGTACGCTCAAATTGCCGTCCACGTTATTTTCAGCACCAAGGACCGCTGCAAGCTCATCCCTAGAGATTTTCAATCCCGCCTGTGGGCCTATACGGCGGGCGTCTGCAAAAACCACGGGATGATCGTTCACGCGGTGGGCGGGATGGACGATCACATGCATCTGTTGATTCAAATTCCGCCGTCGTTGCCGCTTGCCAAGGTGGTGCTCGCGATCAAATCGAATTCGTCGCGTTGGGCCAACGAGCAGGGACGCAAATTCGCGTGGCAGCAAGGGTACGCGGCGTTCAGCGTGAGCGCGTCGTTGGTTCCGGCGGTTGTGCGATACATCCAAACGCAGGAATCGCACCATCGAAAAATGACCTTCGACGCCGAATGGATCGCGTTGTTAAAGAAGCATGGCGTGGAATTTGATCCGAAGTTCGTGTTCGGGTAGCGGTCGCACGTGGTTCGCGCGAGAAGTTCGTGCCGCACCTACGGCGCTCAACGTGATTTCACACCATATTCCCAGGCCTTCCGGCCTGGGCTAACTTCTGCCGCGCCTCCGGCGCTTTGTCTGATACGGTCGGGGACATGTCTGACATTTTAGACCGGGCACATCCCTGACACTTTTGGTTCCGGCTGTTCGAGGGGATGGGGTGCAGGGGAAGGGGATTCTTCCCCTTCACCTGCCCCACGCCCGGAGAAATCTTTTTCTT
>DASPSD010000048.1:0-4469 GCA_035624115.1 Candidatus Sulfotelmatobacter sp. | reverse complement strand
GTCTGGCTCTTCGCGCGGAATTTCCGGCCTTCGACGTTCTTTCCGGTCGCATGGACCGGAATGCGCGTGAAGACGCGGGAGCTTCGGCGCTCTTTCGTGATTTGCGTTCCTGGCATCGTCACAGCTATCGTGCTATGGGGCATTGGGCGAGTCAATTGCGGCAGCGCAAAGCGTGCTCAAAAGAGCAGATGCCGAAAGTTGTTGAATTTCCGGCCGGTTGCGTAGTATGTGAGCAGTACCCAGCCGCAGAATATACGTGTCCGCGCCGAGGCCCCATGTGCGGTGCGCGAAGTCAGATTTCCTCTTAATCCCAGGAGCCCGGCCATGGATTTGATCGGTTACATCGAATCGAAGCAGGAAGATAACCTCAACGAATTGAAGGAGCTCCTTCGCATTCCCAGCGTCAGCGCCAAAAGCGAGCACAAGCCCGATATTGAGCGCGCCGCGCACTGGGTGGCCGAAAAACTACGCGCGGCAGGCCTCGAAAGCGTCGAAATCTTCCCAACGAAACTGCATCCGGTGGTCTACGGCGAATCGCTCCGCGCGCCGGGCAAGCCAACCGTACTGATTTACGGCCACTATGACGTCCAGCCAGCCGAGCCTCTCGACCTCTGGACCACGCCGGCCTTCGAACCCACCGTGCGGGGTGGCAATCTGTACGGACGTGGTACCGCCGACGACAAGGGCCAGGTACACATTCACTTGAAGGCTCTCGAGGCGCTGCGCAATACCGCGGGAAAACTGCCAATAAACGTGAAGGTGATGGTCGAAGGGGAAGAGGAAGTGGGAAGCCTCAATCTCTGGGATTTCGTCCGGCAGAATCGGGAGCGGCTAAAGGCGGACGCGCTGATCGTTTCCGATACGGCGATGCTGGGCAAAGGTGTTCCGTCAATTACGTATGGACTGCGCGGGCTCAACTACTACCAGATCGAAATTACCGGTCCCGCACAGGATCTCCATTCCGGCGTATTCGGCGGCGCTGTTCCCAACCCGATCACGATCCTGGCCGAGGCCATCGCCAAGCTCCACGACAACAACTTCCGGGTCGCGATTCCAGGGTATTACGATGACGTCGCCGAGATTTCCCGCACGGAATGCAAAGCACTCAATTCTCTGCCGTGGAAAGAAAAGGAATTTCGCAAGACCGTCGGCGCCCCGGCGCTGTGCGGCGAGAAAGGATTTACGATCGTCGAGCAGCTCTGGATACGTCCGACGCTCGAAGTAAACGGCATCTGGGGCGGCTACACGGGCGAGGGCGCGAAAACCGTAATTCCTTCCAAGGCGTACGCCAAGATATCGACGCGGCTTGTCCCGAATCAGGATCCCGCGAAGATCGCGAAACTGGTAGAGCGGCAGATTCGCAAGCTGCTGCCGAAAACGGTGACGCACAAATTTGAGGTGTTGAGCACCGGAAAACCGTGGGTGGCTCCGTACACGAACCCAATCTTCCAAAAAGCGATTCACGCGCTCGAGAAGGGATTCGGAAAGAAGGCGGTGTTCATCCGGGAGGGCGGCTCGATTCCGTTCGTCACGCAGATGTACGAGACGTTCAAGGTGCCGTGCGTTCTGCTCGGATTCGGCCTGCCGGACGAGAACGCGCACGCGCCGGACGAGCACATCTCGCTCGAAAATTATTTCGGCGGAATCAAGTCCGCCGCGGTGTTCTACGAGCAGCTGGCAACACTCTAGAGAGCGCTCCGGGATTCCCACATTGGAAAATGTGCGTTTTTTCTGGGGTTTTTGCACATTAGTGCTTGCGTTCGACTGGCATGGCGGCTATAGTCGCACGCGGCCTCCGGGAGACCGGAAGCCAACTAGTAGTTCATTCTGAGGAGGAAAGACACACTCGATGGCAACTCCGCTGAGCAAGTCCAAGATCATTGCGCACCTGGCTGAGAAAGTGGGCACGAAAGAAAAGCCGGTGTCCAAGAAACAGATCGCGTCGTTTTTTGACGAGCTGTTCAATCTCGCAGTGAAAGAAGCGAGGGGTTCGGGCAAGTTCGTGATCCCCGGACTGGGGCGCGCGGTGAAAGCACACCGCAAGGCGCGCATGGGCCGCAACCCGGCCACGGGTGAAGCGATCAAGATTAAGGCGAAGACGGTGGTCCGTCTGCGCGCGGCCAAGGCGTTCAAAGACGCCGTTTTGAAGTAGTTCATCCCGGCGCAAAGTTTCGCGGCGAAACCCCCAGACGCGTCCGGCCCGCACCGCGGGAGGAGGCTCGGGGGTTTTGTCTTTTCCTCCCAGCGCGAAATCCGCGCTAAGGATCCCCATTCCCATGCGCGAACACTCGGGCCTTCTAACCGACCTCTACGAACTCACTATGGCGGCGGGATACTTTCAGACCCGCTTCGAGGGGCGCGCGACATTCGAGCTTTTCGTCAGGCATCTGCCGCCGCATCGCAACTATCTTGTGGTCGCGGGGCTGGAACAAGGTCTCGAGTATCTCGAAAACGTCAGGTTCGCACCGGAAGAAATCGATTATCTCCGCCGCCATCCTGCCTTCCGTCACATTCATAACGAATTCTTCGGTTATCTCGGCAATTTTCGTTTTACCGGCGATGTCTGGGCGATGCCGGAAGGAACTCTCGTGTTTCCGGGCGAGCCGGTAATGCGTGTGACGGCTCCGGCAATTGAAGCGCAGATTATGGAAACGTATCTGCTTGCGACACTCAGCTATCAGACGATGATCGCGAGCAAGGCAGCGCGGATCGCCACGGCCGCCGAGGGCCGTGAGGTGGTGGACTTCAGCGCGCGCCGCGCACACGGCGGCCCGGCGAGCCTATTATCGGCGCGCGCGGCGATGATCGGCGGATGCGGAGGCACGTCAAATACGCTGGCGGGCCAGGCGTTCGGAATCGGCACGTACGGCACGCAGGCGCATTCCTGGATCATGGCGCACGAAACCGAAGCCGAAGCGTTCAGCCGATTCCTTGACGCATTCCCCGAAGGCTCGGTTCTCCTGGTAGACACCTACAACGTCCGTCGCGCCGTCAACACGATCATCGCCGGCGGGCGCAAGCCGTGGGGCATCCGACTCGATAGCGGGGACCTGACGGCCGACAGCCGGTGGGCGCGGCGCGCTCTGGATCGCGCGGGATGGAAGGACGTGAAAGTATTCGCGTCTGGCGACCTGGATGAGTACAGAATCGCGGACATGCTCCGCAACGGCGCCGCGATCGACGCGTTCGGCGTCGGAACCGCGCTCGGCACGCCGGGCGACGCGCCGCATCTGAATCTGATTTACAAACTGACCGAAGTCGAGCGCGGAGGCAAAGTGCGCGAGGCGGCGAAGTTCAGCCACGCGAAGGCAACCTATCCGGGCCGCAAGCAGGTGTTCCGCCACGTGAACGCACGTGGAGAATTTTCGAGCGACACAATCGCGCTCGAAGACGAACCGCGAAATGGCGGTGAACCCTTGCTGATTGAGGTCATGCAGGCCGGCCGCAGAACCCTGCCTGCCGAGCCGGTCGCTGCGCTGCGCAACCGGTGCATGACCAACCTGGCGCTGCTCCCTCATCGCTACCGGCAGATTCATCGCAGCGCCGCCTATCCCGTCCGCTACAGCAAGCGCCTCACTGCGTTGCAACAGGAGGTTCGCCGGCGCATTCGGCGGTTTGCGCTAAAATAGAATTCGAAGCAGAAGGGCCGACGGATCGAAGCGCATGGCGCGGCGAAAGATCGTCTTCTGGGAAGTGGACGCGCAGGCCGATTTCATGCTGCCGGGTGGAAAACTCTACGTGCCTGGGGCGGAGAAGATCATCCCGAAAATTCAGCGCTTGGTGAAGGCCGCGACGGACGCCGGCGTATTCCTGGTCTCCAGCGGCGACGCGCATCCGGAGAACGATCCGGAATTCCAGCGATTTCCCCCGCACTGTCTGGCGGGGAGCCCGGGCGCGCGAATCATTCCAGAAGGGCTCACGAACGACTTCTGCACGGTGCGGAACGATCCTTCGAGTCCGCTGCCCGACGACACGTTTTACTGGACTCAGGTGATCTTCCAAAAGCAGACGCTCGATGTATTCGACAACCCGCACGCCGGAGAGTTCGTCGACCAACTGCCGGCCGACGCCGAATATTTCGTCTTCGGCGTGGTCACCGAATTTTGCGTGAAGGCCGCGGCGAAAGGTCTGCTGGCGCGGCGCCGCAAAGTCGCGATCGTGAAGGACGCCATCGAAGGGCTCGATCAAGCCGCCGGGCGCGCGGCACTCGACGAATTGCAATCGCTCGGCGCGCGGCTGATCACGACTGACGAGGCGCTGAAGGAAATTCGCCTCGCTGCGGCTCGATGAGCTGTTAGCTTCTCGCGGCGGACGCAGGCCGCACAATCTTCCCGTACGCCTGCATTAACACTGCTGTCAAAACTCCAATGGCTAGGATTACCCACCACATATCGTTCGGCCGATGCCGAACTTCGCCGAACTCGTGCAGCAAGTAGCCACCGAGGCGTCCCCCAAGCAAGTAGCCGATC
>DASPSD010000017.1:0-26320 GCA_035624115.1 Candidatus Sulfotelmatobacter sp. | reverse complement strand
GGCCGAGCAGAATGAGGTCCGCTTCCTCTATGGCCTCGACCGCGGTCGCAAGCGGACGAACGCGCCGCGGAGAAAGCGCGATCTTGTCAATCGGCGAGCGGCTGGCGGTAATCCGAGTTTCGCCATGAACGATCCTGCCGCTTTCCAGCGTGGCAACAAGATGCACGTTCGAAAGCGTCGAGGGAAAAATGCGCCCGCGGATGGCGAGGACGCGGCTGGTGACGCGAATGGCCTCGAAAAAGTCCCCAGTGACGTGCGTGAGCGCAGCCAGAAAGAGATTGCCAAAGTTGTGCCCTCTGAGACCGCGGCCCGCATGAAAACGGTACTGAAAGAGCCGTCCGAGCAGCGCTTCATCTTTCGAGAGCGCGACCATGCAGTTGCGAATGTCGCCGGGCGGCAGGATGCGATACTCGCGCCGCAAGCGGCCCGAGCTGCCGCCGTCATCGGTGACGGTTACGACCGCGGCTAAATCCGAAATCGGCAGCCGCACTCCGCCTTTCCCGCGCTTCGCGACGTGTTCTTTCAGTCCGCGCAGCACCGTTGAAAGTCCCGTGCCTCCGCCAAGCGCGACAATGCGAACGGGTCGCACAGCCGGCGCGCGCTGCTCGATGCTTTTTTTCACGGCTGAATTTTCGGAGTTAGCCTGCCGAGCCTTCGCGTTCCGGATAAAGCAGCTCGGTAAACCGCGGGTCTTCTTGCAAAAACGCGAAGTCTTCGTCATTGCGGGCATGGTAGCGATTTTCGGGCCGCAACTGGATGGCCACTTTCAAATTCTCCATGGCCGAATCGGCTTCGCCGGTGAGGCAATCGAGGGCAGCGATGGCATACACGATGTGGTCGGCTTTGGGCGCGGCTTTGCGGGCGCGATCCAAGTGCTCGCGGGCCTCGTCCCAGCGCCCAAGGTTCATCAATGCAACACCTTGCGTGTAGTGGTCTTCCGCCGACTTCAGCGCCGGCGCCGGCATCCGCGCGATTCGCTGCTCGCATATCCTTATATGCACCTGCGCGCGGTCAGCCAGTTCCTTGCTCGGCCCCTCGACCACCCGCGCCATCGACTCCTTGGCGCGCTGGAACTTCTGCTGCTGGAAATACTTAAGCGCCTCTTCGTAAAATTTCAGTTGCGCCTGCTTGGCCGGGGCGAGCGGGTCCGGGGCCGCAGCTTTCTCCTTCGCCCGGGCCTTCACCGTCGCTAATCCCTTGCTTTTCAGTAGCTTATGACTGTTTCGCGAGGAATGTGTGGTCCGCACTGCGCGTCGTTTCAAAGTTCCACTCCGGCCCTCATGTGTAAAACATAGCAAACTCGCGGTTTCGCGTCAACGGCCCCAAAAGGCCGATTCGGGATAAAATGCGATCCCTCCCTCCCGGGATCCCGCCCGCCGCCTCTGTCCTCGCTCTTCCGGGCCCCTTCTCGACGCAATTTAAACCCGCGATTTTGTGATGATTAGAAATGGTCTCGCCCCTTTGCTTTCATGGAGATACAGCGATTTCTACTCGAGTCGAGTGACGATTAGAATTCGCGTCTCGCCCCCCCTCGCCCCCACCCATTCCTCCACCCCGCGCACGCTTTCACGGTAGCCATCGTCGAGCTCATCGCCAGTAGCATGCACGGGTGCGATCACCTGTGCAACCGGTAATCCCTGTGGTGATTGATTCGAGCTTTAGAGGGCGCCCTTCGCCGCCCTTCTTTGCCTTTGGAGCAGCTGGTTTATCCTGAGCGAAGTCGAAGGGCGTCCCGTTTATCCCGAGAGACACCGAGGGGCCGGCGCTTCTTGCTTATGGCTGAAGCGCCGGAGGCGCGGCATAATTGAGCCCAGGCCGGAAGGCCTGGGTCCGCAGAAAGAAAAAGCTCCAAGCGCCGTAGGTGCGACAGTTGCCTCACACGTACGCTCAAAATGCCGTCCACGTCGTCTTCAGCACCAAGGACCGCTGCAAGCTCATCCCAAAAGATTTTCAATCGCGCCTGTGGGCGTACACAGCGGGCATCTGCAAAAATCACGGAATGATCGTTCACGCGGTGGCCGGGATGGACGATCACATGCATCTGTTGATTCAAATTCCGCCGTCGTTGCCGCTGGCCCAGGCGG
The DNA here is from genome assembly GCA_035624115.1 of Candidatus Sulfotelmatobacter sp. Lineage (GTDB taxonomy): Bacteria > Acidobacteriota > Terriglobia > Acidiferrales > UBA7541 > Palsa-295. The sequence goes on along the minus strand of DASPSD010000017.1, from coordinate 24,236 downwards.
TGCTCGCGATCAAATCGAATTCCTCCCGATGGGCCAACGAGCAGGGGCGCAAATTTGCGTGGCAGCAGGGATACGCGGCGTTCAGCGTGAGCGCGTCGTTGATTCCGGCGGTTGTGCGATACATCCAAACGCAGGAGTCACACCATCGGAAAATGACCTTCGACGCGGAATGGATCGCGTTGTTGAAGAAGCATGGCGTGGAATTCGATCCGAAGTTCGTGTTCGGGTAGCGGTCAACCGTGGTTCACGCGGCAAAAGGGTGCCGCACCTACGGCGCTCTACATGATTTCGCACCGCATTCCCAGGCCTTCCGGCCTGGGCTAACTTCTGCCGCGCCTCCGGCGCTTTTTTCGAGACCGGTGCGCCAGACTTTGATCTTGTTCTGTTCGGGAATTTGAATTTCGGGTGCCGCTTGTGCCTCCGCCTCCCCGCTCGTCATCCCGAACGCATGTGAGGGATCTGGTGTTCGGCCCTCCCCGCCGAGGCACGCGAGGGGTATCGTCTCGGAGCGGCGTAATCAGTGTTGAATGAGCGCCCGTGAAAAGCTGGGCCAACTGCCAACCTTCCTCCGTGGGCCCGCAGCATTTTCTGATATAGGAACGACATTATATAGTTCAGTTCACTTGTGCATTATAATTCCCTCGGGCCAGCGATTTCGGCTGGCCGTTGCTTGGAGGGTCACGGGTGGTAGGTCTCTTGGAAAGATTGCGGAAGGAGTGGCATGTAATTAAGGGTGCTACTTTCTCTTTTGTTATCGTGTGTGCGATTGTCATCGGTGTTTTATGGTCAGGTTTTCGCGGGATATACAAAAGCAAAATTTCCGATGCAGAACATCGTGCCAATAATTGGCAGAACGATGCTGCATACTGGAAAGAGCAGGCTGAAAAGCCCAAGCCCGCGAGTGCATCCCCACAGGCAGATTCACAAAGCGCACAGAAGCCTACTAACCACACACAAGAACAGAAATCAAAGAAGGGTGGGCGCGATACGCCGACAATTGCCCAAGATTGCGGTGGTGGAGATTGTGCTGCTTCTGTCGGACAGCAAGGCGGCATTACTGCGGGTAAAATTGAATACAACGCACCCCCAAAACGAAACCTGACCGATGCTCAAAAACAGGGTATCACCGCATATCTTAGGACGGTTCCGCCCTCGGTCAAATTTATAGTCGGAAGCGTGTACGGAAGCAGCGATGCAAACAATTATGCGCTTCAATTTTTCCCACTTTTTGACGGAAGGCACTCACAAAATCAGCCCGTACCAAATATACACACTGGTTTCGATGAGAAGTGGACAGGCGTGTACGTGGCAACGATATCTGATAACGATACGACCGCGCCTTATAGAGATGCCTTGGCAGGACAACTTACGCAGCTAGGCATAGAGGCACACAAAGCCAATGATCCTAAGATGGAACCGGGTGCTGTAGAAGTCCTCGTCGGATTTAATCGAGAGGAAACCAAGCAGCCGTGAGCTTCTTGTATCCGAGGTTCCGAGTTGGCGGGCGGGCCACACCTTGGCTTTGATCTGTTCGCGAATTTGAAGTTCGGGTGGCGCTAGTCGTGTCTGCCCCGAGCATGGCCGAGGGAGCTGAGGGGTACTATTCACGCGATGTGGAATCAATTGCCGGAATTACAAAGCTCGAAGGCTGTGCCACCCGCCTCAAGAGCAGTCTACCCATGACCAAATCCCTCAAGTCTATGCTCCCAGACGCCACGTCGGTTCTCGCGTTGGAGCCCGAGGAGCTCGGGGGTGTGCTCCTTGAGCATTTCAATTCGATGACTCCTCAGGAGCAGTTCCAGCTCAATCGTCACAACTTCCTAATGAGTGGCGAGGTCATTGGGTACGGCCGCGACCCACAGGACAGGCTCCCATGCGTCTTTGCAGAAGCCTGGGCTTGGCTGGAACGAGAATGCCTGATTGCCCTGAAGCCAAATGCCGCGGGAAGCTACGGCTATTTCATAACGCGACGTGGCCAGAAGCTGATCGACCGCAATGCACACGAAGCATACCGGCGCGCGGGCATGCTGCCCCGATCATTACTTCATCCGCTCATAGACAGCCGCGTGTATGCCTCATTCCTTCGAGGAGCCTACGACACAGCTGTCTTTGAGGCACTTCGTGAGGTGAAAGTTGCCGTCCGTGAAGCTGCCGGCTTCGGCCCCGAGAAATACGGTGAAAGTATGATGCGCGAGGCTTTCAACCCTGCCAATGGACCTCTGACTGATAGGACATCACTGAAATCGGAACAGGAAGCCATGGCCAACTTATTCGCAGGGGCCATCGGCCTCTACAAGAACTCTTCCAGCCACCGCACTGGCACGGTGCGGGACCCGGTGATTGCTGTTGAGGTGATTGTCCTCGCGAACCATTTGCTTCGGCTAGTCGAAGAGCGCAGGCAGGCCATCAGTACGACACCCGCGGCTAGGTGAGCCACCCGCTACGCGATTCCTGCCACTCCGTTGAAGAAATTCACGAAATATTTGCACACGAGGTAGTAGATCGCGGCCGCGACGCAAACGCCCACTCCGATGACGCCGTAAGGCAAGTGAACCACGCCGAAGTAAAGCACTTCGCTCGGGCCCGGCGCGATCACTCCCAGCGCGCTTCCGCCTACGCGGTGAGGCTGCTACGGCGCGACAGGTCCGCCTACGCCAAGGCTACGGCGCGACAGGTCCGCCTACGCTAAAGCTGCGGCGGGCAGGCAGGATGCCGACAGAAAGGCAAAGGCGCCAATCGGGAGATTGGCGTTCCCAGGGAAAGGCGAAGAGCCGGCAGGATGCCGGCGCTACAACTACGAAGAGAGATCCTTCGGCGGCAAGTGCGGCCTCAGGATGACGGGCGTGGGAGGAGGCAGGGGCGGGCGAGTCAAGTCCTCCAAAAGGCTGGCGGACGCAAGCACCGCGCCTCGCCGCGACAAAGCGGCGTCAAGCCGCCGCACTCCATAAGGGCAAGGCCACAACAAGAGCGAGGAGCCGGCAGGATGCCGGCGCTACAACAGCCAAGAAAAATCCGGCCCACCTGCCCTTCGACTGCGCTCAGGGTAAAAAGGTGGCCGCTACATAGGCGAGGGAGGGATCAGCGGGGCTGGGCGAGGACGGCGACGTCGAATTTGGAATAATATTTTTTAACGTCGCTGGGGCCGTACTTCTCGCGGAATTTTTCAGTTACGGCAGCGACTTGCCTGGCATCCTTGATCGGCGCCGCTTGAAATTCTCCCTTGGCGCCGCGCGCTTCGATTCCAATCGCCGGGTTCTGGAGCACGTTCTTGTACCACTGCGTATCGGATCCCGAGACCGGCAGAAGGTAGAGCTTGCTGTCTTCCCACACGAACCACACTGGGTTGGTGATCGCGCGGCCTGATTTTCTCCCCGTGACGGTGAGGTTGATCTCACGAAATCTGGAAAGGCGGTCGTTCAGATCGTCTTTTCGCGCCGGCATAGGCACCTCCTCCCTGACTTTTAGCCTACTGCTTCTCTCCAACCTCAACTACTTGCCCAGGTCTCAGAGAACGCAGCGCCACGAGGCAAGCTGGAATGTGCGGGAGAACGTCGGCTACGCGGCTGGATTTCGCTCGAATGATGACGACTCCGATATCGGCCCCGGAAAGATTTTGCTGGAATCGCATGCCTTTATCCAGCGTGACAAATGCCTCGAACCGCCCTCGAGCCAGGACCAGCAATGCGCCGTTTGTTTTACCGGACAATCCTGCCTCGGGGACTGTGATGCATTGGTGCCCTTCGACTGATATGTTGTCCCGGATCGGCTTCGGAACGCATTCGTCCAGAAGTACTTTCATTCAAGGTGCGCTACGACCAGCGCCTTGGCTTCTTCCAGCGCGGTGATGGCGGTTTCGCGGCTTACGGTGGGAAAGTCTGCGAGGAAATTGTCCAGCGTCTGCCCGCCCTCCAAATAATCGAGCAAAGCTTGGAACGGCACGCGGGTGGAGCGGAAGATAGGTACGCCTCCGAGAATATTTGGATCTCTGGTGATTACGCTGGTAGCCATCCGAAAACTCGCTCCCCATCTAGTCTAGCAGCGAAGTGCAAGTCGAGAAAGACGATTAAGGCGGGAAGGGATCGAAACTTCTTCCATGATGCTGCCTCCCCTGCGGACGGGTTACGCAGCTTGTGGTGGGCGAAATTCCTACCATTGACATGGCCGGGTGCGGATGGCTTGCGCTGTGGAAACCAAGGCGTCGCACTCCAAGTTCGAAGACCGGGCACGGCATGCCGTGCCCCTACGAAGAGAACGGCAGCAGTGGCGCAGCGACTCTTGGCAGTGGTCCGTCTCGGTGAAAAACGCCAATCGGGAGAGTGGCGTTCCCAGGAAACAAGGCGCTTCCTATTGCGGCAGCGATGCGTCTATCCTTCCAACGGGCCCGCGCGGGGATGGCTTGCGCTGTGGAAACCAAGGCGTCGCACTGCAAGTTCGAAGACCGGGCACCGCATGCCGTGCCCCTACGAAGAGAACGACACGAGTGGCGCAGCCACTCTTGGCAGTGCTGCGTCTCGGTGAAAAACGCCCATCGGGAGAGTGGCATTCCCTGGCTCTGACGCGAAGTTTTGAGGAGAGTGGGCCATGAGCTTCGACGCGGATTCGTACCTGCGGGAATTGAAAGTGGCGCTGAGGTCGCTCGGGCGGACGAAGGGGCTCGCGGCGACGGTGATTTTGACGCTGGCGCTCGGAATCGGCGCGAACGCGGCGATTTTCACGCTGGTGCGCGGCGTGCTCTTGCGGCCGCTGGTCAATCGCGATGAGGACCGCCTCATCTATATACGGCAGGGCGCGCCGGGAATCGGCGTCGAGAACGTGACCTGGTCGGTGCCGGAAATTCGCGACCTGCAAGCGAGCGTGAAGACGCTGACGGCGTTCGGCGATTTTTCCACGATCGGGTTCAGCATGATCGGCCTGGGCGAGCCGCGGGAAGTGCGCGCCGGGGTTGTCGGAGGAAATTATTTCGAAGTGATGGGGCTGCGGCCGGTGCTCGGGCGATTGCTGGGGCCGAATGACGATGGCCCGAATGCGGCGGGCGCGGTGGTGCTCACCTACCGCTTCTGGACGACGGTGCTGAAAAGCGATCCCGCGGTGATCGGGAAGACGATTCGGCTCGACGAGCGCATGGCCACGATTGTCGGCGTGCTCGAGCCTTCCGTGCCGTATCCGGCGGAAACGGAAATCATCGCCAACGTGGTGACAAGCCCGCACCACTTGTCCGCAACGATGGTCACCGGGCGCGTCCACCGCATGACCGAGCTGTTCGGACGGCTCGCGCCGGGCCAGACGCTCGAGAGCGCGCGCAACGAGCTGCGCATCGTGTATGCGGCGATCAAGCGCGACCATCCCGAGGCATATTCGCCGCAGGCGAATTTCCAAATCAGCGCGGTGCTGATGCGCGACCAAATCACTTCGGGCGCGCGCAGCGTGCTGTGGGTGCTGCTGGCGGCTTCGGGGCTGGTGTTCATCATCGCCTGCTCGAACGCCGCAAATTTGATTTTGGCGCGGACGGTGCGGCGTGAAGGCGAGCTTGCGATTCGCTCGGCGCTGGGCGCGAGCGCCGGCACGCTGCGGCGAATGTTGCTCGCCGACAGCCTGATTCTGTGCGGCGCGGGAGCGCTGCTGGGGGTGGTGAGCGCAGGGCCGATGGTGGCGATCCTGGCGCGGTACGCATCGCGATTTTCGGTGCGCGCGCTGGACCTGAAAGTGGACTCGAGCCTGCTATGGGTGGGGGCGCTGCTCGCCGTGGTCGCGGCGGTGCTGCTCGCGTTTGTGCCGCGGCTGCCTTCGGCGGAGAACACTTCGTCGGGGCTGAGCGTGGCGAGCGGAAGCTTGCGCGTCACCGGAAGCACGAGCCGGCGGCAGCGGATTTTCGCGGTGACGCAGATTGCGGCGTCGTTTGTGCTGCTGGCGGGCGCGGGGATGCTGCTGAAGACGCTGCTCGCGCTGCAAGCCGCGCGCACGGGGTTCGACATGCGCAACGTGCTCGCGTTGAACGTGCCGGTGATTTCCTACGGGCGCACGCCGGAGCAGGTGCACGAATTCTATCGCCATGCGATGGAACGCATCCGGGAGATGCCGGGCGTGGACAATGTGGCCATCGGCACGGTGGTTCCCTGGCGCGATGCCGGCAGCTTCGGGCCGGGATTCCAGTTTTCGACCGAAGGGCACCAGCACGGGCCGGGGGAAGAGGACCCGCGCGCGCAATTCCGCACCGTCTCGCCGGGGTTTTTCGCCACGCTGGGCGTGCCGCTGATCTCCGGGCGCGACTTCAACGATCTGGACCGCAAGGATACCGAAAAAGTGGTGATCGTGAGCCAGAGCCTGGCGCAGCGGATGTTTCCGAATGGCGATGCCGTGGGCCATCACTTCATGTGGACCGATCCGGTGATGAAATTCATCGACGTGAGCACCGGGCCGCGGCGGATCGTGGGTGTGTCGGCTGATGCGGATGATGAAAACGTGGTGCCGGGCAAGGCGCTCACGGTCTATCACCCCTTCGAGCAGGAGATCGGCGGCGGGAGGCTGTTCGTGCACACGCACGGCAATCCGTACACGCTGGCGACTCCCATCACGCAGATGGTGCGCGCGATGTCGGTGGACCAGCCGGTGGAGAAGCCGGCCACGCTCGAGGACGTGCGCGCCGAAGTGCTGACGCCGAATCGGCTGAACGCGCTGGTGTTCGGCGGGTTCGCGGCAGTGGCGCTGGCAATTGCGGTGGTGGGTGTGGCGGGCGTGCTGGCGTTTTCAGTGAGCGGGAGGACGCGCGAATTTGGAATTCGCCTGGCGCTGGGAGCGCAGCCGGGGAATCTGCTCACGAGCGTGATTGCGGAAGGCGCGCTGATGGCGGCGCTGGGCGTGGCGGCCGGTGCGCTGTGCGGCTACGCGCTGGCGCGCCTCGCGGGAAGCTACATTCACGACTTGCAGATGCCGAGCGCCCTGCCGGTGGCCGGATCGGCGTTCGTGCTGCTGGCCGCGGCGGTGATTGCGTCGGTGCTGCCGGCGGCGCGCGCGGCGCGCGTCGACGTGATGCAGGCGCTGCGGTCGGAGTGAGCCTGGAAAATGTGGGCTGTGCGAAAAGCAGCTGAACTGGTTCGGCGGATCGAAGAAGACCTACCGCGGCGTGATGCTGTTTCAGATGTCAATCGGTTTGGTTAGCGTCGGGCCGAGGCTGCTGACCTGGAGTAGCTTCCTGTTTGGAATCACGTTTGGTTCTGCCGAGAATAAATGCAGTGACGATTCCGCTCACCCCCGCGCCCCCAATAAGTGTGCCCGAAATTGGATGTCCTCGATCAATCACGAGCCCACCCACAGCGATAAACGCCATTGCGATTACGAATGCGAAAATTTGGCCAAGCCGGGCCTCGCTGTACTGCCTGCGCATTGCCTCGACGTCCGCCTCCAGACACTTACCGACCATAGACCTCCGGTGCTCGCCTTCAGTCTGTGCCATTTCTATTATTCTTGCCGCTGAGCCCGGGCTCACCCTCTCGTAGCCCTCGAGGAGTTCGGGAGGTGGCAGGGGGCCTACAAATTGAACAGCTCGCAATTTGGCAAGAAGAACGGCTTTACCGGCCGGGCCAACAGTTGGGTTTTCCTGCAGAATTTCCGGCGGAACGGGCTCCCCAATTATTGGATTTCGTGGGTCTTGCGGAGGAGGTTCCGGCACTTGAAAGTTCCCCTTGCCGGTATTTTATCAGACTTCGGTAAATATCTGAACCGACGCTGATCCAGTCTTGGTGCCAAGCATCGTCCAAGCTGGCACCACAGCAGCTATGAAAGCTCCCAATTGAATCCAGCGTCCGCGGAAATAGGTCCACTACGCTGCCTGCGCCTCGGCAGACGGACGTCCAGAGGTTTGCATTTGATCCCCAAACTTTGTAGTGGACGTGCGAGTTCTCACGGTAGGACTGCAGCCACAGTTCGTACGCGGCGTCGACCATATCCGCATCCGCTAGGTCGGGGGTAGGGGCAGGGGTGCGCTCATCCAGATTAACTGCCAGAAGCTGATGATCCACCGGCATCATTGTTAATTCTCCTAAACATGCTCCGCCCCACGTCCAAACAAGCAATTATGAGCCCTAAGATTCTAATCCCTAAACCATTCTATGGCAGCGCGTTACGTAAGATAACATCGTCCCAGCCGCAATAGTTTTCCACTGGGTGGGAAATAAATTCCCCAAATTGCCCCGTTGGTACTGGTATTACCCCGCTTGCCTTAGCGCCGCGTCAAGGGAGGCTCTACCAATAACCGAGCGCGTTGTAGCATACGCCAAGTTCCGTCAAATTCAAAAGCACGCAGCCAATTTGCCCCTTGTGGCTTGGAGGACATGCAAAACCATCCCCAAAAATTATCGGATTCAGGCAGCGGAGCGATCGGCTCATAAGAATTATTTATAATCCGCCGACTCTTTATTCGATGCGGCTCTTGGCCTAATGGTGGCTTGCGCCCTGCTTCTTGATGCGTCAGAAGAGCGCACACGAAACGACCCTGCCTCATTCGATTTACGGCCATCGGCAGGGTACACTCATCCTCAGGGCTGTCAACAAAATTCTCAAGAACATCCTAGATTGCCCATGTGAGGTTCCGTCTCACCCCGAATTGACTCCGCGTCGGGCCTGGCAAATCGGAGATCGAGGGTCGAAAGTCAACATACAAGACTCAAAATCGTGCAGCGGGGATCCATTCGTGTGTCTTCCTGAATACGATCTGGTGTGCTCAGGGATATTCAAAACTCACACATGCATGCACACGCCGCGCAGCAAATGGACTGGAACTTTTTCTGTCCTTCGGGACAGCTTGTTGGATTGAATCCCGCTATTTAAGCTAATCCGGCGTAGAAGTGGATACCCAGCCTGAAATCTGCACGGTCGCGCCGAGGGTCGCGGGAAAGCGGGCACGGCATGCCGTGCCCCTACGAAAAAATTCTGGAGTCGTGCCCCACTGGCGATTGGAGACGCGTGAGATGAACCTTGCGAGGCGGGTGATTTCAATTCTTGCGGCGGCGGCTTGCGCATTGCTGCTCGTGGTAAATGCAGGCTGCGGAGGCTACAGCGCGAGCGGCGGCGGTGGAAATGGAAATGCGCCGGCGGCTCCCGCAGGCCTGGCTGCGACGCCGGGCAACGCGCAGGTGATGCTGAGCTGGATGGCCAGCGCGGGAGCCACGGGCTATTACATCAAGCGCTCGACCACGAGCGGTGCGGAAATGCAGATCGCAGCGCAGGCAGGGACGAACTTCACCGACTCCGGTCTCACAAACGGCACGAAGTATTTTTACGTTGTATCGGCTTACAACTCCTACGGGCAGAGCGCGAATTCGGCGGAAGTGTCGGCCACGCCGAGCGCTCCGGCAGCGCCTCCGGCAACACCCACAGGCTTGCAAGCCGCGCCGGGCAACGCGCAGGTGAGCTTGAGCTGGAATGCGAGCGCCGGCGCGACGAGCTATCACGTGAAGCGCTCGACATCCAGCAGCGGCCCCTTCAACACCACTCTGGCTTCGCCCGGGGCGGCGAATTACACCGATGCGAGCGTGACGAACGGCGCCACCTACTATTACGTTGTCTCGGCTCTCAACTCCGCCGGAGAGAGCGGCAACACTTCGCCCGTGAGCGCCACGCCCTCGGCGCCGACCCTCAACGTGACGATCACACTCACTCCCGCGAATGCGCGGCCCATCTCGCCCTGGATCTACGGCATGAATTTCTATAACGGTGTGTCCGGAGCGCCCCCGCAGCTCACGTTCGATCGCGCCGGCGGCAATCGCTGGACCGCGTACAACTGGGAGACGAATGCGTCGAACGCAGGCAGCGACTATCTCTACGAGAACGACAATTATCTGAGCAGCAGCAACGTGCCCGCCGAAGCGGTGCGCAGCTTTATCGCCGCGGATCAAGCGGACGGCCTTGCGAGCCTTGTGACCGTGCAGCTCCAGGGCCTTGTGGCCGCCGACGAAAACGGGCCGGTGAGCGTGGCCAATCCGCCGGACATGACGCGCTTCAAGACCGTGGTGGATCAAAAGAGCACTGTCTCGAACGCGCCGTTCACCGTGAACCCGCCCACCACGGGCCCCGACGTGTTCATGGACGAATTCGTGTGGGCGCTGGACCAGAAATTTTCGGGCATGGGGATTTTCGGCACCAGCCCGGCGCATCCGACGTTCGTCAGCCTCGACAATGAGCCGGAGCTTTGGAACTCGACGCACCTGGAAGTGCAGGGCCCGAATCCGGTGACCTCGGACAACTACATCGCGAAGACGATCACGCTCACCGAAGCGCTCAAGGACCAGTTTCCCGACATGGTGATTTTCGGCCCGGTGCATTATGGATTCCAGGGCATCTACAACTGGCAGGGCGAATTGAGCGCCACGCCGGGCGGCGCGAATTGGTTCCCGGACAAATACCTGGCGGCGATCAGCGCGGCCTCGGCCACTTACGGCAAGCCGCTGGTGGACGTGTACGACTTTCATTGGTACGCGGAGGAGTATGACTCGAATGGGACTCGAAGTATCGACCTGACCGGGACGACGCTGACCGACGCGCAAGTGCAGCTCATCGTGCAGAGCCCGCGCGCGCTCTGGGATCCCACTTTCACCGACTCGACCAACAGCAATCCCTGGATCTACGAGGAGCTCGGCAATACTCCCATCAACATCCTGGGACGCCTTCAGGCTAAGATCAACGCCGAATTCCCGGGGATGAAAATTTCCATCACCGAGTACGAAAGCGGCGGATGGAACCACATTGCGGGAACGATCGCGCAGGCGGACAACCTGGGAATCTTCGGCGGTCAGGGACTTTTTGCCGCGAATTTCTGGCCGCCCGGCGGAACGTATTCGTATGCGCTCGCGGGATTCCGCGCGTTCCGTGATTTCGATGGCGCCGGCGCGAACTTCGGCGACACGTCGATCCAGGCTGTATCGAGCAGCGTGCAGAATGTGGTGGTGTACGCCAGCTCGGACAGCACGACGCCGGGGCGGTACGTGTTCGTAGCGATCAACCGGTCCGCTGGGTCGCAGGTGACGGCGATTAATGGCCTCCCGCTCGCCGGCACCGCCTATCTTTACCAAATGACCGCCGCAACCGCCCAGGGCCAGAATCCGGTCGCGCCCGTTTCGATCGGCACGATGGCGGTGGGCGGAACGTCGCTGACCTTGACGCTCCCCGCCCTAAGCGTGACCACAATCGAAGTGCAGTAGCCCCGGCCCTCCGCCGTTGCCCTTAAGTGGCACAGCCACTCCTGGCTGTGCTCTTACGACCAGGAGCCTTCCTGAAAAGACGGCCGCGCTCGGCGCAGGAACATCAACATAGCCTGCGCCGGGCGAGCTTCACCAAAATCTCTTAGCGTGGTTAACAATTGGGCTGCCCGCCAAGCGCCACGCTTGACTTGCCGGATTGCTGCGTCAAAATGGAATCCCCTTCCTGTTTTTCCCCTTCTCAGGATTGTTCCGATGCAAGCCGCTCGAGCGTCACGCATCGCCGAAAGGCCGGACCATGGTCTCTCCTGAGCTCACCCTGGCCGGCTCGTACGATTACCGCCTGGTTGCCGTGTCGGTTCTCATTGCCGTCTCCGCTTCCTACGCCGCGCTCGACCTCGCGGGAAGAGTCACCTCGGCGCGGGGCTGGACGCGCTACCAATGGCTCACCGGGGGCGCTACGGCCATGGGCATCGGCATTTGGTCGATGCACTACGTGGGCATGCTGGCATTCCGGCTGCCGGTTCCGGTCGAATACGATTGGCCCACGGTGCTCGTGTCGCTTCTGGCCGCCATCTTCGCGTCCGCCACGGCGTTGTTTGTTGTCAGTCGAAACAATCTGAACCTGCTTCCCGCGATTTCCGGCAGCCTCATCATGGGCGGAGGGATCGCGGGAATGCATTACATCGGAATGGCGGCGATGCGCATGCCGGCAATGTGCAGCTATTCGGTTCCGCTCGTGACGCTTTCGGTGGTTCTGGCCATCGTGATTTCCTGGGCCGCGCTATCCCTCACGTTTCGCTTTCGAGGGGAGCAGAAGATGGCCAGTTGGCGAAAAGCATGGAGCGCCGTTGCCATGGGCGGGGCGATTCCCCTGATGCATTACACCGGAATGGCGGCGGCCCGGTTCAGGCCATCTTCGATGATCGAGGGAGCCACGTCGAACGCTCTGAGTATCTCTGCGCTCGGCATGACGGGCATCATCGTGGTCACTTTTATGGTGCTCGGCCTCGCGATCGTTACCTCCCAGATCGATCGGCGTCTCTCCGCCCAGGAGACGGAGCTCGAAATGACCCGCCGCGCCGAAGTGAAATTCAGAGGACTGCTGGAGTCGGCCCCGGACGCGCTGATTGTTGTCAACGGCCGGGGCGAAATCGTGCTCGTGAATTCGCAAGCGGAGAAATTGTTCGGTTACGATCGAGCCGAAATGCTCCAACGGAAGATCGAGATGCTGCTGCCCGAACGCTTTCGGGGAGACCATATTCGCAGACGCAACGAATTTTCTCTGGCCCCGCAGAGGCGCCCGATGGGCGCCGGCTTCGAGTTCTATGCCATGCGGAAGGACGGCAGCGAATTCCCGGCCGACATCACCCTCAGTCCTTTTCAGACGGAGGCGGGAACACTCGTCTGCACCGCCGTTCGCGACGTCACGGCGCAGAGAGAGTACGTGCAGACCCTGAAAGAGGCCACCGAAGCTGCCGAAGCCGCCAATGAAGCGAAATCCGTCTTTCTCGCGACCATGGGCCACGAGCTCCGCACGCCCCTCAACGGGATCCTCGGCATGACCCAATTCATTTTGGAGTCCGGCCTCACCGCGGAGCAGCGCGAGCATCTGGAATTGGTGCGCCACTCGGGAGAGTCGCTCCTGTCCGTCTTGAACGACATTCTGGACTTCTCGCACATTGACGCGAATCGATTCGAGCTCGAAACGGTTCCTTTCGACCTCCGCGAAACGCTGCGTGAGCCTCTGAAATTATTGGGCGATCGCGCGCAAAAGAAAGGTCTCCAGTTCATCTGTGAAGTCGACCCCGCCATTCAGGGCGCGGTGGTGGGGGATCCCGGACGGGTTCGCCAGATTCTCAGCAATCTCGCCGGAAATGCGATCAAGTTCACGGAAAAGGGCCGTGTTTCGGTGAAGGTCTCGCTGGAACCTTGCGATGGCCGCGTTGCGGGCGTCCATTTTGCAATCGAGGACACCGGCCCCGGCATTCCTCCCGAGAAAAAAGAAAAAATATTTGCACCCTTCTCGCAGGTGGACGGCTCGATGACCCGGAAGTATGGCGGCACCGGCCTGGGCCTGGCAATCTGCGCGCGGATCGTAGCCGCCATGAATGGCCGCATCTGGGTCGAGAGCCAAATCGGTAAGGGAAGCACGTTTCACGTCACTCTGCCTCTGCCTGTGCCGGACGCTTCCCCTTCGCCGCCCTCCCCGCTGCCGTCGCCCTCGGCAGTGACCCTCTCCTCCCGGTAGGCCCCATCGCCGGTCGCAGTGTCAGGAATGTCCCCTGTCCAACCTGTCAGGGATGTCCCCGGTCTGCACTCTTGGCTGGTTCAATCAGTATTTGGGGGGCCGGAAAATGAGGCTGCCGGGGCTGCCATGGGGGCCCTGTCACATGGTACAGGAGAAGTACCAGTACTAAATCTGTCCGTATGTCCTATTCCTTTCAACAAATCACGCTCGTAACCTCCTTCATAGGCCGCTGCGGAAGGCCGCGGGGCTTGGAGGGAGCTTATGTCCCATTGGATTGGAACCACCTCACCCTCAGATGCCGGGATGACCGACTTCAAGGAATGCCTGAAACACCTTCGCGACGGGCAGGCGGATGCAGCCTTGCAGCACGCCCGGCGCGCCCTGGGAATCGCCCCCAAGAACCCGTTTTACCTTTCCTATACCGGATTGCTGGCGGCGCTGGCGGAAAAGCGGTTTGGCGACGCCGAAACGCTGTGCCAGGAAGCCCTCGGGATGAGGGTCAACCACGCCCAGCTTTACCTGAACCTGGCGGAGGTGTATCACCAGGCCGGGCGGACACAGGAAGCTATCGACACGCTGGAAAGAGGGCTGGTTTCGGCGGGCCGGGATTTCCGTATCCGGCGGGCCCTGGAAAAGATCGGGGTGCGGCGGCAGCCGGTGCTGTCGTTTCTCCACCGCAGCCACCCGGTGAATCGCACGCTGGGCCGATGGCGCCATCGCTTGACGGGCCCTTACAAGGCGGCCTGAGCGCGGCACGGAAGCTCTCGCAAAAAGCTCCTCTCCTCCGAAACGATTCGGGATGGGCAGCCCCGGGCGGCCCATCCCGAATCGTCGTTTTCCGGCGAAAAAATTTTTTCGGGAAGAATCGCGCGGCGCTAGCTCTGCCCCAGCGGCAAAAAGTACTGCGTGCCTTTCACCGGCTGGCGCAGGCGGCGCAGAAGCTCCTGCAAATCCTGGTTGCGCTCGACAAAATCGATCTCCGAAGTATCCACCACGAGCAAATTCGAAGCCGAGTAGCGGAAGAAAAAATGTTCGTAGGCGTTGGCCACGGCTTCCACGTATTCCGGCGAAATTTGCTTCTCCGAAGGGTCGCCTTTTTTCGAGACGCGCTTGCGCAGCACTTCCGGCTTCGCTTGCAAGTAAATGACAAGGTCGGGCGGCGGAACCGATGGAGCCAGCATGTCGAAGTAGCGTTCGTAAAGCTTCAGCTCTTCGTTGTCGAGATTGATGTAGGCGAAGATCTTGTCCTTCTCGAAGAGAAAATCGCTCACCACCGGACCGCCGCTATCCTCGCCGTGCTTTTCGAGCAGCCGGCGGTGGCGCTCGTACAGGAAATACATCTGGGCGCGAAAAGCTGCGCCGGGTTTTTCGTCGTAGAAGCTCGCGAGGAAGGGATTATCTTCGCAATCGAAAATCCGGCGGGCGTGCATTTGCTCGGCGAGAATTTTTGCCAGCGTTGATTTGCCGACGCGGATGGGCCCCTCGACAACCACGTAGCGGGGCGGCTTGAATTTGGGGCCGGGCACGCCGCGAGATTATATCAGACGCGTTTGGATCGCGCCGTTGCGCAAGGCAGCGGCAAGCGGCGCGGCTCGCTACCAGCTTCGAGCGATGGCGGCAACGATGCGGCTCAACGCGTCTACGTCGCGCGTGTCCACCAGCTCCGCGGGCGAGTGGGAATAGCGCAGGGGCCAGCCGAGCGCCACGTCCACCGGGCCGTAACGTGTGAAGGCAGCGCCGTCATTTCCGCCGCCGGTGACGCCGAATTGCGCGGGAATTTGATTCGCGCGCGCGAGCTTCAGGACTTTCTCGACCAACTCGCGCGGAACGATATTCGAATTGTCGATCGCGCGCACCACGAAGCCTTTGCCGAGCTGCGCATCGGCAAAGCGCTTCGATTCGAGCGGCGAATCGGAGCTCACGAAAGTGTCCACGGCGAAAACGAAATCGGGCTCGCGGCCTTCGGCAGCCAGGCGCTTGGCCAGCTTGCCGGCGCCGACAAGTCCCACTTCCTCGCTGGTGGACCACACGAAGGTGACGTCGCGGTCTTTCAGCGGCGCGCCGAGCGACCAGACCGCGGCGATGAGTGCGCTGCAGCCGACGCGGTCGTCGAAGCTGCGTCCCACGGCGCGCGTGCCGAGCAGCGCGCGGTAGGCCTTGGGAATGGTGATCGTGTCGCCCACTTTGATACCGAGCTTTTCGGCTTCTTCCGGGGTGCGCGCGCCGGCGTCGGCGCGAATCGCGGGTTCGGGAGTCTGCTGCCACTCGAACTTCGCTTCATCCCATCCGTTGGGCAATTCGAGAATCGCGTCGCGATCGGCTGTTTCCGTATGCACCAGCACAGGATGCCCGAGGAAGAAATTCAGCTCGCCGCGGCCGCGCCAATCGAGCTCGAGCCGGCCGTCTTTGGCGATGGATTTCACCGCGAATCCGATTTCGTCCAGGTGCGCGACCACCAGGATGCGCGGCGCGCCCGAGCCGAAAGGCGGCGTGCCCAGGCGCAAAATCAAGTTGCCGTCGTCGTCCGTGATGGGCTTTGCCCAGGGCGGCAGCAGCCGCTTGACCGTTTCGCGCACCGGCCCTTCGTGGCCCGAGACTCCATATGCTTCCACCGTGTGCGGAAGCACGGTTTCGGCTTTCGACGCGCCGACTGCGGGCCGCGAAAACACGTGGTTTTCGAACGGATGGCCCAGTTCGATCACGGGCGTGCGCTCGCCTTGCACGTAGATTTCGAGGAGGCTGACGAGCCCTGCAAGGTCCGTCGTGCTGATTATTTCTGCAGGAGTCGCGGGCCAGGACGCGGCGATTCCGATGTGTGCCGACTTTTCCGGAAGCGGCGGCGCGGGAAAATAGCCGGGGGCGATAAAATCCGCCGAATAATCCACGGCGAAGGGAATCTTGTTGGCCTCCGCCATCTGCTTCAGCTCCGCGGCAAGCCCCGTGGGTGTCCCGTCGGTTTTTTCCAGGCCGAGGAGCACGCCGGTGCCGGGGTCGCGCCGGGGAGCTCGATGAATATTTTCTGCGCCGGCAACGCGGCCGCCGGGCAGCAAGCGGCCGACGTAAATCATCTCGTCGGCCTGAATGGTGCTCAGAATGCGCTGAAGTCCCCGCGCGCCCGCCCATTGCTGCACCACGAATGCGGCAATCAGCGTCCCATGAATCTTCGATGGATCGGCCTGGCGCAGCACTTCGACAAGCGCCGCGGCTCCGAAGCGGTCCCCGACGGAAGCGCCGGCGACGAATTCATCATTGAGATTGCCGAGACGCCGGTGGATGGCGACGGCGCTCAGATGATCCACGCCGGCCTTGCGCGCTTCCGCAGCCGAATTCGCGCCGACATCCACGTACAAGTTTTCGAGGTCGCTCGATTTCGGAGGGTTCACGCGTCCCGGTTGAAGATGGACCGAGAGGCCGGCGGTGACTCCGTCGATCCACTTGCCGCCCGCGGCTTGAACGCGGACCGGCTGAGCCGCATAGAGATCATTGAACGCAGGCGGCAGGCCCGACTGCGGCAGGCGCTGAACGCGGAGGTAGCCGTCGTCCATGATTTGGCTCACGACGAAGCCGGGCTCATCGATCGGCGTGACGATGAGCCGGCGCGGAGCGCCGTCTCCGATGGTGACCACGACGTCGCCCAAGTTGTCCGTGACCGGCTTCAGGGCGCTCAGCTCGGCGCGCAGCTTCGCAACCAGCTCGCCTTCATACCCGGGAATCGCCGGGATGGCCACATAGTCCGCAAGATCCTGGCCCAGGTTTCCCGGAACCGCGAGCGGCTTGGCCTGTTGCGCCAGGCACAGCGCGCTCGCCTGAATGATGGACATGAAAGCTACGAAATAAGGGCCGTAACGAAAGCGACGATTCATGGAGGATTCCTTATGGCGCCTGAAGGCTCGCCGTGCGCACGCGAAGCCGTGAATCTATCGCAGATGCCGGTGTGGCGCAAACCCAGGAATGCTTCTCTAGGTGCGAGAGAGTTCAGCGGTGAGGATTTCGCGGCGGCTGAGGGCCATTTCGTCGGCGCGGCTGAGCAAGAGAGCGTAGCCGGCGAAGGCGGCGGCAGCCAGGAGGAGGAAAATGAGAGTGGCGAGCCAGACTTTGCCGTAGGCGCGAGCGAGATAAAGCGTGAGGAAGGCGAGCGTGAAGACGGCGACTTGAACTCCGAGGCTCGCGAACACGCTGGCTTGCGAGCCGCGCTGCCGGCCGAGCGTGCCGTAATCCACTTTTTTCGGCGAATAGAGCGAGAGAACATTCCCCGCCACGATGTTCACGAGCAATGCAAACAGAACCCCCGCAAGCGTGGCCGCCGCAATCGCCAGGGAAGGCGGCGCAAACAGATAGCAAACCGCCAGCCACACCAAACAAATTTCCATGGCGAGGACAGCGGTGTGCGCCAGATTCTTCGCCAGCAGGATGTCGCGGAATTTCACGGGCGAAGCGAAATAGAACTGCACGCCGGTCCCATCGGCGCCGAAATTGTTGTAAACCAAATTGGAGAGGATCAGCAGCGCGTAGGCTGCGCCGGCAGGGAAAGCAAGGTCCGGAGCGCGGGAGAGCAGCCCTGCGTTGCGCCCGGTAGTTCCCGGCGTGAATCGAAAAATGACCAGAACGACGACCGGCATGACCATCGGCAGAAGCATCGCGGTGCTGTGAGAGAGATAGCGCAGCTCCTTTTCGAGCACGGCCGTGATCGGACCGGACAGCCCGGGCACATTCCAACCGGGCGCCACTGCCGCTCTCCCTTTCGCCGTGGGGGCGCGAGCGGGCGTCTCGCTCAGACTTTCACCGCGATATTGCGCGTGAAGGCGGACGTGCAAAAGCCAAAGCGCCGCCAGAGCATAGCCGCCGAGCAGAATCATTGCGCCAACTGCGGGCAAGAACTCACCGCGCCAGGCGAGAGAAATCGACTGCGCCGCCACTCCGGGGGGGATCAAGCGTTCGAGCGGCAGGAATTGCTCCGCGATTTGCCGGGAGTGCGGCAAGGCTCCCCGGCCCCAATGGCTTGCGACAGGGCCGGTGAATTGAAAGCCGATGACGATCAGAAAAAACAGCACGCCGAGAATCTCGCGCGTGCGGCGCTGAGCCAGCCAGCGCTCCAGCCAGGCGAACACCATACGCCCGAGCAGGATATTCAAGCCGGCGAACGCGATCAGTACGATCGCGGCCCAGAAAAGCAGAGGCGGCGCAGCGATGCCGAGGCCGAGGCCGATCGCCGTCGTCCAGAGCAGGCCCAGAAATGTCGCGGGATCGAGCGAACCATACACGAGCCGGATCAGGAAGAAGGAGGGATAGCTCAGCGGGAAACGCAGCAGGTTGGACGAATCGAAATTCTCGGTGAAGACCGTGGCGAGCACGGGGAAAAGCTGCCAGAAGCCGAACACAGGCCAGAGCAAGGCCGCGAGCCACTCGGGCTTGCCATCGGAAACAAAATGGCCCGCTACGACCGCAAGGCCAACGGCGCCGCCGATTCCGAGCAAGGCGAACCATGTGCCGAGGAAAATCCGCGAAACGAGCTCGAGGCGCCCGCGGATCGTTCGCAGCGAATTGACGAAAAGCCGCCATCGCACGCGAGCAATCGCGCCGAATTGCGCGCGGGCTTCGCCAGAAAAAGTCAGCGCAGCCATGAGAGTTCCTGGTCGGTGAGGCGCGAGCCGCCGACGATTCGAAGGAAAATCTGCTCGAGGGTGAGCTTTTCGCCGGGCTCGAGCGCCGGTGCATCGGCCGGGGAAATTGAAGGAAGCGCCGCGGCAGCCTGCGCTTCGACGCCCGCGCGCAGCTCTTCGAGCGAGCCCTGCGCCACGAGCCGCCCCTGGTGGATGATCGCGACGTGGCTGCAAAGCCGTTCGATGATTTCGAGCACGTGCGAAGTGAGGAAAATCGTCGCGCCGCGCGAGATCATGCGCTGAAGCATCGCTTTCAGCGTGCCCGAGGCAATCGCATCCACGCCTTCAAACGGCTCGTCGAGGAAAAGAATCTTCGGCGCGTGAATCACGGCGGCGGCCAGAGCGAGTTTTTTCTGCATTCCGTGCGAGTAGTCGGTGATGAGCGCTTTGGGCTGATCGGCGAGCTGCATGAAATCGAGCAATTCGGCGGCGCGTTTCGCGGCCGTGACGCGGTCCAGGCCGTACATGCGGCCGACAAAATTCAGGTATTCCGCGCCGGTAAGGCGCCCGAAGAGCGCCATGCCCTCCGGCACTACGCCGATCTGGCGCTTCACCTCGACCGATCTCGCGGCAAAATCCAGCCCGAGGAGCTCGATGCGGCCCGAGGTGGGCGCCAGCAGGCCGGTGAGCATCTTGATGGTGGTGGATTTTCCCGCGCCGTTGGGGCCGAGGAATCCGAAAAACTGGCCGGAGGCGACGCGCAAGTTTACGTTGTCAACGGCGAGAAGCGCGCCGAAGCGGCGCGTGAGGGACTGGGTGGAAATCGCAGGAGCGTCCATGAAATTTTCGACTGTAGCACACCGGCGGAAACGGCCGGAAGCGCAGCTAGCGCGAATTGACCGGAGCCACGGGCGTGGCGGAGACCTGCGGGAACACGGCGAGCACCGCGGGCAATTCCAGGCGGAACGTGCAGCCGCCCTCGGGCCGGTTGAACCCGCTGATGCGGCCGCCATGTTCCTGCATCACGCCGTAGCAGATGCTGAGGCCGAGGCCGGTGCCCTTGCCGACGGGCTTGGTGGTATAGAACGGATCGAACACTTTGTCGGGTTCGTCCATGCCCGGGCCGGTGTCGGAGAACTCGATGATGACGTTGCCCTTTTCGCGCAACGTGCGGATGAGCAAGACGCCGCCTCCGGCCGTCTCCATCGCGTCCACGGCGTTGCTGATCAGATGATAGAAGACCTGGAGCAATTGGTTCGGATCGCCGCGAACGCCGGGGAGCACGCTGCGGCTCTCGAGCTCGATGCGAATATTTTTTTCGCGCAGATCGAGATTGCGGAGCTGGACCGCGCCATTGAGCACGGTATTGAGATCGAGGAGCTGCTTTTCAACGGGCACCTGGCGCGCAAAACTCAAAAGATTGGTGACCAGGGCTTTGGTCCGGCGCGCCTGCTCGCGGATTTTTTCGGCGAGAGCATGGGCGCGCGACTGCGGGGCATGTTCCACGATGAGGACGTCGGCATAGCCGAGAATCGCCGTGAGCGGGTTATTGATTTCGTGCGCCGCGCCCGCAGCCAATTGTCCGAGCGACGCCAGTTTTTCGGACTGCACGAAGTGCGTCTGCAACCGCTTCACGTTTTGAAGCGATTCCCAGAGCTCCTGCACCAGGCCGGTACGCTCCTGGTAGACGAGGTGCTCGCGGAAAAACACGAGCGCGGTGCCGAGGAACATCGCGACGAGCGTGGCGATCAGCCGGAACTTGCGCACCGGCTGCGGAGCGTTGCTGACGAAGAATGCCCACCAGGCTAGCGCCGGCGCCCCGAGCACAACGAGCATGGCAATCCGCGCCGGCCAGCGCGTGTCGCGCCGCACCACCGACGATACGGGATCAGGCTCCGGCGCGATTCGCTGAGCCACCACGCCGGCGGTGGCCAGCCACAAAAACGAAGCCATCGTGGGAAGGACGTAGAGGCTCCCGGGGTACGCCACGCCGCGCTCGACAGCTCGATCGCCGGCGAAGAAAGCAATCGCGTAGAGCAACATGGCTCCGAAGATATTGAGATAAATTCTCCGCCAAGCCCCTTTCGCGACGAAGGAGAGAATCGCGAACCCGGCGACCACGATCAGGTTTCCAGCCATGTAGGCTTCGAGGTCGCGCGCGCGGAAGAGGTGCGCGTCCGGCCAGGCCCATTTCCAGGGCATGGCGGCAAATACATAGATGTAAACCCACAGGATGGCGAGGAGCAGAAGATCGATCAGGCCGTAACGGAGCGTATCGCGCATTTTTCTGGCGTGCGGGACAAGCGCCAATGCCGCCATGAAAGGCACCGTGTGCAGAAAGAAGAGAATGTCACCCGCAAATGGACTGTAAACGGCGTGATTCAACACGAGCTGCTGGTAAGTCCACACAAGCTGGCCCGCCAGCCAGAGCGTGCAACCCAGCGCCAGAAGCATCCAGAAGGCGTTGCCCCGGCGGTAGGGCGAAGCCGCGTTCCAGAGCAGGCAGGTGTTGGCGACGAGCGGGACGAGGCACTCGAAGAGGTCGCTGAAGGTGGTCAGCGCCGGCCCGCGCGGCAGCATCAGGGTGACGGCGAAGTAGCCACCGAGAAAGAATATCCACGCGCCGAAAATGAGGGAGGAAGGCCGTAAAAACTTCATCCAGGATGGCACCCAGAGAAATTTTACCGTAGGGGCGCGGCCACAAGCCGCGAAGTTCCAAGATTCATTCTAAAAAATAACGGAAGCGGGGCAGGAGTCGCACCGGCGGCATGGCTCTGGTAAGGCAGCGAGTGATCTGGGTCACTTGCGTGCGTGAGCGGCGTCATATTTGGCGGATTCGGTTTGCGCCATAGATGCCCACGGATGGAATTAGCTGGGCGGTGTTTCGAGCGCCTGCGCAAGGAGGTGGCCCATGACTCCTGCCTCTATGCTTTTCTTCGCCGTGGCGATTGTTTTGGCGCTCTGGGCGATTATGGCCTATGCCATCTGGCAGTGGGGTCCTGTTCTCCGGAGTCGCACGGTATGGTGCCCGGTGATGAAAAAGCGAGCCAGAATCCTTGCGCTGCAAAAAGAGGCGCTGTTCTTCCCTTTCTATGCGGGACTCGGGGTTATCGACATCAAGGAGTGCTCGCTATCGAAGGGCCGCGCACCGAAGTGTCACAAGGAATGCCTCCAGCGCCTGTAAACGCGCGCGCGAAAGATTGCAGCACGTCCGAGTCCGGCCGGAAGAGTGATGATCCCGGCGGAACAGCTTTTGGCAGGAGGAGCGCGAAGATTCGTGGCTGGCGCTTCGCCTTTTTCCGTTTAGGGGGAAGCCAAGGGGAGGAGGAAGCAGATGAATCTTTACGAAGTCACGCTGCACGGGACTGAAAGCGTGTACGTGCTCGCGCCCGGCAAGTACCGCGCCATCGAATTGGTTGACGACTACTTTGCCGACGCGGGCGAATCCAAACTGCTGGAAGGCGATAATCTCGTGGTCCGCCAGCTCAATCTCTCCGAGGAACAAATCCTTCGCCCCGAGAAGTGCCGGGCATGCCCTCTGCTGGAATAAGGCCAAGCTACGCGTTGGATCGCGGCTGAGGATTCACCGGCAACGAAGGACGTGCTCGCACAAATCGCGGAAGCTGTGTTGCGCGCATGAAAAATCGAGCGCCGAGCGCAACAATCGAATGAGCCGTGAATCCCTTGCGAATCTGGCGGAGGGGGTGGGATTCGAACCCACGAGACCCTTTCGGGCCTAACGGTTTTCAAGACCGCCGGTTTCAACCGCTCACCCACCCCTCCAAAAGTAACTCACTGAATTATTTTAACTTGCAGGCCGATGAAGTGACAGTGCTGCCCTAGATTGGTGCACTTTTTCAGGGACTGTCACTAAATTGTCACCAAAATCACCGAGTCTTTCGACCAGCGCAACGAGAATATCTCTCCAACCCGCAAACCCGTATTCAGGGCAAAACGAATCAGGTCCTGAAGCTACGGGCGGTGCTCTGGAGAAGATTCGTCTCCTCTTCCGGGGTGAGCACGCGACCACCGAGATCGAACTCATGGCGGCTCGCCTTTCTACCCGTTGCCAGCCGGGCGAGCATTTTATCAGCATCGGCCCACGGGACGGGGATGAACGCGATTTTGGGCCGACGAAACTTTTCAGCTCAGCGATATCGAACCGGAGCGCTCGACATCCCCGAAAACCACCAGGTGAGCTTGACCAAATAAAACAGAATGTATATTCTGTTTTAGTATGCTTGACAATGAACCAAGCCGAACCGCCGAATACATGGCCTTGTTTCGCGCGGTGGAGACCGCCGAACCTCCAGACCGCCGCCTGTTTGAAGACCCCTACGCCATTCCTTTGCTTTCAGGCACCCTCAAGGTGCTTGCTGAAATTGCCCGGATATCCGTTATAGGCAAACTTGTGCCGGCGTTTCTGGACTTTGGATGGCCATACACGCGAAGTTCCGGCGTGGTGCGAACCCGACTCATCGACGATCTGGTTCGGGAAGCGATTCATGCCGGCGCTCAGCAGTTGGTCTTGCTCGGTGCCGGTTTTGACAGTCGGGCTTACCGCCTGGAGGAAACAAGGGACATACGGACCTTCGAAGTCGACCATCCTGCCACCCAAAGAGCAAAACGCGAAAGGCTGAAGCCCAGGCTCCAACAGCCGGCGGTGAATGTGCATTTCGTGGAGGTCGATTTCGAGAAAGACAATCTGGAATTCAAGTTGAAAGAAGCAGGCTTTGACGAAAAGACTCCCGCGGTGGTGCTCTGGGAAGGTGTTGTGAGCTACCTCTCTGAGCCCGCGGTGGACGCCAATCTTGTTGTTCTGGCTCGCCTGCTTGCCCCCCACAGTCGGTTGATTCTCACGTATGTGCACAAAGGGGCGCTCGATGGTTCCCAGAAATTCCAGGGCGCCCGTCGCTGGAGGTCCTGGGTCGGACGCAGCGGTGAACCTTTCATCTTTGGGTTCGATCCCGCTACCTTGGTGGATTACCTGCGGCCTCGGGGGTTTCTGCTCCAGAGCGATGTATCCACCGCCGAAGCCGCCAGAGGCTACCGTGTTTCGACCGGTCGGAATGAGACCGGCTCCGAGCTGTACAGGGTTGCGACCATGATTCGCGCCGGAGCATAGACCATGCCGAAGATCAGCGAAGAGAAAAGACAAGCTCGCCGTCTGCAGATTCTCGATGTAGCCACTCGATG
>DASPSD010000013.1:0-37889 GCA_035624115.1 Candidatus Sulfotelmatobacter sp. | reverse complement strand
GGTCGCGGCAATCCTGCGTGAGCGCGGCCAATCCATCGTCGGCTTGACCATGCAGCTCTGGAATCAGCGCCGCCTGCCTGAGCTCGCCGGCATCGGACCGGCTCAGCATCGCTGCTGCTCGATCGACGACGTGTACGACGCCCGCCGCGTGGCGGAACATCTCGAAATTCCTTTCTACGTTGTCAATTTCGAGCGTGAGTTCGAGCAGACCGTAATTCGCCCGTTTGTCGGAGATTATCTCGAAGGCCGCACGCCGATTCCCTGCACGCTTTGCAACAATCACGTCAAGTTTGATCAATTGCTCTCCACCGCGCGCCAAATCGGCGCCGGACGCATCGCCACCGGGCATTACGCGCGCGTCCGACACAACGCCGGCACGGGCCGCTACGAACTGCTTCGGGCCGTGGACGAATCGAAGGACCAGTCCTATTTTCTTTTCGGCCTCACGCAAGAACAGCTCGCTCGCACGGAATTTCCCCTCGGCGAACTCACCAAGCAGGAAGTCCGCGAAATCGCGCGGCGGCTTGCGGTCCCGGTTGCGGAAAAGCCGGAGAGCCAGGAAATCTGCTTTGTCCCCACGGGGAATTACGTCCGGTTTATTGAGAGCTATCTGCACGAGCAGGGAAGTGAATTGCCGCAAGAGCCCGGCGAAATCGTCACGGCTTCGGGCGAAGTCGTCGCCCGCCACCGGGGGCTTCATCACTACACGGTGGGCCAGCGCCGCGGGCTGGGTTTTGCGGTGGGACGTCCGCTGTACGTTGTCGCACTGGACCGCGCCAACAATCGCTTGATTGTGGGTGACGATGCGGAGCTGCGCCGCTCCACTTGCGGTGTCCGCAGCGTGAATTGGATTCCTTTTGAGACGCCGCGCGCACCCGTCGAAGCAATGGTTCGAATTCGCAATCGCCACGAACCCGCTGCCGCTGAGGTGATTGCTCTCAGTCCGGCAACAGCACGAGTCGTCTTCCGCGAGCCTCAGCGCGCCATTACCCCCGGCCAAGCCGCGGTTTTTTATTCAGGAGAACAAGTTCTCGGCGGCGGATGGATCGTTTGAGCGCGCCATGCACACCGCGGGCACGGCGCAACGGAACGGGCGGGAAAATTCTGCCTTTGAATCCGGGTGTGAGCTAAATAAACAGCTCTTCGTCTTGCGTGGCCGCGTCGGAGCCCGATTGCCGTTTCTGCTGTCCGCGGATGAAGTCGAGTCCCACCTTCAATCCTTTGATCAGCGCCGACGCCTGGTGAATTGGACCCCACAGCGTTTTGCGGAAACGCGAGCCCGCATCCTCGACAACTTCGAGCGCGCCGTTGAGAATGTGGTCGGCGCGGATCACCTGGATGCGCAGGCGTTCGACGGCATCGGTGAACACTCGATCCACTTTCTGAGCCGAGCCGCGGGCGATGCGCGTGATTTCCGCCGCGTCACCCATGATACTGGCGATGCGGTCCTCCGAGTCTTCCAGAATGTGGTTGACCCGCAGGAGAATCGGATCGATTCGGGCGTGAAGGTCGTTGGCCAGCCGCGTGAATTGCTCGATGGCGGTGCGCATCTGGACGAACATCGCCAGGAGTATCGCCATCTGAATGACGATAGCTATGGTGGCAACAACGATGAACGCTTCAACCCAGCCGGACATCGGACTCCTCGCTGGAGCCTAGGAAGCCTTGGACGCCTCTCGCTTGAAGGCTTCTCTGCCTGCCTCGACCGCTCCCGAAATCTGGTCCTTCTTCCGCGCCATGATTTCCTTGCTGCGCTCGATCAAGTCCTCGGCGCGCTCGCGGAGTTCCTGCGCTTTCTTCTGCGCGTAGTCGCGGCCTTCATCCGCCTTCGAGCTCAAGTAATCGCGTGTCTCTTCACCGGACTTCGGCGCAAACAAAATGCCGATCAGCGCCCCGATGCCCAATCCAACGAGAAAGAAGCTCACCTTCGAGCCCACGTTGTCGCTCATCAAGCACCTCCGAAAGTCACAGTAGCATGGGTTTCCGGTACAGGCAAGCCGCCTTCCGGTACGGATTACGTTGTGTCAATTTGCGTGGGGCTTTTCCAAGCCCTCCTGCCGGAGCCCGTCGAACACGCGCTGCGCCTGCGCTCGCGGCAGCTCGGCGGAGAGTTCCGCCAGCGTCAACTCGCGCAGCCGCGCGACGCTGCCGAATCGCCTCAGCAGCTTCTGCGCCGTCCTGTCGCCCACGCCGGGAATCTCGGTGAGCGAAGTTCGCAGCCGCCGCGCCGAACGCCGCTGCCGGTGAAACGTCACCGCAAACCGGTGCGTTTCATCGCGAATCTGCTGGATCAAGTGGAGCACCGGCGAGTGCCGCTCCAGGATCACCGGTTCGCTCTCGCGGCCCAGCACGTACAGGATTTCTTCTTTCTTCGCGATGCTGGCCACCGGCTGGTTGATAATTTCCAGCTTCTCCAGCGCCTGCGCCGCCGCGTGCAATTGCCCGATGCCCCCGTCAATCAAAATCAGGCTCGGCAGCGGCTTGCGCTCCTCTTGCAGGCGGCGGTAACGCCGCTCGACGGCTTCGCGCATGCTGGCGAAATCGTCGCGCAACAGGCCGCGGTCCTTTTCCGGCCCTTTCCCGGGCGCTTCTCCGCGAATGATGAATTTGCGGTAGTCGGATTTTATCATCCGCCCGCTCTCCCAAACGACCATCGAAGCCACCGTATCCGACCCCTGGATGTGGGAGATGTCGAAGCATTCGATCCGCTTCGGAGGCTCGCCGAGTCCGAGCGCGCTCTCGAGCGCTTCCTCGATTGCTTTCGAGCTGGGGCGCAGCACGCGGAACCGCTGCGTGAACGAGTGCCGGGCGTTCTTTTCCACGAGCTCGAGAAATGCGTGCTTCTGCCCCCGCTGCGGATTCAGAATTTCCACGCGATGGCCGGCGGCGTCGGTGAGCACCTGTTCCAGCAACTCGCGCTCCTCGAAATCCATGGGCGTGTGGATGTAGCGCGGCAGATATGCGGAATCGAGATAGAGCTGCTTGAGAAGCGAAGGAAGGAACTCCGCGGGCTCGAATGCCTCGAGATCCTCCCAGTAGAAGTCGCGCCGGTCCACCACCCGGCCGCCGCGCAGGTGAAACAGATTCACGGCTACCTGCGGCGGCTCCGCATACCAGGCAACAACATCGGTATCGTCTCCCGCGGCGGCTGCGATTTTCTGCCGCTCCTCCATTTCGGCGTGCGTGCGTAGCAAGTCCCGGTAGCCGGCAGCCTGTTCGTAGCGCTGTTCCTCGGAAGCGCGCTGCATGCGTTCTTCCAGGCTTCGCGAAAGGTCGTTGCGCCGGCCTTCGAGGAAAAGCCGCACGTCGCGCGCCGCTTCCGTGTACCGTTCGTCGGCTACGAGCCCTTCCACGCAAGGGCCAAGGCAGCGGTGAATGTAATATTGCAGGCACGGGCGCGGATGAAAGCGGGTCAGGTCCACCGTGCACGACGGCACCAGGAAATGCTTGTGCACGAGGTGGACGAGCCGGTACGCCAGGCTCGCGGGGAAATAAGGCCCGAAATAGATCGAGCCGTCCTTGTTCAGCCGCCGCGTCACATAAACGCGCGGATATTTTTCAAACGCGGTGTAGCGGATGTAGGGATACGTCTTGTCGTCGCGCAGGAGGATATTGAATTTCGGCTTGTGCTGCTTGATCAGGTTGTTTTCGAGCGCGAGCGCCTCCCGCTCGTTGTCCACCACGATGTAATCGAGGCCTGCAATTTCGCGCACAAGCGAGCCGGTCTTCGCGTCTTGCCATCGCGACTCGAGGAAGTAGCTCTTCACGCGATTCCGCAGCGAGTTCGCCTTGCCCACGTACAGGATTTTTCCCGCCGCGTCCTGGAACAGGTACACACCGGGCTGCGTGGGGAGATTCGCGGCTTTTTCGCGGAGTTCCATGGAGGCGCGTTACAATGTAGTGCGTGGCCGGGCGCAAGCGGGCCCCCGCCGCGGGACATTGCCATGATAGCAAACGCAATCGAGACCCAGCGAGGCGCCGCCCATGCGTGAAATCATTTTGCGCCTAAGCCTCCTGGTCGGACTCGCACTTTTCCCAGGCGGAATCCTGCTCCGCGCGCAATCGCAAGAGCCCCGAAGGGCCGACCCGCCAGGCGCGGGCGAGTCAAGCTCAAGAAAACCTGGGCAGCCGGATCAGACTACTGATGACGCCGACACGACATCCAAAGCCTCGCCCCAGCCGGATTCGAAACCGAGCGGGGACAAATCCGCCAAGCCCGGCGCCGAGGCCAAGTACGATCCGTTCCCGGCCGTTCACGACGTAGACGTCGGCACGTATTACCTTCATAAGGGCGATACGGACGCCGCCATCGACCGTTTCCTGGACGCCATCCAATTGCGGCCTACATGGGCCGAGCCGCGCCTGCTTGTCGCCCAGGCTTATGAGAAAAAGGGCGACAAAGCTTCCGCGCTGAAATATTACAAGGAGTATCTGCAAGTGTTCCCGACGTCTCCCAACGCGAAAAAAATTCAGAAAAAGATCGAGAAGCTCGAGCAGGAATGAATCGTGAAGCAAATTCCGGAAAAATCAGCGGGCAGGGAAGCGATCGAGAAATTTCGTCGCGCGCCGGTACGCTCCAAAGCGCTTCTCTTCGCGCCGGAACTCCGGCGAATGCGACTCGCGGCGGCAGCGCGCGAAGCGCATCGGATGCTTCAGGTGCAGCATCTCGTGATACAGCACGTAAGCGACAACGTACTCCGGAACGTCTTTACCGTCGAGCTGGCGATTGAGGACGATCTGCTGAAGCGCCGGATCGAAGCAGCCGAGCTGCGTGCGCCACGCGCGTCCGCTCCAGCCGAGCCGCGGGCAGGGAAGCGAGCTGCGAAAATAACGGCGATTGAGCCGCTCGAAAAGTCCGGCGAGATCGTGGACTTTTCCCGCCGGGTTGTGCGGCGCGGGCCTGGCGCGGCGCTGGCGCAGAAGCAGCAATTTACGCCGCGTCGGCGCAGCATAGGAGAAAGCGCGATATCGCGCGAGCAATTCGAAAGGCGGCTCGCGGCGAAACAGCCGCCCCAGCAGGATCGCCGCGGCGGCCTCGAGCACGCTGCGAGGAGCGTGCCGCAGCACGTCGGAGATGCGCACGTAAGCCGTATCCTCGCGCAGCCGGATCGTGTGCGTGAGATCGGCGTACGGGTGGAACTCAACCACGAAATGCGGGGGACGCCCTTCGCAGCCCAGCCGCGTATAGATGCGCTGAAAAATTCTCTCGCCGCCGGGAACGAACCGGGTGCGCCGATGCGGACGGCTCATGACGCTTTTCTCCGCACCGGAGGCGGCGTCATTTCTTTTTCCGCAGTCTCCACATCCGTGAGCGCGTCTTTGGTGGCTTCGATGGCGTCTTCGAGCGTGTCTTTGTAAATTTCCAGCTCGGCGCCGCCCTGGGCGAGTTTTTGAAGATCCTCGAGGAATTCTTTTCCCTTTGCCTTCATGGATTTCAAGGCTGCGTGAATATCCGCTTGCCGCTCTCGCGCGATACCGATTTGATCTGCGGCATCGTCAATGCATCCCGCGTACGCGTTCAGCAGGCTGTTGAGCATTTCGTTGCGGCGCCGCTCGGGGATCGCGCGGGTCAGCTCGTAATGGAATTTCTTCAGCCGATCGTCCGCAAAGGAAATAAAGAGCTTGATGCGGTCGGAAGGATTGTCCGCTTCGCGGATTTTGTCCGCTTCGGACTCGGTCAAGTACTCCTTCTTCCCTTGAGGAGGCTCCGGCGCGCGGGCGGCGAGCATTGCGGAGAAAACCAGCGCGAAAAGCGAACAGCCGGCAATCACAGCGCGCGACAATGTGAGCTCCTAGCTCTTCGGCTTCTGCGACTCTTCCTCCGCTCCCGGCTGGCGCGGAAAAAGCTCGCGAATCAAATGCCGGTTGATGCGGTCGAGCTCTTTGCGAACATCGAGAAACGGCTGCTGCTCGTCCGACGCCAGGCTGATCAACGCTTCATCGATCCGGCGCAAAGACTCCCGCAGCGAAATCTGCAACTGCTTGAAGCCGTTCGGGTGTTTCTCTACGTCCACGCCGATGGCATCCAGGTCTTTCTGGCACTGCTGCACCTGGTCGCGGTATTCCTTGACACCTTCGAGCGCCTCGGAAAGTTCGCCGCCGGCAATCTGCCGCTGAATCTCCTGCAATTCCGCTTCTCCGAGCTGCGGCATCAATTTCGCGCGATGGACCGGGTCGGTCTCACGGGCAAACCGGGCGCGGAATTCGGCCGCCTTGCCGGACGGCGGCGCCTGGAGCAGCATCACGGCGAGAGCGAACCCGGCCATCGGATGGCGCGATTCCCACAAGGCGCTACCTCTTGTTGTCCTTGAGCTGCCGAGCCAGCGCTCGCACGCGGGCCGTCGCCTCGAAGTACATGTCGCTCGTTTCGTCCTTGTTCAATGACAAAAATTTCTGGTACGCCTCAAGCGCCGGAGCCGATTGGCCCATCTTATCGTAACAATCGGCGCGAACAAACCAGCTGCTCACCGGCATCGGCTCGCGCTCGGAGAGGATGTCGAGGCCTTTCAGCGTCGCCGCGTAATTTTTGCCGAGATATTCGGCGGTCACCAGCTCGCCCAGAATATCGTTGGCTTTCGGCTCGATCTTCCATGCCGCGGAGAGCTCGCGCACGGCTTCGGGATACGACTTCTTCTGCATGTAAAGATGTCCGAGCTGGGCGTGCGTATCGGCGTTGCCCGGCGCCAGAGCGGATGCTCTTTCGAGAGCGGCAATCGCGTCGTCGTATCGCTTGAGCTGGAAGTTCGCCTGCCCGCGAAGCCGAAGAGATTGGAGCGTCTCCGGTGTTCCGGCGGCGGCTCGATCGAGCTGGTCGATGGCCTCCTGGTATTTGCCCAGGCTGCTGAGGATTGAAGCCAGTTCCACGCGCGTGCCTGAATCATCCGGATGAGCGCCCAAATATTTTTCCAGCTCCGATACAGCGGGCTCCGGTTTTTTTTCTGCGAGCAACGCTTTGGCGAGACCCAGATGAGCTTCGTTGGCGGCAGGTTGCAGCGCCGATGCAGCGCGGAATTCGGGCTCGGCCTCCGACGGCCTATTCGCATTCAGCAGCGTGCGCCCCAGCGCCAGGTGGACATCGAAATTCTTGTCGTCCAGTTTTTCTGCGGCGCGGTATTGATCGATTGCATCTGCACAGTTCCCGGCACGCTCGTAAGCCAATCCGAGCAGGACCTTCGGCCGAATGTCTTCTGGGTTGAGCTCCGCGGCTTTTTGAAGCGGGACAAGCGCGCCGGCGGGATCCGTATCGAGCAAAAGAACTCCCAGATTGAAATGTGCCTGTGCCATCTTCGGGTCAAGAGCGATCGCTTTTTCAAATTCTATCCGTGCTTCGGCAGGGAGCTTCAATGCGGCACAGGCGTACCCCAGTTGAAAATGCGCGTAGGCGTCGTCCGGTTTTATTGCGAGGTAATTGCGGTAGCTCTGTGCCGCAGCAGCGAAATCGTTTCGATCCATGGCCGCCTGCCCAGACGCGACCAAGCTGCTCAGGGCGCCATCGGCAGGATTCTGTTTTTGGCGGGGCGGCTTTTGGGGCGTGCTGGAGTTTTGCGCGAAATCGGGGCCGGAAGCGCCCAGGAACACTACGAGCGCTCCGAATGAGAGCAACTTTGAAACGCGCGTCATGCCGTGGACGGATTTCCCTCTGTCGAAGCTGGCTTAGTGGGCGAGGTGTGGTCCGCATGCTGGGCGTGACTGCCGCCATTGCGCAAATGGAGCACGCGCGCCAGGAATTTGCCCGTATGCGACTGCGGGTTGCGCGCCACTTGCTCGGGCGTTCCGACGGCGACAACCTTTCCTCCGGCATCGCCACCTTCGGGTCCGAGGTCGATAATCCAATCGGCGGATTTGATGACGTCGAGGTTGTGCTCGATGATGAGAACGGAAGCGCCTCCCTCGATGAGTTTGCGAAACGCCGTCAGCAGCTTCTGAATGTCGTCGAAGTGCAGCCCGGTGGTCGGCTCATCGAAGATGTAGAGAATCCCTGAGCTTTCCTGGCGGGTGAGATGCGCCGCGAGTTTCAATCGTTGCGCCTCGCCTCCGGAAAGGGTTGTGCCGGATTGGCCGAGGCGGAGATAGTTCAGCCCCACTTCTTCGAGCACGCGAAGGCGGGA
Source organism: Candidatus Sulfotelmatobacter sp. (assembly GCA_035624115.1). Taxonomy (GTDB): domain Bacteria; phylum Acidobacteriota; class Terriglobia; order Acidiferrales; family UBA7541; genus Palsa-295. The sequence continues at coordinate 29,781 of DASPSD010000013.1, read as the reverse complement.
TGTTACCTTGGGGTGCGACGCAAAAAATGCCAGAGCTTCGCGGACGGTCATTTGCAGCACGTCGTGGATGTTTTTTTCTTTGTAACGCACGTCCAGGATGCTGCTTTTATAGCGCGTGCCGCGGCATTCTTCGCACACGAGCTCGACATCGGCGAGGAATCGCATTTCCACCGTGACGCTGCCATCGCCCTGGCAGGCTTCGCAGCGGCCTCCTGGAATATTGAAAGAGAAGTGGCCTGCCGTGAATCCGCGCTTCCTGGCTTCGGGAGTCGCGGCAAAAACTTCGCGGATGGCGTCGAAGGCCTTCAAATACGTGGCGGGATTGGAGCGCGGCGTGCGCCCGATCGGCGATTGGTCCACCATTTCGAGCGCGGTTATCGCCGAATCTCCCTCGAGCCGGTCGCAGCACTCCTTCCAATTTCCGCCGGTCCGCTTTGCCTGGAGCGCCTTGAAAAGAACGTCGTACACCAGCGTGGATTTCCCCGAGCCGGAAACGCCGGTGATGGCAACCAGCCCTCCGAGCGGAATCGTGATGTCCACACCGTTCAGATTGTGGCTGCGGGCGCCGCGGATTTTCAGGAATTTGCCTTGCGGCTTGCGCCTTACGGCAGGAAGAGGAATCTTGGCTTCGCCGCGAAGGTATTTGGCCGTGAGCGAGTGCTTGTCGGCGAGCAGGGCATCGCGTGTGCCCGCAAAAATGATCTTCCCTCCGTACTCGCCGGCGCCCGGTCCGAGATCGAGGATGTAATCGGCGGATTGAATCGTGTCGGGGTCGTGTTCGACGACCACCAACGTGTTTCCCAGGTCGCGCAAGCCTCGCAGAATTTGAATCAGGCGATTCGTGTCGCGCGGATGCAAGCCGATCGAAGGCTCATCGAGCACGTACATCGCGCCCACCAATTGCGAGCCGAGCGAGGTGGCGAGCTGGATTCGCTGCGCTTCGCCGCCCGAAAGCGTGGAAGTGAGCCGGTCGAGCGTGAGGTAATCGAGGCCTACTTCGTCGAGAAAGCGCAGCCGCGACTGAATCTCTTCCAGCACTTTATCGGCGATGGTGGACTCGGCGGGAGTCAAGGTCAGAGCGTCGAAGAAGGGGCGGGCTTCCTTCACTGTCATCTGGCAGACTTCGGTGATCGAGCGGCCCGCAATTTTCACGGCGCGCGCTTCTGCGCGCAGGCGCGTGCCGCGGCAATCGGGGCAGATGGCGTACCCGCGATAGCGGCTCAAAAACACCCGCACGTGCAGTTTGTATTTTTTCCGTTCGAGCCACGAGAAAAATCCCTTCACGCCCGCAAAATCGTGTTCCGGGTCGCCTTCGAGAATCGCGTCGCGCTGCGCCGCGCTCAATTCGCGAAACGGAAGTTCCATCGGAATTCCCACGGCGCGCGCATACCGGCGCAATTCCATCTGCAGCTGGCGGTAGCGCGGTTTCGTCCAGGGTTCGATAGCACCGTCGGCCAGCGATTTGCTCTGGTCCGGGACAACTCGGTCGAGATCGAAATCGATCGTGTTGCCGAAGCCCTGGCAACGCGGGCAGGCCCCGGTGGGGCTATTGAATGAAAAGAGCTGGGGCTCAGGCTCCTGGTAAGCTGCGCCACACCTCTTGCATTCGAACCGTTCATTGAAGATCAGGCGCTCCGGCGCCGCAGAAGCCGCCGGCGGATTTTCACCGGCCGGACCATCGGGAAAGAATTCGAGAATCGCTTCGCCGCGGCCTTCGCGGTAGCAAATCTCGATCGAGTCCATCAAGCGCGAGCGGATTTCGGAGGAGAGCGCCAGCCGATCCACAAGGACGTAAACCGGCTTTTCGAAATCCATGTCCAGCAATTCTTCAGGAGTGGAAAACTCGAAGACACGCCCCGCCTGAAAAAGCCGGTTGAATCCCCGTTTCCGCAGATTCACAAGCGCCTGGCGCACCGCTTCAGGGCCCGGCCGCGCGGACTTTCGCGCGCGCGGTACAGGCGGGCCCGCTTCCGGTGTGAGCTTCAGCTCGTAGAGAACGTAGAACCGCCGCCCCTCCGGCAGGGCCAGCACTTGCGCCGCGATTTCATCGAGCGTGTTCTTCCGGACTTCCTCCCCGCAGCGCAGGCAGAACGTGTGGCCGATGCGGGCATAGAGAAGGCGAAGATAATCGTAAACCTCCGTGGCCGTCGCCACCGTGGACCGCGGGTTGCGCGTGGAATTTTTCTGGCGAATGGAGATCGCCGGGGCGATGCCGGTGATTTCATCCACATCCGGCTTCTCGATGCGTTCGAGGAATTGCCGCGCATACGCTGAAAGCGACTCGATATAGCGGCGCTGGCCCTCGGCGTACAGTGTGTCGAACGCCAGGCTCGATTTGCCTGAGCCGGAAACGCCGGTCACCACCGTGATGGCATTGTGCGGGATCGTGAAATCGACGTTTTTCAGGTTGTGGACACGCGCGCCCCGCACGCGAATCTCCTCCGCATCCTCCGCCCGGGGTGGGGGAGGGGGAGTGGCGCGCAGAGACCTCTCAGTGGGTTCCGTTGCCATGAGTGTAAACAAAAAATTATACGCCGCTCCGTCAAGCGACACAATCGGGCTTGCTTTGCCGCATGGGCACGACAAAACTGAAGATCCCCGAATCGTCCCAAGAAACCGAATCGTGTGGAGTACAATTCCCCCCGCCATGAGCTTTGAAAGAGTCATCTGGATTGTGCTCGATAGCGTCGGGATCGGTGAATTGCCCGATGCCGCCGATTACGGCGATGTTGGGCGCGACACGCTGGGGCACATCGCGCGCTCGCGGCCGCTGCAGCTTCCAAATTTGACGCGCCTGGGGCTCAGCAACATCAAGCCTCTCGATCACCTTCCGGCGCCGGCCCATCCCGCCGGCAGCTACGGTAAAGGCGCCACGCGCTCTCCGGGGAAAGACACAACAACGGGCCATTGGGAAATGGCCGGAATCTGGCTCGAGCAGGCTTTTCCTGTGTATCCGAATGGATTTCCGCCGGCGCTCATCGCAGAATTCGAGCGGCAAATCGGCCGGCGCACGCTCGGCAACAAGCCCGCCTCGGGGACAGAAATCATCAAGGAGCTCGGCGACGAGCACGTTCGCACCGGATTCCCAATCGTGTACACGTCGGGGGACAGCGTATTTCAAATCGCCGCGCATGAAGACGTGATTCCCATCGCCGAGCTGTATCGCATGTGTGAAATCGCCCGGAAATTGCTGGATGGGCCGAATCGAGTGGGGCGCGTAATCGCGCGGCCGTTCAGCGGCGCGCCGGGAAATTTTCGCCGCACCGAGCGCCGCCACGACTACGCCGTCGAGCCGCCGCGGCCCATGCTGCTCGATGTGCTGGCGGAGCGCAGCGTTCCGGTCTTTGGCGTGGGCAAGATTCACGACATCTACAACGGCCGGGGCGTAGAAAACTACATCACGACAAAAAATAATTTCGACGGCATGACGAAATTGAAGGAAGCGCTGGGCGCGCGCGAACGCGGCCTGATTTTTGCGAACCTGGTGGATTTCGATATGCTCTATGGCCACCGCAAAGACGTGGAAGGCTTCGCGCAGTCGCTCGAAGAGTTTGATGTGCTGCTCGGGCCGTTTCTAGGCCAACTGCGGCCTTCCGATCTGCTTCTGCTCACGGCCGATCACGGCTGCGATCCCGACCCAGTGAATCCCACCACCGATCACTCCCGGGAATACGTTCCCATTCTCGCCTACACGCCCAGGACCGCCGAGGGGAGGAATCTCGGAACGCGCTCCACGCTGGCAGACATGGGCCAGACGGTGGCCGAAAATTTCGGCGGCCTCATTCCGCATGGCACGAGTTTTCTGGATTTGCTGGCCCGGTGAGCGGCGGCGTATCTCAGTCGTCGCTTTGTGAAGATTTCGGCGCGTAATACCCGGTGCGCGCCCGCACAGTGAGCTTTCCCACACCTCTGGGCGGCAGCAACTGCACCTGCACGTTGCGGAACGTGCCATCGCGGGCCGTGTTCGTCGGATAGTAGCCCAGCATGTATTGGTTCCGGATGTCGTGCGCCACTTGGGTGCAGATCGCTTCCACCTGATCGAGGTCTTCAGGAAAATAGGCCACACCGCCGGTGGCGCGGGTGAGCAGGGTCAAATCTTTTTTCGAGTGCCGCACCATGGCTTTGTCGTGCTGGCGGTCTTCGGCGCTGAAGACGCCGATGGCATAGATCGAGGCATTCGATTCCTGCGCGGCTTTCACCGTGTACTCGAAGGATTTGCGGCTGGCATTGTCGTCGCCGTCGGTCACCACCAGCAGCACGCGCTTGTCTTTGTGGCCCTTCTTCAAATGATCGAGCGACCCGATGATGGCGTCGTAAAGAGCGGTGCTGCCGCGCGAATCGATTCGTGAAAGCGCGTCGTTCAATTCTTTCGTATCGCTGGTGAAGTCCTCGTTGAGGTCCAGGTAGTACTCGTCGTTGAAATTCACCACGAAAACTTCGTCCTGCGGGTTGCTGGTGCGTACAAACGTGAGCGCAGCCGCGTTCACCTGGGCGCGCTTTTCTCGCATGCTGCCGCTATTGTCGATCACCAGGCCGATTGTCACCGGCGTATCGTCGCGCGAGAAAAGCGAGATCTTTTGCTCGACCTTGTCTTCAAAAACGCGAAAATTATCCTGCTTGAGGTCGTGGACGAATTGTCCCTTCTCATCGGCGACGGTGGTGTGCAGCACCACCAGATCCACATTCGATTTGATTCGATAACCCTGGTCGGATTTTTGCGGCGCCGGATTGCCTCCCGGCGGCGGAGGCGGCGGTGGCGGAGCCAGCGGCGGATTCTGAGCGCGGGAGGCAGGCGTCACCGCGAGAAGCGCCAGTAACAGCGAAATTGCGGTGAGAAAAGCCTTAGTGGCCCGGCGCGTAATATCCGGTCTTTGAGTACACCGTGAGAGGCGGGAGGCCCTTCGGCGGGCGCAGCTTGACTTTGATCTTGCGCCACTTGCCGTCGTGAGCCCGGTCGCTTGGTCTATATCCGAGAACATATTGGTTCCGCAGCTCCATGCTGATTTTTGACGCGATGTCGGGAAGATCCGCCAGGCGGTTCACCACAAACGTCCGGCCACCGGTCATCGAAGTCACTTCGCTCAGAAGCCCGGGCCCATGACATTCCTCGGGGCTTCTCTGGCACGCATAGTCTTCGAAAATCCCGATGCCGTAAATCTGGACGTCCGCCTCTTTGACGAAACTCCGGACGTCGGTTTCCGTGTACCGGCTATGATTATCGCCTCCATCCGATATGATGAGCAAAGCTTTCTTGGTGTTGTGTGCTCCTTTCATCTGGCTCAGCCCGAGGTAGATGCCGTCGTAGAGCGCGGTCATCCCTCGCGCGGAGGTAAACATCAGCCGGTCTTGGATCTCCTCGACGTTTGGAGTGAAAGGGCTCGCCAATTGCGCGCGGTCATTGAAGTTGACGAGAAAAAATTCGTCCTGCGGATTCGCCGTGCGGAAAAATTGCACCGCGGCCAGCCGCGATTTGTCGATCTTGTCGGACATGCTGCCGCTCATGTCGAAGATCACGCCGATGGAGATCGGCACATCCTCGCTGGAAAACCGCACGATCTCCTGCTCGATATTGTCTTCGAACACGCGGAAATTTTCCTGCTCGAGCCCCGTCACCAGACGGCCGTACGGGTCCGTCACCGAGACGTTTACCAGCGTCAAATCGACTTCCGACTTCAGCGACTTGCCGCGTTGGGTCTTTTCTGTTTTTGGCGCGGGTGTGGGACCGGGCGCTTGCGATTGCGCAAAAGCGGGAGAATTGGCAGCTGCGAGAAGCAGGAAAACGAGAATGGAGCCGGCGGGAAAAATTCCGCGCCTGGTACGCGCGCATGCCGCCATCAGCCCCCAGCGACCGACTGGCTGCGCGGCGCGGTCTTTCAAAGTTCCCCCCAACGCCCCGGGAAAAGTACCGCGAGGTGTCTCTAAAACCGCGATTCTACCACCGGCCCAATCCAAAGCAAGCGCCGGTTGCGGTGGTGTCCCACTCGGCACGGGAGCCTGTCCGGCTCCGTGCTAAGATTCCCGCCGCCGGGGCACGCGGCCATCCATCATGCCAAGCAAACCACACACCAAAGTCCTGGCCGTCATCCCCGCCCGTTATGGTTCGACGCGCTTGCCGGGAAAACCTCTCCTGCCGATCGCGGGCAGCCCCATGATCCAGCACGTGGTTGAGCGCGCGCGAAAAGCCGCGCAGATCACCCGGACGGTAGTGGCCACCGACGACGATCGCATCCAGAAAGCGGTCGAGGGCTTCGGAGCTGAATCCATTTTGACTCGGCGGGATCATCAAACCGGGACAGATCGCGTGGCAGAAGTTGCCGCGCACATCCCGGCAGAAATCTATCTCAACGTCCAAGGCGACGAACCGCTGGTCGAACCCGCGACGCTCGACGCGCTTGTTTCCGCCATGCTCGAAGACGATTCGATTCAAATCGCCACACCCTGCACGGCGATCTTGCGCCAGCCCGACATCATGGACCCCAACATCACGAAAGTCGTGCGCGATTTCGAGGGCAACGCCCTGTATTTTTCTCACGCGCCGATTCCGTGGGTCCGCGACACCGGCGAGGCCGTCCGCGCGCGCCACTGGAAGCACATCGGAATTTACGCTTTTCGCCGCGACGTGCTGCTGGAGATTCCAACACTTCCGCCCGGTGACCTGGAACGCCTGGAAAAACTCGAACAGCTTCGCTGGCTGGAAAACGGTTTCCGCATTCGCGTGATCGAAACCGAGTACGACGCCGTTAGCGTCGATGTGCCCGCCGATATCGAGCGCGTCGAAAAAATACTCCGCGATACCGGGAATCCTTGAACTTCTTTTTCTAATAGGTGTTTATCTGGGTTTACTTGTCCCGAGCGAAGTCGAGGGATGTGTGGTTCCTTATTTCTCCTTCGATTTGACACGCGGGAAATTTCTGCCCATAATGCGGAGTACGCTCATTCAGCCGGAGGAACTTGAGCGCCTTGCGGGCCGCCGCGAAATATATTTTTGTAACGGGCGGCGTGGTTTCTTCCCTCGGCAAAGGCGTTGCGGCGGCCTCCATGGGCTGCCTGTTGGAAAGCCGTGGGCTTCGGGTCACCCTTCAGAAGTGCGATCCCTACCTGAACGTCGATCCCGGAACGATGTCGCCCTATCAGCACGGGGAAGTGTTTGTCACCGACGACGGCGCCGAAACCGATCTCGACCTCGGCCACTATGAGCGATTCACTTCCGCGCGTCTCACGCGCGACCACAACTGGACCACCGGACGGATCTATGAATCCATCATCGCCAAAGAGCGCCGCGGGGATTTTCTCGGCAAGACGGTCCAGGTGATCCCGCACGTCACCGACGAAATCAAGGCGGCTTTTCGCAAGGTGGCGGACGCGGTCGATGTCGTGATTGTCGAAATCGGCGGCACGGTCGGCGACATTGAGTCGCTGCCGTTTCTGGAAGCCATCCGGCAAATGCGGCTCGAGCTCGGCCCCGAAAACGTCGTCTTCGCGCATCTCACGCTCGTGCCTTTCATCCCCACGGTCGGTGAACTGAAAACCAAGCCGACCCAGCACAGCGTGAAGGAGCTGCTCAGCATCGGAATCCAGCCGGATCTTTTGATTTGCCGCAGCGATCGCCCCATCGGCAGCGACCTCAAAGCCAAGATCGCGCTCTTCTGCAACGTGGCGGAGTCTTGCGTGATCTCGGCGCCGGATGTTGGCAATATTTATGAAGTGCCGATGTCGCTCGCGGCCGAAGGCCTCGACGAACAAGTTCTTCGCCTCCTTCGCCTGGAAGCCCCGCCGCGGGATCTGAGCCGCTGGCTGGCCATGCTGGAAAATCTCGAGCATCCGCAGGGCGAAGTGCGGATTTGCGTGGTCGGAAAATATGTCCAGCTCGAAGACGCGTACAAAAGTCTGCGCGAAGCCCTCGTGCACGGCGGCCTCGCCAATCGGCAGCGGGTCGTAATCGAATGGGTCGAAGCCGAAGAAATTGAATCACCTGCCGTCGCCGAGCAGCGGCTCCGCCACGCCGATGGCATTCTCGTTCCCGGCGGATTCGGGAAGCGTGGGATTGCGGGGATGGTCCACGCGATTACTTATGCGCGCGAAAAGAAAGTTCCTTTCCTCGGGATTTGTCTGGGGATGCAGTGCGCCACGATCGAATACGCGCGGAAAGTCTCCGGCCTCGAGCGCGCCGATAGCACCGAGTTTGATCCCAGCACGCCCAACCGCGTCATCTACAAATTGCGCGAGCTTTTGGGCGTGGACGAAATGGGCGGCACAATGCGGCTGGGCGCGTGGCCCTGCAAGCTCGAGCCCGGCTCGTTTGCGCACAAAGCTTACGGTACGCTGGAAATTTCCGAGCGCCACCGGCATCGCTACGAATTCAACTGCGAGTATGAAGAGACGCTCACACGCGCCGGATTCCGCATCACCGGCCGCACGCCGGATGGCGTCTACGTCGAAATCATCGAAGCGCCGGACCATCCCTGGTTTCTCGGCTGCCAGTTCCACCCGGAATTCAAATCGAAGCCGCTCGCGCCCCATCCGCTTTTTGGCGCGTTCATCCGCGCCAGCCTCGACCACCGCCGCGACCGCCTCGCGCGTCCTGCCGAGTCCCGCTCCGCCTCTCCCGCCGACTAGCCCGGTGCTTGTGCATATGGTCCGCCTCAGTAGAAAACAAAGAAAAGAATTGGCAGCCCTCGCTCGCATGCCGGACGAGAAAATCGACCTTTCGAATGCTCCCGAAGCCCAGGATTGGAGCCGAGCGGAGCGTGGGAAGTTCTATCGGATCCCGAAAAGGCCAGTCCCGCGGAAAAGGCGCGCCCAACGACGACAATCGTGACCTTGCCTCGCGCAACGATACCTGCTGGAGAGCGGAATGGAATCGAAGAGCCCTGCGAATTCTTACGAAAAAATCGCCAAACACTATGACGCTGCCTACGCGACGAAATCCGATTTAGTCGACTTGCCGTTCTATCTCGACTTGGCGCGGCGGTCGCGCGGGCCGGTGCTCGAAATCGGGTGTGGCACCGGCCGAGTGCTGCTCCAAATTGCCCGGCGGGAGATCGAGATTCACGGCGTGGATAATTCCGCGCCCATGCTCCGCGTCTTGAAATCGCGTTTGACTACAGAGCCGCTCGACGTGCGGAACAAAGTGCGCCTCCACAAAGGAGACATGCGCAGCTTCCGCCTCAAGAAAACATTTCCGCTTGTTCTCGCTCCTTTTCGCCCGATGCAGCACATGCATACGCTCGACGATCAAGTCCGGGCCTTCCGAACGGCGGCAGCTCATCTGAGCCGGACTGGAATTTTCGCGTTCGATGTCTTTTATCCCAAATTCGAGATGATCTTGGGCGGGATCGGCGAAGAGGTGCAAGAGCTCGAATGGCCCGTCGAAGGCGAGCCGAACAAAATCATGCGGCGTTTCTTCCGCAAGGAATCCGTTGACAAAATTCACCAAGCTTTCCGCTTCACATTTATCTTTCGGACTTACGAAGGAGGGCAACTCATCAGCGAAGAATCCGAGCCCTTCCAGATGTCCTATTACACTTACCCGCATCTTCAGGCCCTGTTCCGATTGGCCGGCCTCGAAATCGTGAAAGAGTACGGCTCCTTCGCCAAAGCCCCGCTCGACAACTCCTCCGAGCAGATGATCTTCCTCCTCCGCCGTGCGCGCACGGCGCTCGAGTAGGCCTTTTTCCCCAAGCAGGCCACAGCTAAAAAGTCCACCGCACTACCTCCTTGCAATCTTCGGTGCGCTGTGCAAGGGTGAATCTGTCGGATTTTGTTGTCGAAACTGCGAAGTGAGAAAGGATGAGGTGCAGCTACAAATCGCTAGCGAGAAATAGAGCCCGGGGGCGGCGACGAGGACTTTCGCCTATGATTTTTTAAATCGGCCTATGTGCAATTAGAGATCCGCATAACTCGTTGAAAAGTAATGTCAATGACACTTTCTAATCGGCTCAAAACGGGGGGGCTCCCCCTTCGCCTAATTTCGGTGACTGGTCGAGTTCGGACGTTCGTTCGCCTTAGCCCAATGGCGTTGTTGCTGCCCGGCCTGCGCCCCAGGCGTTGCAAATCCCGCGAAACCTGCATAGGCTGGAGCGTTCGCCCCGGGGGCATCCACGAAATAATGGCAGCAAATGGCCAATTCACCATCGGCAAAATCCGCCTCGGCGGGGATGCGCCGCTTTTCTTGATCGCCGGTCCTTGCGTCATCGAAAGCGAGGCCCACGCCACCATGATGGCGGAGGAACTGGCTGCCGCCACTGAAGAGCTGGGTGTGCCGTTCATTTTCAAGGCTTCGTACGACAAGGCCAACCGCTCGTCGGTTTCCTCCTATCGCGGACCCGGCTTGAAGAGCGGCTTGAAAATTCTTGCCAGGATCAAGAAACGCACCGGCGTGCCCATCCTGACGGATGTTCACGAAGTTTCCCAGGTCGAACCGGCCGCGGAAGTTTGTGACATCCTTCAGGTGCCCGCTTTTCTTTCGCGCCAGACCGACTTGTTGATCGCCGCGGGAAAATCCGGCCGCGCGGTCAATTTGAAAAAAGGCCAGTTTCTTTCGCCGTGGGAGATGAGCAACGCGGTGGAAAAAGTGGCGAGCACGGGAAATGAGAAAATCATTTTGACGGAGCGCGGAACGTCGTTCGGTTATCAGAATCTGATCGTGGATATGCGTTCCTTCCCGATCCTTCGCGGGCTGGGCTATCCGGTCGTGTTCGACGTGACGCATTCGGTGCAGCTCCCCGGCGGGGAGGGGAAGGCGAGCGGCGGCCAGCCGGAATTCATCGAGCCGCTCGCGCGCGCGGGAACGGCTGCCGGCGTGGATGGACTTTTTCTCGAGGTCCACGACAATCCCGCGAAAGCGCTTTCCGACGGCACCAACGCGCTGCCCCTCGCGCAGTTGCGTCCTCTGCTTCAAAAAATATTGCGTCTGGCGGCGGTGGTGCGCGAATGGAATCCCCGATGAGCTCGGCGAATCCGACGAAATCGATTCTTGCCGCGGCGCGGCGCGTGCTGCGGATTGAAGCCGAAGCCATCGCCGGACTGGTGGATCGTCTCGATGAGCGCTTTGAGAAAGCTGTGGAATTGCTCTACGCGTGCAAAGGCCGAGTGGTGGTCACCGGTCTGGGCAAATCGGGATTAATCGGGCGAAAAATTGCCGCCACGTTTGCGAGCACCGGCACGCCCGCACTTTTCCTCCATGCCGTGGAAGCGCTGCATGGCGATCTCGGGATGCTGACGAGCAACGACATTCTGATGCCCATCTCATCGAGCGGCGAGACCGACGAGCTGATCGAGCTGGTCGAAGCCGTAAAGCGATTGGGAATCCACTTGATCACGCTGACGGCAAGCCCGCGCTCCACTCTCGCTGGAGCGAGCGACATCGTCCTCGATATTTCCGTAAAAGAAGAAGCGTGCTCGCTCAATCTGGCGCCGACGGCTTCGACCGCTGCGGCTCTCGCCATGGGCGATGCGCTCGCCATTACTCTGCTCGAGCAGCGCGGATTCAAGGAGGAAGATTTCGCGGCATTGCACCCCGCGGGCCGCCTGGGGAAAAAGCTCCGCCGCGTGGAAGCGATGATGCATAAGGGCGAGGACGTTCCGAGCGTGCTCCCCTACGCAAAGATGCCCGACGTGATTTACGAAATGAGCCGGAAAGGCCTGGGCCTCACCGCCGTGACGGAGTCCGACGGGAAGCTTTTGGGCATCATCACCGACGGGGACTTGCGCCGCATGATGCAAAAGAGCCGGCAGAATGTGCTGGAGCTCTCTGCAAGAGAGTGCATGACGCCCGATCCGGTAACGCTGCCGCGCACCGAGCTTGCCGCCAGCGCGTTGCGCCTGATGGAGGAAAAGAAAATCACTTCGATTCTCGTGGTGGATGCCAACGGCCGGCTCGAAGGCGTTGTCCACGTCCACGATCTTTGGACCTTGCAGTTGTTCTGACGAAGCGAACACCATGGCGACCCGCGAAATCAAATTCCCGGCGAAGGCGCTCCGCCGCGCCCGCAGCATCAAGGTGCTCTTGATGGATGTGGACGGCACGCTCACGCCCGGTTACGTCTGCCTCCAGACGTTTCCCGATAACAGCGTCGCGGAAATGAAAATGTTCCACGCGCACGATGGAGCCGGCGTCAAGCTGGCGAGCATCATGGGCATCCGCTCGGGCCTGATCACCGGCCGCGACTCGCCGGCAACCGCGCGCCGCGCGCGGGAAATGGGCATGGAATTCGTGATTCAAGGCCAGCCGAAAAAACTGGAAGCTTACAAGGCGATTTTGACGCGCGCCGGCGTGACCGACAACGAAGTGGCGTACGTAGGCGACGACCTGCCCGATCTTCCGCTGCTCCAGCGCGCGGGATTGGCAGTGGCCGTGGGCGACGCAGTCGCGGAAGTCAAGAAGGCGGCTCACTACGTGACGTCGGTGCGGGGAGGGGAAGGCGCTGTGCGCGAAGTGGTGGAACTGATTCTGAAGGCGCAGGGCAGATGGAAAAAAGCGGTTCCGCAGGCGATCGCTTGATGCAGCCGATGCGCCGCGCAAATCGGGGGACTCGAGGAGCTAATTTGATTTCGACGCGCGGTAATCCTTCGACGTTTGCATCACCCACTTCGGCGGGTCGGGATTGTGCTTGGTATCCGGGTCCTGGCCGAAGGCGAGCCGCCAGCGATTCAGCCACGAGACTCCTTCGCCGCTCACGTACAAATCGGGCGTCGCATAGGCCGGGTCGGCCATGGCCTCGTCAAGCGAAACGAAACGGTAGCCGCGCTGCTCGATCCGCTCGAGCATTGCATCGAGCTCTTCCGCGTCCAATTCGGTGTCGTGCAGCAGCAGGATCTGCGGAATTTCTCTTCCGAAGAGATTTCGTGAAACCCCCTCGAAGTATTCGAACGCGGTATCCAGATACTCGAGCGATGCCTTCTTTGCTTTTGCCGCGAGTTTTTTGTCCTTCGTTTCCAGAGCCTTGCCGAGGACGTCGTTGAACATCCAATCCATGGGATCGATCGTGACGGGCGCGACCGTGTAGCCATGCTGCTTCAGGAAAAGTTCGAATGCAGCTTTCACTTCGGGCGTGGGGCCGGTGTCGAGAAAAGGATGCCGAAAATATTTTTCCGTTTTCCCGGCGGCGGCCATGAGCACATGAGTGACCACTGCACCGCGAATCGTGTCGTCTTCGAATTCAGCCAGCGAAGTGGTCTGAAGATCCGGATGCGAGTAGGTGTGGTTTCCGAGCGTGAGCCCCGCATCCAGCCACATTTGCAGGAGCGCTGCGCGGGCGTCGCGCTCGCCGGTAACCTGAAGCTTGTATTCGTTGACGAACCCGATCGCCGGAACGTGATGAGCGCGAAGAATTTCCGGGAGGGCGCGATTGATTCTTTGCAGCTCCTTCACGTCGCCGAGGCCTTTGTCCGTCCCCGCCAGCGCTCCTGGAACGTCGTCCACCGTGATGGCGATGGACCGCTGCGTGGGACCTTGGCCAGCCGTGAATGCGCGAGAGCGGTCAGCCAGCCCGGCCAGCGAAAAGCCCGCGCAGAGCATCAGCGCCAAACAAGTGCGGCCGGAGCTTCTGGGTCGATTCATGGCGTCATTCTGGCAGCGCGTAAAACCATGCGCCTCAATACTCGACAACATTGTGCATCAACCGTGGGAGGAATCGTTGGAAGAAAATGGAGCGGGAGAAGGGAATCGAACCCTCACCTCTAGCTTGGGAAGCTAGCGTTCTGCCACTGAACTACTCCCGCTCAACGCCGCACAACGGGCAGGATAGCACCGGCGTCGCGCGACTGGCAAGGAAGAGCGGACTTGAGTGCGAATGGTGGGAAGAGAAGGCAGCGATTAATGCGCAGGGTGGGCCAGGCGGCGGTCGAGCGAAACGGCGGCGAAGTAAGCGCAGCGGCACAATTCAGATTGAGCCCAGCACGAAATCCTCCCCGAGACCGGCGCTGCCAACCACCGAATCAGACTGGCGGCGTGATAGTAGACGCTGATTGCCAGAATCTCGGAACTATCGTCGCCGGGATCCGGCGCTGCGCGCACCAGCTGCATTAAATGTCCAAAATCGCAAGCGCAGGGCGCCTCCGTGGTAATCTCGCCAACCTCGCCGACTTGATCGGAAAGTTCGATCTTTTCGTACACCTGCAGAAGCGTGCGGCAGTAGGAGACCGAAAACTGGCCCAGGGCGAATAAAGTGAACATCAACATCAATGCGGTGACCATTTCTAGCTCCGTTGCTGCCGAAGGGTGGCCGCATCGATGGACCTGTGCGCTTCACCCTCGCAAGCTATTCCGCAATCCGTCCGCCAACCAGCCGAATGGTGCATTACGGGCCATACAGCGAGGGTACGCCCATGAATTAGAGGAACTTAATGCGACGAGGACTCGCGTAAGTCCATTGGACTTTTGGGCGGCAATTCACGCCGGCCTGTTTTGATGTGAAACATGTTGTGCCGCCTCGGTGCTCCTCAAGGCTAGGAGAGCGGACGTTCTTTCCGCCGGAGCCCCGTGCTAGAGTGTGCGGCCGAAGATGCGGCGGTCCGATTTGGGATTGGAGGCATAGCAAGTGGCATATCGCGATTTGCCGGATTTCCTGCGCGCTCTTGAGAGGAACGGCGAACTTCGGCGCATCGCCGCCGAAGTGGACCCTGTTCTCGAAATGGCGGAAATCACCGATCGGACAGTGAAGGCGGGAGGGCCGGCGCTGCTGTTTGAAAAGCCGAAAGGTTCCCGCATCCCGGCGGTGACAAACCTCGTGGGCACGGAGCGGCGCATGAATCTTGCCCTGGAGGTGAATTCGCTCGAAGAGGTCGCCGGACGCGTGCAGTCGTTCCTGGATTTTCAATCGCCGCAGGGCCTGCTCGAGAAAGTGAAGATGCTGCCAAAACTGGCTGAGCTGGGGTCCTTCTTCCCCAAGAGAGTGCGGAGCGGCGTGTGCCAGGAAGTCGTTCGGACAGACCAATTTTCGCTTTTCGAATTTCCCATCCTGCAATGCTGGCCCCAGGACGGCGGGCGCTACATTACGTGGCCCATGGTGATCACGAGCAATCCCGAGACGGGCAAGCGCAATGTGGGCTGCTACCGCATGCAGGTGTTTGATGAACGCTCCACCGGAATGCACTGGCAGACTCAAAAGCACGGCGCGGAGCATTTCCGCAGCGCCCGCAGCAAGAACCGCGAGGGGAAACTCGAAGTCGCCGTAGCCATCGGCGCGGACCCGGCCACGGCGCTGGCGGGAATCTTGCCCGTTCCGCCGGATATGGATGAATTCCTATTTTCCGGGTTTCTACGCAAAGAGCCTGTGGAGTTGGTGCAGTGCGAGACCGTTGATCTCGAAGTTCCGGCCAATTCGGAAATCGTTCTCGAGGGCTACGTGGAGCTCGGGGAGCTTCGGGCAGAAGGCCCGTTCGGAGACCACACGGGTTTTTACTCCCTCGAGGGCGAGTATCCCGTCTTTCACGTCAACTGCGTCACGCACCGGAAGGAGCCCACGTATTTAACGACGATTGTCGGCCCCCCGCCACAGGAGGACTATTTCATCGGGCATGCGATTGAGCGCATTTTCCTGCCCGTCATGAAGATGCAGTACCCGGAAATTGTGGATGTGGCCATGCCGGCGGAAGGCATTTTTCAGAATCTGATGATTGTCTCGATCCGGAAAAGCTACCCCGGCCAGGCACGGAAGGTCATGAATGCGATTTGGTCGCTGGGGCAGGCGATGTTTACGAAGGTAGTGGTCGTGGTGGACCACGATGTGAATGTTCAGGACCCGAAGGAAGTCGTGTGGAAAGCTCTGTGCGCGATTGACCCGGAACGAGACATCCAGTTCGCCCTCGGGCCGGTCGATACCCTCGACCATGCGGCACGCCGGCAGGACTTCGGCTCCAAGATGGGCGTGGATGCCACACGCAAGTGGCCCGAGGAAGGTTATTACGGTCGATGGCCGGACGAGATAAAAATGGATGCCGCAACAAAGCGGCGAGTGGACGAAATCTGGCATACCTTGCAATTGAGCGGGCCAAAGAAAAAGTGAAGAGCAAGCAACGAATCGGCCGCGCTGCCTGACCTCATCGAAAGCCCCTGAAATACGCTTGAATCCCCCCACCTGTACTTTCACCTGTACTTTTCGCCTGCCTGTCCTTTGGGACTGGGTTTTAACCAAAAGCACACGCAGGAGAGAGGTTGCTTGACAGTATTTGTCGCGGATGTAATAAACGGTCAAAGCGGAGCGTACCGGGCCTATCAGTACTGCCGGTCCTCCTCGGGGGTTGTTTTCGCCTCAGCGGGGGTTGGGGCTGAAAGAAAAAGCAAAGGGGCTTTCGGGGACTTCAGGGAAAAGCCAGGCGAAATGTCCTGGGTGCTCTCCCGCGAAACGGGGAGCAGTGAGGAGCGAGGGGCCGGGCGATGCTCAATCTGGGAAAAACAAAATCACTAATCGGGTTAGATATCGGCTCGAGCTCCGTAAAAGCGGTCGAGCTGAAGAAAACAAAAGTCGGCTACGAGCTGGTGAGCGAAGGCGTCGAGACCCTGGCGCAGGACACGGTGGTCGATGGCGCGATCATGGATGCTCCCTCGGTGGCGGAAAAGATCGTCTCGATTTTTGAAAACCAGAAGATCAAGTCGAAAGACGTGGCCACTTCGGTTTCCGGGCACTCGGTGATCGTGAAGCGCGTGAGCATGCCGCTGATGACCGAGGAAGAGTTGTATGACCGGATTCAGGCCGAAGCCAGCCAGCACATTCCCTTCGATATCGCCGACGTGAACCTCAGCCATCAATTGCTCGAGGCCACCGAGAACCAGATGGACGTGCTTCTGGTGGCTGTGAAGAAAGACAAGATTCTGAATCACACCAACGTGCTCGCGCAGGCAGGCAAGACCCCCGTGGTGGTGGATATCGACGCCTTCGCGTTGCAGAACTGCTTTGAGGTGAATTACGAGCCCGACCCATCGCAGGTGGTGGCGCTGCTGAACGTGGGCGCGAGCGTGATGAACATCAATATTGTCCGGGGATGGACGCCGCTTTTTACGCGCGACGTTTCGGTGGGCGGCAACCAATACACCGACGCGCTGCAGAAAGAGCTCGACCTGAGCTTTGAAGACGCCGAGAAACTCAAGATGGGCGGAACGCTGGCGGGAGTGAGCGAGGAGCAGCGCACGGCCATTCTTCGATCGGTGTCCGACATTCTGATTCTCGAAATTCAAAAGACCTTCGACTTCTTCCGCGCCACAGCCAGCGGTGAAAACATCCGCCGGATTTACGTGGCGGGCGGGACCGCGCGCGTCCCCGGCCTGCTCGACCTCCTCAAAGAAGAATTCGCCATGCCGGTGGAAGAGCTTTACCCATTCCGAAAGATCGCAATCAATCCCGGGCGCCATGATGAAAGCCAATTGCGCGATATGGCGCCGCGCCTGGCAATTGCCGTAGGCCTGGCGCTGAGGAGCTTTGACACGCCATGATCCGGATCAACTTACTGGGCCAGGCCCGTCCGAAGGCCGCGAAGAAGGCTGTGCCGCTCGAGGCCACCGTCCAGGTGTTGTTCCTGGCCGCGGTCGTCGTGGTAGCGGCAGCCATCCTCGGGATCACTTACTTCCAGGAAAAGAAACAGCTCGACGCCACGAACGCGAAGATTTCTGCGCTTCGGGCGGAGAAAGCCAGCCTTCAGCAGATCAAGGCCGACGTGGACCGGTTCGAATCCGAAAAGAACGTGCTTCAGCAGCGCATAAACGTGATTGAGACGCTCCAGCGCAACCGCACCGGCGGCCAGGAATTGCTCCAGATGGTGGCGAACACCGTGGTGCGAGTCGATTCGCTCTGGCTCACAAGCCTGGAACGCAAAGGCGACGCGCTATCGATCGGAGGCCAGGCGGGATCGATCAACGCCGTGGCAAATTTCATCACCCAGCTCAAGCGGTCGGGTTACTTCGACAAAGTGGAAATCAACGAAGCCAAAGAATCGGACCTTGTGAAGAATGCCCAGACGTTCGGATTTACGATGACGGCCGCCGTGGCCGCATCCGCCGCGCCCGAAGGCCAGGCCAAGGCGC
Organism: Candidatus Sulfotelmatobacter sp.; assembly: GCA_035624115.1. Taxonomy (GTDB): domain Bacteria; phylum Acidobacteriota; class Terriglobia; order Acidiferrales; family UBA7541; genus Palsa-295. Next base: position 11,762 of record DASPSD010000013.1, on the reverse strand, counting down.
AGCCGGCGGGCACGACACCGGCAGCAGCACCAGCCAATAAGGGCGGGAGGAGCTAGCGATGGCGACAGCATTTCGAGATTGGCCCTGGCCTCTCCAAGCCCTGTTCTATTTGGGGCTGGCATTCGTCATCGTGGTGGCGGGTTTCTACGTGCCGGGTTCCCCGGTTCGCAGCGTGCGGACAGACCTGGAAACGGCGCAGCAATCGCTCAAACCGCTGGAAACCGAGGTTGCTAGCCTCCGCGTGTACAAGCAGCGGCGCGCCGAGCTCCAATCGGAAATGGACGCCTTGCAAAAGCAGCTGGCCACGCTTCAGACGATCGTGCCCGAAGACAAGCAGGCGGATCAGTTCATCCTGATGGTGCAGGCCGCGGCTGCCAGCTCCGGGGTTTCCATTCGCCGGCTCACGGCCAAGCCGGTGACGAACAAGCCCTACTACTTCGAGATGCCCTTCGAGATAGAGGCAGATGGCCCTTATTACTCCGTTTTGGATTTCTTTGCCCGCCTCGGCCGGCTGTCGCGGATCATCAATGTCGGCGACCTGAAGCTCACCGGCATCGGCGCCGCGTCGGGAACCACGAAATACCATCTTTCGCCGGGCACTTCCGTGACGGGAACCATGACAATCACCACCTTCTTTACGCAGGCAGCGCAAGCGGCGGCGCCGGCTCCTGCCGCGGCTGCTGCTGCGCCGGCGAGACGGTAAGGCGATGACGATGAAACTGGCAAAAGCAATCGCGAAAGGTTTGGCGGTGCTAGCGGTTTGCTTGTGCGTGGCTCCCGTGGGCTGGGGACAGGCCAAGCCGGCAAAGAAGCGTGCGGGAAAGGCGAAGCCGGCTGCACAAGGCGCGCCTGCTGCAGCGCCGGCAGCAGCGCCGGCACCTGCCGCGGAAGCCAAGGCGGAGCCGGTTGTGGCCAAGCGTGATCCGTTTGAGCCTCTCGTGAACGAACGGAGAGAAGTAGCGCACGGACCCCTTCCGCCGGGGAAAGCCGGTCTGATCATCGCATCGGTGCGGGTGGATGGGGCGGTGCGTTCGCCGGGCGGGATGATTGCGGTGGTCTCGAACCCCGAGCAGCGCGTGTATTTCATCCGCGAAGGCGACAAGCTTTACGACGGCGACGTGGAAAAGATCGGGCTGGACGGAGTGACTTTCAAAGAGAACTCGAAGGATGCTTTTGGGAAGCCGGTGGAGCGCATCGTGACGAAACGAATCTACGCGAGTGCAGGAGAGCAGCAATGAGGATCATGAATCGAGCGTGGGGGCTGGCCGGGCTGGTTGCGGCAGGCCTGATTTGGACGAATGGAGCGCTCCCGGCGAACGACGGGCCGGTCGTGCATGTGAAGGCAGTGGTCAAGGACGGCGCCGTCCGCCTGGAGGCGCAGGCGAACGGGCCGTTCGAATACACGACTTACCGCCCGAGTGAGAGCCTTTATGTTCTGGACCTGAGCGGCGTGACCGCGGCCGATCCTGCGGGGGCTCGCGTGGTCGCTTCCGACCTGGTGAAGAGCTACCGCCTCATCAATTACGCCGCGGGGCAGAAGCCGGTAGTCCGGCTGGAAATTCTGCTGAGCCAGGGACTTGAGCCGCGACTTGAGCGGCAGGACGCACAGGATCTCATCTTGCTCGTGTCGAGGGCTGCCTCGGCGAAAAATTCGGCACCCGCGGCGACTCAGCCCGCGGCAACCGTGAAGACGGCCTCGGAGAAAAGTTCCGATTCGAAGAGCGCAAACGCGAGCTTCGAGTCCATCCAGCAAGTGAGGCTTGCAGAAGACGCCGGGAAGACCGAAGTCGTCGTCCTCGGGTCGGGCCATTTGAGCTATCACGTGAGCCGCCTGGCAAATCCGGATCGCGTGGTGCTGGATTTCGAAAGCGCGCACTTGAAGACCTCCGACAAAAACATTGCCAGCAACCTGGACCCCGTCCGCGACATCCGCCTGGCACAATTCACGCCGGAAGTTTCGCGGGTGGTGATCGACCTTCGCCAACCGGCGCGCTACACCGTGAGCGCGGAAGGGAATTCGGTGAAGTTGGTTTTTGCAGCGAATCCGGGTCCTTCGGGCGCGAGCAAGCCTGCTCCCCCCGAGCCGCCTTCCAATGTTTCCACCGCAAAAGCCATGGAACCTGCGAGCAGTGCGCCGGTGGCCAAGGCAGAACCCAAGACGGGTGAGATACCGGCTCCCGCGGCAGTCCTCCCGGCGGCATTGACCCAAAGCACCGCAAGTCTTGCAGCGCAGGAAGCCGGCAGCAGCACGCCGGCCGCGATTTCAGCTTCTAGCGCCGCGACGGCTGCCGCTGCTGCGCCCGCGCCCCCCGCAGCTGCGACAACCCCTACACCAGTTGTTGCTCCTGTCAGCGTCTCGCAGCCCCCGGCGCGCGAAGCTGTAGGTCCACTGGTGAATGGACAGTCACCGGCCCCGGCTCCATCCGGAAAATATTCGGGCGAGCCGATTTCAGTGAACCTGAAAGATGTGGATCTGAAGGACTTCTTCCGCCTGATTCATGAGATCAGCGGCTTGAACGTGGTGCTTGACCCCAACGTGAAGGGCACACTCACGATCGTGCTCGATGACGTACCGTGGGATCAGGCGCTCGATATCGTTCTGAAGAACAACAGCCTCGATAAGCAGGTGGACGGCAACGTCCTGCGCGTTGCGACGAAGCAGACCTTGAAGAAAGAAGCGGAGGAGAGCCGCGACCTGGCCAAGGCGCAGGCAGAAGCCGCGGACGTGGTTACGACCACCCGTGTGCTGAGCTATGCAAAAGCTACGGATATGGTGACCACGCTCAAGAAATTCCTCTCCTCGCGCGGCGATGTGCTGGCCGACAGCCGTTCGAATACCTTGATTATCCGCGATGTTCCGACCGTGCTGCCGGTGCTGGATAACCTGATCCGCCAGCTCGACCGGAAATCGCAGCAGGTGGAAATCGAAGCCCGCGTTGTGGCCGCGAACCGGACGTACACGAAACAGATCGGCACGCAATTCGCCTTCGCGGGTGCATTCGGGCCGGCCGATGCAGCAAACCTCCTGGGAGGTTCTTCACAGGTCGGAACCAGCCCCGTCATCCGGAATTTCCCGCCGTTGCCTGCACCTCCCATCATCGTCGGCAGTGGCGGAGCCAATACGACGAGCGGTTCGCTGCCGCTGGTTACAAACCTCGGGGTGGGCGCTCCGACGAGCGGCGTGAGTTACTCGTTCTCGCAAAAGAACTTTGCCCTGGATTTCATCATTACCGCACTGGAAGAGCGCTCGGTGGGCAAGCTGCTGTCAAAGCCGCGCGTAATCACCCAGAACAACCAGAAGGCGATCGTGAAGCAAGGAACGAAGATTCCAGTGCAGACGATCGTCAACAACACGATTTCGGTGCAATTTGTCGACGCCGTGCTGGAACTCGACGTTGTTCCTCAAATCACCGCCGAGGGAACCGTGTTCATGGACGTGGATGTCAAAAACGACCAGATCGACCAGGCCATTCCGCGCGTAGAGGGCATCCCGGCCATCGACACGCAGGAAGCGAACACGAAGGTCCTTGTCAACGACGGCGGAACGGTGGTGATCGGCGGGATCATCGTGACGAACCAGAGCACCGACGTACAGTCGGTGCCGCTGTTCGGCAGCCTCCCGGTGGTGGGCAACCTCTTCAGGCACACCACGGTGAGCTCGAACGCCTCGGAACTCCTCTTCTTCCTCACGCCGCGCATTTTGCCAAGCTAGCCAGCGGGCGGGGGCACACGGAATCGCGGGTCAGGGCGTGGCAGGACAATCAGGGGAAACCCAATCAACCCGGAGCCGGATGGATCGGCTCCGGGTTTCGTTTTCAGCGCTGCGCGCGGACGCGCTCCTCGTGTCGCATCTGCCCAACATTCAGTACCTGTGCGGTTTCACCGGCAGCGCCGGTTTGCTACTGATTGAGCCCAACCGCAGCACCCTTTTTACTGACAGCCGCTATACGTTTCAGGCCCAGGAGGAAGTCGGCGGCGCAGGTGTGCAGATCGCGAAGAAAGGCTTGGTGCGGGCTGTGGGCATGGCGCTGCGCAGGCGGCGAGGACGCACCCGCGTCGCCTACGCCGCCAGCCAGGTGTCAGCGGCACAGAAAGAGGCACTCGTGCGTCAGGCAGGCAGCCGGGTGCGATGGACGGACGGCGGCGGCCTGGTCGAGAAGCTCCGGGCCGTTAAGGACTCAGGGGAACTCGCCACCATGCGGGAGGCGGCCCAGCTGATCAGCGCTGTATTCGAGGAGCTTGTGCCGAAAATCAACCCGGGCACGTCTGAGCTCCAACTGGCAGCAGAAATCGACTATGCCATAAAGCTGAGAGGCGCTTCGGGACCCTCCTTTGAGACCATTGTGGCTTCGGGGGAGCGTTCCGCGTGGGCCCATGCCCGGCCCTCCGCCAAGCTGCTGGGGAAAAACGAATTGGTCGTCCTCGACCAGGGTGCTATACTTCGCGGTTATTGCAGCGACATGACACGGACCGTATTCTTGGGGCAGGCGCCAGAAAACGTGCGTAAAATGTACCAGGCGGTCCGGGAGGCTCAGGCCGTAGCCAAGGCGGGGATCCGGCCCGGCGTGAGCGCTGGAGCCGTGGATCGGGCTGCCAGGCGCATTCTGAGGGGTTATGGACTTGATCGCCGGTTCACACACAGCACGGGCCATGGCCTCGGCCTGGAAGTGCACGAAATCCCGCGGCTGGGGCAGCGCGAGGAGACCATCCTGGAAGAGAGCATGGTCCTGACCGTCGAGCCTGGGGTTTACGTCGAGGGAGTGGGCGGAATTAGAATTGAGGACGACGTCGTAGTCACCGCTTCAGGTGCCGAGGATCTCACGAGCGCGCCGCAGGAACTTCTCGAACTTTAAATGGCAAAGAAACCGAAACCAGCCACAAGTTCAAACAGTAAGGCCGAAGGCGTGAACCTTTCCGAGGTGGAGCGCCTGCTCGGGTTCATGGACGAGCATGGTCTGGAAGAATTCGAATACGAACGCAATGGCCTTCGAATTCGGCTGAAAAAGCCCTCTGCGTCGCACCCAGGTCTCTCGCGGACGTTGTCCCTCCCGGAAATTGTAGTGTCGGGCGCCGCAGGGTCGGCCGAGGCAGTGGGCGATTCGGTTGCATCCAAGCCCGGCCACTCGGCGGGCCGCCAGAGCGGCTCGGAGGCGGCAATTTCCGAGGACCTCCACGTGGTCAAGTCGCCGATTGTGGGCACATTTTATGGTTCCCCCAGCCCCGGAGCGGATGCGTTCGTAACAGTGGGGGCGACTGTCGAATCCGGCCAGGTGCTTTGTATCATCGAAGCCATGAAGCTGATGAACGAAATCGAGTCGGATGTGGCGGGTGAAGTGGTGCGAATCTTCGTCGAAAACGGACAGCCGGTGGAATACGGCGAGCCGCTGTTCGGCATCCACCCTCACCGCAAGAAGTAGGCGTCCTTCACTTCTGTGAAATGTTCCGAAAAATCCTAATCGCAAACCGCGGCGAAATCGCCCTGAGGATTCTTTGCGCCTGCAAAGAGCTCGGCATCCGCACCGTGGCCGTGTATTCGGAAGCGGACCGCAATTCACTGCCGGTCCGATTCGCCGACGAAGCGATTTGTATCGGCCCGCCGCGCAGCGCCGAAAGCTACCTGAATATTCCGCACGTGATCAGCGCCGCTGAAATCGCCAATGTCGATGCCATCCATCCCGGCTACGGATTCCTCTCCGAAAACGCCAATTTTGCCGAAGTCTGCGAGGCCTCGCATATCACCTTCATCGGCCCAACGCCGGAAGCGATCCGCCTGATGGGCGAAAAAGACAAAGCGCGCCAGGAAATGGCCAAGGCGGGGGTACCCATCATCCCCGGAAGCCCGGGCGTCATTCCGGATGAAGAATCCGCGCGCAGCATCGCCGCCGAAATCGGCTACCCCGTGATTATCAAAGCCGCCGAGGGCGGCGGCGGGCGCGGCATGCGCATCGTGCGCAGCAAGGACGAGTTAGGGGCCGCTTTTCAAACCGCGCGCTCCGAAGCCGAGCAAGCTTTCGGGGGCCCCAATGTGTACATCGAAAAATTAATCGAGCGCCCGCGGCACATCGAGTTCCAGGTGCTGGGCGACCGCCACGGAAACGTGATGCATTTGGGCGAGCGCGAATGCTCGATCCAGCGCCGCCACCAAAAGGTTCTCGAAGAATCTCCCTCACCGGTGATCGACACCAAAACACGGAATCGAGTGGGGGAACAAGTGGTGAAGGCACTCAAAAAGATCGGTTATTCGAGCGCCGGAACGGTGGAATTCCTGCGAGAAGAATCCGGCAAGCTCTATTTCATCGAGATGAACGCAAGGATCCAAGTGGAGCATCCCGTCACGGAGATGGTCACCGGCGTGGACCTCGTGAAATCTCAAATCCGCATGGCCTCGGGTGAAAAACTCGAAGACGTAGTTGGCCCGGTGGAGTTCCGCGGGCACGCCATCGAGTGCCGCATCAACGCCGAAGATCCCGAAACTTTTACGCCTTCGGCGGGCCGCATCACGGCATTCCGCGTACCGGGCGGCCCCGGGATCCGCGTGGACACGGCCGCCTATGCCGACGCCGTGATTCCTCCCTATTACGATTCGCTGATCGCGAAACTCATCGCCCATGGACACGGCCGCCAGGAAGCCATCGCGCGGATGTTGGGTGCGCTCGATGGATTCGTTGTCGAAGGCGTGAAGACGACGATTCCGTTGCACAAGCGCATCCTCGTTGATCCTGATTTTGTCGCCGGCAATTTCGATACGCGCTTCCTCGAACAGCTTTCCGTCTTGGAGGCGAAGTAACTGGAGGCCGGTTTTGCTCCCGGCGCTTTACGCGATCCTCGAGGCGGGCAGCTTGCCGGACGGAAACCTCACGCTGGCGACGCGGCTCGCCCGCGCGGGCGTTGAGCTGATTCAATTGCGGGACAAGCATGCCTCCTCCCGCAAGATTTACGACACCTCCCTCCGATGGAGCCGGGAGCTGCTCCAACTCGGCGTCCGCATGATCCTCAATGATCGGCCCGATATTGCAGCGATGACGCACGCGGGCGGCGTCCATGTGGGGCAGGAGGATGTTCCTGTCGAAATCGCCCGGAATCTCGTTGGTGAGGAGCGCTGGGTAGGAGTTTCGACACACAATCTCGAACAACTCCGCGAAGCTGCGCTCACTTCGGCAGACTATATCGCTGTGGGGCCAATCTTCCCGACAACCACGAAAGAAAATCCGGATCCCGTTGTGGGCCTCGAGCTGATACGCGCGGCCCGTCGCCTCACCAAGAAACCGCTGGTAGCGATCGGCGGAATCACCATAGAATCCGCCGAAGCTGTATTTCGGGCGGGGGCTGATTCCGTGGCGGTCGCGCGGGACCTACTGACCGCCGGCGATCCGAGCAAGCGGGCGCGCGAGTATCTGGACGCCGCCAAGGTGCGGGCTCAAGGGAACTGAGGGCGGATGACAATGGCGCAGCAGGTGCAGACCATCGGAGCAGCCGTCCCGGCCGAGCAGACCGAGCTCGTCAAGGGCCTCGGGCTTTTCGATTCGACCATGATTGTCGCCGGCTCGATGATCGGCTCCGGCATTTTCATCGTGTCTGCGGACATCGCGCACCAGGTGCGGAGCCCGTGGCTGCTCCTGGTGGTCTGGCTCATTTCGGGGCTGATGACGCTGATCGGAGGGCTCAGCTACGGCGAACTGGCTGCCGCGATGCCCCGCGCGGGCGGGCAATATGTGTATCTGCGGGAATCGCTCGGCCCTATCTGGGGATTCCTCTACGGCTGGACGATGCTGCTGGTCATTCAGACCGCTACGATCGCGGCTGTAGCGATTGCCGTCGCGAAATTCACGGCAGTAATGATCCCGTGGTTTTCGGCCTCCCACTGGATCTGGAAGCTCGGAACGATGGGGCCGTGGACTTTTTGGTTCGGCACGCTGGGCCCTTACACGGTCGGCCTGAACCGCCAGAACCTGCTCGCCATCCTTTCGATTGTTCTCATCACGTGGATCAACACTCGCGGTCTCCGCGTCGGCTCGATCGTGCAGAACATTTTTACCGTCACAAAAATCGGCACGCTGGCCGCGTTGGCGCTGCTGGGATTTTGGTTCTCAACGCCCGCAGCAAGCGCCGCAAATTTTGGTGATTTCTGGCGGAACTCGGGGCTTTCCCTGATGCATCCATATCCGCCGGATAACCCGACATGGATGATCGGTACGATTACCCTGGTCGGCGTCGCCATGGTGGGCTCCCTCTTTGCCATGGACGCATGGAACAACATCACGTTCACAGCCGCGGAGGTAAAGGATCCCAGCCGCAACCTGCCGCGTTCGCTTGTTCTGGGAACCGGGATCGTCGTTTTTCTCTACACGATGGCCAACGTTGCCTATTTGCGCGTGCTCCCGATTACAGGCGACCCGCATGGCAGCACTGCGCTGGCTCGCGGAATTGAATATGCCGCCGACGGGCGCGTCGCCACCGCAGTGGCCGAAGTTATCTTCGGGCCGGCCGGCGCCATCGTGATGGCTATCGCGATTTTGATTTCCGGCTTCGGCTGCAACAACGGCCTGATTCTTTCCGGCGCACGGATTTACTACGCCATGGCGAAAGACCGCCTGTTCTTCCAGTCGGTGGGAAAGGTAAACCGGTATCACGCGCCGGGGGCTGCCCTTGTGGTTCAATGCATGTGGGCGTCGATTCTTTGCTTGTCGGGAACGTACAGCCAATTGCTCGACTTTCTCATCTTTGCGGTATTGATTTTTTATATCCTCACGCTGGGCGGGCTTTTCCTGCTCCGCTGGAAGCGTCCGGAGATGGATCGGCCCTACCGTGCGTTCGGATATCCGTTTCTGCCCGCGCTCTATCTTTTGATGGCCGTCTTTCTCGAGGTCCAGTTGTTGCGGTATAAGCCGCAGTACACTTGGCCGGGGCTGATCATCGTCGCGGTGGGAGTGCCGGTGTACTTGCTTTGGAAGTGGATGGGCGCGTCGGCCGGCGAATCGAAGGCGGCATAGACAGCGGAATTGGATCGAGCACCACTACTTGGGGAGGAAAAATCGCGAATGGGCAATCCGCTGATCGCAAAAAAGCCGATGGAGTGGTTGCTCAACGAGTCCAAGGAGACCGGCGAGCACACATTGAAGCGTTCGCTCGGTCCCGTTTCGCTGACGGCTCTCGGCATCGGGGCTGTGATTGGGGCGGGAATCTTCGTGCTTTCAGGCCTGGGCGCCCATTACGCCGGCCCCGGCTTGATGCTGTCGTTCGTGATTTCCGGGATCGGGTGCGCGTTCGCAGGCCTTTGCTATGCGGAGTTTGCAGCGATGATTCCCCTCGCCGGCAGCGCATACACCTATGCGTACGCCGCGCTCGGCGAGTTCTTCGCGTGGATCATCGGATGGGATCTCACGCTCGAATACGCCATGGGCGCGAGCACGGTCTCCTCGGGATGGTCGAACCACTTCATCGAGTTCTTGAACATTTTCAATCTGAAGATGCCTCTCTGGCTGGCGTATGACCACTGGACCGCGCTGCGCACTGCACAAAACGTTGTCGCGCGCGAGATGGCGCACGCCGCCGATGTGTCGCTCGTCGAAGGAACGCAAGCTTTTCTCTCCAAAGTCGGTCAGATCTTAAGCGCGCAATCTCCCGAATTGCTCCAGCGCGCCCATGATCTTGTCGGCGCACCGCGACTCTTCGGAGCGGAAATCGGCTTCAACCTTCCGGCTTTCGTCATCGCGCTGGTGATTACGGCCGTTCTCGTCATCGGAATAAAAGAGAGCGCCAGCTTCAACGCAACCATCGTGTTCATTAAAGTCTCCGTCGTGCTCTTCATCATCCTGCTGGGGATGCGTTATATAAGCCCGGGAAACTGGGGCCACGGCTGGTCCACCTTCGCGCCGATGGGCTTTTCGGGCATTGGAGCGGGGGCAGCTTACATATTCTTTGCCTACATCGGATTCGACGCGGTTTCTACGACCGCCCAGGAGGCTAAAAATCCCCAGCGCGACTTGCCCATCGGAATTATCGCGTCGCTTTTCGTTTGCACAATTCTTTACATCCTAGTCGCGGCAGTTCTCACGGGCATGGTGCCATGGAGAGAGATCAATATCGAAGCGCCGCTGGCGGTGGCCTTCCTCGACCGCGGACTCACAAAGGCATCGTATCTGATCACTGCGGGGGCGCTCGCGGGGCTGACGAGCGTGATGCTGGTGATGTTGCTGGGGCAGACGCGCGTGCTCTATTCCATGGCCAACGACGGCTTGCTGCCGCGAAAATTCTTCGCCGCAATCCATCCGAAATTCCGCACGCCCTATAAGAACACGATTCTCGTCGGTTTGCTGGCCGCGATCGTCGGGAGCACTGTGCCGATCGACGACATCGGACGGATGGTAAACATCGGCACACTCCTGGCTTTCGTAATCGTGTGCATGGCCGTAATTTTTCTGCGGCATTCCAATCCGGGGCAGCCGCGCCCCTTCCGCACACCCTGGGTGCCGTTTGTTCCGGCTATGGGGATTCTGTTCAACGGTTATATGATGTACAAGCTCGGTTGGATCAATTGGGCGCGGCTGATTATTTGGCTGATCATCGGCCTGGTCGTTTACTTCACGTACAGCCGGCATCACAGCCGCGTGCAGCGCAATGAGCGGTCCACTCAATAGCCACTTGGCCGGCATTTCGCAGCAAGGCTGGCGGACTGAACCGTTGCTTCACTGAGCCCCTTTTCAACCACCGTGAAGGAACCTCTCCCTCGCCGAATCCGGGCTTTTCTGCGGCGGACTACGCTTCTCGATCGCGTCGCTTTTGGCGTCATCATCCTGTGGGGGGCCGCTCAATGGGCGCGCGCGTTTAGAATTTCTGTCCCGTTTTCTCCCCTTCTTGGTTTCTTGAGTTTTGTGGCGGCAGTCTATTTTCTGTTCCGCATTTTGCCGTGGGTTCGCAACCGCGTCCTTTGGCGCTTGCGGAATCGCCTGATCGTCGCGTACGTGTTCATCGCGGTGGTTCCTGTCATTCTCCTGCTCACGATGGTCGGCGTGGCCGCCGATCTGCTTTATCTCGAGCTGGGCGCCCATCTTCTCCATGACGATCTTCAGGAGCGCATCGATCTGATTTCTGCCGACGGGGACGCGATCGCCGGCGCCCTCGCACAAGACATTCGCCAGGGATCGTCGCCAAATGATGCGAATTTGCTCTCTCGCCCTGCCGTTGCTGGAATGATCTCTGCGGCTCAGGAAAGCTGGAGCGGCCTCGAAGTGCACCTCAATCAGGGAGAGCACCTGGTCCGGCTCGAGAATGGGCGCCACTTCGCCGGCCTCGTCGAGTGCGAGGGCAATCTTTGCTTTGCGGCTGCAAATCAGATATCCGGCAGGTCCGGAAGTCTTTTCCTTGTGACCGAAGCTCCGCTAACCCCTGCCATCCTCGACGGCCTGACTTCGGAGCTCGGCCCCATCCAAATGGTCTTGTTTCAGCCGACGAATGAGAAACCCGGCACTGGTCTTGTTTACGAGAATCAGGGCCGTTTCTATGTTGCGGGGGAGCAAGTCACGAGCCGGCGCCGATCGCTCACAAAACCCGCCCATCGCCTCGATATGCGCGTCAACGGAGCTTCGATATTTGAGGCCGTTCGCATGAAGCCGGAAAAAGATTCGACAACGGCGCCCGTGCTTGCCTCCTTCTCACTGCGCCCCTCAGCCTTGAACCGGCGCCTGTTTACGTCGGTCGGGGCCCTTGGGCCGGCGCTTGTGACGGTGCTTGTCGTCGTTGGAGTAATTTTCCTGATTCTTGAG
>DASPSD010000092.1:0-19464 GCA_035624115.1 Candidatus Sulfotelmatobacter sp. | reverse complement strand
TCCCGCCGACCCCGCCGCGAAACTGGCCCGCGACCCGCGCGCCCGCCTGCGCCAGATCCCCTCGGTGGACGACCTGCTCAGCCGGCCGCGCCTGGTGGCGCTGGCCGAAAAGGCCGGCCGGGAAGTGGTGACCGCAAGCGTGCGCTCCGCGTTGGGGGAATTGCGGACGCAGCTCAAATCAGAGCCCGAAGCCGCGGACCCGCTCCAAATCGAGTCACTTGAATCTCGCATCATCGCGGACGCGGAGGCGGCGCTCGCGCCCTCGCTACGCCGGGTGATCAATGCAACCGGCGTGATCCTCCACACAAACCTCGGCCGCGCGCCGCTCGCTCGAGAGGCCGCGGCGCGGATTGCCGAGACAGCTACGCGATACTCGAATCTTGAATACGACATCGAAAGCGGGGAGCGCGGCAAGCGCGACGTGCACACAGCGCGGCAGCTCGCGCGGCTAGTGGGCGCAGAAGCGGCGATTGTGGTGAACAACAACGCCGCCGCCGTGTTTCTTGTCCTGAACACACTCGCGAAGGGCGCCGAAGTGATTGTCTCGCGCGGCGAGCTGATCGAAATCGGCGACGGCTTCCGCATCCCCGACATCATGGCGGAAAGCGGCGCGATCCTGCGCGAAGTGGGCACGACGAACCGGACGCGCATCCGCGATTACGAGCGCGCCGCGAACGACCGCACGCGCCTGCTGCTGCGCGTCCATCCTTCGAATTTCAAAATTTCCGGCTTTACCGAGCGGCCCGGTCTCGAAGAACTCGTTGCGCTGGGGCGGCGCCTTGGAATTCCTGTGTTTGAAGATCTTGGATCAGGATGTGTTGCGGACCTTTCGGCCAACGGAATCAACGAGCCGCTTGCGCGTGCGAGCAGCGAAGCGGGCGTTTCAGTTGTGTCGTTCAGCGGCGATAAATTGCTGGGTGGCCCGCAGGCCGGCATCATCGCCGGCAAAAAGGAAATTGTCGAGCGCGTCCGCCGCAACCCGCTGTTTCGCGCGCTGCGCGTGGACAAGCTCACGGTTGCCGCGCTCGAAGCGACGCTGAACGCGTATCTGCGCGGCGCGCTCGACGAAATTCCGGCGCTGCGCATGATCCGGGAGACGGCGGAGCAGATCGTGCGCCGCGCTTCGAGCTTCGCGGATCGTCTGCGCGGCTCGCTGCCGACGGAGATCACGCTGGAAATTCGCCCGGGATTCTCGGTGATCGGCGGCGGCTCGACGCCGGATCAGCAGTTGCCCACGCATCTGATTTCGATTGTGAGCCGCCGCGAGTCCGCCAGCACACTGGAAGAGCGGCTGCGCAAGCCTGAGCATGGCGTCCCCGTAATCGCGCGGATTGAAGACGATCGCCTGGTGCTCGATCTCCGCACCGTTGCTCCAGATGAAGAATCAGAACTCGCATCGGCGCTCACTGCAGTGCTGACAGATCCCTCCCAGTAGGCCTCGCCATCCACCGTGCTTGCCTTCGTGGTTCGAAATCATGCGCTCGCGGCGGTTCGCAAGCCGTTGCCTCGCCTGCGCAGCGGATGGGCGCTGGTGCGCGTGCGACTGGCGGGGATCTGCAACACTGACCTTGAGATTCTGCGTGGGTATCACAATTTTCGCGGCACGCCAGGACATGAGTTCGTCGGTGAGGTGGCGGAACTGCGCGGCGTTTCGCAGCGGGTGCGGAAGCGCTGGCTCGGCCGGCGCGTGGTGGGCGAGATCAATATCGGCTGCGCGGCGCTTGGACTTCGTCCGATTTGCCGCTTCTGCCGCCGCGGCTTGAAGACGCATTGCGCCCGCAGGAAAGTGCTCGGAATCGTTGCGCACGACGGCGCGTTTGCAGAGTACCTCACGCTGCCGATTGAGAATCTCCACGCCGTGCCCGGCGCGGTTAGCGACGAGCAAGCAGTGTTCGTCGAGCCGCTCGCGGCGGCATGCGAAATTCTGATGCAAGTGGATGCGCGCAAGTTTCGTGCCGCTGCGGTGCTCGGCGACGGCAAATTGGCGCAATTGATCGCGCGAGTATTGCGCTCGGCGGGGCTGAGCGTCGTGCTATTCGGCAAGCATGAGAACAAACTGGCACTGGCGCGCTGCGCCGGCATTGAAACGCGCAAAGTCCGCGGCGGCGCGAGTGCTGAATTCCGCGCGGGGGGAAATTATCCGCTCGTGGTGGAAGCGACCGGCTCACCGAGTGGCCTCGCGCTTGCGATGCAAATTACCGAGCCGCGCGGGACACTTGTGGTGAAATCCACTTTCCACGGCGCGACGCCTTTCGAGACCTGGCCCATCGTGGTGAAGGAAATCAATGTGCTTGGCTCGCGGTGCGGGCCGTTTAAGCGAGCTATCGCGCTTTTGCGGGCAGGCAAGGTTGATCCTGGGCCGCTTGTTTCGCGGACGTTCCCCTTGGCAGAAGCGCAAGCTGCAATCAGGTTTGCGCAGCGGCCGGGCGTGATGAAAGTTTTGCTGAGGCCCTCGTGTCATGCACGGTAGAACGAAACCGGGCACGGCATGCCGTGCCCCTACGAGGATTTGTGCGTTGCGGAGAATTTGACGTCAAGTGTCCAATCCCGCTTGGAGCAAAGGCGGACAGGCCGGGAGGCCTGTCCTACTGGAACGTTACAAGCGGTTAATTACGCTGGCGACGTAGCCGGCGCCGAAGCCGTTGTCGATATTGACGACGCTGACGTTGGAGGCGCAACTGTTCAGCATGGCCAGCAACGCCGTGAGTCCGCCGAAGCTTGATCCATAGCCCGTGCTCGTGGGCACGGCAATCACCGGCGCGGCCACCATACCTGCGACGACGCTCGGCAGCGCGCCTTCCATGCCCGCCACGCAGATAATTACACGCGCTTCGGCGAGTTTTTGGCGATGCTCGACCAGCCGGTGCAGGCCCGCGACGCCTACGTCGTAAATCGCTTCGGCGCGATTGCCCATCGTCTGCGCCGTCACGAGCGCCTCTTCCGCGACGGGGATATCGCTCGTGCCGGCCGTCACGACGAGGATCAATCCTTTCCCCCGCACCGCTTTCGTGCGCGGAATCACGATGGCGCCGGAAAGAGGAAAGAATTTCGCGCGGCGCGCCAGGTGCTTGACTGTCTGGAAAATGTTTGGATTCGCGCGCGTGATCAAAATGTTTTGCGAGGCTTTTGTGCGCAGCATCCCGCGGACGATTTCGGCCACCTGCTTCTTGGTTTTGCCACGCGCGAACACCACCTCGGGATAGCCCTGGCGCAGCGCGCGATGGTGGTCGATCTTGGCGAATCCGAGATCTTCATAAGGCAGGCGGCGCAGCTTCTCCACGCCGCGCTCCATGCTGAGCGCGCCGCGCTTTACGGCTTCAAGAAGATTTCTGACGTCATGTTCGTTCATGCGTGTTCGCTTGCCCGGCCCGATTCTAGCACTTGATCTTATCGGTTCAGTGTTGCACAAATCCGGGCACGGCCTGGATTCGGCTTCGCTCACCACAAGTGCCGTGCCCCTACCAGAAAAATCTGCGGAGCCACGTTCGCTGCGCGCAATTGTGTTAGAGTGGCGCGCGGCCGGAGGATCGCAATCCCCCCTGCGCGGGCGCGGTCCACTCGAAACTCTCGGAGGCGCTTCCATGTGGCTGATTTGGACAATCGTGATTGGTATCCTCGCGGGGTTCATTGCCAGCAAGATTGTGAGCGGCTCGGGCAGGGGCCTGCTGATGGACCTGATTATCGGGATCGTCGGTTCGGTGCTCGGCGGATGGATATTCACGCTGCTGGGGCTTGCAGCGTATGGGCTGATCGGGCGGCTGGTGATGGCGGTGGTCGGCGCCGTGGTGCTCCTGCTGCTGGTGCGGGCGATCAAGAAGGCGTGAGCGCCAAGCCAGGCATCGCTTGACATTCGCAAAAACGCCTGCCTAGACTCGAAAATTCCTCCCGACGGCGATGCCGAAAACTCAGGGCAAAATCATCACAGTCGGTGTGACGGGCGCGAGCGGGGCAATCTACGCGCAGGCAATTCTGCGCTTGCTCGATGCCGACCGGCGCGTCGAGCGCGTTTACCTCGTCGCGAGCGAAGCCGGGCTGCGGCTGGTTTCAACCGAACTCGGCATCGTCGCCGCCGACGGGAGAAAGCTGCCCGCGCTTCTTACCGGCACGTCCGCCAAGAAAATCGAATATTTGCCGAATAAAGACATCGGCGCGAGCATTGCTTCGGGCAGTGCGCTAGTGGATGCGATGGTGGTGGTTCCGTGTTCGGCGGGCGCTCTCGGCTCGATTGCCGCGGGCACGGCCGGGGATTTGCTCACGCGCGCCGCGGACGTGTGCCTCAAAGAACGCCGGCCGGTTGTCCTCTGCCTGCGCGAGACGCCCCTCAACCGCATTCACATGGAAAATATGCTGCGCGTACACGATGCCGGCGCGACGGTGATGCCCGCGACGCCGGCTTTTTATTATGGCCCGAAGACAATCGAAGATATCGTCGAGCAGTTCGCGTATCGCGCGCTCACGCAGCTCGGCTTGCCGCAGGAAAAGCAGTATCGTTGGAAGGGAAACGCAGCGGAGAAAAGCAAAAGATGAAACACAAAGGGCACGGAGAAATGCGAGAGACCAAGGAGACGCTCCCTCGGTGAACTCAGGTTTTTCTCTGTGTCCTCTGTGTTGAGTACCGAAGCTGCCAGATGAGCAAAAGTCGCATTCGCGTAGTGCTCGAAATGATCAAGTTCGAGCACTCGGTATTCGCGTTGCCTTTCGCGCTCGTGGGAGCGCTGCTGGCCGCCCGCGCGGGCAGCGGATTGCCTACCTGGCGGCAGATTTTCTGGATCGTGGTGGCGATGGTCGGGGCGCGCTCGGCGGCGATGACGATGAACCGTATCGCCGACCTCGAATTCGACCGGCGCAACCCGCGCACTCAAAATCGCGCGCTCGCGACAGGCGAGCTTTCCATCGGCTTCGCAAGGGTCTTTACGCTCATGGCGTGCGCCGCGCTCATCGTCGCCGCATGGCAACTGAATCCACTCGCGCTGAAGCTATCGCCGGTTGCTGTGGCCGTGCTGTTTTTCTACTCCTACACCAAGCGGTTCACCACGTGGTCGCACTTTGTGCTGGGATTTTGCCTGGGGATGTCGCCGGCAGCGGCGTGGATCGCGATTCGCGGCTCGCTCGACTGGCGCATGCTGGTGCTTTGCGCTGCGGTGACGCTGTGGGTGGGCGGGTTCGATGTGCTCTATGCGTGCCAGGACATTGAATTCGACAGAGCTGCCGGGCTGCATTCCATCCCGAAGCGATTCGGCATTGCGCGTGCGCTGTGGGCGGCGCGCGGTGCGCACGTGGCGATGGTGGCGCTGCTCATCTGGCTCGCGTGGAGCTTTCAATTGGCGTGGCCAGCGTGGGCGGGAATTGCCGTAGTGGCCGCTCTGCTCGGGTACGAACATTCGCTGGTGAAAGCGGACGACTTGAGCAAAATGAATGCTGCGCTTTTTACCGTGAATGGCTATATTAGTTTGTTGTTCCTGCTGTTTTGGGGTGCGGCCGTCATGGTGATGCGGCCTTGAAAGCGGACCTCAGGGGTTAAAACCCTGAGAAGTCTCGTCCTTTCGGTACGGCTGAAGCCGTGCCCTGACGCCTGCATAAATGGAATGACTTGATGTCAACCGGCGCGCAAATGCAATCGAATTTGCAGATTTCCGATGCCCGGCTCGAGCCGGTCGCCAGGAAAGTGTTCGCGGGGGAGCGGCTATCGGCCCAGGACGGCCTCGCGCTTTACGAGTCGCACGACCTGCTGGCAATCGGCTGGTTTGCCAATCACGTGCGCGAGAAGCGGCACGGGAACATTTGCTACTTCAACGTCAACCGGCACATCAATCCAACGAATGTTTGCGTGGCGCACTGCCGGTTGTGCGCATTCGGGCGCTCGCCGGACGCTCCCGGCGCGTACACATTTGCGCTGGAAGAAATCTGGCAGCGGGCCGGCGAGGGCGTTGCCGAAGGCGCCACGGAATTCCACATCGTCGGCGGGCTGCATCCAGATCTGCCGTTCGAGTATTACCTCGATCTGATTCGCGGGCTCAAGCAGCGCTTCCCGCAAGTGCACCTCAAAGCCTTCACCATGGTCGAGGTGGGCTACTATGCGCGGATTTCGAAGCTCTCGATTCGCGACACGCTTCTGGCCATGAAGAATGCCGGCGTGGATTCGCTCCCGGGCGGCGGCGCCGAAATCTTTCATCCGCGCGTGCGGAAAGTGATTTGCGACCACAAGGTGAGTGGCCAGATGTGGCTGCAAATCGCGCGAACCGCACACGAGATTGGCCTACGCTCGAATGCGACGATGCTTTACGGCCACATCGAAACTCCCGGAGAGCGCATGGACCATTTGCTCCAGCTTCGCGGCCTCCAGGACAAAACGCACGGCTTCGTCGCTTTCATCCCGCTGGCGTTTCACCCGGCCAACACGGCGCTTGCGCATCTTCCCAGCACGACCGGGTTCGACGATTTGAAGACGATCGCCATCTCACGGCTTCTGCTCGACAACTTCGATCACATCAAAGCCTACTGGATCATGCTCACGCCGCGAATCGCGCAGATTGCCCTGCGGTTTGGCGCGAACGATCTCGATGGGACTGTCGTGGAAGAAAAAATCTATCACGACGCCGGCGCCACGACGCCCGAACACTTGACGCGCGCCGAACTCGAACGCCTTATCCGCGCGGCCGGGCGCGTTCCCGTGGAGCGCGATACTCTCTACAATCCCGTCGAGCGCGAGAAAATGCCTCCGCCGCCGAGCCCTTCGGGTTCCAGCGCGCCTGCTGGATTTATACCGGAAACTTCTCTCACCCTAAACGTGTAGTCTTTCTGCCCGGGGGTTTTCTTTCTTCTTGGCGACTCCGTCCGTGGCCTGAAGCAGGATATTCTTGCCTGAGGTCAATCAAGGCTTGACATCACCGAAGTCCTGCGGTTAAAGAAGGCGGTGGCGATTGGTTCCCCGCCCGATTTCCATCGCGAAAAGCTGAGCACTTTCGGCCAATGAGCCCTGACTATACGCTCAGTGAATCTTCTCCTTTGAGCCACCTCCCCGCGGGGGCGGGGGACGATATCGTCCGCCTCATCACCGAAAATTCCAGAATCGTATTCTGGGCGGCAGAACCGACCGGCGAACGAATCCTGCACGTCAGCTCGAATTATGAAGAAATTTATGGGCGGAGCTGTGCGAGCCTTTATGCCGACCCTGACTCCTGGCACGAACTGGTACATCCGGAAGATGCTGCTCGCGTCCGCGAGGAGGCGTGGCGCCCGATCGAGGCGCATTCTTTCCGGGAAATCGAATACCGTATTCTCCGGCCCGATGGATCGATTCGCTGGATCGTGGACCGCGCCTATCCGGTGCTCGATTCAGAAGGAAAGATGGTCCTGGCATTCGGTCTGGCAGAGGACGTCACGGAACGAAAATTTGTGGAGGTCGCGCTGCAAGCAAGCGAGGCGCGCCTGCGAGTGTCGGAGGAAAAATTCTCCAAGGCGTTTCGGGCGAGCCCGGACGCGATTGTCATCAGCTCCCTCGCGGACGGGCGGCTGCTGGAAGTAAATGACATCTTCCTCCAGTTGAGCGGATTTACGAGGGAAGAGGCCATCGGCCGGACTTCGCTCGAACTGGGACTGTGGCTCAATCCGAAAGAACGCGAGCAGATGGTGGCGCTTGTGAAGCGCGATGGCGAAGTCCGCGATTTGGAGATCCGGTTCATCATGAAATCGTCGCAGGTCCGCACGATTCTCACTTCCGCGCACACGATCGAGCTCAATGGAACGCCGTGCCTGATTGCGATCATGCGCGACATCACCGAGCGAAAGCTTCTCGAGGGACAATTGCGGGAAGCGCAGAAAATGGAGGCGGTGGGACGCCTGGCCGGCGGCGTGGCCCATGATTTCAATAATCTGCTGGTGGGAATGCTGGGATACAGCGATCTGCTGCTGAAAAAGCTGCCGGAAGGCACCGCTTCGCACCGCATGGCCAGCGAAATCAACGCCGCAGCCAATCGCGCGCGGGACCTGACTTCTCGGCTCCTGGCCATGAGCCGCCGCCAGGTGCTTCAGCCGAAGGTTCTCGATTTCAACGCGCTCGTTTTGCAGACGGAAAGGCTTCTGCGGCCGATCATCAGCGAAGACATTCACGTCCATCTGCGCCTCGATCCCAAGACAGGCTTCTTGAAGGCCGACCCGGCGCAGCTTGAGCAGGTAATTTTGAATCTTGCTTTGAATGGGCGCGACGCGATGCCGACCGGCGGCACGCTTTCCATCGAAACGTGCAACATTCAAGTCGACGCCGCGTACGCCCGCCAGCACGCGGGTCTGCTCCCGGGCTCTTATGTCCGCTTGTGGGTCGCGGACACGGGCCACGGCATGAGCCCAGAAGTGATGGCGCGAATCTTCGAGCCCTTCTTCACGACGAAGGATTCGGGCAACGGCAGCGGCCTGGGGCTATCGACTGTGTACGGGATCGTGAAGCAGAGCGGCGGTTGCATCACCGTGATGAGCGAACCCGGCCGGGGCGCTGCGTTTGCGGTTTACCTTCCCCGAGTCAACGAAGCTCCTGAGATAAGGCCGCGGGTCCCTCTTCCCAGCAAGCCGCGGGCGGGAACCGAAACGGTGCTGCTGGTGGAAGACGAGCGAGTGGTTCGCACGCTCGTGCAGGAAATTCTCGAGGAATGCGGTTATCGCGTGCTGCGCGCCTCGAGCGGGGCCGAAGCTTTGCGCTTGAATGAAGAAACGCTGGAGCCGATTCAATTGTTGATCACCGATGTGGTAATGCCGGAGATGAGCGGCCCGGATCTCGCGAGCCGACTCAGCACGCTGCGGCCCACGATGCGCGTCCTTTACATGTCGGGCTACACCGACGATGAAGTCCTGACCCGCAAAGGCCTGCCGGAGAACTCCGCTTTCATCCAGAAGCCTTTCACCCCGGACCAATTTCTGTGCAAAGTTCGCGAGACACTGGACGCAATGCGGCGGCTCGAGGGCTGAACTCCGCCCGCAGCAGCAGCCCTTTCAAATCAACCTATTCTTTGGATTGGTCGGAGACGCCGAGGACCTGCACCTGAATCGCGCGGTCGCGCGGCCCATCCAGCTCCGCGAGAATCACGGATTGCCAGTTGCCGAGCGCCAGCTCGCCATCGCGTACCGGCACGGAAAGCGTGTGGCCCAGAACCATCGCGCGAAGATGAGAGTCCGCGTTCTGGCGATTGCATTCGGAGAGTTTGGGATCGTTGTGCCGCCAGTAGTCGATCCTCCCGACGAGCCGCTCGAGGAACGACTTGATGTCGTCGAGCAGCGCTTGCTGGAATTCATTGATGAAAATCGCAGTCGTCGTGTGCAGGGACTGCACCAGCACGAACCCGGCCTTGAGCCCGTGCTTCCGCACCACCTCATTCAAGTCGCGGGTGATGTTGATCAGCTCCAGGCGTTCCCGGGTCTTGTAGCAGAGCGTTTCCAGGTACATCTGCAGCGCGGCCGTGGGACGAACTTCCGGCGCGAGCTTCGGTTTGCTTCCGGCGGCTGTCTTCATTTTTCGATGACTCCTCCGTTCGGCTCTGAAGCAGACCTGCTCATTACGATGCCGGGTAATCGAAGGGGTTGCACACAGTGATTATAGGAATCTGGAACCAGATGCGTCCATCGAAATTGCACGGGCAGCGGGCTTGAAGTACAGTGCGAGCGACTGGCGACCCGGACGCGGGGGCTGAATTTCCGATCGGGGCGCCTTCGTCGCATTGCAAGCGATCTCTGGAGGAGACATGAAGATTGCCGTGCTGGGGGGCGATGGGTATTGCGGCTGGGCTACCGCGCTGTACTTTTCTGCAAGGGGGCATGCGGTTGCGATCGCCGACAGCTGCGTGCGCCGCCAGTGGGACGCCGATCTGGGCGTCCAAACTCTCACTCCCATTCGCTCTCTCACCGAGCGGGTCGATGCCTGGCAGAGAATCGCCTCGAAGACAATCGACGTTTTTATCGGCGATGTGACCGACTACGAATTCCTTTCCTCGATGATTTCGGTCTTTCAGCCGGATGCCGTGATTCACTTCGCCGAACAGCGCTCCGCCCCTTACTCCATGATCGATCGCAACCACGCCATCTTCACACAGATGAACAACATCGTGGGGACTCTGAATCTGCTGTTCGCGATCCGTGAATTTCAGCCCGGTTGCCATCTGATCAAGCTCGGCACCATGGGCGAGTACGGCACGCCGAACATCGACATCGAAGAAGGGTACATCACGATTGAGCACAACGGACGCAGAGACGTGCTTCCCTTCCCAAAGCAGCCCGGCTCCTTCTATCACCTCTCGAAAGTGCATGACAGCCACAACATTTTGTTTGCCTGCAAAATTTGGAAATTGCGCGCGACGGACTTGAACCAGGGCGTGGTGTACGGGACGGTGACCGACGAAGTGGCACTGGACGAAGCGCTCGTGAATCGCTTCGATTACGACGATATATTTGGAACCGTACTAAATCGATTCTGCGTGCAGGCGGCCATCGGATTGCCGTTGACGGTTTACGGCCGAGGCGGCCAGACTCGCGGATTTCTGGACATTCGCGACACCGTGAAATGTATCGAGATCGCCTGCCTCAATCCGGCGGCTCCGGGTGAATGCCGGGTGTACAACCAGTTCACCGAGCAGTTTTCCGTTCTGGACCTCGCGCGGATGGTCCAGGCTGCGGGAGAAAGAATGGGATTGCCGGTCGAGCTCGATCACTTGCCGAATCCGCGGGTGGAAGCCGAGGAGCATTACTACAACGCGAAGCATTCGAAGCTGCTGGATCTCGGGCTCCAGCCTCACTACCTCTCAGATTCGCTGCTCGATTCACTGCTCAACATTGCTGTGAAATATCGCCACCGCGTCGACTCGACCATGATGCTTCCCCAAGTTGACTGGCGGAAGCCCAACAGCGGCACCCGCCGACGCATGCAGGACGCTCCGGAGGCAGCGCCAACAGAGAGAGTGAAGCGGGCAGGAGCGGGAGTTCTTCGGTCCAAGCGATCCGCTGCCCGCGTGGCGGCCAAAGCGACCGCCACCGAGGGATAATTTACCTCGATCTGGCAGACGCCCGGGACCCGACATTCATGGGAACCGGCGCAGAAACGGAATTCAGGCGCGAGAGATTCCTTGCTTCACACGGACGCCACTCAACTGCAAAATCCACAGGCGATTGCGTCAACCGTGCCTGAGGATTCTCACGGCTCCAAAGCCCTGATTCTCACCTTCCTAACGCTCATCTGGCTGCTAATTTATGCCGGCGGAATGTTCCAGCCGGGCCTCTTGGACGACGCCGATTCGGTGCATGCCGAAGCCGCCCGTGAAATGGTGTTGCGTCATGATTGGGTGACCCTCCACATCAACGGTTTGCGTTATCTGGAAAAAGCTCCGCTGATGTACTGGACGATCGCATCCAGCTTTAAAATTTTCGGAGTTCACGATTGGTCGGCGCGATTGCCCTTGGTGCTGGCTGTAGCAGGTTTGATGGCGGCGACGTTCGTCTTCGGCCGCCGATTTTTCGGTGATACCGGCGGATTCTACGGCGCGCTCGCGATTGCCACGGGCCCGGGGATCTATATCTACACGCGATTCCTCATCCCCGAGGCTTTTGTGGCGCTTTGGCTTGTGCTGGGGATGTTTTTCTTCCTCGCCGGATACGAACAGAAGGTCCCTTCGCGGTGGATGTGCTGGGGTCTAGCCGCAACCGTTGCGCTCAATGTGCTGACGAAAGGCCTCATCGGAATTGTTTTTGTCGGGCTCATCATTTTGGCGTTTCTATCGATTCTCGGCGACCTCCGTTACCTAAAAAAAATGCGGCTGCTTTCAAGCAGCCTTGTTTTTCTATTAATCGCTGCCCCATGGCACGTGGTTGCGGCCCTGCGCAATCCAGCCGAGCCGGGTGGCGCCGAAAAGGGGTTCTTGTGGGAATATTTCGTGAACGAGCATTTCCTGCGCTATCTGAATCAGCGCATCCCGCATGATTACGACAAAGTTTCGCTTCTGCTTTTTTGGCTTCTCACGATCGTGTGGCTGATTCCATGGACAGCTTTTCTGATCCCGGCGCTCCGCCAAATTCCCGTGAAATTTCGAGTGCTGCGCGCGACACATGACCTCCGTGCCCACGCTAACTTGCTGCTGCTGATCTGGGCGGGCGCGATCTTGGTGTTTTTCAGCTTTTCAACACGCCAGGAATACTACATGCTCCCGGCACTGCCGGCCCTGGCGCTTTTGATCGGCGGCTGGCTTGCAAATGAAGATGAAAAGAGCCGGGCCAGACAGTCCGGCAGGCGCGCGGCGGCGGCGATGCTCGTGATCGGCGCGGTCTGCTTTGTGGTTGCGGAGGGGCTCTTCCTGGCGGCAAAACCTGTGCCGCCAGGGGCCTCCATCTCCGATGTCTTGATCGATCGTCCCGGCACCTATACTTTATCGCTCGGCCATCTTCGCGATCTCACGCTGCAATCGCTGGGCATCTTTCGCGCTCCTCTGGGCGAGATCGGGGTGTTTCTGCTGGCGGGCACAGCGGCGAACTGGTGGTTCCGGCGCCGTGGCTCGGCCTGCCGCGGGAACCTCGCACTCGGCGCGATGATGCTCGGCGTGTTGTTCTGTGTGCATCAGAGCTACGTGATTTTTTCCCCCGAGCTTTCCTCGAAACCGTTGGCGATAGCCATCCGCCAGCAATACCAACCCGGCGAAATCATTGTGGTGAATGGGGAATATTCGTGGGCCTCCACCGTGAACTACTACACCGGCGTTCAACTCCATCTCCTGAATAGCAAGCGGACCGGCATGTGGTTCGGGTCGCTCTTCGCGGATGCGCCCCGGATTTTCGAGGATACCGTTTCATTCACGCGATTGTGGAGTGGAGACCAGCGGGTCTATCTCTTCACGAAAGAATTCAACAAAGCGGCCGCGCTCGCACAAATCGATCCGTCAACCGTGTTCCTTCTCGCGCGGCAGGGAAACAAGATGGTGTTGACGAATCGCCCCGTTTCACCCGGGAATTCCCCGCCTAATTCTCGCTGAGGTTTGTTGCAACAGGAACCAACAGCCCATCGCGGATGCGATATTCCGCGTCGCGCCAGCGGATGTTCTTGCGCAGAAAGCTGGCCAGCCAAATCCCAAATGCCACCGCGTCCCACAGGACAATCAGCCACATCTTGCGCCCGAGGCCGTGCTGCTTGAGTCCCCAGGCTCCAATCATCCATGTCATGGCGGCACGAAGTAAGAAATAAGACCCCAGGTAGCCGATTGCAACCGCCGCCGCGGGATGCACCGCCACTGCGGCCAGAGACCAGGGCAGCCCCTGCGTCAGCAGCAATCCGAGGTGGCCCCAGGGCCGCATGTGGCGCATCACCACGATCCATCGGAGCCGTTTCTGGAGCAGCTCGCGCATCGAGTGATAATCAACGACGGTCTCGATGCGATAGCGCAGCAGCGCTACTTCATGGCCCTGCTCGGCGATCAGCCGCCCGACCAGAAGATCGTCGGCGGGCCGGTTCTCGATCGCTGAATAGCCGCCAAATTCATTGAGGCGCGCCCGCGTGGTGGCGATCGTCGGGCCGAGCGCGAATTTCACTCCATCAAGTTCCCGCGCCACGAGGATCCCGGCGTAGAAATCCGAGAGCATCCCTACCGTTTGGAGCCGGTCCGTGAATGTCTTTTCCTCCACCGGCACGTAGAAGCAAGTCGTCGCCCCGATTTTCGGATCCGCGAGCGGCGCGACGACGCGGCGCAGATAGTTTGGCCGCACTCTCACGTCGCTATCGCTGATCACCAGAAATTCGTGGCTCGCTTCCGCGACCAGCCGCACCAGCTTCGCTACCTTATCGTTCGAGGCGTTCAATCCCGAGCCAAAGAGCATGCGAATCCGGCGCGCGGGAAAATCGCGCTGAATCGTTTCGATCACTGGCAGCACGGGATCCTCGCGGTCGCCAACGCAGAAGAGGATTTCATACTCCGGATAATCCTGCCGGCAGAGGCTTGCGAAATTTTCGTAGGAGTCCGGATCAAGTCCTCGAATGGGCTTGAGGACGCTCACCGGAGGCGTGAAATCCGAATCCTGCTCTTCATACTTCGGCGAGAAGCCGAAAAAACGCCACGCACTGTAGAGCGCGATCAGATAGTAAGCCAGCGGACAAATCGCAACGATTAAGATGAGGTACCCTGCGGCGGTCAAAAACATCGCGCCTCGTTCCCAAAGTCATCCGGCGGCTGGACCCCCGCCGAAGGCCCAGCGGACTTGAGCGAGCGCGCATTCCCAGCCCCGGCAGCCGGTCAGATGGATCGGCTCCGATTGTAGGGAGGAGAGGATAGGGTGTCCATCAGAATTGCACCGCGATGTGCCTGCTCAGAAATCGAAACGATAGCCGAGAATCATTTTGGCGATCAGGTGATCGGTCGAGCGCGTCATGCCTACCCCCAGTCCGAAATTGATCTCCCATTGCGGCGCGACGTTCAAGTCCACGGTAGGAAATACCTGGTGCATCTGCTGCGACACCGGGTCAAAACCTGTAACCGGCCCCACCGACCCGTAGTATTCAATCCCGCCAGCGATCTTAGGTGTGAAGTCGTAGCTGAATTTGAAACTCGGTGAGAAGCCTACGCCCTGGCGGATATCCGGGCCGTGCCAGGCTCGTTCGAGCGAGGGATTGACTGCCCAGTACCACCTGCCGATCTTTTGGTCCACAATCGGGCGGATTTCCCAGGTCCACGTATCCACGGAGAATTGCCGCCGCTGGTATCCGAGTTCGGTCGAGAGGCTGACGCCCACAGGCCAGTGCCATTTCTCCGGAACCCGCACGCGCGGCCGGATGTGGCTGCCCACCCACTGCCAGCCCTGCCCGGAATGGATGGAGCTGAAGATATACAGGCCGGTTTCGAACCATTCGGTGAAGCCGTGAGTGATCTCGAGAGTTTCGTGCTCCGAATGGTTTGTAGGATAAAGCCCATCGGTTATTTGCTTCGAGCCTTCGATCGTGAAATTGCTGTGGAGCTCGACCATGGTGTGCCCGGGCTCGACCGTTTCGTATTCGTACACCTGGATTTCATAGTTGTCCTGAGCGGCGGCGCGACGTGGGACCCCGACGAGGAGCATGAAAGCCGCGAACGATATGGAGGGGAGCCGCTGTTTCATAGTAAAAATTCTCTCCGGGATTTCGAGACAGCCCGGCTATTTTCGTACTTGTGATTTTCCTAAGGGCCCCTTCGGCGCTTCACGCGTGCGGATGGGCCTTATCGTAAACGGCCGCGAGCTGCTGGATGTTCGCCTGCGTATAGCGCTGCGTGGTGGAAAGCGACGCGTGGCCGAGCAGCTCCTGAATCGCGCGCAGGTCTGCGCCATCGGCCAGAAGGTGGGTGGCAAACGCGTGGCGCAGCGAGTGCGGGTGAAGGTCCCAATTGACGTTGGCGAGCCGCGCGTATTTCCTCACGATCGCGTGGATGGCGCGCGTTTTCAGGCGCCCTCCCCAAGGATTCAGAAAAAGCGCTTGTGGCGCCTGTTCCGGGCGGCCTTTCCGCTGGGGGCGCGAGAGAATCTGGCTGCGCACGGGCCAGTAGGCTTCGAGCGCCGCTTCGGCCTTGGAGCCGAACGGCACAATGCGCTGCTTGCGTCCTTTCCCGAGCACGCGCAACATCCGCTCCTCCCGGCTGATATCCCCGAGGTTCAACCCGACGAGTTCGCTCACTCGCAGCCCTGAGGCGTAGAGCAGTTCGAAGATGGCGCGGTCGCGCTTGAGCATCAGCCTGGCATTCTCTTCACGCTTCGGTTGCGGGGACCCCTTGCGCTTTATCTGGTACGCGCCGTTCGCCAGTCCATCGAGAAAGTTGTTCATTTCTTCGGCCGTGAGCACGCGCGGCACGCGTTTGGGCAGCTTGGGAGTGCTCACCAGCCTCGCCGGATTCGTCTTCATGAACCCTTCGCGCACACAGAATTTGAAAAAAGAGCGCAACGACGCCAGCATCCGCGCCACCGATGATTTCTTGAGCTTGCGATCGTATAACCAGCCCAGGAACTCGCGGATGAGATGGTGGTCAATCCGTTCGACCGGAGGCGGTTTCACGCCCTCCGGCGTCAGAAAAGTGTGGAACTGTGTGAGGTCCCGCCGATACTCGCGGATGGTATTGGGCGAAGCGTTGCGTTCATACCGCAGATAGTTGATGAATTTCTCGATGAGCTGCTTCATGGCCGCGCCCCCGCCAGATTAGCAGGAAGCGCAGGAGATTCAAGCCAACGCTCCTTCACATCCAACCTACAAAAATCAAAAATTCCAGGTTTCGATAACGCATGGTAAGCTCTTCTAGCCGGCTGATTTCCGGCCCGGCAACCCGGCGCGGGCGCGTGCCATCTCACATACCTCGCGTGAAACCGGAGTGTGTGGCAATACGTTAATAAAATGGAACTTGATTCCCCGAAATCCGGAAAACAAAGGCATACATCCGACCACATGATTCTCATCTCGATGGGGCGCGCGGCGAAGCTTCTTCTTTTTACGGCGGCAATGGCTACATGGCTTCTGGCTCTCACTGCTTGCGGCGGCGGCGGCAGCAGCACCGCCACGGTGACCTCCGTCGATATCACCGCAGAGGAATCCACAGTTCCGCTGAACGAATCGACCGATATCACCGCCACGGTCAACCTTTCGACCAACACAGTGACTACCAGCACGGCAGTCACATTTTTGATCAACGGCACTGCCTGCACGACGATCGGGGCGTCGTGCCCGAGCGGCTCGATTGTCCCTTCGCCGGATAACCCGCAGGTAGGTGTCTACACCTCTCCCTCGAAGGCACCGGGAATCAACAACAACATGGTGAACATCACGGCGACGGCGCCGCAAGTGCCATCCAGCACGACCGACACCGCTGTAGTCACATCCAACACTGTGACAATTACCATTGGAAGCGGTGTCGGGCTGGCTGTTACGCCCGTGTCTCAGACGTGTCCGGCCGGCAGCACCGTTTGCCAATTCACGGCCACGCTGAACAGCGTGAATGATCCAGCCGCCACCTGGACCGTGAATCCGGTAGCTGGTGTAAACGTCGGCTCGATCGATTCCATCACAGGGCTTTATACCGCTCCTCCGTCGCCCCCGCCGGGCGGGTCCGTCACAATCACGGCGATGGATCCGGCCGCGAATCCTTCCACCGCGACCGCCACTGCAATCATTGATTATGGCGATGCGTCGCTCAAAGGGCCGTACGCTTTCGCCTTCGCGGGAGGAACTGGAGCGAATTTCGAGGCAGTTTCCGGCAGCTTCGTTGCCGATGGAGCCGGATCGATTGAAAGCGGCATCGAGGACGTCGCCAGCGCCTCCACCGGAGTGCACAAGCAGGTAGCCATCCTGCAAGGCAGCAGCTACCTGGTCAGATCGGACGGAAGAGTGACCGCGACACTCAAGACCGGCCTGCAAGTCGGTGGGTCCAACGTTCAGACTCTCGACTTCGCGTTCGTTTCCGGCACGCATGCCGTGATGATTCGCTTCGACGCGGGCGCCGCCGCCAGCGGAACAGTGGACCAGCAGAGTCTGGATGCGCTGACGAATTCCCCCTCTTTGATCGACGGGCCTATGGTCTTCGGCGTTTCCGGCGTGGACTCGAGTTTCAACCCCATGGGGATCGCGGGAGAATTCTCGGCAAACGGCAGCGGCGGGATTCCGGAAACCAACACGGTGGTGGACGTGAACGACAACGGGACTGTTACCACGCTCGACCGCACGCTCCAGGGCGGCGCGTCACCTGCCTATTCTTTCGACTCGTCGAATCCCGGCACTGGGCGTGGCACGCTCACGCTGACCAGCACCTCGACCGGGGAGCGCCAGTTCGCGTTTTACATCGTGGACACCACTGAAATGGGCGGGCCGATTACGCACCTGAAGATGGTGGAGATCGACAAGCAAGGTTTTCTCGGGGGTGACGTCTTTCAGGAATTCACCCCCCCGTTCTCGGGTACGGATCTCACTGCGGGGAATTATGTGTTCACCTCGGTCGGCACTTCGGGCAATGGGCCCTACGCAGACGGCGGTGTGTTCACCTCCGACGGCTCAGCGAACATTACGGGAGGTGCGTTCGATGTCAACAACGCCGGCGCCGTGCCGGCGAGCGCCTCGCTGGGCTCATGCCCGTACTCGGTGGACGCGGCGACGGGGCGGCTTGATTTGAAACTCTTCAGCGCAGCCGGCGCATGTGCCGCGGGACCTGCCGCCAATGTCGCCGAATTTGCCACCTACCAGACGGCGCAGGGAACCGCGGTAATGCTCGAGCTCGATGCCGCCGCGGTCACAACCGGCCTCGCCTACCAGCAAACGGCAACAGCAGCCTTGCCCGCCGGAAGCTATGGGCTGCAACTGGCGACGGACGGTGTGGGGCAGAATTCCAACGTCGAGCAGGACGCGACGGGACAAGCTACTCTATCTGGCTTGGCTGTCACCAGCGGCAATCTGGATATCAATTCCAGCTCGCCATTTCCGAACGACCCCTTAAACACGACCAATACTTCCTTCATGGCTCCCGCCGCAAACGGACGCGGTACCGCCGTCGTGGAGGCGACCGACCCCGTGATCACCTTCAACGTGGACTATTACATCATCAACGCTAGTTCTGCGTTGTTCCTCGGCACCGACACCACCCGCGTGGGTAGCGGCGTCATCTCTCGACAATTCTGAGAACCCTTTGTCTGACCCGGAGTAATATGTCGCCGCGAAATCGCGTGCCTCTCCCCTGCGCGAAGCAGAGAGGCCATCTCTCACCTAGGAGGCAGCCATGGGGAAAAATGTCATTCTGGGCGGCCTGGTCGGAGGAGTGATCGCGTACATTGTGCTGTCCATCGTTCACATGGCCACCGGGCTCGGCGAAGTCGGCATCAAGAATCTTCCGGCGGAGGCGGTCCTCGCGCCCGCGATGAAGCTCGCGATTCATGACCCCGGCTTTTATTTTTTTCCGGGCATGGAGGTCACTCCCGGCATGACCAAGGAACAGCAGCACGCGGCGATGCAGCGCCAGGAGCAAAAGTGGCTCGAAGGCCCGACTGGAATCCTGATTTACAGTCCCGGAGGAACCGCGTTTAGCTTCCCCAAGCTTCTTGGAATTCAGTTCGCGATTACGCTGGTCTCTGGATTTCTGCTCGCCTGGCTGATGGCGATGGCGGGGGGTGGTCTTCCGAATTACGGCGCGAAGGTGCTTTTCGCCGCGGTCGTGGCGCTGTTCGCGGGAGTTTTTATTGATCTTCCGTATTGGAATTGGTACGGCTTTCCGATGGATTACACCATCGCGCACACAGGCACGGGCGTTGTTTCCTGGGCCATCGCCGCACTCGGCATGGCGAAGGTAATCAAGTAGGCTGCATCAATTTATTGCGAGTTCATTCATAACGCAGCGCGACCATCGGATCCACGCGCATGGCCCGCCGAGCGGGAAAATAGCAGGCCAGCACCGCTACACCGACGAGCAGCAGCGAAGCGGCCGCATACGCGAGCGGATCGAGCGTGCCTGTATTGAC
>DASPSD010000084.1:0-2317 GCA_035624115.1 Candidatus Sulfotelmatobacter sp. | reverse complement strand
CAAGGCAAATTCATCGGCGGCTCTTCGATGAATATCAGGTTCTTGGTGAACGGCCAGGAGCAGGTCTTCGCCACGAAGGATGTGCTCAACATCGGGTTCAGCGATTCAGGTGGTCCCGCGAATGCGGTGCCGCCGCAGGCTGCCTCTGCTCCACCAGCGCCGCAGCCGGCGCCCGCTACGGCGGCCGTTCCTCCGCCAACGCCTCCAGTTCCCGCCGCGCCAGCGGTGCCGCAAGTTCCCGCGCAGCCCAGTCCGCCTGTTGCTGCAAGCGCCGCCGCGCCGCAGACCGCGCCAAGTTCGTATATCACGATCCCAGCGGGCACTTCGGTGTTTGTGCGCATGATCGACGGCGTGGACTCCTCGGTCAATCAGATTGGCGACACCTTCCGCGCCAGCCTCGAAAGCGCTCTTGTTGTCGGTGACACAGTCGTTGCGCCGAAGGGCGCGGACGCTTATGGCAGGCTCACCCAGGCTAAGGAAGCAGGAAAAATTTCCGGCGGGGCGGAACTGACACTTGAACTCACGGGTATCCGCATCGGCGGCAGCATCGTTCCGTTGAATTCAACCGATTACGACGTGGCCGGCAAAGGCCGGGGCTCGCAAAGCGCCCAGCGAATCGGCGGTGGAGCAGTTATCGGCACCATCATCGGGGCCATCGCCGGCGGTGGAAGAGGCGCCGCGATTGGCGCGGTGGCGGGCGCTGGCACCGGTACAGCCGTTCAAGTTTTTACCCATGGCGATAAAGTGCGCGTTCCCAGCGAGACGCTGCTCGAATTCAAGCTCCAAAATGACGTCTCCGCGCCGCTGCTGGCCCCCGGCAACTAAATGATTAGAATTATTAGAAAAGTTTCCTCCCAGGAACATTCGCCCGGGATTCTTCTTGCGCCCTTCCGAAGGTGACTCGTAAGATACCGCCTGTTGTACGGAATATAACCCCCGGCAGGGAGGGCCCAATGCCTAAAGAAAAACCGAAGGTGAATATCGGCGAAGTGATTCGATCCTACCGCAGCGACCGCGGTCTTTCGCAGGGCGATATCGAGCGCCGCACCGGGCTGCTCCGCTGCTATCTTTCGCGCGTCGAAAACGGCCACACCGTACCCTCTCTCGAAACACTCGCGAAGATCGCCGAAGCGATGGAAATCAACCTCGCCGACTTTTTCCCGGGCACCGACACCCCGCAGGACCGCGAAACTCGAAAAATCCTCGGCGAGCTTTCCGACGAAGAGATCCGTTTCCTCGCCGATATCAAGCGCTATTCAACAAGCCTTTCGGACGACGACAAGCGGCTCGTGCTGGCCATGATTCGCAAGATGGCCACGATCGTTCCGCCTCCGCGTAACGGCAAGTCCGCGAACCACGGCCATCGCGCCGAAGCCTAATTTTGCCTTTCACGCGACGCGTCTTCGGGGAGCATGGCCCCTGCAGTCTTGGGAGTCTGGCCCATGGCGTAAGCCATGGGAATCGCCAATCATAAACACTGAAAGGCCTGTCAAGGGCGACACGGCCTGTCCTCCTTGCTGTCGTTCCGCTATAATTTCCCTTGTCGTCAGATGATGGCTAGACGCCACAAAACGCTCGGCGTAAAGGTCGGCAAAATCCAGGTCGGCGGCGGCGCACCCGTTGTCGTGCAGTCGATGACCAACACCGATACCGCCGATGCAGCCTCTACCGCTCAGCAGTGTCTCGAGCTCGCTCAGGCGGGCTCTGAACTTGTCCGCATCACCGTGAACGTTCCCGAAGCTGCCGCGGCGGTGCCGGAAATCAGGCAGCGCCTGCTCGACGCCGGCTGCGACGTTCCGATCATCGGCGATTTCCACTACAACGGCCACGTGCTGCTGACGAAGTATCCCGATTGCGCGCGCGATCTCGATAAATACCGCATCAATCCCGGCAACGTGGGCCACGGCCAACGCCGCGACGAGCAGTTCGCCACGATCTGCAAGGTTGCTTGCGACAACGGCAAGCCAGTCCGCATCGGCGTCAACGGCGGCTCGCTCAATCAAGAGCTCGTAATGCAAAAGATGCAGGAGAATACGGACAAGGATCTCGGCAAAACGTCCGAAGAAATCATCAACGAATGCATGGTGCTCTCGGCGCTTCAATCGACCGAGCTCGCGCTCGAGACGGGTCTCAGCAAGGATCAGATAATCATTTCATGCAAGGTATCGCGGCCAAACGATCTGCTGGAAATCTATCGCGACCTGGCGAAGAAAACCGATCAGCCTTTGCACCTCGGCCTTACGGAAGCCGGCATGGGCGCGAAGGGGCTGGTTTGGTCCTCGGCGTCCATGGGCATTCTGCTCAGCGAAGGCATCGG
>DASPSD010000072.1:0-3327 GCA_035624115.1 Candidatus Sulfotelmatobacter sp. | reverse complement strand
ATCTTGTCGGGAAGATCCTCGTGATTAGCCATGGTGAATCCCATGCGCGAGAAAAATTCGGGAATGCGGGTGAACAGGCATACGCAGCTGACTTTGTGCTTTTCCGCTTGCGCCAGCAGAGCCTTGACCAGGCGCTTGCCGCCACCGCGGCTTTGGCTCGAGGGATCGACGGTGATCGAACGAATCTCGGCCAGGTGCACGCCGTAGAGGTGGAGTGCGCCGCATCCGATGATGCATCCGTCCTGCTCGAGGACGACAAAGTCGCGGACGTTCTCGCAAATCTCCGCCAGCGAGCGCGGCAGCAGAGTGCCATCGCCGGAGTAGGCAGATATCAGAGCGTGGATCTGCTCGGCATCGGGAAGGACCGCTTCACGCGTGCGCATGGACGCCTTTGCCCCGCGAGGGAGCGCTTCTCCCTTTCTTGCTGGTGCGCGGTTGCGGAAACTCTCCATTTTTGTGCAACGCCGCGTCCAGAGTCTTGACCACCTGATCCACGTGCTTTTTCTGAATCACGTAGGGCGGCAGAAAGCGCAGCACGGTCTCGTGCGTGCGATTGATGATAATTCCTTCCTGCAGCAGTTGCCGGGTTACCGCCTTCGCCAGTTCGGGCGAGTCCAACTCCACGGCCTGCATCAGGCCAGCTCCGCGGACTTCCTGAATTGATTTATGCTTTTTGTTTTTTTTCAGCGCTTCGAGCTCCGCGTGAAAATATTCGCCCAAGGCGCGCACATGCTTTAGCAGCTTCTTCTCCTCGCGCAGGAACGCGATGGCAACAGCGCAAGCCAGCGGACCTCCGCCAAAAGTTGTGCCGTGCAGACCCGGATGCATGCACTGCGCAACCCGTTCGGTGGTGAGGATGGCGCCGAGCGGCAAACCGCCAGCCAGCGGCTTGGCGACGGTGACCACATCCGGCAGCACACCGTAGTGCTGATAGGCAAAGTGGCGTCCGGTGCGGCCGAGGCCGCACTGAATCTCGTCGAGCACGAGCAACGCGCCACTGCGTTTAGTCAAGCGCCGAGCGAGTTCGAGAAACTCCGGATTGACGGGACGTATCCCGCCTTCGCCTTGAATGGTCTCGATGCACACGGCACATACGCTGGAATCGAATTTTTTTTGCAGGTCGCCCACGTCATTGAATTTGACGAAAGTCACGCCCGGCACGAGAGGAGCAAACGGGGCCCGATATTTCGGCTGACCGGTGGTGGCCAGCGCGCCGAAGGTGCGCCCATGAAAAGAGTTCTCCATGGCAAGAATGCGCATCTTTGAATTCGGCTGGGATTTGGGCGTGTGCCCGTTCGTGTTGTTCATTTGCGCAAAAGCGCGAGCGAGCTTGAGCGCTCCTTCCCAGGCCTCCGTGCCGCTGTTGCAAAAGAAGGCACGGTCAAGCCCGGAGATTTCGGCCAGCAGCCGGGCGAGTTCCGCTTGGTACTCGTGGAAGAAAAGATTCGAAACATGAATCAACCGGCCAGATTGACGCTTGATCGCCGCCTGGATCGCAGGGTGGTTGTGGCCGAGCGCGTTGACTCCGATTCCACTCAGGAAATCCAGATACCGCTGGCCGTGTGAATCCCAGAGATGGACGCCGCGCCCGCGTACAAACAGGATGGGCTGGCGCTCGTAGGTGGGAAGCAAAAGCTTCGCTTCCATGCGGGAGACAGAAGCGAGACTCATGCTCTCAGTACCTCGGTGCCGCATTCCAGCTTGGTGAAATAAAACAGGGGCAGCATTTCGACCTGCGCCGCGGGCAGAATGCGCACGCGTCCCACGCCCGATTTGAGGGCCTGGGTACAGGCTTCGAGCTTGGGCATCATGCCGCCGCTGATTACGGATTCGTCGATGAGCCCGGCAACCTGGTTAGTATTCAAACGAGCAATCACCGAGCCGTCGGCTTGCTTTACGCCGGGCACGTCGGTGAGAAAAATCAACGCGTCGGCCTCGCAGGCTATGGCGCACGCGGCCGCCATCTGGTCCGCGTTGACGTTGTAATACTGCCCGTCACCTCCGAGCGCAAGCGAGGAGAGGACGGGAATGCCGCCTTCGGCCCAGATGGCTCTGAGCCAGCGCGGCTCGGAAAAGCAGATTTCGCCGACAAATCCCAAGTCGTGTTCCCCATCCTGCTTTTTGCGGGCGCGAAAGACGCCGCCGTCTCCGCCGCAGAGGCCGATGGCCGGACTTCCCGCCGCCGCGATCGCCGCCACCAGGCTTTTGTTCACGATGCCGGCGAGCACCATCAGAGCAACATCGCGCGTCTCGGCGTCGGTAACGCGCAGCCCGTGGATGAAATCACTTTTCTTTCCGAGGAGTTTCAGGGTCCGTGTCAGCGCGCTGCCGCCGCCATGCACCACGGCGACCTGGTGTCCGTCCTCGGCGAGTTGCACCACCGCTTTCGCGCATTTCTGAAGAATGGGTTTATCCTCCAGCGCCGCGCCCCCGATCTTGACGACCATTTTCACTCCAGGCCCTCCGTCTCGTCCCAGCCGTACATGAGGTTCATGTTCTGCACGGCTTGACCGGCTGCGCCTTTGAGCAGGTTGTCGAGACAGGAAACAATCACGAGCCGGCGACCATCGCGCGCGAGGCAAAAACCGAGGTCACAGTAGTTGGTGTGCACCGAGAATTGGATTTGCGGCAAATGCGATGCCGGAAAGATACGAACCCACCGCTTGCCCTTGTAGAAATCGTGGAAACAGCTTTGGATCTCGTCCGCCGCAATTTCGCGCTTTAGGTAGACATAAATCGTGGAGAGAATCCCACGCGGAATTGGCAAAAGGTGAGGGGTAAAGATCAACTGGTGGGAATTGAGCGCCAATTGCTCGAGAATCTCGCCGGTGTGACGGTGTCCGAAAACCGAGTAGGCAGAAAAATTGTCGGCCACCGATACGAAGTGGGTACGCGCGGTGGGCTCCTTGCCCGCGCCGGATACGCCCGATTTCGAGTCGGAGACAATGCCGCGATCCGAATCCACAATGCCGGCCGCGAGCAAGGGGGCGAGCGCGAGAATGACGGAGGTGGCGTAGCAGCCGGGATTCGCCACCAGCGCGGCCGAGGGGATCTGGTCGGCATTCGGCTTCAATTCGGGGAGGCCGTACACGGCGCACTCTGTGAGTTCCGCCGCGGCCTGCGCGTTAGCATCCTTGAAGCCATAGACGGCGCGATGTTGTTCCTGCTTCAGCCGCCAGGCGCCGCTCAGATCGACGATCCGCAGCCCGCGGGTCATCAGCCCGCAGGTCATCGCCTCGGTAACCAGTTCGCGAGAAACGGAGTGCGGCGTGGCCAGGAACAATAGTCCCACGCCATACTGCTCCAGCGCGGACCAGGAAAACGGCT
>DASPSD010000061.1:0-2445 GCA_035624115.1 Candidatus Sulfotelmatobacter sp. | reverse complement strand
CCGGGCGGAACTGGAATCGGGTTGGCCAATACGTTTCGATTTGTGCAGTTGCACAATGGCCGGATAGAATTCGAGTCGCAGCCGGGAAAGGGCACCACGTTTCGGATCGAGCTTCCCCTGGCGCGCGTAGCCGAAGCCGCGGCTCCCAAGGTGCGTGAGTTCAGCAAGACGGCTGTAGCCGAAAAGCGATAAATGCCGAGCCGATCATCCAGCGACGTCCGACGAGCCTCTCTGCTCCTTGCCTGCGGGCTGCTGCCCCTACTAGGTGGGTGCACGGAAAAGACGGTTCACGCGTCGGCACCCGCGGCGCCAGTTCCGTCGGAGGAAGCGATGCGACCGATGACGACCGCGCCGGATACCGACGCAACTCCGCCACCGGAAAATGTCGCAGCTCAGCCGCCGGCCGTGCCTGCCGCTGCGGCGCCTGCGCCGCCCCCTGTTTCCATCCCTCCCGCGAAACCATCGGCGCCGCGCAGACCTGCGGCGGAGCAAGCCTCCGCGGACGCAGAACCGCAACCCGCGCGACCTCCCGTGCCGCAAATCTCGCCGCAGCTAGCTCCCGAAGATCAGGCAGCGTACCAGCGCAAGATCGGAGAGGACCTGTCGGTAGCGGAAAACAATCTGCAGCAGACCAACGGCAAGCAATTGAGCGCTGCGCAGACGGACCTAGCCGATAAGATACGCAGCTTTCTCGCACAATCCCGCGACGCAAGTAAGGATGGCGACTGGGCGCGCGCGCAGAATCTGGCGCAAAAGGCACGGCTGCTGTCCGTGGAACTGCTCAATTCCCTTTAATCGCGCTTGGATTGGAAATAGCCCCGCCGCGGAAAATTTGGAGGCGAGCTATTGGCTCCGGGACAGCTTTGTGGTAATTGTTACAGCCATGTGAAGGCCTCACACAACCGGGAGGGAAGGCATGGCGATGACAAGCCAGGAAATCCGGCAGTCCCTGTTGGCAAATGATCCCGAGTTTCGAAAGCTCGCTGAAGAACATTCCCGCTGCGAATTCCAGCTAGACCAGATCCTCAAATCCTGCTACCTGAATTCGGAAGTTCTGCTCCAGGAAGCGGCGCTCAAGAAATTGAAGCTGCGCCTGAAAGACCGGATGGAGCGGATGCTCGCCCAGCATCAGCAGATGATGCGTCACTAGCGCCGAACGGGCGCCGGCCTTCTGTCGTACAATACAACCGCATTCAAGCGAACCAGTGATTGCGAGGCACACTCGAGCGCGAAGGCCCGCGATTTCCGGCTCTCATTTTACACAGGACGGTAATTCCAGCCCCTCATGGTTCGAGATGCGTACCGATTTGCGATTCCGCCGATCTTGATCGGCGTGGCGTGTTTCGTCTTCGGCTGGAAGTGGCCCGCGGGAATTTTGGTATTCCTGGGCCTCTTCATTTTTTACTTTTTTCGCGATCCCGAGCGCGTGATTCCCTCTGATCCCGGGCTGGTCGTTTCGCCGGCGGACGGCCACGTCGTCGAAATTGTGGACGAAGAATTCGAATCGAAAATGGGGCATCGGGTCAGCATCTTTCTTTCGATCTGGGACGTGCACGTGCAGCGAGCCCCCGTAGGGGGGCGCATCGCGAAGGTCGCGTATCATCCGGGGAAATTCTACGGCGCGTATCGCGCCGCGGCTTCGCGCGAAAACGAACAAAACGTGATCTATATCGATACGGCAAAAGGTACGTTGGTCTTCAAACAAATCGCCGGGGCGATCGCGCGGCGCGTGATATGCTGGAAACAGCCGGGCGAAGAAGTTGCCATCGGTGAGCGCGTAGGCGTGATTCGATTCGGTTCGCGCGTCGACCTGTGGCTGCCGATGGAAGCAGAAGTCACGGTGCGGCGCGGGCAGTTCGCGAAGGGCGGAGAGACGGTAGTCGCAAAATGGAATTCAACCAGCTAGATCCCATCGGGCACGACGATCGCCCGCGACGGCCGTTCCGCAACGTCAAGCTGCGGCGAGGCGTCTACATTCTACCCAGCGTCTTCACGGTCGCAAATCTTCTCTGCGGCTACTACGCGATTCTCGCAACGCTCGAGGGTTCTACCGCGCTCCTGGATAACGCCGCCCGGGCCATCGGCCTTGCGATCATATTCGATTCGCTCGACGGGCGCGTGGCGCGCGCCATGGGCACGAATAGTGAGTTCGGAAAGCAGTTCGATTCGCTGGCCGATGTCGTCACCTTCGGAATGGCTCCTGCGTTTCTCGCCTATGCCTGGGGCATCCACGCGGTCGCGGCGGTGGGACTGCCCGAGGAATCGCATCTGATTCAACTCGGCTGGCTGGTCGGATTCTTTTACCTCGGAGCCTGCGCGTGGCGGCTGGCGCGATTCAACATCCAAGGGATGGCTCCGGGCAGTAACCGCTATTTCGCCGGCATGCCGACGCCCGCTGCGGCGGGCATGATCGCCGCGACGGTTCACTTTTTCCAGAATCCGATC
>DASPSD010000045.1:0-115251 GCA_035624115.1 Candidatus Sulfotelmatobacter sp. | reverse complement strand
ACGATGATGAATGCGGGCCAATTGAACCCGAAGTGCCAGCCGGGAGGATGGAGCGGATTGCCTTGCAAGTCGGTCAAGCCGGCGGGCAGGTACGCGGGCGAAATCCAGCGGAGGCTGGGATGGACTCCGAACCAGTCGAGCAAATCGACGATGTGCGCCGAAAATCCGACGCTCACTGCCATATTCGAGACGGCGTACTCGAGGATCAAATCCCAGCCGATGATCCAGGCGATGAGTTCGCCCATCGTGGCGTAGGTGTAGGTGTACGCGCTGCCGGCGATGGGGATCATGGCGGCAAGCTCGGCGTAGCAGAGCGCCGCAAATCCGCACACGATCGCGACAAGGATGAAGGAAAGCGCAATCGCCGGCCCGGCGCCGGGGCGGCCGAAAGACGCGGAGTGGTAGATGAAGTATTCGAGCAACGGCGCGTTCAGGATGGATTTGAACTGGAGCTTTTGCCCGGCGATGGCCGTGCCGATCACGGTGAAAATTCCGGAGCCGATCACGGCGCCGATTCCAAGCGACGTGAGGCTGACCCAGCCGAGAGATTTCTTCAGCCGCTTTTCCGGATTCTCGGAATCGGAGATGAGCTTGTCGATGTCTTTGGTACGGAAAAGCTGACCGTTCAATCGCCACCTTCCCCGCGTAAAAGGAAAAAACTTTACCTTGCGCGGGCCGCTCGCGCAACCTCATCGTACCGCAGCGCGCCTTCCGTCTGGCGAGAATTGAGAAAAAGTTGCGGCCACACGGCTGTCCGTCAGGCCAGTTGGAGATTGGCGTAGCGCTCGCGCAATTTTTTGGCGCCGTAATCGGCAAAGCTGACTGTCAGAGTGCGGTTCTCATCCTCGCCTTCGACATCCAGAATTGTCCCGACACCAAACGTAGGGTGGCGGACGCGCGTGCCGATGAGCGGGTCCTTGGAAGTGCGGCCGGGCGAAACGCGCGGAGAGGCCGGGCGCCGGCGGCGATACGCGCTCGCTTCGGAGAATTCCGGGTCCGGCTCGTAGCGGCGCGTTTCGCCGGGCTCACTGAGCGAGCCGAAGGCCGCCTCGACGAGTTCACCGGGTATTTCGCCGAGAAAACGCGAGGGAGTGGAGGCGCGCAGGCGGTCTTCGCCGTAACTGCGGCGGTACACCGCGCGGGAAAGCACGAGCGAATTCTTGGCGCGCGTCATTCCGACGTAAAAAAGGCGGCGCTCCTCTTCGATATCGGCGTTGCTCGCGATCGAGCGGCTGTGCGGAAGCAATCCCTCTTCGAGCCCGGCGAGAAACACGCCGTCGAATTCGAGGCCCTTGGCGCTGTGCAGGGTCATGAGCGAGACCGGAATGGTCTCGTCGTATTCGTCGGAGTCGCTCACGAGCGCGGCCTGGTCGAGAATGTCTTCGAGCGTCTGGCCCTGCTCGGCGGCTTCGGCAACGGCGTTCGCAAGCTCGCGCAAATTTTCCGCCCGCGAAGAATTTTCGAGGTTATCCTGCTGCTCCACCCAATCGAGGTAGCCGGTGCGGTCGAGCACGCGCTCGATCAGCTCCGCCGGCGCGAGTTCCGCGCTCTCCGACTGCAAGGCTTCGATCAGCTCGCGAAAACTCTGGAGCGCGCCCCCGGGCCGCCTGCCCGCCCCGAAATCGCCCGAACGAATCACTTCCCAAAGCGATTGATTGGTTTCTCGCGCGCGGGCTTTGAGAGCGTTGAGCGTGGCGGCGCCGATGCCGCGCGGCGGAACATTCAGCACGCGCTGGAGCGCAATGTCGTCTTCGGGATGCGACAGCAGGCGGATGTACGCGAGGGCGTTGCGCACTTCGGCGCGCTCGTAAAAACTGAATCCGCCGACGACGCGGTGGCGGATCCCCAGCCTCCGCAGCACTTCTTCAAAGGAGCGCGACTGCGCGCCGGTGCGGTAAAGCACGGCAAAGCGCCCGCCGGGATCGTTTCGCACGAGAGAAGAAAGTTCGCCGCAAATGAATTCCGCCTCGGCGGATGCGTCGTGCGCTTCGAAGAATCGCAGCCGGCCGCCCGCGCCGAGCGTCGCTAGCAGAGTTTTTCCCAGCCGCTCCGTGTTGCGCCGCACGACCGCCGCGGCGGCGTCGAGGATGGTTTGCGTCGAGCGATAGTTTTCCTCGAGGCGAATGATCTTCGCGCCGGGGAAATCTTCGGTGAAGCGCTTGAGATTGCCTGCGCGCGCGCCGCGCCAGCCGTAGATGGATTGGTCTTCGTCGCCCACCACGCACACATTCTTGTGCGCGCCCGCGAGCAGGCGGACCAGCTCTTCCTGTGCTGCATTGGTGTCCTGGAATTCATCGACCATCACGTATTGAAAGCGCGCGTTCCACGCGGCGCGCACATCGGCATGCTCGCGCAGCAGCTCGACGGCGCGGAGAAGCAGATCGTCGAAATCGAGGGCGCCCGCGCGGCGGAGGATTTCGTTGTATGTGCGGAAGACGGCGGCGGCCTGGCGGCGGGATTCGTTGATGGCTTCCGCTTCCATCTCCTCCGGCGTGATGCCGTGATTCTTCGCGTGGCTGATCTGGGCGCGTAGGCTGCGCGGTGCGAGGCCCGAGTCCGCGAGATCGAGCAGCTCGAGCGCGCGTTTGACGGCCGCGTCCTGGGCGTCGTCATCGTAAATGGCAAAATCGCGCGGCAGGCCGAGGCGAGTGCCGTCGCGCCGCAGCAGGCGGGCGCAGATGGAATGAAACGTCGAAATCCAGACGTCCGAGGCATCGCGGCCGACAGAACGCAACAGCTCGCCGATGCGTTCCTTCATGACGTTCGCGGCTTTGTTCGTGAAGGTGACCGCGAGAATGGCGCTTCCCGGCACGCCCCGCTCGATCAAGTGCGCCACGCGGTAAGTGATCACGCGTGTCTTGCCCGTTCCCGCGCCGGCGAGCACGAGCACGGGGCCTTCAGTCGCGAGCACGGCTTCGCGCTGGCGTTCGTTCAAGGCGTCAAGGAGCGACATGGACGGAGGGACTTTGCTCAAACGCAAATTCTATCCGACCCGCACCGATTCAGCAATTTGCCTTTCCGCGGGCGGGTAAGTTAGTTTGTGGGCAACCGGACTTACGGGAAATGTGAGCGGAGCAGGAGGTGGACGATGAAGGCGTTTGTGCTGGTGAATGTGCGAGCGGGAAAAAGTTCTGTGGTCCTGGAAAAGCTGAAGCAGATCGAGGCCGTCGAGCTCGTGCACGCTTGTTGGGGCCGCCCTGACATCATCGCGCTCGTCGACGTGAAAAACGAACGGGCGTTGGGCAATTTGGTCATCGACAAGGTGCAGCCCATTCAGGGGATCGAGTCCACCGATACTCATATCGTGATCGAATGAGGCAATCCTCGAATTAAGTTGCCAAATTCATGGATGCACGAATGGCTTGCCTCCGGGCGGATGAAGGCGCTCGCGGCAACTCTGCTACAATCGCCCGCTTGAAACGGAGCCATCGCGGCGCATGAAGCAAGGCACGCTTCCGAATTGGCTGAGCCGCCTGGTGGCGAGCCTGGGCGGCGCCGGGCTGTTCGTGGTGGCGTTTTTCGATTCCTCGGTGCTGTCGTTTCCATTCATCACCGACGCACTGGTGATTCACCTCTCGCTCTCCAACCCGGCGCGCATGCCTTACTACGCGGCGATGGCTGCCGCAGGATCGCTTGCGGGCTGCATCTGGCTGTATCTCCTTTCGAAAAAACTGGGAGAGACCTACTTTCATCGACACGCGGGTGGCCGGGCGGAGACGGTGAAAAGATGGGTGGATGAGCATGCGTTTCTCAGCGTGTTTTTTCCGGCGATTCTGCCGCCGCCGTTTCCGTTCAAGATTTTCGTGATCGCGGAAGGCGCGTTTCAAGTTCCGCTGCGGACGTTCGTCCTGGCGCTGCTCGTCGGCCGCGGCGCGCGTTACGTCACCGAGGGGATTCTCGCGGTCCGGTATGGAGAAGCGGCGCTGCAATTTTTGACGTCACACAGCCGTGCGTTTGGGCTCTCGATTGTGGCGGTGATGGCAGTTTTGTATGTCGCAAGCCGGCTGTTGACTCGTGGCGCCGCGGCGAAGGGGTGATGAGTGCCTGCATCAAACGCGGGCACGGCATGGCGTGCCCCTACGAGAGGTAATTCGTTCGCGAGCGCAGCTTCACGGACTGCCCGACATGGCGAAGCGGAAGACTTCGTTTCGGACGCGAAGGCCCGCGTCGTAATCGATCCACAGGTAGATATTCTCGCGGCTGGAATCCCCCGGGGCGAATCGAAGATCGTGCAATTCGAAGCGAAAGCCGTCTTCATGTTGCCGGACGGTGGCAAGGGGGAACTGCGCGTAGGCAAGAAGTTCCTTCGCGCGCGCCGTGCGTTCGCCGGCTTCGAGCGCGGGTGAATCTTCCGGCTTGTACCGAGTAACGCTCCGCTCCGAGTCGAATACGCTTCCGGGCACGAGCGAAACTTCCAATTCTTCGATGGTGTTGTCGGTGGCAACGACTCCCCGCCAGGCAAAGGGCGTCGAGGCAACCGGGTAGGCTCCTGCATCGAGCGCGGCCTGGCGGTGGTATTCGTGCGAGAGCAGCAAGTTCACGGCGCGGCTGTGAAGCAGCGCGCGCCCGCCGAGAAATACAGCCACGAGCGCGAGCGTGACGATCGCGCCGCGTGGCGCGCCCGGCCCTTTCTTGCGGCTGCCGATTTCTTCGCTCACCAGGCCGAGCAAATTCGGCAGCAAAATTCCGCCCAGGAGCAGAATCAGCAGCCACGGATCGAAATTCGGAGAAATTCCCCAGGAAAACCAGCGCAAGCGTGCCGGCCACAGCAATTGCGTTCCGGTAGCCGTGCAGGAATCGAGCAGCAGATGGCCCGCAAGCCCGGCCGCGCAAGTGGCCGCCGCAGGCGCCAGGCGCAAACGCTCGCCGGCGCCGTTTGCCGGGCGCTTTCGATCGACCGCTAAAAACGCGCCGCCGATGGCGCAGGAAAGCACAACCAGCGACGGCAGGGAATGAAGCAGGCCCCGATTGAGGCGAAGAAAGGCATCGGGGCCGGCGAGAAAGCTCAGGTAATCGAGATCGGGCGCTACGCCCGCGACCACGAGCATCGCCGTGCTGAACCGCGGCAAGCGCGGGGAGCAGGCTCGCGCCAGCGCCAGAGACGTTAAAGCATGAGTGAGAGGATCCATGCTCGCGTCCCTCCTTATTCTCTGCCGATCTCTTTCTGGAAATTTCGTCTTCGGCGATGTGCTGAACCTCAGGGGTTGAAACCCCTGAGCAGGGAGCGCCATTCGGCACGGCTGAAGCCGTGCCCTGACGCGTGTCCTCCGCGAATCAACTCGGCGTTATTTCCCCGCCGGGGTCACGAGCGACAGGGCATCGGGCACAATCCGGAATGCCATCGGCAGCGCGCCAATCGGTTCGCCATCCACCTGGGCGTAAACCGTCCCCCCGCCGTTCGGCTCGCACACGGCGTCGGTGGCTTTCCACGTCTCGATGCCTTCCATGCCTCGCAGCGTGCCGAA
Source organism: Candidatus Sulfotelmatobacter sp. (assembly GCA_035624115.1). Lineage (GTDB taxonomy): Bacteria > Acidobacteriota > Terriglobia > Acidiferrales > UBA7541 > Palsa-295. The sequence goes on along the minus strand of DASPSD010000045.1, from coordinate 109,786 downwards.
CCAAAGCGCGGGCAAGCAAGCCAGGTAACGGAAGCGGCTGCGCGCGGCGTTGGTGAGAAGCTCGAAGGAGTCTTCGAACAGGCTGGCGCCCGTGGTAATTTTGAATGGCCCGCCGTAGTGCGCCGTGCGCCCGACCACCACGATGGTGGCTTTGTGATCCAGGCCAGCAGAGCGAATCCGCAACTCGGGGAAGTTGTAATGCACGAGCTGGCGGAAGCCCTCGGCCCAATAAGCGAGAATTCCCGTGCTCTTTTTCAATCCTTCGTGCACGGCGTTGACGATCGCGCCGTCCGGACCCGCGCCGCCGACGCACAGGAAATAGCGCCCGCCGCGGGGGGCCTCATCCGAGTGATTTCCGTCGAGGCGGATGGCGATGCCCAGCGCCACTCGCCGGATGGCTCCATCGGGAATCAAGCGCGCGGCGTGAGGGATGTCCCACGGAATGCCCAACTCTTTGGCGAGAATGTTGGCGGTTCCCGCGGGAAGAACGGCCAAGGGGACATGGCTTCCCGCGAGCCCGTTGACGATTTCGTTGATCGTGCCGTCGCCGCCGCAGGCAATCACCATCCCGCGGTTCTGTTCCACGGCCTGCCTGGCGATCACTTGCGCCGTGCGGGGGCCGGTGGTGGGAGCAAGCTCGGCATGGATGCCCGCCTCTTCGAGGATTCGCACGCCCTGCTCGATTTCCAGGAAGCGCCGATGGCGGCGGCGCCCGCTCGTCGGGTTGTAAATCAGCAGCGCGTCGTTGATTCCGGCAGGCATTGCGGGCGACTGTCCTGTTCAAATAAACGGGCATTGTATAATATCCCGCCGTTCAATCCGATTTCATCCCACTGAGGGTGTCGATGTCCAAAACGCGCGACGCTGCCGGAGCAATCGAACGCCTGCGCGAGGAAATCCGCCGGCACGAATACCTCTATTACGTGCTCGACGAGCCGGAAATCTCCGACGCGAAATTCGACCGCATGATGAACCAGTTGAAGGAGCTTGAGTCCCAGCATCCGGAGCTTGTCACGCCGGATTCACCTACACAGCGCGTCGGCGGCGAACCGCGCGAGGGATTCCAAACCGTCCGCCACAAGACGCCGATGGTCAGCCTCGACAACGCTTTTTCATTCGAGGAGCTGCGCGCGTTCGACCGCCGCGTGCGCGAGCTGACCGGCCGCGAAAAAATCGAATACATCGGCGAGCACAAATTCGACGGGCTCAGTATGTCGCTCCTCTATGAAAAGGGCTTGCTGGTGCGGGGCGTCACGCGCGGAGACGGCACCACCGGCGAAGACGTGACGCCCAACGTGAAGACGATTCGCTCGATCCCGCTGCGCGCGGACGCGGCCTTGCTGAAAAAGGCCGGCCTTCCCGCCGGCTTCGAAGTCCGCGGCGAAGCGATGATGACGCGCAAGGCGTTTGAGGAATTGAACGAGCAGCAGGAAGAGCAGGGCGGAAAAATTTTTGCCAATGCGCGTAGCGCGGCCGCCGGAGCGGTGCGCGTGCTCGATCCGAAAATCACGGCGGCGCGCAAGCTCGACTTCTTTGCGTACTATCTTTTCGTCGACGGCCGCGTGCCGAAGAAGCGGCACTCGGAAGTTCTCGAAGCTCTCGCCACGCTGCGGTTCCGGGCCAGCGAGGATTGGGAGCTGTGCCACGGAATCGAAGAGGTGGAGAAGTACATCAAAAAGTGGGAATCGAAGCGCGAAAAGCTGGCGTATGAAATCGACGGCATCGTCATCAAGGTAAACGAAACCGCGTTGCAGAACGAGCTGGGCTTCACGGCCAAGGCGCCCCGCTGGGCCATTGCTTACAAATATCCCGCGCACCAGGAAACCACTGTGGTGAACGAAATCAAGGTGCAGGTGGGGCGCACGGGCGTGCTCACCCCGGTCGCTCATCTCGAACCGGTCCAGGTGGGGGGCGTCACCGTGAGCCGCTCGACGCTGCACAACATGGACGAAATCGAGCGGCTGGGCCTGCACGCGGGTGACACGGTGCTGATCGAGCGAGCGGGGGAAGTGATCCCGCACGTGCTGAAGGTGGTGAAGCACGGGAAAGAAGAAAAGAAATTCCGCATGCCGGAGCGATGCCCGGAGTGCGGCACGCGCATCCATCATGAGGAAGAGGAAGTCGCGTATCGTTGCGTGAACGTGTCCTGCCCCGCGCGGCGCCGGGAATCGCTGCTCCATTTCGCCGGGCGGCACGCCATGAACATCGACGGCCTGGGCGATAAGTTAGTGGACCAGCTTGTCGAGAAAGGCCTGGTGAAAGACTACGCCGATCTCTATCACCTGAAGCTCGATGATGTGGCCGGGCTCGAGCGGATGGCGGAAAAATCAGCGCAGAATCTGCTCGACGAAATTGCCGCGAGCAAAAAGAACAGCCTGGACCGCCTGATCTACGCTTTGGGAATTCGTTTCGTCGGCGAACGGACGGCGCAATTGCTGGCCAATCATTTCGGCTCGATGGAGAAGCTGGCCGAAGCGGGCGAAGAGGAACTCAAGGAAGTCGCCGAAGTCGGCCCGAAAGTCGCCGAAGGAATCTTGGAATTTTTTTCCGAGCCCGCGAACCGCAAGCTGATCGAGCGGCTGCGCGCTGCGGGCGTCAATATGAAAGGGGAGCGCCAGGCTCCGCGGGACACCAAATTCGCCGGGATGACGTTCGTGTTTACCGGCACGCTGGCGCACCGCTCGCGCGAAGAAGCCGAGGCCCTCGTTGCCTCGCATGGCGGCAAGGCGGGTTCTTCAGTGAGCAAAAAGACCACCTACGTTGTCGTGGGGGCCGACCCCGGCTCGAAATACGACAAAGCCAAATCGCTCGGCGTGAAAATCCTGGACGAATCGCAGTTCGAGAAATTGGTCGCCCCCAAGTAAGGCGAACCCGTCTGATGAATCCGCTTTGTAGGTCGCGGTTTCGACCGCGACACCAGAATGGCCGACTCTGCAGGGCTTCAGCCCCTGAAGTTCCCAGCAGCGCTGGAATTCGGAATTTAGGAGAGGGCTTGGCCTCTCCTTTTTCTGCTGCTCAGCACCCCGGCGTTGCGTCACGCGCGGGTAACCGTGAGGGCACCCTGCAAGCGGAGCGCCATCGCCCCCGCGCGAATCTGGTGCAAAACTAGTAGCAGAACTTGGGAAAGGTTTCGGCCTGCCCCGCGGGACACCCACGATGAGAGCGCGAAAATCTGCCGGTGCGAAAGCAGCGGGACGCTTGGAGGACAACTGGCGCCACGTGGAGCGCCGCCAGTGGTGGCTCTCGGTCTCGAGCATCGTGCTGTCCCTCGTCCTGACCGTGGGAATTTCCCTGCTGGCAATTCCGCTGTTCAGCCTGGAGTTCAAAGCGTATGGCACGCCGGATAAGGATGTGCTCGTCTACGCCCTGGCGGGCCTGGTGCTGCTGTTTGACCTGTACGTCGTGTTTCAGCAGGTGCAAATCTATCGCGCGCGAAAGCAAACGGCCGAACGCGAAGAGCTCTTCAAGCTGATCAGCGAAAACGTGGCGGACTTGATTGCCGTGGTGAGCGTGGACGGCAAGCGCGCGTACAACAGCCCGTCGTATGAAAGAGTCCTCGGCTATTCGACCGAAGAGCTGCGAAAGACATCGGCCTTCGAGCAAATCCATCCCGACGATCGCGCGCAGGTGATGGAGGCGGCCGATGAAGCCAAGCGCACGGGCCGCGGGCGGCGCGTGGAATATCGCATCCGCCACAAGTACGGAAACTGGATCCCGCTCGAATCGACGGCCAGCGTCGTCCGCGACGCCCACGGAAAAATTGAAAAACTGGTGATCGTGAATCGCGATATCACCGAGCGCAAGCAGCTCGAGGAGCAGCTTCGCCTCTCGCAAAAAATCGAAGCCATCGGCCGGCTTTCCGGCGGCATCGCGCACGACTTCAATAATCTGCTGGGTGTGATCATCGGCTACACCGAGGCTCTGCAAAAGCGACTGAAGCCGGAAGACCCGTCACGCGAGGCAATCGACGAAATTCAGCGAGCAGGCAAACGCGCCGCGTCGCTCACCCAACAGCTTTTGGCCTTCAGCCGCAAGCAGGTGCTCGCGCCCAGCGTTCTGGACATGAACGAAATCGCGCGCGAAGCCGAAAAGATGCTGGGGAGGCTGATCGGCGAGCACATTCAATTGTCGCTGGTGCTGGCCGATTCTCTCGGGCGGGTGAAAGCCGACCGCACCCAAATCGAGCAAGTGATTTTGAATTTGGCCGTCAACGCGCGCGACGCCATGCCCCGGGGAGGAAAGCTCACGATTGAAACCGCTAATGTGGAATGGCGCGAATCCGATTCCGCGCGTCCACGCTATCTCACGCCGGGAAGTTACGTCCTGCTGAAAGTGGCGGACACCGGCTGCGGCATGAGTCCCGACGTGCAGGCCCACATCTTCGAGCCATTTTTCACCACCAAGGAAAAAGGGAAAGGAACCGGGCTGGGACTTGCCACAGCCTATGGGGTGGTCAAGCAAAGCGGCGGGTACATCCTGGTGCAAAGCGAAGTTGGAAGAGGGACGGCGTTCGAGGTGTATTTGCCGCGGGTCGCGGCGGCAGAAAACACCGATGTGCGGCGACCGCCCGCGAAGAAATTCGAAAAGCGCCACGCCGTCGTGTTGCTGGTGGAGGACGAATCGTCGCTGCGCACGCTCACTCGCAATGTTCTCCAGGCCGAGGGCTGCACGGTTCTCGAAGCCGCGGATGCCCAGCAGGCGCTCGACATCGCGAAGCGAACCAGCAGCACGATCGACTTGCTCTTGACCGACGTCATCATGCCGGGAATGAGCGGCTGCGCTCTCGCCGCGTCTCTTTCAAGCTCTCGCCCGGAGACGCGCGTGCTCTACATGTCCGGATACACCGACGGGGAACTCGGCACGCAGGGAGAGCTGAATCCCGGCACCTCGATTCTGCACAAGCCGTTTACGCACGAAGAACTTCTCCGGCGAGTGGGAGAAGCGCTGAGCGACGCCGCAGGGAAGCAGGAGCGTCCAGTGGATGTGGTGCGGCAATGAAACTCGCAGTCATCGATGATGATCCGCAGAATCTCAAGCTCGTCAAATTCATTCTGGCCGACGAGCAATGGGAGATTCACACGGCCTCGGATCCCCAGGCCGGGCTCGAGCTTGTGCGGCGCATGCATCCGCAGGTCGTGCTGCTGGATCTGGTGATGCCCGGCATCGAAGGGATGGAACTGCTGGAAAAAATTCTGGAATTCGATCCGGGCATCGACGTCATCCTGATGACCGGCTATTACTCGACCGAATCGGCCGTCGAAGCCATTCAGAAAGGCGCTTCGGATTACTTGCCGAAGCCGCTGCCGGCCGAAAAGCTCCAGCAAAGACTGCGTCAAATCGCCGAAGAAACGAAGCGCAGGCAGCGAAGCCTGAAGCTCGATAACGACCTCCTCGAAAATTTCGAATTCGAAGGAATGATCGGGCGCAGCCCCTTGATGCTCGATCTGTTTTCGAAGATCCGGCGCATCGCTCCGCACTTCCGGACGGTTCTTGTCACCGGCGCGACCGGCGCAGGAAAAGAGCTGGCGGCGAAAGCTCTGCATCATTTGTCCGCGGTGAGCGCCGGCCCCTTTGTGGCTTTGAACTGCTCCTCGATTTCCGAGACGCTGGCGGAAAGCGAACTGTTCGGCCACGTAAAGGGCGCCTTCACCGGCGCGGACCAGAACAAAGTCGGCCTCTTTGAATATGCCGATGGCGGCACAGCCGTGCTGGATGAAATCGGCGAAATGCCTTTGCCGATGCAGGCCAAGCTTTTGCGCGTCCTTCAAAACCGGGAATTTCAACGCGTGGGCTCGCCTGCCCCTCGAAAAGTGAACGTTCGCGTGGTGGCGGCCACGAACCGCGACCTTCCTGAGATGGTCGCCCAGGGCAAGTTTCGCGAAGACCTTTATTTCCGGCTTTGCATGGTTGAGCTGCGAATTCCCTCGCTCGCCGAGAGGCGCGAAGACCTGCCGCTGCTCGAGCGTCACTTCCTGCGGCAATTCGCCGCGGAGTACAACAAACCAATCACCGGGCTCACTCGCCGTGCTCAAGCCGCCCTCGCGCGTTTTCCCTGGCCCGGGAATGTGCGTGAGCTTCAAAACGTGATCGGCCATGCCTGCATGATGACCGATTCGGAGTTCATCGATATCCGCGACCTCCCCGATAGCTTTCACGCCCAAAAATCCGCCTCAACCCTGGAGACGGATCCACTTATGTCCATCCGCCAGCTCGAGCGGCTGCACGCTCAACGCGTTTTGGAGCGGGTTGGCGGAAACAAAGTGAAGGCTGCCGAGATCTTGGGCATCAGCCGCACTCACCTCTACGAGCTTCTCAAGCCCGCCACGGAAGAGGAGCAGCAACCGGAAGCCGAAGTGGCCGACGACCCGGCTTAGCGCGACCCCCTCAAGCGGGGCACATCCATCTATTCGGACCTCCGCTTGGCTCTGTTGGCATCCCAAGACCGATAACGCATCAATCGCGCCGACCGAGTCAAGCCTCGGTCGAGTGGCTGGCTTCTGGCGGGCGAACACGGGCCCAAAGCGGCGTCAAGCCGCCCCTCCATTGCGCTCGGGACAAGCCGCACTCCAGAAAAACGCGGCGGGCACAGCGCCCTGGAAAGCAGGATTTCAACAAGACCCGTCCCGTCTTTAGGCCTGCCAATACAGCCCCCACCCCCCACTTTGCGGGCTGTAGTCCTGACGAACACCCTGCAAGCGTCGTGTACATATCCAGGGCCCTGCTATTTCGTAAGTATCTGATTCAAAGTGACTTAGGAGATGGACAGATGGGCTACTGGCTTGCCTTATTAGGGGTGTAGTCAGCGGGAGAGGAGCAAAAGACCATGGACGCAGCCAATAGCAAGAAGGGCGGTTCAAACGAGGCCAGGCCAACCGAGCGGCGCCGGAATCCGCGCTTCTCATTCATCGCGGAGGCACAACTTCTCGAGCCGAAATGGAAAACGGCCATTGCCGCGCGCACCTCGGATTTGAGCCTCGGCGGCTGCTACGTCGATACGATCAATCCTTTCCCGCCTTCCACCCTGGTGAACCTGCGGCTCAGGAAATGGGATCGGACTTTTGAGGCCCAGGCGATGGTCATTTACGCAACGCCGGGCATGGGCATGGGGATGCAATTCCTCGCTGTACCGCAAGAGCAAAGAGAGGTTTTGGAAGCTTGGATCCGCGAGCTTGGAATCCAGCAACTCGGTGAGAGCGGAAAAGACGCCACGCCAAAATCCGAACCCGGCGAGGATCAAAAAGATCGGGAGAAAATGGAAATGAAAATCCTTCGAATCGCAGCGATCCTTTTACTCTTCCTGTTCGGAAGGGTTGCAGCCTACGCTCAAAGCGGAGGCACGGTTCCGCAGCAGTGGACGATTGTCACCACGTCGGAATCCGCTCCCAACGCGGTCCCCATCACCACGACGCCCACGGGCGCGCCGGATCCCTGCACCACCGGCCAAAACGACAACCCGAACGATTCGAATGCAAGCTGCTACAACCCGCTGGTCATCACCACCGACTGGCAGCTTTCAACAAACTTCGAATGGAATCAGGCGATTGCCACCGTCGATTTGGCCAATGCCTTCACAAACTCCAATTGCTCGGCGAGCGGCGGCACGCAAGCCATGACGGTGACGGGGCTCGATCTCTTCGGGTACCTCTATACCGCAACGATCACCGTCACGCTGTTGGACAGCAACGGCGGCATCGACACAATCGTGTTCACCGGCCAGCCTTCTTCGAACGGAACCCAATTTACCGGGACGTTTACTTCCACCGGGGCCTGCATGAAGGGCGATAGCGGAAATTTCACCGCCGTCCTTTTCTCGCCGATCAACGGCACCTATCAGGGATCGTTCGAAACCAATGGTTCCTTCTCCACTTCTGGCAGCGGCACAGTCTCGATGACGTTTGCCACGGATTCGAATTTCAACTTGACCGGCACGGTGACCGCAGCCAAGGGCAGCGGCCTTTGCTTCTCTAATCTGACGATTGCATCCGCGCTCGCCAATACCTATGCCCCCAGCTTTGCCACCGGCGACATGTTGCAGGCCATCGCCTCCGATAATTCGGGCAACGTGGTGCTGTTCACTGCCAGCGGCACCGATGGTAATGGTTTGGCGGAGGGCACCGACCAGAACGGCAACCAGAAACTTTACCTGACGTATCAGGGCCTTGCTGGCGCCTGCTCGGGAATCTCCGGTGTCGATGTCCCCTTCTCGAAAGTCGCTGTGCCGAAAGCACCGAGGCACCGCCCGCTCCCGTTCCGCCCCCGGCGCCGCGCGTAATCGAGTTCGGTGCATGTCGCTCGCTCCGCTCACCTGGGTTCGCTTCGGCACCGGAAGCGAACCCAGGCGCCGTTTTCCATGGCCCTCAGGGTCAATCGAAGTTCCTGCTGCCGGGTTCGCGAAGGTTGCCGGCGATTTCCAGCCTTGTGCACAAGGCATAACTCAAAGACAATCGCTTTCAGCCATTATCAGAACGACATCTCCGCCCCGCCGGTTCATTGACCCGCACCGTCCCTGCTTCCATCATTCTGATGTACAGAGGCCAATTCCGATTAGGCGATCTCTTCGCACGTTAAGGTGTCGATGGCTTCAGGCAATCCATCCGGTGTCCCCGGGCACCACCGGCCGGCCCCAGCTTCCGGGCTGCGAGGGCCGGCGGGAAATTTCGCGAATTCCGTTTGGCTTGCGGCGTTTCTTGCACTAACGATAGCCTGCGCTCCCGCCGTTCGCGCACAATCCGACGACACTGATTCTCCAAAACCGGTCTCGGTGCTTAACGTCGGCGCCGGATTCATCACTACGTTTGACGGCGGCGATGCGCACCTCGGGCCGCTCATCTCCCCGGTTCTGCTCATCCCGATCGGCGACCGGTGGCTGATCGAATCCCGCACGACCTTTGAATCCGATCTCTCCCAGCCTCCCTGGAGCAACAGCTTCAAAGGGTATGTGCAGAAGGAAGTCGACTACTTCCAGCTCGATTTCATCGCCAATCCTTATCTCACCGTGACGGTCGGAAGGTTTCTTACACCGTTCGGTATTTTCAACGAACGCCTGTACCCGATTTGGATTCGCAACTTGCAAACCGATCCGCTGATTCTTCCCATCGCCACGGGTCCTAGCAACGCAAGCACCGGCGCCATGCTTCGCGGCGGATTTGCCCTCCATCCAAAGGTCGAGCTCAACTACGCCGTCTATTTCTCCGCGCTCAGCACGGTTTCACCGGTTGATTCCGACCGGGCGGCGGGCGGCCGCGTGGGCCTCTATTTTCCCGGGCCGCGCCTCGAATTTGGCGGGTCGTTCCAACGCCACCTGGTGGATGTGCATTCCAACGCCTTCGGGTTTCATTTCGCCTGGCAGCCCCGCGCGCTCCCACTTGACCTCCGCGCCGAGTATGCGCGCGCCTTCACTGGAAGCGGCTACTGGGTAGAGTCCGCTTACCGGCTCAGCCAGGTTCATCGCTGGGAAGACGCGATGCGCCGCGCTCAAATCGTCGCGCGGATGCAGCAATATTTCACCGGGGCTTCTCCGGCCACCTCGATCCTTCCCGTCAACACGAAGTTTTTCGAGTATGGGCTGAACTACACGATCTTCCAGGATTTCCGCGCCGTCAGCAGCTATGGGCGCCAGTTCACGCCCGCGGGCAATTCAAATATCTGGACCGTCGGGCTGACGTATCGCTTCGTGGCGGCGCTTGGGAGAGGCGAATGACGGCGATACGAAAATTCCTTGTGCCCTCGCTCGTCACGCTCGCCGTGTTCAGCGCCACGCTTTGGCTCGCAGCTCAAGAGCCCGCGTCCGCGCCGGCCGGCCCGCCGATGGCCGCATCCAGCACCGGTTCGAGCGCTGGCCCCCATCCGGCCACGAGCGTGGCTTCATCGAACGCAGCCTCTCCCGCAGCGCGCAAAATCGAACCGGTCCGTTCGAGCGCCGCGGACCGCCTGGAAGGCGAGAAGCGCTTCAAAGCCAATTGCGGCCGCTGCCATCAGGCGCCGCCAAAGTTCCCGCCTCGTGTGATGGCCACGGCCATCCGGCACATGCGGGTGCGCGCCACAATCACCGACGACGACATGAAATTGATCTTGAAGTACATGCAGCAATAGCCGGGGAGACGCGGGGGCCCATGTTCAAATTCCGCAAAGGACTGCTCGTCGCGCGGGGTTCGGCGCGCCTCGCATTTTGGCTCTTGGTTCCACCAGTGCTGGCGCAAGCGCCCGCGCAATCCCCGATGCCAGCTCCTGCTCCCGGGCAAGCGCTTGCCCAGCCGCGTGTGATCGAAGTCACCGCCGATCACGACAGCCGCTATCGCATCGCCGGAATGGCCACTCCCTCGATCACCGTCACCGCCGGCGAGCCGATCCTTCTGCGCATCACCGCCATCCGCGCGAAGACGCATAATCGCGACGGCTCCATTCACGGGTTTTCGCTCTTGCGCGCCAGGGATCACACCCCGGTTCCCGGTTGGGATTTTCTCTTGCAGCCGGGCACGCAGGAATTCAATGTCGCCGCACCGGCCGAGCCCGGCGAATATGAAGTCGTCTGCACCGTCATTTGCAGCGGCAATCACGAAGGCATGCATATGAAGTTCACCGTTCTGCCAAACGGGGGATGATGAGGTCCGGACCCATCCCCGGAAACGAAGGAATGAAAATGAGCAACTCGAATCGTTGGATTCATACTGGAATTGCATTCGCAATTCTTGCTGCCTCGTGCGCCGCTGCCCTCGCCGGCGGGGAAGAAACTTTTAAAGGCATCATCGCCGATTCCCAGTGCGCGATGAACGTCCACTCCCTGAGCCAGTCGCACAAAGAAATGCTGGAAGGGAAAAATGTGGGCACCACCGACGCCGACTGCGTCTGGTATTGCATCACCCAGCGCGGCGGCCGCTTCGTCCTTCAGAACAAAGGCCGCGTCTACAAGCTCGATAAGCAGGACTTCACCAAGGACTACGCCGCACGCCAGGTGAAAATCACCGGCACCTACGACAAAGAGACCGGCGTCATCCACGTTCGCTCAGTCGAACTCGTGGGCGGGCCGGCCCAGACAGCTCCTACGCACAATTGATCATTTGAATTTCGACCGCGTTATTGGCCCTCCGATTTCCGCGAGTGTGTGGATGAGAGGGTTGCTCTCAGGCAAGCTCTATCCCGCTCGCGGCGCAGATAACAATGGTGAATGCTAATTGGATGGGACATAATCTCCCTCCGAAATGTCCCACCATAGCCCTGGGTATCGAGCCGGCGCCTTCGTGCGAAGCATCCTGCCCGCAGAGCCAAGCCACTGGCTGATTCTCCTTGGCTCGACATTTCTTTTTATCACTCTGCACCTTCGATGGTGGCCACTGACATCGGGGTCAGCGTATACGTCGGCGAGATGGGCGATAACCGTCTTTTACTTGTGTCTACCGATCGTAGCCGCCGGAGCCGCCGGCTACTATCTCTGCTTCTTGCGGTGTGGAAGGCTCGCACGCCGCATGGTCTCGGCGACATTGCTCTTCGGGCTTTCAAGCTTGCTCGCCGTCCCCATCATTGCCTTTCTCTGGTTCCGAGACTATTCCGAGCCGGCGAGATTCGTTCTTCATTTGCCGGAGGGGGCTCATCTTTGGAGTCCCGGTGTAATTCCCGCATTGATGTCGAATTTAGGTCCAGGGGGCCAAATCGCCGCCTCCGGGTTCGCCCTCGTCGCGATTTTCATGCTGCTGCTGCTTTGGGGCCGCGCGACTTTACCCCTCCGCTTGCGCCATGCGGGAAGCGCAGTTCCCCTGGAATACGACCGCCAAGTGGTGCTGTTCGGCTGGATAATGATTTGCCTTCTTCCTGTGGAGAGAATCTTAGAAGGCTTGCTCGCCCTACCTCTGTTCCTCGCTCCCGACATGTGGGCTGGCCATCTTCCGTTATGGGTCACTAGCTTGGGCAAGATTGTGGGCGCCCTCCTTTTGCTGCTGCTCGTGCTTATCGCTTCCGGACATGACTGGCGAAATACTCTTCAAAAATCATTCCATCGGCCTCCGATCGCATATTTGGGACTGGGCGCAGGAATTCCCGCCGTGCTCGCAATTTTGTGCCCGCTTTTCTGGCTCGCGCATGACCGCATACTTTGGAGCGCGCATCATTGGGGCAACCGCCCCGCACCCCTGCCGGCCACTTATTTCGCCATACCCGCTGCCGCATCGCTCTGGTATTTTCCACCAGCCCTTGTAGAGGAGGTTGCTTAGAGGGGTTACCTACAGCCACGTTTCATTCAGCGATACGGTCTGTGGCGAGGGATCTTTTTCGTAGGCATCGTCTGGGGTGCATACCACTTCTCGGCAGACTTCAACAATTACATGACGACTGGATATGTCTTCCTCCACCTCTTCTCACGCCTCCTCGCCACCGTTGCCCAGAGTTATGTCTTGGCCTGGCTCACAATCCGATCACGGTCCGTCCTTCCTGCCGCGCTAGCGCATGGCGTATTCAATATTTTCGTTGCCGATCCGAACATTCTGATCCGCGCGCCTTGGTGGTTGTTGGATTTCCTCTGGTGTGCGGTCGGGGTTCTGCTCTTGCGGCGATTTCTACTGTCGCCTATTGACCAGACGCCCCCGCCAACTTCGGAATCAGCTCCTGAACTGGCTCTTTAGCAGGTATAATTGCTACTGGCGGGTGAGCCGGGTGATCGCCGGTCCCGAAGCTTCGGGACGGGAGGAAAGTCCGGACTCCGAATTCCCTTCGAAGCTGCCACGGCAGCTCGAAGGGTGAACCCTTCGGAAGCCCCACCGGGGCTTTCTCAGGGTAAAGGGCAACGCGCCTGGCAACGCCAGGGAGCTGGTCCCTGTTTGAATTGGGCGAGCGCGAGTTCGCCGCCAGGGAACGCGGCTACGGAAAGTGCCACAGAAAATAGACCGCCGGTGATGCTTGCACCTCTGCGGCAGGTTTTCGGCAAAACCGAAGACACGCCTCCATCGGTCGAGCGCATTTGGCAAGGGTGAAAAGGTGGGGTAAGAGCCCACCGCCCCGGCAGTAATGCCGGGGGCACGGAAAACCCCGCGTGGAGCAAGGCCAAATAGGAGGGGAGGGCCGGCCCGGCCCGTACGCGCCCGGTTCGCAAGAATCAGGCGCCGCGACCCTCGGGTAGGCCGCTCGAGTCCGCGAGCGATCGCGGACCTAGAGGAATGATCGCCGCGCTGCGTAGGCCGAACTGGCGCTCGCTCAAGCCAGCGCACTGGACACGCAGCGCACAGAATCCGGCTTACAGGCTCATCCGCCAAATATTTCTCGTGCCCCCGGATTCCGCTGCTTGACGATCCAACTATTCCTACACGCATCCGGCGAGGTTCGCTGCCACGATCAGCCTGAAAATCGGCCTAGTGGCTCGATGCGGCTGCTTTGGCGAGCACTTCCGAATTGATGTACGACACCACCGCCGCCGTCTCCGCTGCAGTTCGCCGAGTCACCGTCGGCTGAAAAATTTTGCCCGCCGGCGCCCAGCCGAAATTGCGCACGTCCCACGGCCCGTTCGGCAACGCCGCCGAATCGATTCCAGGAATTTCCTTCACGTTGAGCATTTCCATCGCGCGCCGAGTTTCGGTATGGCAACTCACGCAATCCGTATTGAAGAAATGGCTCTTTGAGGGATCGGCGATCAAGTCGAGAATTTGATTCGTCTGCTCGGTGGATGGCGCCGGAGTAACGAAGAGTTGGGAGGTGGAAACTCCCTTCCGTTGCGCAAGGGGAACATCAGCGGTAGGTATCGCGGCGTTCTTGCAGGTTATCGGATTGAGATTGTTCGTGTGCGGCTCTGGAATCACGCGCGGCGCTTGTCCCGCTCCCTGCAACTCTTGCGCGAATTGCTTGCCATCGAGCGTCGGGCCATGCACACCCACGAACTTGCCCGTGGGAAGCTTTAGAATGGATAGAAAAATCCACGGCCTGGGCGCGCCTGCCGGCAGCCCGGCAATGGCCATCGCGTTCAGACGATGACCGGCAATATGCTTTTCAAGGAAAGACAAAAGCTCCTGGCGGTAATTGCTTGCAGTCGTCGCGTCCGCCAATCCGGGATGAACCCCCAAGGGAACACCGGCGGTGGTCACTTTATTCGCGCCAAGCTGGCCGTTGCTCAATTTGGTTCGCAGCGCGGCCAAATCCGCCACGATCGAACGAAAGTCGTTGAGATCAGGCTCCGGCCGCGGAAGGCAACCGAGCTGTCCCGGAAGCCCGGGCAACGCCGCCCGGAAATCGTAGATGAGATGAGCGGCGATGTCGTGCACAACGGGGGTTCCGTCCGGGTTGCGCGTCACCGGCTGAATGATGAGGCGAATCTCCGGCGACTGCCCGAACTGCGCGCGCACCTCACTCGATAGCCCGGGCGCGCCCGCATCAATGCGAATTCCGGCGACGAACCAGGCGTCAATCGACTGAGCCTCTGCTGGCAAGCCGATCCGGCTCTGCGTGCCCGCCACTTGGGCTTCCTGACTCGCGGCAATGGAAACAAAATCTCGAAACGCGCTGTCCGGCCAAACTGGATCGCGCTTCGAGCTGTCCTGGCCATTCGACGTTGTGATGTCACGCACCGCGATCAGTTTGGTAAAATCCTCGGCGCCAGCCGGCGCAGGGAACAGTATGGACACATCATCCGCCGAAAGCGGCGCGATCACCTGGCCTTGCGCGGGAGCAGCACCCGGAGACCCCTTCTTTGCATTTCCGCCTTTATTCGTGCAGGCGAACATTCCACAAGCCACGAGAAGTGCAATCCATCCGAGCTTGGGAGGGCGGTAAGAAATCAGAATTGGATCACGCATGGTGCGCTCCTCGGAATAATCCTGCGTTGCGGTTCACTTTCTTTCCGTCTGCGCTTCGATCGACCCGGCCAAAGTTTTGAGATACTCAATCAAGGCGTGGCGTTCGTCGGGAGTCAACAGCCGGCCGATGACGCCCTCGCGCTTGACGTTATTGAATTCGTGGCCGGAGTTGCTGTTGCCTCGAATTGTCGTGTCGAGTTCGAAGTCCCCCGCAATTTCCTCGGTGCGATATCCGAGGTTCACCGGATCGTATTCCCGATTGCCGAGGTGAAATTTCTTTGGCCGCTCCTCGACCGGCGAGAGCAAGGCATAAACGGTGGGGACCGACCCATTGTGCAGGTACGGTGGAGTGGCCCACACACCATCCAATGGCCGGACTTTGTAAGAGTCGAGAGCTCGCACCTCGGCTGGGCGGTATCCATTCATCTGCTCTCGCACAGCTGGGGAGACGGGGGGTTGTTGGCTGTCGTACCAACGCTCTAATGTCTTGTCCACAACTTGGCCCAGCGCCAACCCGAACTCCTGATTCGCAATTCCCAGATCGGCAGGAACGGCCACTCGCCGATTCATCATGTCCTCGGCTTGTGACGGATCGGTCCCGATGTGCTTCACAGGAATTTGCTCCAAATTCAGGTATCTCTCGCCTGCGGAGTTGGGGGCGGTCCATTCGTTCGAGCCCCAGAATTCCGGGTCCGTCACAGGAGCCATATGGCAGGGTTGGCAATTCTCTTTGTACAGGGCGGCGCCCTTGGCAGCGAGGGCTCCGTCGATGGGAGGGAGAATGCTCTCCGGCCACTTGGGTGAATTCAGTCCGCGGAAACCGGTATGTGCATCGGGAGGCTTCCCCGCCAGTAGCTGTTCAATCTCAAAAATGTTCTTAGCCTCGACGCTCGATGCAAATTGTTGATCCTTGCTTCCGGTGAAATTCACCCACGCTCCCACGCCTAGGGCTTCACCCGCATTGCGCGTCATCGGCTGCTCGATCGAACCGTTGTATTGAACCCACAGAAACCACGAAGAATTCCAGATTCGCGGGAAATGGACAGGGGCCGAAGTCCCGGCGTAGTTGTCGCCGGGAATTGGCCCGTCCGGGTTGCTGAAATCCACCGCAAACACAATGTCGCCGATGCGATTCAGCGCGTCCAATCTGGCAAAGCCCTCATTGATGCTCTGGCGTTTCACATTCTTGTTCAGGGTGTTGATCGCGTTGTACTTGGAAACTACTTCGTCGAACTTTTTTCGGAGCTCGCCCTTTGCTTGCTCGCTCGCGCCTGGCCCGAGAACGCGATCGGCAAATCGGGAGAAGCGAAACGGCAGAATCTTTGTGTACAGCAGCGCCAATCCAACGCCCACCTGAAACTTCTCGAGATTCAAGAGTGCTGGCGCGCCGCTGGTCATGACCGCAGTACTTTTGTACGTGAACCGCCCCGTATGACATGCCGCGCAAGTTAAGCCAACTTGAGTCATCGCCGCATTAGTCTGCGAGTTGAGCCACGGGGTTCCATCCGGGTTCCGCATCGTGCCCCCGTGGGCAAAGCCGACGGGCAGTTCAGGTTTTCCGGAGTGCGAGTCGTCAGGAATGAATCCGTACCGATCGAGGTACGCCGGATCGCTCAGCATCCCGGAGGGAGTCGTCGAGCCGAGCGGCTGCTCCAGAGCCATGAACCATTCGTAGGGAATGAAAAATGTCTGCGTGCCTTGATCGGCATGGTTGAACCAGCTCCGCTGTTCCGGAGTCCAATTCTGCTCGAGCCACACAGTCGCATGGGTGCTCGGATAATTCGGTACTTCGACGGTGAGGTTCTCGCACACCCATATCCCGGCAACAACCGCCGTGACAAGGATTGCCACGACCACGAGCCCGACCTTCTTCATCATCTCCGTGGCCCCTTCCAGGAGTGACTGCCTGCGACCTAGACAGCCGAGGGCTCAGCCTGCCAGTGCCCCTCGCCCCGATTGAGTCGCAAATGCGCCAGAGGGTACAACTATTCATACGTATTGGCAATGGCAATGCCGCTGAC
Source organism: Candidatus Sulfotelmatobacter sp. (assembly GCA_035624115.1). Taxonomy (GTDB): domain Bacteria; phylum Acidobacteriota; class Terriglobia; order Acidiferrales; family UBA7541; genus Palsa-295. The sequence goes on along the minus strand of DASPSD010000045.1, from coordinate 92,997 downwards.
CCGAGAGTGGTCCACTTCGGAGAGAACGCTGGAGCCGCCGCCGCTCGCAAGTATCGCGGTGCGGAGTGAGTTGGCCGGACGCGTTGAGACCTCTATGCAGTTACGCTAAGACTCCCTGGAGACGATGAGTTGGATGCGCTTCCCGCGTTGACCGGCCCTGTGGGCGGCGCGGCGGCGAAGAGCTGCAAGTCTTGCTGGATGGTGGCGTAAGCTTGCTGCGCCTATCCCCGCGACCCTCGGGAAACGTGCTCGAGTCCGCGAGCGATCGCGGACCTAGAGGAATGATCGCCGCGCTGCGTAGGCCGAAGGAGCGCTCGCGCAAGCGAGCGCAATGGACGCGCAGCGCACAGAATCCGGCTTACAGGCTCATCCGCCAATTTTGTTCCGCCTACCGATGGATCACTTTTTTGATCCCCACCGCGGCCCGGTTGCTTCAGGTGCCCTAATGATTTGCGGGAGTCGCGCTTGTTTGTTGGTCTTCAGAGCAATCGAAAAGCTTCCCTGCCCCGCCGCCGCTCGTGACGGCTTTCGTGAAGCAGCCTATATCGAGCTTCACGCCAAAAAAGAATCGCAAGTCGCCTTGCCCTCCGCCATTGATCGGCGTGATCGAGCTGAAGCCGATCTCCGCCGGGGTTTTCGGGATGCCGATGTGCCCCTCGAGTGCAAACAAAAGGGGCTCGTAAAGGCCGCCGGTGACCGCGCCGTTGGTGCCTATGGGGCAGGCGGCCGTGGTCCTGGTTCGGCATTGCTTGAAGTTTTCCCATTGACCAACTGTCAGGTCGATGTGGCTCAACATCAAAGGTGCGATGTTCCATGAGCGATGCAATTTAAGATCTCCCAGGCGCACTCCGGCTCCCCAGAAGTAGTAGAGCCCATTGTTGTTCACTGTCATCGATGTTGTGCTGGTTCCAGGGGCTGGATTTGAGGAGCTGAGCGCTCCCTGGGTAATCGTCTGAAGGCCGCCTTTTACGATGGGTGCCACAAAGGCTGTCGTGCCGCTGCCGAACCATCCTTTGAAGGCATCGGCGTAGAGTGGCGCGTAGAGCGCCCCTTCTACCACAGCAGCCTTGCGGGCACTCATGAATGTGCTTAGGCTGTTGGCAGGGGTAGTAGTGGTTGTACCTCCCGTCGTTGTAGTGGTCATGGTCGTGCTGGTCGCCGCCACAGGAATGGAAGTAAGGCTGGCTGAAAACTCCGAATTGAACAGCGCGTTGTGCGTGCCTCGAATCCAATTCCTATCGAGATCAAACGAAAGGTACAAATCCTGATTCGAAAACTGCTGGTTGCTCTGCGAGAGCGCCACGCCGGCTTCGAGAAAATAACGAGTGCGTCCAATCGGCTCCCCCGACACATGGTAGCCCCAGCGGTAAACCACGAATGGAGTCGGCCCAACATTGGTATCCGTGCTGCCAGTAGGCCACACGCATACCATCTGTTCTTCGGCTAGAGGATGATGGAGTTCCGCATAAAAGAAGCCTGTCTTAGGGTCAACGTTGGCGAGACCACCTTCTGAAATCGTAGGATCCGTCGGGCTAAGCTTGGGGGCATCGGCCTCGCATTTGTCCTTTTTTTGTTTATATACCACGACCTCTAGAACCTGGCTCGCGGGCACTTTTCCGGGGCATCCGGTCAAGACTTTGAGTCCGGCGACAAGCAAGTTGCCAAAGTACGGGGGCTTGTCCGAGTCGCAGCTCGCGGGTTCCGGATCTCCATTAACGCCGCCTGGAGGTGGAGTATCGGTTCTGCTCGCGACCCTACCAGGAGGCGTAGGTAGCGCATTTGCTGCCCCTCCCCTCAACGCAGTCGACGCGCCTTCCTCCTCCTTTGCGGGCGGATCGCTTGTTTCCATGGAGCGTGTAGCGGGGCCGGTGGCAGAGTTTGCACTCCCCGTGTCCTTGACGGAGACGACCTGCAATTGCTTCTGTTGCTTCGCTGGAGCCTGATTGCTGCTCTTCGCTGGAACTCCTTCGCTCGGGGAACTGCAAGAGGTCGGCGATTTGGCGGACGACAATTCCGCTTCGAGCGGGGAAACCATGCCCGCGACGGTCTTTTTATCTTCATCGGTCAGTTCAATTCCGGCGTTTATTGGCGCCGCTTTCAACATCGCAATCTGCTCTTCGAGCAGCAGCGCCAGGCTCGCCCTCCGGCTTTCGACCAGCTTATCGAATTCCGTTCGCACGATGGCTGGCGTAGCGGCGTCACATTCTTTCTTTTGGAGGCTCCCGATTTCACGGCGAAGCTGATCGATCCGGGATTCCGGGGAAGATCCTGTCTGGCCAAAGACCGGTGAGGCGACAGCCAGAGCGAGAAGCAAGAAGTACTGCGATCCTGGTGATCGCTGGGTGATCATTTGAACCTCCGGGGCAACATGTTGGCGGACATATACTGCTCAAGGTACTTCCTGTCAAGGTTATTTATCGGAGAGGTAAGTAAGAGCGACCGTAGAAACGAGACTTTTAACTCAGACGGAAGAAGGAAGGGCCCGTTACGTTACTTTTGAGATGAGGGGGTGGTGATCCCCAATAAAAATGAGGTCTGTCTGCGGAAAGGATGAGTAAGTTTAGATGCGGGTTTTCTTCAAGCCGCGCTTGAATCTGCGCCCACCGATCACGCGGTTACGCTGAGGCTGCCAGTAGGCGCGGGCGCTGATCCGCTGCTCGCGCTGCTGGAGGTGGCTAGCGGCGCCACAGCGAAAAGCCCCAAATCTTGCTGAATCGTTGCGTACGCTTGCTGAGCCGCGCTTACGTTTCCGGCTTGCAGCGCTTGCCCGAGCGAGCCGAACGCTTGCGACGCGGAATTATTTGCTTGGTCCGCTGACGCCAGCTCGCTCAGCAGTCCCGAGCCGTGCCCGTGGTGATGATGATGGAAATGCCGCTGGCCTGCCTGCTGCAAATCCTGCTGGACCGTATTGAAATCCTGCTGCGCCGCGGTCAAATTCCCCGATTGCAGCGCCTGGCCAAGCGCGTTGAACGCTTGCCCGAGCGACGTCTGATTTGTCGCTGAAGCCCCAGTGGAATTTTGTGTGAGGGCGGCGAAGTCCGCCTGCGCGCTGGACAAATTCCCATTCTGCAAGTCCTGCCCCAATTTTTGAAATTCACTGGCTCTCAACTGCTGAAGAGTGTTTTGCGATCCGCCGCCGATTTGTAATAGACCGCCTGCGAGGATTCCTGCCAAGGACATGTGTCACCTCTTCGCGTTCTCCGTGCTGCTTGAGAGAAGCAATCTACGCGCCACGCAGGAGAAAATCCTCTCTCCCGTAAGCGCTTACCGCTCAATACACTCACGACCTGCCGATTCGAAACGCGCGGCAATTCTCGTTTTGGGTGGGCTGATTTTTCCTTCATCGAAGAGGCAGACCGGCAAACTTTGCCGCACGCCCTTGCGGAAGAAAAAATATTTCCCGAGGTTTCGCCGGAGGGTGTAATCTCCGCACCGGCAAGTCGCGCACCGGCGCGCGGCCGATGGAGCACAAATCACATTCTCGAATGGCGGCGATTGAAAAGTTGAATGAAGCGGCGAGCCTCTCGGAAGGTAAAGTGTCCGGCTCTCAATTCGTCTCGCGGCACGGAGCTGAACCGAACTTGATGGCAAAACATCCGATCTGGTTGCTGACTGTAGCTCTGCTCGTCCTGGTCTTCTCCTCTTCGGTCCTATTCGCACAAACTTCCGACAACGCCACTCCCGCCGCGCGCCCCGCCGATGCAACCGCAACATCGCAGGCGCGGCGCATTGCCGTGCTCGAGCAACAGGCGGCCGACGCGAAAAGTTCCGCCGACAATGCCTGGATGCTCGTCAGCTCCGCCCTGGTGCTGATGATGACCGGCCCCGGCCTCGCGCTTTTTTACGGCGGCCTGGTGCGCAAAAAGAACGTGCTGGCCACGATGATGCAAAGCTTCGCCATGATGGCCGTGATCACGGTGGTCTGGGCCGTCATCGGCTTCAGCATATCTTTCGGGGCAGGGAACAGCTTCTTCGGCGGCCTGCACCATTTGTTTCTGAATCGCGTCGGGCTTTTCCCTGACCCCGATTACGCCGCAACGATTCCGCTGCAAACTTTCATGGTGTACCAGTTGATGTTTGCCATCATCACGCCCGCGCTGATCACCGGCGCATTTGCCGAGCGCATGAAATTCAGCGCCATGCTTTTGTTCCTCATTCTTTGGTCTCTGCTCGTTTACGATCCCATGGCCCACATGGTTTGGGGCAAGGGCGGGCTGCTCAACGCGGCGCTCGGCGGCCGGTTTCCGACGTTCGATTTCGCCGGCGGCACGGTGGTTCACGTTTCTTCGGGAGTTTCGGCGCTCGTCTGCGCTTTGTACTTAGGCAAGCGCGTGGGGTATCCCAAGCTGCCCATGCCGCCGCACAGCGTAGTTCTGAGTTTCATCGGCGCGTGCTTGCTTTGGGTCGGGTGGTTCGGCTTCAACGCCGGCAGCGCGCTCGCGTCGGGCGGGCTTGCGACGAGCGCTTTCGTGGCCACGCACTTCGGCGCCGCCGCCGCCGCGATTGGCTGGAGCGCGGCGGAATGGCTGCGCAACGGCAAGCCCAGCGCGCTCGGCGCCATTTCGGGCTGCGTGGCCGGGCTCGTGGCCATCACGCCCGCGGCCGGTTTCGTGGGGCCTCGAGCCGCGCTCGCGATCGGGCTGATCGCCGGAGCCTTTTGCTACTGGATGGTCGCCAAAGTGAAAGCGCGCTTCGGCTACGACGATTCGCTCGATGCCTTCGGCGTTCACGGCGCCGGCGGAACGATCGGCGCGCTCCTCACCGGCGTCTTCGCGAAGAGCGTGATCAATCCGATTTTCAAAGACGCGAGCGGAAAGACGCTGCCCTCCGGCGTGCTCGAAGGCAACGCGCATCAATTGCTGAATCAGGCCGTCGGAGTTGTGATCGCGTGGGTGCTCGCGATCGTTGGCACGCTTGTCATTCTGAAAGTGGTGGACCTGCTCATCGGCCTCCGCGTCTCCGAAGAGCAGGAGACCCAAGGACTCGATCTTTCCGAGCACGGTGAAGAAGGGTATTACTGGGATACTCCCGCATAGCGAGCGGCGCATCCGGGTGAGATGACGATGACCAAAATCGAAGCGATTATCCAAACTTCGAAGCTCGAAGCTGTGAAAGAAGCGCTGCACGAAATCGGCGTCGAAGGCATGACCGTGCTCGAAGTCCGCGGCCACGGCCGCCAGAAGGGCCACACGGAAGTCTATCGCGGGCGCGAGTACACGGTGGACCTGATCCCGAAAATCAAACTCGAAATCGTTCTGGCCGATTCGATCGTGGAGCGCTGCGTGCAGGCCATCGCCGGCGCGGCGCGCACCGGAAAAATCGGCGACGGCAAAATTTTCACCAGCCGCGTCGATGACGCCATCCGGATTCGCAATGATGAGCGCGGAGAAAGCGCCCTCTGACCGGCGACGAGCGCGCTCGCGTCCGCTCGTGCCATGCGCTTCTGCTGGCCTCCGCGCTTTGCCCTTCAACAACGTACAATCGCCCATGAACGAGCATGCCAGCGAATCCCTCACTCGCTAGTGAGCTGCGCGATCAATATCTCCGGGAGTCGGCTCGTCTTCAACAGGAATTCGCGGCCACGGGCGACGGCCGCGCCGCCGTCACTGCCCGCACCGCGCTGGTAGAATCGATCGCTCTCCGCCTTTGGAACCAAAGCGTCTCCCCGGATTCCGCCGGCCCCGCGGGGCTTGCGCTCGCGGCCCTCGGCGGATTCGGGCGCCGCTGGCTCTTCCCTCATTCCGATGTGGATATCCTGCTCTTGCACGAGAGCGATTCCGGCATCGCGCGATTCAAAGACGCGACGCGGCGTTTCTCGCAAGACCTCTGGGACCTGCGCTTCCGACTCAGCCCGGCGACGCGCACGCTTTCGGAATGCGAGCGCTTCGATCCGGAAAATCTCGAATTCGTGATGTCGCTGCTCGATTGCCGCTATCTCGCGGGCGACCGCCGGCTCTTTGATCGTCTGCACGCCACGGTCATCCCCCGGCTGGTCGCAGGCGAAGCGCAGCAAATCATCAAGCGCCTGGCCGAACTCACGCGCGCCCGCCACGCGAAATTCGGCAACACCGTTTTTCACCTCGAGCCGAATCTGAAGGACGGTCCCGGCGGCCTGCGCGATTACAACGTGGCCTGCTGGCTGGCGCTCATCTCCGGAATGGAATCGCTGCGCGGCTGGCCGGCCGAAGGCGCGCCGCTGCCGATGTCGGTCCGCGTTCCATTCAGTTCCGCGCTCGGCTTCCTGATGTCGGTCCGCTGCTTCCTTCATTTTCGCCACACGCGCGACGACAATTCGCTGAGCTGGGACGCGCAGGAAGAAGCCGCGGCGCAACGAATCGGCGCGCCCGGGGACGCAGCTCTGAGCGCCTCGGCGTGGATGCGCATTTATTTCAGCCATTCCCGCATGATCTACCGCGTGTGCACGCAATTGCTCGAAGAAAATACGTCGGCGCGGCCGTCGCTTTTCCGCGAGTTTCAGAGCCTGCGCTCGCGGCTTTCGAACGCCGAATTCTCCGTTGTCGGGAATTTGGTTTTCCTGCGCCAGCCCGCCGCGCTCAGCGATCCGCAAATGATCCTGCGGACCTTCCGGTTTCTGGCGCGCCACGGGCTGAGTCTCAGCTCGAGCGCGGAATCGCAAATCGAACAAGCCCTGCCCGCGCTCGCTGCCGACCCGCCCCGCGGCTCCGAGCTCTGGCACCTACTTCAGGAGATTCTGCTCGCTCCGCACGCCGCGGACGCCTTGCGCTCGATGCATTCGCTGCGTTTGCTCACGCTGCTTCTCCCGGAGTTCCGCCTGATCGATTCGCTCGTCGTGCGCGACTATTCCCACCGGTTCACGGTGGACGAGCACTCCTTCGTCGCCATCGAGAATCTCCACGCGCTTCGCCAATCGCAATCGAAATGGGACCAGCGCTATGGCGAGCTGCTCGACGAGCTCGAGCAGCCGGACTTGCTTTACCTCTCGCTGCTCCTCCACGATGTGGGCAAAGGCGCGGAATCGGATAACCACGTTCAGGCGAGCGTCGAAATCGCCGGCGGCTGCCTCGACCGCCTGGAACTCGATGCGCCCGACCGCGAAGCCGTCCTTTTCCTCATCGGCCGCCATCTGGAAATGAGCGCCGCACTTCGCCGCGACATTTTCGACCCCGAAACCGTGCGAGCCTTCGCCGAAAAAGTGGGGACTCCCGAGCACTTGAAGATGCTCTGCCTGCTCACCTACGCCGATATCAAAGCGGTGAACCCGGACGCGCTCACGCCCTGGAAAGCGGAAAACATCTGGCAGCTCTACATCGCGGCTGCGAATTATCTCAATCGCAGCCTCGACCAGCGCGTTCATGCCGATGCCCACGACGAAGTGATGGAGCATCTCCGCACGCTGGCCCCTGCCGCCGGCAAAAAACTCGAAGGATTTTTGGAAGGTTTGCCGCGGCGCTATCTGCTTACGCATCCCGCCGGCGAAGTTCTCGCGCACTTGGAAATGGCGGAACAGCTCGGAAAGGATCCCGTCCAGGTGGCGCTTCGCCGCGGCCGCCACTGGTATGAGCTCACGGTGGTCACACCGGACCGCCCATTCCTATTTTCGAAGATGGCGGGCGTGCTGGCTGCGTGGGGCATGAACATCGTCAAGGCGGCCGCGTTTTCCAATCAATCCGGCACCGTGGTCGACACGTTTTACTTCACCGACCGCTTTCGCACTCTCGAGCTGAACCTGCCGGAATGGGAACGCTTCAAATCGAGCATCCACGATGTGCTGCTGGGGAAAGCGGATCTCGAGCGCATGCTGCGCGATCGCATGCGCTCGGATAAGAGCCGCTCGCAAAAAGTGAAGGTGCAAACGAAAATCGAATTCGACGATGCGTGCTCGGCTCACAGCACGCTGGTGGAAGTGATCGCGCAGGACCAGCCGGGGCTTTTGCACCGCATCAGCTCCACTTTCGCGCACGAGCAGTGCAACATCGAAATCGCGCTCATCGAAACCGAGGGCCAGACGGCCATTGACGTTTTCTACCTCACGTCCGCCGGAGCAAAATTATCCCCCGCGCACCAGACCCGCCTGCTCCAGGCCCTCCTCAAAGAACTCGGCCCTTAGTTGCCCGACGTGACTGTTTTTTTGGAGTGCGGCGGCTTGACGCCGCTTTCAGATCATCTCGGCTTGCTTGAAACCAATCACTCGGCCGAGGCTTGACTCGGCCGGCAGGCTTGACGCGTGTCTAAGGTGTGGTTTCCGCCTGCTCACGCCCCAATATCCTCGCTCGTATTCAACTGCGCCATCCCGCGATCCACCAGCCAGACCGCCGCAATCACCATAGCCGCCGCAATCCCCAGATTGAGCGTCACTCGCTCGCCCGCCAGCAGCCACCCGAGCAGCACCGCCACGATCGGGTTCACGTAGGTGTGCGTTGCCACCAGCGTCGGCGGATAGTGCTCCAGCAGCCAGTTGTACGCTGTGAACGTGACGAGCGATCCGAACACAACCAGATAAGCCAGCGCCCCCCAAGACCGGCCCGTGACTGCTGCAAGCGTAAACCAGCGCGCTTCTCCGGCAATCGTTCCCGCCGCCAACAGCATGATCGCTCCCGACACAAGCGACAGCGCCGAAAGCAGCAGTGGATGGCCCGAAAGATGCGATCTCCGTGAGTACACGATTCCAATGGACCATGAAAATGCCCCGATCAAGATCGCCAGCGCACCCACGCCCATCCCGGGCGCGGACGTCAGCACTCCTTTCCCGAAAAGCAGCGCCACTCCGCCAAGCCCCAGAACGACACCCGCGATCAGCGGCAGGTTCAGACGGAATCGCCTGTCGGCAGCTTCGGAAAGCCCGAAAACGAAAATCGGCTCGATGGCGATCAGCAGCGCCGCAAGCCCAGACGGAACGACCGTCTCGGCCCAGTGCAGCGCCCCATGGCCGATCAGGAAGAAAAGGAATCCGATCACGATGCTCGCGCGCACCTGCGCCCAAGTGGGCCGCTTCTTTTTCCACGCGCACCAGAGCAGCAGGATCGATCCGGCGATCAGATGGCGTACGCCGGCTGTGTACAGCGGCGGAATCGTGGCCACCGCATACCGGATGGCAAGGTACGTCGAGCCCCAGACCACCCAGATGCAAAAGAACGCGAGAATCACCATCACGCGATGAGGCCGCGCAGCCGTGGCCCGAGCCGTTGAACCCTGACTTGCGGCGAGAATTGCAGGTGCGGGTTTCGAGGTCATCGCTGCCTCAGCTCAACTAGATGACCACACCTCCGCCCCCGGATTCAAAATCTTTGCCCTCAAGAGCGCCGCACACGGTCCAAATTGGATGCGTAACTTCCAAATGCGCCCGCCGGTTTTTCTCGTAGGGGCATCCCGATCCATCGGGACCGTGCCCGCGCTGCCGATTTTCGTGCTGCTGCCTTCGTCCCCCACGCTGCCCTCGAGAACTTTGGAGTGCGGGAGCTTGCTCCCGCTTTGTCGTAGATGATGCCACGAGGTCTGATTTAACTGCCGCGTGGCGCACCACAGTTTGCTTCCGTTTCTGCTCTACAGCGCCGCCCGCGTCTTCTCCCCCGCTCCTTTCACATGCGTCTCCAGAAACGCCACCGACAAACTCCACGCCTCCCGCGCGGCCGCCGCGTTGTAACTCCCGCGCGCATCGCAGAAAAACCCGTGATCCGCGTCCGAAATCTCCACATTGATGAATGGTTTTCCCGCGCGGCTCAACTCATCTCCCACCGCGCGAATCTGGTCCTGCCCGATATGCTTGTCGAGCCCGCCCCAGAAGAGAAGCATCGGCCCGTGGAGATTCTTCGCTTTCGGCAGTTGCGTCGCCGCAATTCCGCCGCCATAAAACGAAATCGCCGCGCGCAGCGGCACAGTCGCGCACGCGAGAAACGACATCCGCCCGCCCATGCAGAATCCGATGCTGCCGATCCGGTCCGCTTGCACATGTGGATTGCCGCACAGCCAGTCAAAAGCTGCACGGATGTCGTCGATCGCACCAGCCTCGGTCATCGCCTGCATGTGCGGCCGCGTCTCGGAGAAACCATCGTAGCGCCCCTCGAACCCGCGCGCCGTGCGATGGAACAGCTCCGGCGCAATCGCCACGTATCCTTGCCGCGCCACGCGCTCGGTCACATCGCGGATGTGCGCGTTCACGCCGAACGCCTCCTGAAACACGAGCATCCCGGGGGATTGCGCGCCGTCCGCCGGACGAGCCACAAACGCGTCCATCGAGCTTCCATCCCCCACTCGCAGCGCAATTTTCTCTCTCGCGACATCATCCATTGCTTCCCTCCTCTCGATTGCCTCTTGCCGGAATCTCGCATAGCATAGTCGCTTCGAATCCGATTTGCGAAGCGCTCGAACGGCACCCGGCTGGAATCGAAGCGAGCAGCCGCGCATCGAATCATCCGTCGGAGGAATTCAATGGACTTAAAAAGCTATGTGACCCTGGGACGTTCCGGCTTGCGCGTCAGCCCGCTTTGCCTGGGCGCGATGACGTTCGGCAAGGAATGGGGATTCGGCGTGGACGAGCCCGCGTCGCGCGCCATTTTCGATCGCTACCTCGAAGCCGGCGGCAATTTTGTCGATACCGCCGACGGCTACAACATGGGCACGAGCGAAAAGCTCACTGGCAAATTCATTTCCGGCCTCGGCTTGCGCGACCGCATCGTTCTCGCCACAAAATTTACCTTCAATGCCGAGCCCGGAAATCCCAATGCCGGCGGCAACGGCCGCAAGAATATCTATCGCGCCATCGAGGGTTCGCTGCGCCGCCTCCAGACCGATTACATCGATCTCTATTGGCTGCACGCCTGGGATACGATTACGCCGGTGGAAGAGGTCGTTTCGACCTTGAATGATCTCGTCCGCGCCGGGAAAATCCGCTATTACGGCTTTTCCGATACGCCCGCCTGGTACGTGGCTCGCGCTTACACTCTCGCGGAAAAAGGAGACAAGGAGCCGCTGGCCGCATTGCAGCTCGAATACTCGCTGGTCGAACGGAATATCGAGCGCGAACACATTCCCGTCTCGCAAGAACTCGGGCTGGCAATTTGTCCGTGGAGCCCTCTGGCGGGCGGATTGCTCGCCGGAAAATACAAGCGCGAAGCATCCGGCGCGACCGGCGAAGGCCGGTTGACCGCAAACACGGTGATCCCTTTCAACCGCTTCACTGAGCGCAACTGGCGCGTGGTGGACGTTCTCCTCGACGTCGCCAAAAAAATCGGCAAGCCGGCGGCGCAGGTAGCTCTGAATTGGGTGGCCACTCAGCCCGGCGTCACCTCCACGATCATTGGCGCCACGAAAATTGCGCAGCTCGACGACAATCTCGCCGCCGTTCAATTCACGATTCCCGCGGAACTTCGCCGGCGCCTCGACGAAGCTACCGCGCTGGATCCCGCTCATCCCTACGTTTTTTTCGGCGAGGCGATCCAGCCGCGCATTCGCGGCGGCGTTTCGATCGAGCCCTGGTCTCCGGCCCGCCATACCGGAGCTCCGAATTCGGCGCCCGCGCCACCCAAAGCCGCCGCCGCCGACAAATAGCGGTTCGTACGCGCGGCTTTCAATTCCGTGCCCTCCGCGCTTTTCTGTGTGCACTCTGTGTTCAGCGGCGTCGATTGGCAGCGCTGATTGAACCACAGAGGGCACTGAGCAAACCATCGAGTGCACAGAGGAACCGCAACGCACCGCCCACCAATCTCCACCGCGTTGCCGTCCAGACCTTTGGAGTGCGGGAGCTTGCTCCCGCTTTGTTTTCAATGCTACCGCAGCGTGCGCTCACTCTTCAATCGACCTTATCCTCGGCTGGCCCTTTCTAACGCTGGGACTGCAATCGCGCGGCCCTTTGCTCTTTCTTCGACCGCGCCAGATGATATAATCCTCGCGTCACACTTCGAGTGTGATCCCCTCTCGCCCTTCCTTGCTTGGGTTCGTTGACTTGCTCGCCGGGGGAAATTACCATCGCCCGCGAGTGCGGATCGGAGCCTTTGGATGCCACCCAAAATCAAAATCGTGGATGGAAATGAAGCGGCCGCCTGGACCGCTTACCGTTTGAACGAAGTGATCGCGATCTACCCCATCACGCCGTCTTCTCCCATGGGCGAATGGGCCGATCAGTGGAAATCGGAAGGCCACAAGAATATGTTCGGCACCGTTCCCACCGTGATTGAAATGCAAAGCGAAGGCGGCGCTGCCGGCGCATTGCACGGAGCGATCCAGGCAGGCTCGCTCGGCACCACGTTCACCGCTTCGCAGGGCCTGCTCCTGATGATCCCCAACATGTACAAAATTGCGGGCGAGCTGACTCCCGCGGTGATTCACGTCGCGGCGCGCACCGTGGCCACTCATGCGCTTTCGATTTTCGGCGACCACAGCGACGTGATGGCCGCGCGCTCCACCGGCTTCGCGTTGCTGGCCTCCAATTCCGTTCAAGAGGCTTGCGACCTCGCGCTGATTGCCCAGGCCGCGTCGCTCGAGTCGCGCATTCCTTTCCTCCACTTTTTCGACGGCTTTCGGACCTCGCACGAAGTCAACAAAATCACTCCGCTTTCCGACGACGATCTGCGCGCCCTGATCGACGAAAAATTCGTCCGCCAGCACCGCGAGCGCGCCCTCACTCCCGACCGGCCCGTGCTGCGCGGCTCGGCGCAGAATCCCGACGTCTTCTTTCAGGCGCGCGAAGCCGCCAATCCTTATTATCTTTCGTGCGCCGGAATCGTTCAGGACGTGATGGACCGCTTCGCGCGCCAGACCGGCCGCGCTTACCACTTGTTCGACTACATCGGCGCGCCGGATGCGGACCGCGTCATCGTGATGATGGGTTCCGGCGCGGGCGCTGCCGAAGAAACCGTCGAGCATCTGCTCGGCCGCAGCGAGAAAGTGGGATTGCTCAAGGTCCGCCTGTTCCGCCCGTTGGCCAATGACGCGCTGCTCGCCGCTCTGCCCAAATCCGCCCGGGCCGTGGCTGTTCTCGATCGCACCAAGGAGCCGGGCGCCTCGGGCGAGCCGCTGTACGTCGAAGTCGTCACCGCGCTCACCGAAGCCAGCTCCGCGCAAAAAGCGGGCCGCTCGCTCGCGCGCGTGATTGGCGGCCGCTACGGCCTTTCTTCCAAGGAATTCACTCCGGCGATGGTCAAGGCGGTGTTCGACGAGCTGAAAAAAGACGCGCCGCGCCAGCACTTCACCGTCGGCATCGACGACGATGTAACGCACTCGAGCCTGCCCGTCCCCGCCGATTTCTCCACCGAATCTCCCGCCACCGTCCGCGCGCTCTTCTACGGGCTCGGCTCCGACGGCACCGTGGGCGCCAACAAAAATTCGATCAAGATCATCGGCGAAAACACGCCGAATTACGCCCAGGGATATTTTGTGTACGACTCGAAAAAAGCCGGCTCCGTCACCGTCTCCCACTTGCGTTTCGGCCCGGCTCCAATTCGTTCCACTTACCTGATCACGCGCGCGAGCTTTGTGGCCTGCCACCAGTTTCAGTTTCTCGAACGCACCGACGTTCTCGCTGCCGCCGATCACGGCGCGACGTTCCTTCTTAATGCGCCCTTTCCGCCGGACGAAGTCTGGCGCAATCTGCCGCGCAAAGTGCAGCAGGAAATCATCCACAAAAAATTGCGCTTCTATGTGATCGACGGCTACAAAGTCGCGCGCGAAACCGGCATGGGCAGCCGCATCAACACCATCATGCAATCCTGCTTCTTCGCCATCAGCGGCGTGCTCCCGCGCGACGAAGCCATCGCCGCCATCAAAAAAGCGATCCAGGATACCTACGGCAAGCGCGGCGACGCTGTCGTGCAGAAAAATTTTGCCGCCGTGGATGCTTCGCTCGCCCACCTGCATGAGCTCACCGTTCCCGCGCAGGTCTCCTCCGATTTCGACGTCCTTCCGCCCGTGCCCGCCCAGGCGCCCGCCTTCGTCCGCGACGTTCTCGGCGCCATCATCGCCGGCCTCGGCGATACGCTGCCCGTCAGCGCTCTTCCGCCGGACGGAACGTTCCCCACCGGCACTGCGCGCTGGGAAAAGCGCAATATCGCGCAGCAGATTCCCGTGTGGGATGAAGAGCTTTGCATCCAGTGCGGAAAGTGCGTCCTCGTTTGCCCCCACGCCGTGATTCGTTCGAAGGTTTACGAAGGAGAAGTCCTTTCGGGCGCGCCTCCGGGCTTCAAATCCTCCAAGCCCCGCTGGCGCGAGCTCGAAACGCTCCGCTACACGCTCCAGGTCGCTCCTGAAGATTGCACCGGCTGCACTCTTTGCGTTGAAATCTGCCCGGCGAAAAGCAAGAGCGAGGTGAAGCACAAAGCCATCAACATGGCCCCTCAGGCCCCGCTGCGCGAGGCCGAAGAGAAAAATTGGGATTTCTTCCTCTCCATCCCCGATATCGATCGCGCCAAGCTGTCGCACACGCTGGTCAAAGATGTTCAATTGCTCGAGCCGCTTTTCGAATTTTCCGGCGCTTGCGCCGGCTGCGGCGAAACGCCCTACATCAAGCTTCTCACGCAGCTTTTCGGCGATCGCGTGCTCATCGCCAATGCCACCGGCTGCTCCTCGATCTACGGCGGCAATCTGCCCACCACGCCCTACACCTCGAATGCGCAGGGCCGCGGCCCGGCGTGGTCGAATTCGCTTTTTGAAGATAACGCCGAGTTCGGCCTGGGCATGCGCCTGGCTCTCGATAAACGCTCCGATTACGCGCAGGAGCTCGTGCGTTCGTTCACCGCGCAGCTTGGCGAGCGCTTCGTCGCCGAGCTGCTCGAGGCGGATCAACACGACGAATCCGGCATCGCCGCGCAGCGCGAGCGCGTCGCCTTGCTCAAGCAAAAAATTTCCGCCATCCCCACCCGCGAAGCGCGCGATTTGCTCGCCGTGGCCGACGCGCTCGTCCGCAAGAGCGTCTGGATCATCGGCGGCGACGGCTGGGCCTACGACATCGGATTCGGCGGCCTCGACCACGTGCTCGGCTCCGGCATGAACGTCAACGTCCTCGTGCTCGACACCGAGGTTTACTCCAACACCGGCGGCCAGATGTCCAAAGCCACTCCGCGCGCGGCGGTCGCGAAATTCGCCGCCGACGGCAAAAGGACCGTCAAAAAGGATCTTGGCCTCGAAGCCACCAGCTACCGCAACGTTTACGTGGCGCGCGTGGCCATGGGCTCGAGCGACACCCACACCGTGAAGGCCTTTCAGGAAGCCGAAGCCTATCCCGGCCCGTCTCTCATAATTGCTTACAGCCACTGCATCGCCCATGGGTACGACATGGCTTTCGGCTTGAGCCAGCAGAAGGCCGCTGTGCAATCCGGCTATTGGCCGCTGATGCGTTACAACCCGGCCCTGCGCGACGAGGGCAAAAATCCCTTCCAGCTTGATTCCAAGCCCCCGAGCATCCCGCTCAAGCAGTTCGCTTACCAGGAAGCGCGTTACACCATTCTTGCTCGCAGCAATCCGGAAGCCGCCCGCGAGCTCTTGCGCGAGGCCCAGGACGACGTCAACCGGCAGTGGCAGGTGTACGAAAATGCTGCGGCCATGGCGGGCCCTCCGCCTCCGGCTGTCGTTGCCGTCGAGGAAGACGACAAAAAATCGAATCTCCCCCCGAAAGGAGGGAACGGAGAATGATCGACCTCACCACCACCTATTTGGGCCTCACTCTGAAAAATCCTGTGGTCGCTTCGGCCGGGCCCTTGAGCGAGTCGCTCGACAATATCCGCCGTCTGGAGGACCACGGCATCGCTGCTGTCACACTTCCATCCCTTTTCGAAGAGCAGTTGAATCTCGAAAGCGAAACTCTCGACGACGATCTCTCCCGCGGCGCCAACGAATTTCCCGAATACACCGGCTTCCTTCCCGATCTCTCCACTTACAATCTCGGCCCCGATGGCTATCTCGAGCTGATTCGCAAAGCGAAAGCGAGTGTCTCCGTTCCCATCATTGCCAGCCTCAACGGCGTCTCCCAGGGCGGCTGGATCCGCTATGCGCGCGAAATGGAGCAGGCCGGCGCCGACGCCATCGAGCTCAACATCTACTCGCTCGTCACCGATCCCGACCGCGCCGCGGCGGAGGTCGAACAGGGCTATTACGACCTGGTGCGCGAGATCAAGCGAAGCGTGCGCGTTCCCGTGGCCGTGAAGCTCTCTCACTTTTTTACCGCCGTGGCGAATCTCGCCCGCTGGCTCGATGCCGCGGGCGCCAACGGGATTGTCCTGTTCAACCGCTTCTATCAGCCCGACCTCGACCTCGAAACCCTGGAAATCATTCCCAGCCTCACGCTCAGCCGCCCCACGGAATTGCTCCTGCGACTGCACTGGGTGGCCATCATCTACGGCCACATCAAAGCCGACCTGGCCATCACCGGCGGAGTTCATTCCGCCCACGACGTGTTGAAATCCGTGATGGTGGGCGCGCGCGCCGCCATGATGACCTCCGCGCTGCTGCAAAACGGGATCGAGCACCTCGATATCGTTCTGCGCGACCTGCGCTGCTGGATGGAAGATCACGAGTACGATTCCATCCGCCAGATGTGCGGCAGCATGAGCCAGCGCAACGTCCCTGATCCCGCCGCCTTCGAGCGCGCCAATTACATGCGCGTCCTGAGCTCCTACGCCTTGCGCTCCCCGCGCGAACGCGGCGCCGCCCGCCGCAGCTAGCCGCGCCTTCTTGCCTTTGTAGGGCAGGCCTCCTGGCCTGTCCTCCCTCCGGCGAAGCGCAGCCGAACCGTCGTAGCCTGTCCTCTTCGCCTCCTCCATTCTCCACAGGCTTTGTCGCTTGCAATTGGCTCCGCAGCCTGTCACGTTGTTCGCGGAGATATGCGCAATGTTGTCCACGAACCAAATCTGGGCGGAAAGCACTAGAACGACAGGCGCCGGTTTGAGTGGCACAGCCTTCAGGCTGTGCTCTGACGGCAGCAAATCGTGGATTCTGCGCAAGCCGTCCTCGGACCACCCACGAAGTTCGCTCTCGCCGGCCG
The DNA here is from genome assembly GCA_035624115.1 of Candidatus Sulfotelmatobacter sp. Taxonomy (GTDB): domain Bacteria; phylum Acidobacteriota; class Terriglobia; order Acidiferrales; family UBA7541; genus Palsa-295. Next base: position 76,049 of record DASPSD010000045.1, on the reverse strand, counting down.
CTCCATCTGCATGGAAACATAATCTGGCGCAGGAAGCAGGCGTGTCATCATTTCCCAGCCGCAAGCCCTTTGCTTACATGACAATGCCGAATGCTGCCCGCACTATTTCTCAGCCCGCATTTTCGGAACGGACCGGTACTCTATTTTCCTCGATCCGCAAAGGCATCGCGTACCTAAACCAAGTGCTTTCAACACCGAAAGCGGTCAGAAGTTCGAGTCTACCCGTCAGCCGCTGCCACGCAGTTAGCACCGTAATTCCATGAAAACAAAGGATCGGCGCCATTTCTACTCGTCACCTTTTGGGGGGGACCCCCGCCCCCGGCGATTTAGCATCTCAGGCTCGGCGCCCTCTCCGCGGCTTGTCGGTGGGGTAGGTGATACGCAGGCCCCTTACCAGGGCAAACAGCGTGAGCTTGTGCTCGTGTGGCGCCGACGTTCCCACAATATCCAGTACCCGGTAGCCCCGCACCACCAGCGCATCCCCCACCAGCGACCGGTGGCACCGCCACGGCACCGCCTCGGCGCACATCAGCGCGCTCGGCTTCGTATCCGCGAGCTTCATCGCCCGCTTGAGCCCTTGTTCAAACTCCTCCGTCTGCATGTAATCGGCGAATCCGCGAAAGCTGGCATTGTGCCACCCGAGATTTTTCGAATCCGCCCTCCCGTGGCGGAGCCCGCCCAGTTTCTTCAGGTGAACGTAGCCGATTCCCGCAGCGCGCAGCTCCGGGCCAAGCGTCTCGCGGTTGAATTGCGGATTGTGCCTCGAGCGCGGCACGGTGCGGATATCGATCACGCGGCGAACCTCGTTCGATTTGAGAAGCTGGATGAATTCCGCGAGCGGGCGCGCGGAATGTCCGATGGTGAAAATCACGTTCTTCTTCGATTTCTTTGCCACGGGCATAGCCGGCTTGATGGTATGGGCCGCGCCCTCGCGTGTCCAGAATTCCGCTTTTTTCGCAGCCTCAAGATGGCGATAATGGGTGCCGCTTTAACACTTCTTGGGAGCGCCTCGCGAGCCGCTCGAACCTGAGGGCATCATGTCCGAAGTAAACACACTCTTTTGGGATAACGGCGGCGTCATCCTCACCAACGGCTGGGACCGCGCCGCCCGCCGCGCCGCCGTCGAAAAATTTCATCTCGACTGGGAGGATTTTGCCGACCGCCACGAGCTGATGCTCAGCGCGTTCGAAACCGGCAAAATCACGCTCGACGAATATCTCCAGCGCACGGTTTTCTACCGCCAGCGAGCGTTCACGCTGGCCGAATTCAAGGAGTTCATGTTTTCCCAGTCCCAGCCTTTTCCCGAATCGCTCGCGTTCCTCCGCCGCCTCACCGGCGGCCGCTACATCATGGCCGCTCTCAATAACGAATCCCGCGAGCTCAATGAATACCGCATCGCGCACTTCAACTTGCGGGATTATTTCGAGGCGTTTTTCAGTTCCTGCTACCTGGGTCTGCGCAAACCGGATCCCAAAATCTACAACCTCGCTCTCGAAATCACGCAGCGCCAGCCGCGGGAATGCGTCATGATCGACGACCGCGGCCTGAATCTCGAATGCGCCCGCGAGCTCGGCATGCATGCGATTCAGTTCGAAAATGTCACTCAGTTGCAGCAGGATCTCTCAAAGCTCGGCGTCACCCCAAACGGCCAATGAGCAACTCCACGATATGCAGTGGGATGAACGCACCTGAGAATCGCGCCGCCGGGTTTTCTCGTAGGGGCACGGCATGCCGTGCCCGCGCCGCCGCCCATCTTCTCCGCTTCGGGAGCAAGACCTTTGAAGTGCGGGAGCTTGCTCCCGCTTTGTTTTCGATGGAGGCACACTCAAACCCAACAACTCGATCGACATTGGTCAGGGGCCAATTCACCGCGGGCGCGGATGAACAGCCTGCGGAAAAAGTGCCAAACCACTTTCCTCAGGGGCTGAAGCCCACTGATAACACGATGCTTATGTCGGAGCTGAAGCTCCGACCCCCTATCGGAGGGAGTTTTTCCGCAAACTGTGAAGCCGTAGAGGTTCAATGATCAGGAGGCACTTCCATGGAATTAGCAATGATCGGTCTCGGCAAGATGGGCGCGTTCATGGCGGAGCGGCTCGTCCGCGGCGGCCACCGCATCATCGGTTTCGACCGCGATGCCGGCGCAGTCGCGCGGGTGGTGGAAAAGGGAGCGGTGGGCGCCGATTCGCTCGACAAAATCACCACGCAGCTCAAGCCGCCGCGCGCCGTGTGGATTATGGTTCCCTCCGGAGCGCCCGTCGATCAGACGATCGACTCGCTCGTCCCGCATCTGAGCCCCGGCGACACCATCATCGACGGCGGAAACTCGTACTATCGGGATTCGGTGCGCCGCGCCGCGGCGCTGGCGCCGAAAAAAATAAATTTTGTCGATTGCGGCACCAGCGGCGGCATCTGGGGCCTCACCGAGGGCTACAGCATGATGGTCGGCGGCGAGGCGGAAGTGGTGAAGCGATTGTCGCCGATTTTTGAGACGCTTGCGCCCGGCCCGAAAAAAGGCTGGGGCCGCGTCGGCCCGGCCGGCTCCGGCCACTTCGTAAAAATGGTCCACAACGGAATCGAGTACGGCATCATGCAGGCCTACGCCGAGGGACTCGACCTGCTGCGCCACAAAAAGGAATTCGGGCTCGACCTGCTCCAGATTTCGCAGATCTGGCAGTTCGGCAGCGTGATCCGCTCCTGGCTGCTCGACCTTACCGTCGATGCGCTTTCCAAAAATCCCGCTCTCGAAGGCATCGGCGCTTTCGTGACCGACTCGGGCGAAGGCCGCTGGACGGCGATCGAAGGCATCGAGCTGGGGATTCCACTTCCGGTGATCACCGGCTCGCTGGACGTGCGCTTCCGCTCGCAGGATCCCGAGCCTTTCGCGAATAAACTGCTGGCCATGATGCGCCACGAGTTCGGCGGCCACGCGGTCAAGACCGCCGCCAACAAATGAATCGAGCGGCACTCGCATGAGGATGGACTCGCGCGTTTACCCGGACCTCGATGCGCTCAGCCTGGCCGCTGTGCGCGAGATGCAGCGCATCATCGAACAGGCGGTGGCCGAGCGCGGACGCTTCGCTATCGCGCTTTCCGGCGGGCACACGCCCGCCAGAATGTACGCGCTCTGGGCCGAGGGAGCTGCCGGGCGCACTGCCTGGGAAAAAGTCCATCTCTTCTGGGGCGATGAACGATTCGTACCGCTCGACGATCTTTTGAGCAACTACCGCATGACGCGCGAGACGCTGATCGCTCACGTTCCCATCCCCGCCGCGAATGTGCACCCGGTGCCCACGAATCTGCCCTATCCGGCGAAAGCCGCCGAGGCCTATGAGATCGAGCTCCGCACTTTCTTCGGCGCCTCGCCGCCGCAATTCGATCTTCAGCTTCTGGGTCTCGGCATCGAAGGCCACGTCGCTTCTTTGTTTCCGGGTTCGCCGGCGCTGGAAGAAAAAAATCGCTGGGTCATGGCGGTCCGCGCTCCCGCGCAGCCGCCCGACCGAATAACGCTCACGCCGGCGGTTCTCGATCAAGGCCTCAATACGTTTTTCCTCGTCGCCGGCGAAAACAAGCGCGAGATCCTGAAAGCGTTGCGAAGCGAGCCGGGCTCGGCCCCGAGCAACTATCCCGCGGGCAGGATCCGGCCCATAGGCCGCGCGCTTTGGTTTCTCGACCACGCAGCCGGCGGATAATTCGCAGTGAATCATGGGCCGTTGGCTGCGACCGTTTCGGGAAAATTTCCGCGGAACGGAACATCCGATTTTCCGTGCGCACGGCGGAACATTTTTCCTCTCACTTTCGCCTGTACCATTCGCGGCCACTCGTACAGGTTTCGCCTGTCGCTCCGTACCATTGACCCGGTTCGGCACTCTCCCTAGCATGAAGATTCGCTCTATGAAACGTCTCGAAAAGTGCGACCCCTTCGCCCCGTGTTTCGGCCTGGGTCCACGGGGAGTTTGAAAGGATGACGTTTCTCCAAGGCCTGCCAAGGGATATTCGCTCGCGGCGCAAGCGGCGCGGGCCCCGCATGAACTCGCGGGTGCCTGTGACGATCGAATGGAATGGCCGCGGCGGCCCGCTTCAGTTCGAATCGGGATTTACCCGCGTGGTGAACAACTACGGCTGTCTGCTGGTGAGTCCAAGGGAACTCGAATTGCAACAGCGTTTGCGCGTCACAAACCTTGCCACGCGGCAATCCGCGGATGGAGTGGTGGTTTGGAAAGGCATGCAGCGCGACGACGGATGGGATCTGGGCGTGGAGCTCGTCGCGGCCGAATTGGATTTCTGGGGTGTGGAGCTTTGAAATCAGGAACTGCCAGGGCTCCGGTTGCCAGGTATTCTTCGGCGCTTCACCGGGCTACAGCGACTCCCATCAAGCCCGCCGCTCCCCCGGTGAATCCTGCCGGTGTCGCTGAAAAGCGCCCGGGCACAGGGGAAGAGCGGCGCCGCAGCCAGCGCGTGCTGCTCCGCGTCCGAGCGCACGTTCACGTGGCGATCCAGGGCAAGAACAGCAGCTTCGATGTGACCACGCTCAGCGTGAATCCTCACGGCGCCCTCATTCTGCTCGAGCGTAATTTGCCCGCTGAGACGCGGCTCGTGCTCGAACATGGTATCACCCGGGACCGCGTCACCTGCAAAGTTTCCCGCGCTCCGCGCGAGATGCCCGAGGGCTATCACGTTCCGCTGGAATTCGATTCGCCGGCGCCGGAATTCTGGCGAATTGCTTTTCCTCCGGCGGATTGGCGCCCGACGGAGGATTCTTGAGGCTCACCCTGTTGAGGAGAATGGCAGCTTTCTAAGATCGATGTTCCCGCCGGAAAGAATGACGCCCACCTTTTTGCCTTCGGCGCGAATTTTTCGCAAAAGCACGGGAGCTGCGGCCACGGCGCCAGAAGGCTCGACGACGAGTTTCATACGCTCCCAAAGCAGCAGCATCGTGGAAACAATTTCCTCTTCCTCGATAAGAGCGATTTCATCCACACGCTCATGCAGGATCGAAAAAGTAAGCGGGCAAAGTGTCGCGCGCAGGCCGTCTGCAATCGTTTCGAGCGGCGATGCGGGCTCGATCCTGCCGGTAGCCAGCGAGCGCGACGCGTCATCGGCGTTGTGCGGCTCCGCGCCCACCACTCGAATTTCCGGGCGCAAACTTTTGGCTGCGATCGAGGTCCCGCTCAAGAGTCCTCCGCCGCTCACGGGCGTGATAACCACGTCGAGATCCGGCACTTCCTCCATCAGTTCGAGCGCCGCCGTTCCTTGCCCGGCGATCACGCGGAAATCGTTATAGGGATGAACCAGATGCGCCCCAGTGCGAGCGATAACTTCTGCGGCGGTCGCTTCCCGCGAGGCAACATTCGGTTCGCATTCCGTGATCTCGCCCCCATATGCTTTGACCGCCGCCTTCTTTACGGCCGAGGAATTCGACGGCATCACGATGTAGGCCGGGATTCCGCGCCATCGAGCCGCGAGCGAAAGCGCCGCCGCGTGGTTTCCCGAAGACGGCGCGATCACGCCGAAGCGGGCTTGTTCCTCACTGAGGCTGAACACGGCGTTCGAGGCGCCGCGAATCTTGAACGACCCGGTTTTCTGGAGGTTTTCGCACTTGAAGTAAATGCGCGCGCCCGCGATTTCATCGAGCGACTCGCTGGTGAGCACGGGCGTCCGATGGATTCGCGGCGCGATGCGCCGGTGCGCGCTGCGGATGGCCTCAAGGTCGGGAATGGAGAGCGTTGACTGCGTCGCCATGAATCATGCCCTGATGCATTATGGCACAGCTCGCTTTCCCGCAGCTTGGCGCAAGGAAGGTCCGCGAATCGCCGCAGAAATAATCATTAAAATGATTGACGGATTTTCTCGACGGTGCGATTCTCGTTTCACCCCTTCCTTTTCGCAATTCCCAAAAAATTAAATGCGCGCCGCGCCCGAGGAGTCACTCATGCCCAACAAAGAACGCCGTCTTGCTCCCCGCAAGGCTGCTTTGATCCCGATCCGCTTCCGCATCTTTTCGCCGAATCTCGTGCCCACCACTGTCGAAACCGCCACGACCGCTGGAATCAGCCGTGAAGTGCAAATGCGGCAAGCTCCCGCTGGTCTGATGGACTTGTACGACGGCCAAACCGAGAATCTCTCCGAGCGCGGGATCTATTTCAAATCCCCTGAGGCGCTCGTGGTCGGCGATTCGGTGGAGATGTTTTTCACTCTGCCGCAGGAATTGACCGGAAGGCGTCCCGAGGAAGTCCGGTGCAACGCGCGCGTCGTCCATGTAGATCGCAACACTGATGGGCACGGATCGAATGGAGTCGGTGCCACGGTCGAGCGCTTCGAACCCATCAATCGCGTGCGCAGTTGGGCGAACTAATCGAGCCCGGAACTTGCGGGTTCGCCACGCTGGTTTTCAATGGCCTTGGTCTGGAATGGCTTCAGGGCGCGCGGCTTCAGTTGGACGCGTGCCCCGGGACGTTGAAAGTCACCTTGGCAGCGGTTGAATTCTCCGACCGGTCTGCGACTTGCACCGCAACAGTATGCTCGCCGGGCGCAAGTCCGGAGAAATCGATTCGATAGCTCTCCTTCGGCGAATCCGAAAGCAATCCTACCGGAAACACAACGTGCCATTCGCCTGCGTCGAGCGAATACTGGGCGCGCGCAATCGCAGCGGAGGCGCTGAGGGCTTCGAACGTGACGCTGGCAACCGGCGAGCGCGCCTCGGCGCGCAGGTTCTCGATTCTCGGCGGCGTGTTGCAAATCTCGAAGCGATCGCTCTCGCGTTCGGCGGTGAGCGCCTGGCCGGGCGGATTCGAAGGCGAATCGGACGCTACGATTTTCAGACAGTAAGCGCCATCCGGCATGGTTGTCGTGTCCCAGGAATAGAAGTGCTGGGTGATCTTGTCCTTCAGCAAGCGCCAGTTCTGCTCGCCCTCGCCGCGGTAATAGATGGAAAAGGTCAGGTCGTCGTCGTTGTCGTCGTGCGCGCTCCAAACCACCCCTTGATATCCGCGATCTTCAAACCCCTGCGGCGGAACCTCAATCATCTTGGGGAATTTCACGGCGGCTTCAGGATTTTGCGGAAACGCAGGAAACACCGCACCGAGGCGTTGCGGCAGGCGAAGTTGCGCGGGCGCCGGATTCGCCACGACTCCCGCCGGCTGCTGAAATCCCTGAAGCCGAATGCCGGGATCTTGCATCACGATTTCGTCGATCACGGGCGCGACATTCTTCGGCTGATAGGCGAGACTCACCCAGGAAATATTGGGCGCCGCCCCTTTGTCCGTTTCGAGGAACACGGCTTTCCATTGCACGAAGCGCGCGGGCGGACAGGCGACGGCGTTGCCGTCTCCGTTCTTGTAAGGCCCGGCCCATGGGCTCCAATTCTTCTCCGGGCTTGCCGTGTTGCCCGAGCGGACATAAAAAGCGACCTTGCCTTGCGTCGCGCCGTTTTCTCCCCACCACGTGAGCCGGCCCCAGTGCGAAAAAATCTTGGCGTCAAACGTTTCCGATTCGTAACTGCCGTCGGATTCGGAGCCCGGCCCCAGCGTAAATATTTTTCCCGGATTCGCAGTGGCCACGAAAATGCGATTGCCCGGGCCTGCGGCCAGGCTGGTCACCTGCGCCGAGGCTGTCTTCGCAATGCTGGAGTTCACGTTTCCGCCTTCGAGCTGGACAATCGTTCCCTTATTTCCGGTCCCCAGGAGAAGTTTCCCGGCGGATGAAAATCCCATCGAGAAAACCAAATCCTCGTGCGATGTCCACACCGTTTGCGGCGAGCCGTCGGGGGAAATCCTGACCACCTCGCCTCCGCCGGTCACCGAGGGGAAAAATGGAACCTGCACTGCTGGCTGTGCCGGGAGCGGCTGTTCCGGCGTAACAGCCTGCACGACGATGCTTCCCGTTTGTATCTGTGGTGAAGCGAGCGCGGGCGCAATCGCGGGCGCTCCCAAAGGACGCGGCTTTTCTCCGACCGCGCCGGCATAGAGGGATCCATCCGAGTGAATCAGAAGGGAAGTGACTTCCTTCTTGTTCGTTTCATAAATCACGAAAGATGCGCCCGCCTCCGGAATGGCTCGCGCACTTTTTCGCGTGATTTCAATTCGCAAGATGAGCCCGTCGGGGTCGGTGCCGGCCAGAAGATTTCCCTTGGCATCAAAAGCGAGCGAACGCGCATGGCGCTCGTCGCTCTGATAAAAAAGTTGTCCTTTGCCGTCCGGATTCACGGCGAATATTTCGCCTTTGTCGCCCGTGGCTACGAAGAGCGCTCCCTGCGAATCCGCAGCGAGCGCCCAGATATATTTCGTCTTCGGCTCGAAGAACACGCTTTTCTGGCCTTCCGGCGTTACTTTGTAAACTTTGCCGTCCGGCATCGTGGCGACAAATAAATTGTCGCGCGCGTCGAAAGCGATGGCCTGTGCCGCCAGCTCAGGCGCCTCGAAGACCGTCGTCGATTTTCCGGCATCGTCGAAGCGAAGGACCTTCGCATCGGATCCTCCCGCGGCATAAAGACGTCCCCGCGAGTCAAACCGCAGCGCCCAGAGATAGGCGAGATTCGGATCGGAGAAATCTGCGAAGCGCGGTGCCGGCATCAGCTTGCCGTCGCTGCGAATCGCAACGCCTTTTGCCGTCCCCTTTTCGAATTCGGCGGACTCCGCCACCCGCCAGTAGCGCGTGTGTTCGGCGCGGGCGACCAGCGGCGCCGCAATCGCAGCGCCCGCCAGCCAGAGGGCGAAGGTTCGCCGGTTCATCACTCCGAGTCTCCTTTATGGGCGGAATTCACTTCACGGTGATCGGCAGCGTTCGCTCTCCCGCAATCACCTGGTGCATCTCCACCGACCACTCGCCTGCCTTCGATTGCCACAGGACGTGCGCTCCGCTCTGATTCTGGCGCTGGTCCAGCACGTTAATCTCGGAGACCGGCGCGTTCGGCATCTCTTTGTCTTCCACGAGCAAGGTGGGCGTGGGCTGGAGAAGCGTTGCGTAGAGGCGATCGTTGTGGCGCTCGAGGTTGATCAGCTTGATGAGCTCCTCGAGTCCCGGGAGTTGCGCGGGGGATGCAAACGCCTGCGATTGCACGGCGCGATTGAGCGTGTCCGCATCGCTCACCAACAGCTGAAGATTCCCGCGCGAGGTTTGCGGCGGAATCGTGACCGGAATCTGCTGGATGAACGGAGTGCCGCGGTAAGGCCGGAGCAAAACTTTCACGGCGACGGTCTCGCCGGGATGCACTTCGCTTTTTTCCACCCAGGCTTCGTCAATCATCGCCCAGCGGCGCTCGGCGAGCGTGGTCACCTGCAATTGCACGCGCTCGACTTTCGGCGGTTCGTAGGGGTTCGAGTAAATCCGCGCGAAGGCGCCCTGCACAGCCATGGCCACCAGCATGCCCGTCGGCACGGGAGTGTCCGTCGGCGCGAACAGATCCTCGAGCTTCACTTGCGTGTGCCCCTTCAGTTCGATCGTGCCCTCCAGATGCAGCGTCGAGCCTTCCCCGTACGCCGGCGTCGAGACGATCCCGTTGAAGGTTGAAAGCGCGACGAGCAGCGGCGTTAATTGCGGGCTCTCGATCACTTCGATGTGAAAATCCTTTACCACCGCGGGAGTCACGAGCTTCACGTCGATCGGAATCATCGGCGGCCCTGCGCCCAGCGTGCCCATCACCGCCGTGAGCCGGTCTTGCGTGAGCGTTCCGATTGTGCCGGACGTGGTCATCACTTTCGTCGAAGCCATCGACGACGCCAGCGTGACCACCACGTGCCCTCTCGACAGCGGCATCGAGACCGACCCCAGCCCGAAAATCGGGTGCCCGCAGGCCAGGATGCGGTCGCTTTCCACCGACGTCACGGTGCAACCCGGGCTGACCGTCAGGTCACCGCGCACCAGGTTAATTCCCACCATATCTCCCGGCTTCAATTTCGCATCTTCCGGAGAAGCCGGAGATGTCCCGCCCGGCATCGCGGCTATGCCCCAGGCGCTGAATTGTTTTCCGAATTGCGCGAGAGTTTCCGGCAACATTCCGCTCGAAATCAGCGGGGTCTCGATAGGCATGAGCAATTGGCCGGCCGGCAAATTCAATTCCTGGGCGAAGTGGTTTGGAAGCGCGACGCTGGCTGCGAATTGTCCGGTGGCCCCATCGGCTCCGGCTGCATTTGGCTTGGCGGACCCTGCCGGCGCGGAAGATTTTTCCACGTCCAGCATATTTTCGATGGGGGTCACGCCTGCAATTGCTTCCTTCGTGAAAATCCCCAGTTTCAGCGAGAGCGCGCCCGCGAGTTTTCCATCGAAATAGACGGGGCTCCCGCTCATCCCAGCGACCACGCCCGAGTATTCCACTTTGTCGCCGAACAACTGGACCAAAATCACATCCTGCTTCGGGCCAAGCGCGTTATGAAGCACCCCGAGCACGACCAGATCCATTTTTTCGACCTGGTCTCCCGTAAACACGGTATAGGCGACGCCTTTCAATCCGGGAGTGACCTGGCTCAGGGGAAATATTTCCGAGTTTTCGCCGGCGCCGAGAGGAAGGACCGCCGCTACCAGCAGCGCGGCCGCAAGGCCGAAGCAGAGTCTCCGCAGCGCAATTGGCATGGGATATTTATGATACCTGCCAGGCTAACGCGAAGCAAATCAGCCTTGCGTGTGCCGCCGAATCCCGTGGGGGAGACATTTTTTCACTAGGCCAATAGCTGGCAAGGCGCTAATTCGTCCGGGCGGACTGCGCATAATACCCCTGACGCGCGCGGGCAGTCAGGCTAGGATCGGCAAGCTTGATCTCCAAGTGGTGGTACTCATCGAGATGGTCGGATGGAGGCGGCTCGAACGAGATCTCGTAATAGGGTGTCGCGTCGGCGATGCAATCTTGGACGAGCTTCGCGATGTCGTTGCTGGAGGTAAAAACCAGACCGCCACTCTGGATGGCGAGCACCTGGAGCGCCAGGTTTGGCACGCTAACTTGGTTGGACTTGGTCACGGCTTTGAGGTAGGGCTTATAATCATTGGCCCGGATCACGGACTCCGCGGCTCCAAGAGGGTCGACAACATAGAGGGTGACCCGAGACTGCATCAGGCGATTCGTGAGGTTCACCAGATCCGCAAAGATTTGCTGCTCCTGCTTCGAGTCGAACTGGCGGCCCACTCCTCCCGCCAACGGCCAGCCCGGCGAGACCCATATCATCACCTTGTGCCCCGGACGCCGTACCTCCGCCCCAACAATCTGGCGGAAACCCGCGAGTGAAAGCTTCCAGCGTTCAGCGCCGGCGCCACCTCCGGTGGTGCGAAAGATGCGGATCCCTTCGTTGTTCTGATCGAGTTCGGAGCTCAGCACATTCCCGTCACTCGAAAAATCTCCCAGCATCTGCATTCCCCGATCGCTGAGCACGCCTATCGCAACCGACTGCGCGAGATGGCCTCCTTCAGCGCGCAGAAACCGATCGAGCTCCGTGTGGACGATATTGACATTCTGATAGCCCGTGTTCGCTGTATCGACGATGAGGACGACCTCCAACGGAGTTTCCCGGCCCGTGACGGCCCTGAAAGAGGTGATGGGCCTTTGGACGCCATTATCCAGGAGAGTGAAATCCTGTTGCTGAAGACCGGTTTCGGCTGCGCCGGATTTCGGCGTCACGACAACGTCGAGATGGATTTTGCTGTCGGGAGGCCGGGTTGGCGTGCCCGGTTGTTGGGTTGAAGCCGCCGTTGCCAGGAGCAAGATCAACGGCAGAAGAAATCCAATCCGCGCATTGGAGAGCATGGCTTATAACCCCCAGGCCAGGGCCTGATGAACGGCTTAACTCGATCCTTGAATTCAGGGAAGCATCAATGTAGCACATTATCATAATGAAGGAAGGTTGAAAGGCTAAACTTAATGCCAGTTTACTTATCATCTCTGAAGCCAATGCGGGGAGATAAGTTTTGTGGAAGGGAGATGCCGCTATCGAGCAAAGCCGGATTCACAGCGCGGCTTGGCGCCCCAAGCATTATTCTGTGCTTGGCGGTGGTTTATCAGCAGCTGGGTTCTTCCTATCCTCCATACATTTTGTCAGTTTGTCGAGGATGGTAATGAAGTCTGTTAGCGATGCTTCCTTGACCTCTCTAACCCTGATTTCTCCGCCGGGATTGATGGGTGCGCCGGCGAATCCGCGCCCGATGCTCACATAGCGATTTCCGAAGAGACCATTTGTAGCGAGATAGGCGCTCGAATTATCTCGGATCATGCTCTGAAAGCGCTTCTCGATTCTTAGCGTCAGCTCGATTCTGCGGCTGGAATCTGCGCTGTTGTCTGCGAGCCGCAACTTGCTTACACGCCCAACCCGCATGCCATCCAGCAGCACATCCGATCCGGCACGAATTCCATCCGCCTCGGGTACGAAAATCGAGAGTTCGTACTTGGGCTGGAGCAATCCGGATGACCAAAGGACTGACAGGATCGAGATCACTAGAATTGCGCCCAAAATAGCGGACGTAATTTTGAGCGCCTTATCTGATATTCGGATGGTTATCTCGGCCATTGGAGCCATCCCCCCCGCGAAGTGGCGATAATTGAATCACACAATAAGAAAGAGGGCCAACACCGGGTTTCACGAATTCACGCCGATCCACCTATTTCATCTCCGGCTCTTTGCCGGTCCAGGCGTGCTCGAGGATCCGCCATTTGCCGTCGGGCTGGCGCTTGAAGATCATCAGGTAACTTCCGCGAGTGGGATATTTTTTGCCGGTGGCGATGAGCGTCATGGTCTCCCTGTAGTCGCCGCTGTCGTAAGCGAGTTTTCCCGAGTCTTCGATCTTCATGCTCAGCAGCCGCAGGTCCACGGTCGCCGTGTCCATCGCTCCTTTGATGAGTTGGCGGATCGCGGGTGCGCCGGTGATGCGTTCGCCTCCTCCGGTGAGGAACACGGCATCGGGCGCATACAACTCCATCACGGGGTCAAGTTGTTTGGCGGAAAACCGATTCACCCACTGCTCGCGAATCTTCGCAATCTCTTCAGCCGTCTTTGCGGACGCTGCTCCTGCGTTCGTGCGAATCTCAGTCGGCACACCAGAGCCGCGCGTTCTTCCCCCGAGGAAAATTACCGGCAGCATTGCCAACAGTCCCGCACTTAGTGTGCCCACAATCTTGTAATTCCACATTGGACATCTCCTAATTTCCTGCCCATGCTTATACGAGAATTTCCCGCATGAATCTATATAGCTTGCGCTGCTGGCCTGCAGGAGTCTTGGGTGGGAGCCCCCGCATTGATGCGGGGGAGGAGCGCTTTAGCGCTCCGGCAAAAGCGTTGGTCTTGGATCCTGCGCTTTAGCGCCGGGAATTCAAACCTCCCAGGCTAAAGCCTGTCTATCCTTTGAACACTCTTTCGCTGGACTGAAGTCCAGCTTCCCCCTGCTAAAGCAGGGGGCTCCCACCAACTTTTTTTCGCAACCCGAGGCATTCAAGGGCTCCATGCTAAAATCCCGGCGTGAGCAAGAAAATGATTGCGCCCGGCGGAAATATTTCCGGGGCTGTCGAGCTGCCGGGCGATAAATCCATCTCGCACCGGTATGCCATGCTCGCGGCGCTTGCCGAAGGACCGAGCGAGATCACGAATTATTCCTCGGCTGCCGATTGCCAGAGCACTCTCGAGTGTCTTCGAGCGCTGGGACCGGAAATCCGCACGGAGCGCGGCGCTGTGCCAGTGGTGCGAATCTCGGGCGCGGGCCTCGGCGGATTGAAACCGCCGCGCCGCACGCTCGACGCCCAGAATTCCGGCAGCACGATCCGCATGCTCTCGGGAATTCTCGCGGGGCAGTCGTTTTCTTCCAAAATCACGGGCGACGCTTCGCTGCGGCGCCGGCCGATGCTGCGCGTGATCGAGCCGCTGCGCCAAATGGGAGCGGTGATCGAAAGCCACGACGGCGGTCACGCTCCGCTGGAGATTCGCGGCGGCGAATTGCGTGCGATCGACTACGCGCTGCCGGTTCCCAGCGCCCAGGTGAAGTCGGCGATCCTCTTTGCGGGGCTGTACGCCGAGGGCGTGACGTGCGTGCACGAAGCCGTGCGCACGCGCGATCACACAGAAATCGCCCTGCGTGAATTCGGCGCGAATGTCGAAGTCTCGAAGGGCGCGATTCGCATCCATCCGCCGGAGCGGCTCGAGCCGCGCCGGCTCGTTGTGCCCGGCGACCTTTCGGCGGGAATTTTTCTGATTGGCGCATCGTTGATTTTGCCGGGCTCCTCGCTCCTGCTTCACAATGTGGGCCTGAATCCGACGCGCGCGAAGGTGCTCGATCTGCTGATTTCGTGGGGCGCGCCGATCAACATTGCGTCGCTGCAATCGCGCGACGGCGAATTGGCGGGTGATGTGGCCGTGCGACATTCCCCGCTCAGCGGCGGGACGGTGGGCGGCGCGCAAGTGGCCGAAATGATTGATGAGCTGCCGATGCTTGCGGCGCTCGGTCCCTTCACGGAGAAGGGAATTGAAATTCACGACGCGCAGGAATTGCGCGCAAAGGAAAGCGACCGTATCGCTGCACTGATCCAGGGCTTGCGCCGGATGAACGCGCGCGTCGAAGAATTTCCGGATGGATTGCGAGTCGAAGGCCGCGCCGCAGCGAAATTGCGCGGAGGCAAAAGCGATCCGCAGGGCGACCATCGAATTGCGATGGCGCTGGCGATTGCTGCTTTGGGAGCCGAAGGGGAGACGCTGATCCGCGACTCCGATTGCGTGGCCGTTTCCTTCCCGGAATTTTTCTCGACGCTCGACCGGCTGCGCGGAAAGAGCTAAGCAATGAATCGAACGCCGCCTTCAGAAAATTGGCAAGTTCGACCTCTCGCCGGGCAAGAAGAGGCCGAACGATGCGCCCGCCTGATGGCGTCGCTTGAGCCATGGATCACGCTGCGTCGCGACTACGACGAGTCACTGCGCGTGCTGCTCGACCCGCAGCGGGAGTCCTACGTCGCCTATCGGGGAGATTCCCTCGAAGGCTTTCTCATCCTCGTGATGCACGGCGCGTTCGTAGGCTACATCCAAACGATCTGCGTGGCTCCCGAAGCCCGCGGACGAGGGCTGGGCACAACACTCATGCAGTTCGCGGAAGCGCGCATATTTCGGGAGTCGCCAAACGCGTTCATCTGCGCGTCTTCCTTCAATCTGCGCGCGCAGAAGCTCTACGAGAGGCTGGGCTACGAAGTGGTGGGAGAATTGAAGGAGTTCATCATTCCGGGCCATTCGGAAGTTCTGCTGCGCAAGACCATGGGGCCGCTGCGAAGCTTCAATCCGACTTCCGCAGATAAATCGTGCCGTAGCTCGTCGTGATATTGATTTTCGGCCCGCGCGATCCCACTTTGCCGTTCAGGCGGCCGACGTCGGAGCCGTTCGCGAGCTTGAGCGACGCATCTTCAAAATCGCTTTCAATCTCGCCGGAGCGCGAAACGGCGTTGATTTCGAACGCCGATTTTGACGGCAGCGTGATGTCGATCGCTCCCGAATCGTCGGCGATGTTGATCTCCTCGCGCGGAGGCTCGGCCAGCCGCACTTTGATATCGCCCTTCGAGTCGGCAATATCGAGCCGGCCGGCGATATTCTCCACTTCGATATCCTGCTCGTGGGCGGCGATCTTTCCCGCACCCGAAACATCCGAAATCTTAATATCGCCGGAATCGAGCTCCAGGCGGCCGGCGAGCCGCTGCAATGTGATATCGGACCGCTGCGAAACGTAATGCGTCGTTTTCGAGACGTTGCGCAACCGCACCGGCCCGAAAAAATCGCCCTCGAGTGTGGCGTCGCCGGCAATGTCGTCCAAATCGACCTGGCTGCCATTGCCGGTGATGCGAACATTCCCCGCCACATCCGAAATTCGCGCGTCGCCTTTCTTCATCTCCACGCTCACGTCCGAGCCCACGTCGTGAACCTCCACGTCGCCGCTCTCCGACGCCGCCGTCACGCTCCCGGAGATTCCCGAGACATTGATATCGCCGCGCGAAGTCGACGCCGTCAAATTCACTTTTCTGGGGACCTCCACGTCGAGGTCCACGTTGACATGGCCGTGAGGGTCCTCCTGATTGGAAGGACGCAGCACGTAACCATTGCCGGACCGCTCCAGCGTGACGGCGACGCTGCTCATGCGCTCGTGCGCCCGGCGTTCCGAGCTCCCGCTGGCCAATTTGCCCGCTTCGACGTGCAGCTCATTTCCTTCGGCAGTATGAACCGTGATGTTTCCGCTGCGCGTTTGCACCGCGAGGTTTGCTCCGGCAGGAAGCGTCGAAGGAGGCACCACTTCGGATTCCGTGAATCGTTCGCCGAAAGGCTCGAAATTGAAATTCCAATCGCGCCGGGGCGGAGCGAATTTGTCGAAGATCCATAGCCAAAGCAGCGCCAAAATCACCACAAAAAGCATCGCCGCCTCGCCGCCGGAAAGCACCGCCGTGCGGCCTTCGCCGCTGCGGTTCGCGGTCAAATGATCGATCAGCTTGGCGACGCCCCACAGAATCAGCAGCACCGGCCAATAGACGCCGATCAGGTGCCCGATGCGAAGTTCGGGGTGGAAGCGATGCAGGAGGAAAAGCACCCCGAGGAGGATGAGAAGCACGCCGGAAAAAATCGAGCTTCGGGGATTTTCGCCGTTGCTCACGCGCGCCTCACGTGGAGGGATGTCCGGCTCGAGACGCGAGCGACTGGGCCACCAGCACGACTCCCGCGACAATCAGGATGACGGGCCAAAGATCGGCGATGCTATAGCGCGTGTACTGCCCCGCGAGAAAAATCGCTCCGATCGTGATCAGCATCAGCGGGCCCATCAGCCCCCGCACCTGGCAGTGAGCGCAGCCGCAGCGCATTCCGTCTTCTCTCGACATCCAGCCGCTCCTTACGCCTGCTTGCCCACGCGGGACCACAGCAGGTAAATCCCGAGCGCGATCAGCGCCACGGGCCACGACTTGGCAAACCACTCTTCGCGCAGCAAGCCGAAATTCGCCAGCAAAAATAAAATTCCGAGAATGATGAGGACAAAGGCGCCGATCGGCCGCTCCGCGCGCGTCTCGCCCATGATGCCTGCCGGCGGCGGGGCGCCATCGCGCCGCGCCTTGGCCACGCGATACGCATCGATCGGCATGTACAAGCAGAAACACCCGAGCGCGATGCCGAAGAAGGCGTCGACTCCTGAAGAGACATCGCTGCTGAGGACGGCGATGATTCCTCCGAACACCAGCACGTGGATGAGCGCTTTGATGTATTCGCCGTTGTAAACGGCGCCGAGCCCGGGGATAAATCCCAGCGCCAGCGCCAGGCCCGGATTCGGCCCTGGTTTCGTGGCAGTCGAAGGGCTGCCGCCCATCATCGATGCGACGCACGACTCGCAATAGAACGCGCCGCGGATTTCCCGCGTGCACTCGGGGCAAAGCGCTTTGCCGCAATGGCGGCAATAGCCGGTGGCTTCGCGTTCGGCGTGCGTCGCGCAATTCATCGCGGACTCCCGGCAGCGGCCTCAATCAAGCTGCTCGAGAAATTCCCGGGCAGCAGCACGGCAAACATCTTGGGCGCGCGCACCTGCGTCCGGTCGTGCGGCGGATTTTTCTCGGACTTTTGCTGCGGAGCCGAAGATTCCGGCGGCGTTTGCGGGGCGGGCGCCGCAGGAGCTGCGGCAGGTTCCGGCTCCGGCTGGAGGCGCGACTGGATCTCGTAAACCACGCGCAGGTCGTTGACGTACTTCACGCTTCGCGCGTACACAAGATGAGCCTGCCGGTTGGTCGCGCGCAGCAGGCTCGCTGGATTGAGATCGGCCTTGCGGAGTTTTGCCGGCGTCAGCCCGGAAGAATGCAGCACGATGAGCAGCGACGCTGCAACCGTCAGCGCCCCCAGCACAAATCGAGGCTGCCAGACCGCCGGGACCCACGCAAACACCCGCTTCCACCAGGCTCTCGACTCGCGCGGCCCCAGCGTTGCGTCCAGGATCTTGCGCGCCAGTTGCGGCGGTTCGGGCACGGGCTCCAGCTCGTGAATCCGGCTCACCAGGCCGCGGACATTCGCAACCAGCAGGCCGCAGTGCCCACATCCAGCCGCATGAGCAGAAAACGCCTCTGCTTCTTCCGCCGCGAGCACCCCGTCGAGGTAATCGCTCAGCCGCTCTTCCGATTGTGTGCAGTTCCAATCCATGGCCTCTGGCCTTCTTCGTTCAACCCTCGACTTTCAACTTTCAACCCTCAACTGGGTCTCAGCCCCATTGATTCCAGAATCCGCGCCAGCTCGATTCGCCCGCGATTGATTCTCGACTTCACCGTGCCTTCGGGCACTTCCAGCACGGCCTGAATCTCATTGTATTCGAGGCCCTGCAAATCCCGAAGGATCACGGCCTCGCGAAGTTCCGGCGAAAGTTTTCCGAGCGCTTGTTGCAACTGCACGCTCAACTCGGCCGCCTGAGCCAGCTTGTCGGGCGCTCGCGCCGCGGAATGTTTCTCCTCGAGCACGGGCATCGCGTCTTCGATCGAGTCGGTCAGGCGGTCGCGCCGGGTCCGGCGGTAGTGGTCCACCAGCAAATTGCGTGTCACGCTGGTGAGCCACGTGGGGAATGCGCCGTACGCGGACCGGTAGCTCGGCAGCGTGCGGTAGATGCGCAGGAAAACCTCCTGGCTCAGGTCCTCGGCTTCGGTGGAATTGCCGGTGAACCGGTAACACAGGTTGAAAACGCGCCGCGTGTGCCGCCGCACAAGTTCCTCCCAGGCCGACCCTTCGCCCCGGAGACATTGCTGCACCAGTTGGGCGTCGGGCTCCAATCTTCCTCAGCCTCGCAACTTGCATCCGTCCTCGGCCTCA
Organism: Candidatus Sulfotelmatobacter sp.; assembly: GCA_035624115.1. Taxonomy (GTDB): domain Bacteria; phylum Acidobacteriota; class Terriglobia; order Acidiferrales; family UBA7541; genus Palsa-295. The sequence continues at coordinate 57,291 of DASPSD010000045.1, read as the reverse complement.
CCCAGTGGAACGCAAATCGCGGCCGAAAAGTTCCCTCATGTGTGCGGTTCCGGACATTTTCCCGTCCCAAGCCCCTGTGCAGGCCGCCGTACACCGCGCCCCCGCTGCTCGGGTGCGCATCTTAGCCATGTTTTCCGTGGAATTACAAGGACGGGCAGTTGCGTGGCACAGGCACTCTTGCCTGTGCTCCTACGAGCCGGAACTCCCGTATGAGGCAATCGAGTTCGGCGCAATGGCTCGATTGCCTAGGCCTCGTTTCTCTGGAGTGCGGCGGCTTGACGCCGCTTTGGGCCCGTGTTCGCCCGCTAAGAGCCACCCACTCGACCGAGGCTTGACTCGGTCGACGTAATCGATGCGTTCAGAATGTTGGGATGTCGACGAAGCCACATGCGTTCGGATCATTCCCGGCGAGCGATTTAATGGTGGGTTGATACCAGCCAGCGAGACTTACCTTGCCGCTTCGAGCGCCTGCTTCAAATCAGGGCCGATTCTATCGGCGAGAGATACCGCGGGACTTGCTCCTACGTACCGGTTGATGATTGTGCCGTCGCTTCCGATCAAGACGTAGGTCGGCAGCCCGCGGACGCCGTACTTTCTGCCGAGGTTGCCGCCGTCATCGAATTGCTGCGTCCACGTCATGCCGTTCTGCGCGACAAAGGAGCGCATGTCGCTTTCGGCGTCGTCCTCACTGATGCTCACGACCTCGAGCTGATCGCCGCCGTAAGCCGAAACCAAGCGCTTCAAGTCTCCAACGGATTGGCGGCAAGGGCCGCACCACGAAGCCCAGAAATCGAGCAGGGTCACTTTTCCCGAGCTTCCACCTATAGACACGCTTCCGCCTAGAGCGGTGGCAATCGAGATTTCCGGGGCTTTGTCACCGGCATCAGCCGAGCGGGGGAAATTGTCATCGTCGTAGACGCGCGCCGGCTTCGCGCTCTCGCCCTTCTTCGCGCGGGCCAGCCGCGCCAGTTCGCCCAGTGAAGCCGGTTGGGAGGGCTGGTCAGCCGCGGCGTCGGCCGCGGGTTGCGCGGTGCGGCCGGAGTCTCGCGCGGCGCTGGAGGTGGAGTGGAGCGGCGTTGAAACGAAGCTGGCTGCTGAGTTGGCCGTCTGCACAGCCGATGTCTGGGGCGCGCCATTTGCACCGCCTGGCGCCGCATTAGAAGCAACATTCTGTACGCCAGCCGCGCCCGAAAACGCCAGCCAAAGCGCTGTCGCCACAGCGGAATTTGTGAGTGATCGCATGCGCCCTTCTCTTCCAGGACTCCCCGGGCCTTTCATTCAGCCTAAAAGGGCGCTTCGTTTCGTCCAATAGTACGACCGGCCAGATGTGCCCAATCTGCATTCCGCGCATGTCACATGTACCCGCGATCATTCGCCCTTAATTGAGCATGGTCGCCCGGTTTTTCTCGTAGGGGCACGGCATGCCGTGCCCGCTGCTGCCACGAGACAAACAGCGCCGACGCAAGCCGCGCCGAGCTTAGCGGACCACTTGGCCACAGTTTCCCGCTCACACGCGCGAGCTAAAACTCCACAGACTTTATCGGTTGCAATCGCCCCCGCAACGTGCCATGGTAATTGCGGAGATTTTTTGAATGATGGCGATTGTCCGATCCGGGGGCTCGAAGGCGCGCGGGGAGGCACATTTGCCGAGGCGACGCGATGGGTGTCCCTGGCCCTTTCGCCTCCGCCAGGACGCCTCGGGCGAAGCCACCTATGATTCTTTCAATCGCCAACCCGGCGAATTGAAATTCCGCGTAAGTGATTCAAATCAAAAGACAAGAGAATTTTCAATCGCCAACCCGACCCCGCGATTGCCAGTCGGAGATCATCTCCCATCCAGAAAATGGGAACCTGTGCCCTACCCCACGCCTCCCGAGTCAGGATTGCCCTCGGGTACGGATTGCCCGCCCTCCACCCGAATTCCGGTCGGGTCACTCATCACTCCGCACCGATCACCACTCACTGCCTTCTTCCCCCTCGCACACACCCGCGCCGCGCACCTTGACACTCTCGGAAGCTTGCTGCTACGGTGCCGAATCAATGCCCGGCAAAGCGCGAAAGTATCTCCTGGTCGTTCTGGCCGTTGCGGCCCTCGGCTATCTCTTCTACAAATTCCGCAATTCCATCACGCTCGAAGGGTTTCGCTGGAGCATGGTGTGGGACGCGCTGCGCGACGCGCGGCCGGGATTGCTGCTGCTTGCCATCGCCGCGATTTACGTGTGCTACGCGCTTCGGGCGCTGCGCTGGATGCATTTTTCGCGCACGCTCGGCCGGCTGCATTTCTGGAACGTGTTCACGGCGACGGTGATGGGATTTGCGTGCGTGTTTCTGCTGGGGCGCGCGGGAGAACCGGTTCGTCCGGTGCTGATTGCGAAAAAGGATTCGCTCTCGGTTCCGCGAATGTTCGGAGTGTACGTGCTCGAGCGCGTGTTCGATATCGGCGCGACCGCCGTGATTGCCGGGCTGGCGCTGCTGATGTTCAACTCGCGCGGGCTGGCCACCGAGGAGAATGCGCACATGATGGCCATCGCGCGCTCGGCCGGAGCGTTGCTGCTGGCCATGCTCGTGTCCATCATCGCGTTCCTGGTTTATTTTCGCTATCACGGCGCGACGTGGCTGGCGAAAAAATTGGAGCACCCCGTCTGGCGAGCCGGCTGGCGCGCAAAAATCGCGGTGCTGCTCGAAGGCTTCAGCGAAGGGTTGCAGGGAATTCGGACTTGGGCCGACCTCGGCTTGCTGGTGCTTTATTCGGTGGTGCACTGGATCCTCGTGGTGTTCATTTATCTGTGGGTCGCGCACGCGTTTGGCGGAGACCTGGCGGACATCGATTTTTCGGGCGCGCTGCTGGTGCTGGCTTTCACGCTGGTGGGCTCGGCGGTGCAACTGCCGGGAGTGGGTGGCGGCGCGCAGGCGGCGACGTTTCTTGTGTTCACTCTGATATTTGGGATAGAAAGCGAGCCGGCGGCGGTGGCCGCGATCAGTTTGTGGCTGATTACGTTCGCGTCGTGCTGCCTGATAGGGCTGCCGCTGCTGTTCCGCGAGGGGTGGTCGATGGGCGAGTTGAAACGCCTGGCGAAATCGGAAGAGGCGGCCGGAAAAGCGGCGCTGCTCGCGGACGCGGAACATCCGGAAGGATCGGGAGGGCTCGCGCGGTGAAGTGCCCCTTCTGTTCGCACCTCGACGACAAAGTGGTGGACTCGCGCGAAGCGCGTCCCGGCGATTTGGTGCGGCGGCGGCGCGAATGCCTGAAGTGCAAGCGGCGGTTCACGACCTACGAGCGCATTGATGAAATTCCGTACATGGTAATCAAGAAGGACGGCCGGCGCGAAAAATTCGAGCGCCAGAAAATTTTGCAGGGGCTGCTGAAAGCGTGCGAGAAGCGGCCGGTGCCCGTCGGAAAGCTCGAGACGATCGTGGACGAAGCCGAAGCGTTCGTGAGCGAAGCGCCGGACCGCGAGCGCTCGACCTCAGAAATCGGCGAGCTGCTGATGAGCCGGCTGAAGAAGCTCGATAAGGTGGCCTACGTCCGCTTCGCGTCCGTGTATCTCGACTTTAAAGACGTGAAGGAATTCATGGACGAGCTCAAAGGCCTGCTCAAGGAGCGCGCGAAGAAATGAAGCGGAGATGAGGAACCTTGCGAGAGGCGTTGCATGGGATCGAAGTAATGATGCGGGAGGATCCTGCGGCCGTGCTGGGTTTTTTGCTAATCGGTGCGTCCGGTTTCTTGTTCATCCACATGCAGTTCAAATTGAGGGCTGCGGGGGAGAAAGCAGATTTTTTCGCGGGCCTGTGGTCGAAGCCGAACCCGCTTGCGAGATACCTCAGCTTGTGCGCAAGTCGCGGCTGGTCGCGCTGGCCCGCATACCTTGTCTGGCCAAGCTTGGTGATCGGAATCGCGCTACTGATGTTCGGTTTGTTTCATTTGCAGGACTAGCCAGAATCGCAAGGGAAGAACGGCGCGGCTACGCTTGCCAAACGCCGGCGGCGAATTTTTTGATGGTGAGGAAGCCGAGATGCTCGTAGAGCTGGACCGCGGAACTATTGCTGGAAGTAACAGTCAGAGAGAGCGAATCGAAATGCCGGCGCTGAAGCGCTTGAATCGAAGCTTCCATCAGCGCGCGGCCGATGCCGTGGCCCTGATAGCCGGGCAGGACGCAGATTTGCGTCGTATGCCCCACGCCTTCGGCGACAATCGACGTCAGCACCATACCGACGAGCCGGTCGCCTGTGGCCGGGCGGATCAAAAACGAAGCTTCGGGAAGAAATTGGCCGCAGCCGGGAAGGATGACGATGTTGCGCAGAAATTTCATTCCCCCGGCTTCGCTGCGGTACTGATCGTTGATTTCGCCATCGACATGGTTTGCGTAGGCAAGCTGAATCAATTTCGCCGCGGACTCGAACACGCGATCGTTCCAGGTTTCGATGCGCAACCCGCTCGAGAGCGGCTTGCCGGAAAGTTTTGCTTCGGCCAGTTCGAGCAGCATGAACTGGCGCGTGTGCAGGTCGAGATATTTCGAGAGGAATGCGGGCTCGAGCTCGGTGCCGAACGGCATCAACTGCGCTTCAATGCGCTCGAGCCGCGGCGTCGCGCGCAGCGCCGTGAGGATTTCGTTGAGCAGCTCGCGCGTGATGGGCCCCTGGGCAAATTGCGAGGAAACGAAAAGGCCGCCGATCAGCCCCTTGTGATCTTCGAGGACGTAGAATCCGTAGCCGGCAGGGCGGCCGTCTTCGAGCGCCACGAATCCGCCGAGCGAGCGTGAATCAATGAATTTGCGAATCAGGTCAATCGAGGGGTAATAATCCCAGCGCAACTCCTCGCGCCAGTGGCGCGCCTCTTCCTGAAAAAGCGTGTCGAGAGACCTCGAATGAACCTGCCGGAGATCCACAATCTGCATGAAAAACTCACGCCGCTCCGGCAGCCATTATAGCCGGGCGCAGCAGCGGAACCCAAACCAGTGCAAATGCTGCAAGCGGATTCTGCCCCGAAGGCCGGCGGCAAAGAGAAGTGTGCTACCATTCGACCGCCGAGGCGCGGAACGGTGAGCGCCCGCGCTTAATGGATGGCCGTCCTCTCAGAGCTACGCTATCCCACGACGCGTCTCGCCAAGGTTCTCTCCGGGCTGCTGGCGCTCCTGCTGTTCGGCTTCGTCGCGATTGCATCGATTTCCGGATTTCTGCTGTATCAGATTCTGCGGCCCTCGCGCGCCCCGGCGACGTTCGACCTGAACGTGATGATGGGGCATCCGACGGCATTCTCGTTCCCGGTGGCGGGAGAGCCGGACCGCGAAGGGTGGTTCTTTCCCGGGTTGCGTGGTGCGCCGACTGTAATTGTCTGCCACGGGTATCTTTCACAGCGCGCGGACGTGCTGACGCTGGTGACGGCGCTGCAAGACCATCAATTCAACGTGTATTTGTTCGACTTCGCCGGGCATGGCACCAGCCCCGGGATGGCCACGCTCGGATACGAAGAAACCGGCGAATTGCGAGCCGCTATTCAAGCGCTTGCGGCGCGCGATGACGTCGATCCACGGCGCTTCGGGTTGTGGGGCGTGGATATGGGTGGCTACGTCGTGCTGGAAGTCGCGTCTTCCGATTTGCGCGTGGCCGCTTTCGCTGTGGACGATGCCTACGACGACCCGCGCGATCTGGTGCAGATCGAAGTGAAAAAATCGGGGCTGACCTTTTTCCCGTACGTGAGCCGCTTCTGCGATTTCGGATTTCGCAGCATGAACTACAAATTCAGGAATGAGCCTCCCGTCTCACCGCGCCTGGCGCGGACGAAAGGGATTCCGAAATTATTCATTCAAGCGGACGACCGGCCCGTGCTCGCGGGCGAGACGCTCGCGATTTTCGCGCGCGCCCCCGAGCCGAAACAAACCGTGCGCGAGCGCTCCGGCTATTCGGAGATGACGGATGAAGACCGGCACGCATACGAAGAACTCATCGTAAATTTTTTCCTGCAAGCGCTCCCGCCGACGAGACCTTAGGGCGCCGCCGCGCCGGGAGAACGCGCCGGCGAGATGGGCACCATGAGAATTCCTGCATTGGGCTCGTCGAGCGGTCCGCTGACACGGCCGAGTTTTTCAATTTCACTGAATCCCTGCGGACTGGTGAGCACGAGCGCCGGGGCAGCGTCACCGGGAAGCCATTCGGGAAGTCTGCGCTCGAAATAAAATGCCAGGCCAAATTCCTGCGCGCGTTTCAAACGGTAAATGAAAAGTCGGTCCGGGCGGCGATCGTGGCGCAAGAAATCTGCAGACCGCCTTGCGGAGTAAAACTCGTCGAGTGTCGGCAATACACGCGTGCTCGCAGCTTCAACCGCTATGCCGGCTGCCAACGCGCTGAGCAAAACCGCCGCTCCCAGCTTTCGCTGATAACCGGCGAAGACGGAAACCAGCACGATGAGAATTGCCACCGCGAGTGCAGGCAACAGCAGAGCACGAAACGGATCCTGCGGTCCTGCTCCATCGCGGCTTACAGCCGGGATTCGGTGCGCGAAATAAACTGCGGCGAGGATAAGCGCAAGCCACATGCAGCCAATCGCTCCGGCAAGTGCGGTGGCTTGCATGCGGCTGCGCTGAAACACACGGATAAGTCCTATGCTGCAAAGGAGAGCGAGCGGCGGAATCGCGGGGAGGATGTAACCGGGGAGTTTGGATTGCGAGAAGCTGAAGAACAAAAATGGAATCACGGCCCACCAGGCAAAGAAGTACCCGGGCGAATCGCTCCAGGATTTTTCACGCCACAGGCGAATACCCTCGAGCGCAGCGGGAATCAGAAGAGTTGTCCATGGCAGCAGGCCGAGGAGAATAATCGGCAGAAAGAACCAGACCGGCTGGCGGTGCTGAAAGACGGGCGTGAGGTAGCGCTCGAAATTATGGTGGAAGATGAAAACGCGAACGAATTCGGGATTGCGCAAGTGGCAGAGGATGTACCAGGGAAGGGAAACGACGCCGAAGGCAACGATGGCGATTGGATGCGCAAGCCGGAAGGCAGCGCGCCAATGCTTTGTGGTGAGCGCCCAACAGCCGACGGCACCCGCAGCGAGGGCGATCGCAGCGGGTCCTTTGGCCAGGACTGCCAGACCCAAAGCCGCACCGAAAGGTATGAGTGGCAGGCCGTCGCGGCCCAGTGCCTCCGAATTCCTCAACGCGCCAGCCCTGGCCACTATCTCAGAAGCCGCAGCCATTGCCACCGTGAGAGTTGCCGCGAAAAGCATGTCGGGGCCGGCAGCCCGCGCGAATCCGATCGCGGCGACGCTCGAGGAAAATACGAGCGGGGCGATGAACGCGGGAGCTTCGGCGAAATGATTTGAGCGAGGGTAATGCCTCCACCCGAGCCAGGCGATTGCGAGCGCGGCAGCGAGCGCTGCGAATGACGAAGGAAGGCGCGCTGCCCATTCCGGCGAGAGGTGCGCGCGAAATCCGATTGCGGCGGCCCAGTAATAAAGCACGGGTTTCTCGAACCACGGCTGACCGTAGAGACGCGGCGTCACCCAATCGCCCGTTTCGGCCATCGCGCGGGCAATCCAGGCATAGCGCGGCTCGTCCGGACCAACAAGTCCGATGGCGCCCAGATGGCCGAACAGGCAGACCGCGATGGCACATGACGCGGCGACTATCATGGACACACGGACGAACGGTGGGCGGGTAAGCGGTTCACTCAAGGCGGATCGAGTCTAACATCCGAATGTGAAAATTCGAGATGCGCGGATTTGCGGGAACAATTCCGTGTCTTCCACTACTGGCATCTCCGAGCGGGCATCCCGCATAATGGGCCGCGATGCGGGAGTGGCTTGAATATGCGGCGGCGTGGACAGGGCTGAAAGCCCTCGGACTGCTGCCGAGATCGGCGGCGCGATTCGTGGGAGCAGGATTTGCGGGCGTCGCATTTGCGCTGCGGAGGCCGCTTGGCCGCGCGGCAGAATTCAATTTGGGGATCGCGTTTCCTGAAATGAAGGAACCGGAGCGGCGGCGAATCATTCGTGGGATGGTGCAGCAAGTCGGATGGATGGCGGGGGAATTTTCCCAATTCCCCCGATACACTCGCGACAAAATCGAAAATATCGTGGTGTACGACGGATTCGAAAATTTCGAGGCAGCGCGGCGGAAAGGCAAAGGAGTGCTTTTTCTCACCGGGCACATGAGTGCTTGGGAACTCTCATCGTTTGCGCATGCCGCCTATGGCCACCCGCTCCATTTTCTCGTGCGGCCCGTGGCCAATCCACGCGTGGACGCGCTGATCAATAATTACCGCTGCCGCTCCGGAAACCAGCCGATTGAAAAGAACCGCTCGGCGCGCGAGGTTCTTCGGGTGTTGAAGGAAGGCGGGGTCGTGGGAATTCTGGCGGACCACAACACATGGCTCGACGAGGCAGTATTCGTGGATTTTTTCGGAGTGCCGGCGGCGACGACATCAGGGCTCGCGCGGATTGCGCTGCGCACACAGGCTCCGGTCGTGCCCGGGTTTCTGATCTGGGATGAGCAACGGCGGCGGTATCGGCTGCGATTCGAGCCGGCGGTGGAGATGGTCCGGACTGGCAATGAAGACGCCGATGTGCGCGAGAATACGGCTCGCTTCACCAAAGTGATCGAGGAACACATTCGCGCGCATCCCGAGCAGTGGCTCTGGGCTCACAAGCGATGGAAGACGCGGCCCCCGGGTGAGAGGCCAATCTATCCATTTTAGAGAGTGTGTCTCGAACGCGGTCGTGAACGAATTATGCAGTCCGAAGTCGATTGCCTTTGATTTGGATTGGTGGCCGCCGGAGCACAGGCATGAGTGTCTGGGCCACGGAATCCGCCAATTGCGAGCGAGGTGAATATGAGTCATACGGCGGGGGAACTCGCGGAATATCTTGGGGCAGGAATCGAGGGAGATTCGAGCGCAATTGTCGCCGGGATCGCTGCCGCAGAGACAGCTGGCGCAGAGGATCTCATTTATTCCGATAGTCCGAAGCATATGGAAGCGGCTCGAAAATCGGCGGCGCGCTGCGTGCTTACGCACCCCGGCACGCGAATCGCCGGGAAGACAATCCTTGAGGCCGAGAATCCGAAATTCGCATTCGTAAAGGCGGCGGCATGGCTGGCGCCGAAGCGCGCGCCGAAGGCAGGAGTTCACGCGACCGCGATCATTGCGGCGAGCGCGCGAGTGGACCCGAGAGCCTTCGTCGGGCCATACGCCGTGGTAGAAGAAGAAGTGGAGATCGGGCCGGGAGCGGAGATCGGAGCTTTCTGTTTCCTGGGTTCGGGTTCGAAAGTGGGCGCCGATTGCCATTTACACCCGCGAGTGACCCTGTATGCCGGGGCGCGCCTGGGAAAGCGCGTGTTGGTTCACTCGGGAGCGGTAATTGGAAGTGATGGATTCGGCTACGTGTTCGGAGAAGGGCGCCATTGGAAATTTCCACAGGTTGGAGCGATTGAAATAGAGGACGATGTGGAAATCGGGGCGAACACGACCGTTGATCGCGGGTCACTCGGCATAACGCGAATTGAGCCGGGCGTGAAAATAGATAACCTTGTGCAGATAGCTCACAACGTTCGGGTCGGCGAACACACCGCGATTGCCGCCCAAACAGGCGTTTCGGGCAGCAGTACGATTGGGAAAGGCGTGCTGATTGGCGGGCAGGTCGGGATCGCGGACAATTGCACGCTCGAAGATGGAGCGATTGCGGGGGCGCAAGCGGGTATCCCATCGGGGAAGACGATTCGGAGCGGCCAGATAGTGTGGGGCACGCCGGCAAGGCCGCTGGACCGGTTCAAGGAGCAATACGTGTTTTTCTCGAGGCTGCCGGAGCTCGCGGCGCGGGTGCGAAGGCTCGAGCAGGCCCAGGAGCGCGAATGATCTGCCGCAGGGTTCGCCCTCCGGTCGGCAACTTGATGGTCGTTGTGGGCGGGCAATGCCGCAAAGTGGGGAAAACAGACCTCGTTGAGGACTTGATCCGGGCTTTTCCGGAAAGGAATTGGACAGCAGTAAAGATAACTCCCTACGCCGCCGAAGGCTGCCCCGTGAACGGAGTACTCTGCAAATGCCATTCCCATCAGCATCCGGTGGCAATTCGAGCAGAGAAAAACCGGAAAGGAAGTTCTGATACCTCCCGTTTCCTGGCTGCCGGCGCAACCCGGGCGCTATGGGTGCAGACGAAGGAGAGGAGATTAGGGAACGCGCTTCCCCGGCTCGAAAAGGCACTTGCCGGAGCCGCATCAGTGATCATTGAGAGCGATGCACTGGTAAGATTCTGGCATCCGGACGTTTTTTTGATGGTCCTCGATCCTCGGAAGGCAGACTTCAGGGTGTCAGCCCGTCAGGTCGCGCGTTTTGTGGATGTTTTCGTCTTGCGTTCGCCAGATTCGGGCCGGGACATGCTGCAGAACGGGGCACAGAATCGGCGGCCGAGATTCCTTTACCCTCTGGGACATCCGCTTCCATCTCGGATGCAAACTTTTGTCCGGCAGCAATTTCAAAGGCCCCGGCATCTCACGTTGAGCCATGCAAAGTCTTTTCAGTTGACCCCAAGTTGAAAGTTCAAGATAATATTATGCTTAGGGCGTAAGTGGGCAGAATCCCGGAAATGGAAGGCAAAACGGATTTCCGGGCTAGAGGCTGATCGGGGCCGGCGGCGGGTTCCGCGGAGATTCCTGGTGGGTGCTGCGGCTCGCCGTTGCGGTAACCGGCAGGCCGCAGGAAACAGTGTTACCGCACGCTGGCTCTGTCCCAGGGGCCGCAGGGAACAGGGCGGGTAATGTCCTCTACCCTGGGAAAAGCCTGATAGGGGTTGCAAGATAAGTCGCCCGTACAGCAAAAGGCGGTTTCCGACCGGGCCGACAGTGATCAAGATATGTCTGAGGGATTGATGACATCGGAAGCGAGACTGCGCGTTCAGTCCTCCGAAAACAGCACTGCACACGGCACCGCGGTAGTCCCAAAGCGAAACATAGAATCGCTGGTCGAGGAGGCGGTGGCTCGGAGTGCGAACTGGTTGCTTTCGGTTCAGCAGCAAGACGGCTACTGGTGGGGAGAGCTTGAAGCGGATACTACGCTCGAGTCCGACTACATTCTCTATCTGCACATCCTGGGCAGGCTGGAATCTCCCAAAGTCCCGAAGCTGGCGAATTACATTCGGCGGAGGCAGCTCGCTGACGGCGGGTGGAACATCTTTGAAGGCGGGCCTTCGGAGCTCAATGCGACAGTAAAGGCTTACGTGGCCTTGCGGCTCGCGGGAGATGCGGCCTCATCCGCGCATCTTGAAAAAGCAAAACGCAAGGTACATGAGCTCGGGGGACTGGAAGCCACCAATTCTTATGTTCGGTTTTATCTGGCGATGACCGGCGCGCTCGATTGGAGCGTCGTTCCTTCAATCCCTCCGGAGCTGATGCTGCTGCCCAAGTGGTTCCCCATCAACATCTACGAGATGTCGTCATGGACCCGCGGAATCGTGATCCCGCTCGCAATTGTGTACGGCCACAAGCCGGGCTGGCATTTGCCTGAGGGAGTCACAGTGGGCGAGCTGTTCAAAGTGCCGGGAAGGAAGCCGCCCTCGTTCGTATGGGATAAGCGGCTTTTCACCTGGAGGAATTGTTTCCTGGCAGCCGACCGAATCTGGAAGCTCCTGGAGCATTCTCCCTGGAGACCGCTGCGGAAGCGGGCGCTTGCTCGCGCGAGGGCATGGATGGTCGAGCGTCTGGAGCGAAGCGAAGGGCTCGGCACGATTTATCCCGCGATGATGAATTCGATTTTTGCGTTGCTCGCGGATGGCGGGACGCCGACGGACCCGCTGGTGGCACGGGAAATCGGCTACCTCGAGCACTACGAGATCGAAGAGAAAGACACGCTGCGAGTGCAGCCGTGCATCTCGCCGGTGTGGGATACCGCGATTGCCATGGTTTCGCTCGAAGAAGCGGGCCTGGATCCCGCGCATCCATCGCTGGTCGCCGCGGAACGATGGCTCTTGAAAAACCAGATTCTCGGGCCGGGTGATTGGCAGGTGAAGAACCGGAAAGCTGCGCCCGGCGGATGGGCTTTTGAATTCCAGAACGATTTTTATCCCGACGTGGACGATACCGCGTTCGTGCTGATGGCGCTCGGGCGTGTGTGCGACCCGGATGAGACGCGCCAGCGGGCCGCCATCCGGCGCGGACTCGAGTGGCTCCTGAGCATGCAAAATCGGGACGGCGGATGGGGCGCCTTCGACCACGACAATGACCTTCAGTTCCTCAACCACATTCCCTTCGCAGACCACAATGCCATGCTCGATCCTTCGACCGCCGACGTGACGGCTCGAGTGCTCGAATGCCTCGGGCAAATGGGCTGGCAAGGGGCGCATCCGGCCATTGATCGCGGCCGGGCATTCTTGCGTCACGATCAGACGCCGGATGGATCCTGGTATGGGCGGTGGGGAGTGAATTACGTGTATGGCACGAGCGGAGTGCTGCGGGCGCTCGAAAAGCTGGGGCTTTCCACCGAGCCTGATTGCCAGCGAGCCGCGAGCTGGCTGAGATCCGTTCAGAACTCCGACGGCGGGTTCGGCGAGTCGATCCTCTCCTACTACGACTCGTCGCTTAAAGCGCAGGGCCGCAGCACCGCTTCGCAGACCGCCTGGGGCCTGATCGGGCTGCTGGCAGTTTCGGGCCCGGACGATCCGGCCGCTCAGCGCGCCGCGCAGTGGCTGGTGGAACATCAGGATGCGGATGGAACGTGGGATGAACCGGACTTCACCGGCACGGGTTTCCCGTGCGTGTTCTACTTGAAATACCATTTGTATCGAAATTCCTTCCCGCTGTACGCACTGGCGCGATACGACAATTTGCGCAAAGGCAAGATAAGTTTCAACCCGGTGCAGGTCCACCCCGAAGAGATTCGGCATCTAAATGGTGACGGGAGTAATGGATGAGAGTTCCTTTCAGCATGACCGCCAGCATGACCGGCTACCTGACGCGCAAGAAGCTGAGCGGCGCGGAGAAATTTCCGCTGACGATGATGCTGGAACCGCTGCACGCCTGCAACCTCACCTGCACGGGGTGCGGGCGAATTCGCGAGTACAAATCCACGATCGACGAGATGCTGACGGTCGACCAATGCCTCCAGGCCGTGGACGAGTGCGGAGCGCCCATCGTTTCCATCTGCGGCGGCGAGCCGCTGATTTATCCGGAGATCGGCCGGCTCGCGAAGGAAATCCTCGCGCGCAAAAAGCACATCTACCTGTGCACGAACGGGATGTTCATCCGCAAGCGCCTGCAGGATTTCACGCCGACTTCGCGATTCTTTTTCAACGTGCACCTCGACGGACTCGAGAAGACACACGACATTTGCGTCGAGCGCGACGGCGTGTTCCGCGAGGCGGTCGAAGGGATCAAGGCGGCGAAGGCGGCGGGATTTCTGGTCACGTCGAACACCACGATTTACAAAGAAACGGACATCGAAGAAATCGCGGAACTCTTCGCCTACTGCCAGAAGCTCGGCGTCGACGGCCACATGATTTCTCCGGCGTATTCCTATGCGGCGGTGATGACGAAGGAAATCTTCATGTCGCGCGAGGAAATCCGCGAGAAATTCCGCGCCGCGAGCAAGCTGCTGGAGCGCTACAACATCGTCACTTCGCCGATCTACATGGAATATTTGCGCGGCGAGCGCGAACTGATGTGCACCGCCTGGGGCATGCCCACTTATAATCCGCGCGGCTGGAAAGGCCCATGCTATTTGATGACGGACGAGCACCATGAAACTTTCCGCGGCCTGATCGAGGGCACGCCCTGGGAGAAATACGGCCGCGGCCGCGATCCGCGATGCGAGGACTGCATGGTGCACGTGGGCTATGAGGCTTCGGCGGTGCTCGGCGGCAATAAGAAGCTCGGCGACACGTGGAAGATGCTGAGCTGGACCTTCTCCGGGAAAATGGGGAAAGTGGCGGCGGATTCGGGAAATGGCAATGGCCACGGAAATGGTTACGGGAACGGCCATGGGAACGGCAGTGGAAACGGCGCCGCGAAGCGCATGATTCCGGTTGCGCCCGCCGCGCAGCAGCAGGATGAGGTGTTCCGCATTTTATGACCACGCTTGTGACGGGCGCCACGGGGTTCGTGGGGAATCATGTCGCCCGGCAAATTGTCAGCACCGGCCAAAACGTTCGCCTACTTGTCCGCCGCACGAGCAATCTCCGAGCGCTCGAAGGATTGCAGGCAGAGCGAATGGAAGGTGACCTGCGCGATGCCGGCTCGCTCGACCGGGCGATGCGGGGAGTGCGGCGCGTTTTTCACGTGGCTGCGGATTACAGGCTTTGGTCGCGCCGGCCGGAGGAGATTTACGAGTCGAATGTCGGCGGCACGCGCGCGTTGCTGGAGGCTGCCGCCCGTGCGGGGGTCGAGCGGGTGGTTTATACGAGCACGGTAGCCACGATCGCTGTTCCTCGCGAGGGCGCGCTGCCGAATGAAGCGACAGATGCAAAGATCGAGGAAATGATCGGGCATTATAAGCGCTCGAAATTTCTCGCCGAGCAGGAAGCAATGGCAGCGGCAGCGAAGGGCGTGCCGGTGGTCATCGTGAATCCGACGGCACCGGTTGGGCCGGGCGATTGGAAGCCCACGCCCACCGGGCGCATCATTTTGGATTTCGTGAATGGGAAAATGCCGGCTTACGTCGACACAGGGCTGAATGTTGTTGCCGTGGAGGACGTCGCAGCGGGACATCTGCTCGCAGCAGAGAAGGGCCGCATCGGCGAGCGGTACATTTTGGGCGGGCGGAACATGACGCTGAAAGAGATCCTCGACGCACTCTCGGGGATTACCGGGCGTCCGTCGCCGCGGGTGCAACTGCCGCACGCAGTCGCGATGATGGCGGGCTACACCGACGAGTTGATTTCGCGAGTGATCGGGCGCGAGCCGCAGGTTCCGGTCGAGGGCGTGAAGATGTCGCGCCACCGGATGTTTGTTGCGAGCGACAAGGCGGAGCGAGAATTGGGTTACAAGACGGCGCCGGTGGAAGCCGCTCTTGAGCGGGCCGTGCGGTGGTATGAGCAGCATGGCTATATCCGCGGACGGGCTTCGGGGAAATCGGCCGCACACGAGGCGGCGGCATAGGTATTGCGATGAAGATTCTGGTCACATTCGCGCTGGAAAGCGAATTTGCTCCTTGGCGGGCGATGTATGATTTTCGGCCGGGGACTTTGGGCGCGGCCGAAATGTATTGCGCTCAAACCGGCGATGCCGAGATGAGAGTTGTATTGACGGGAGTTGGCCCCCGGCAAGCGGCGCTCGCAGCTTCGAAGATGTTCCTTGGCGGAGAGGAATCCATCAACTTCTGCGTATCCGCGGGGCTGGCCGGGGCGCTACGGCCGGAGTATGAAATCGGGCGGGTTTTGGCGGCGCAATCGGTCGTGTCGGAGATTCCTCGGGGCGGCAGTGAGGGCAATTCTGTAGTGAGCAGCGGCGCACTGGTATCGTTCGCTTCCGAGTACGGAGCGACTCTTGTGGATCGGTTTTACTGCGCCGATCACCCCGTTGCTTCGGCGAGGGAAAAGCGGGCGCTCGAGTCCAGGGCCGCGGCGGTGGAAATGGAAAGCTTCGAAATTCTGCTCGCGGCGCGCCAGGCTGGTGTTCCGGCCATTGCGATTCGCGCGATCAGCGACGCCGTTGATGAAGATTTGCCCATCGACATGAGCAATATATTCAACAACGAAGGCAGGGTGAGCGTTCCCCGCGTTCTTGGCGAAGTGGCGCGGCATCCGCAATCCATTCCGGGACTCGTCAAACTCGGGCAGAACGCCAAGCGCGCGGCGGAATCGCTGGCCAAATTTTTAGAGGGGTACATTCCGGGAGTCGCCCGAAGGGCCAGCTCCCTGGAAATGAAAGCGACGGTCACAGCCGGATGAGCCAAAGCGTCGCACAAATCGGAGCGCACGAGCCGGCGCATCTCCGCGCAGGACACATGCGCGCGGGTGTGTACCGCGGCAAAGGGCGCGTGGTGGTCGAATCCGTGCCGATCCCGGAAATCGGCGAGGGAGAAGTATTGTTCCGTGTGGCGGCTTGCGGGATTTGCGGGACGGACCTGAAAAAGATTCATCATGGTTTTATCGTGCCGCCCCAGATTTTGGGCCACGAGTTGGCGGGCACGGTGGTTCAGGTGGGCCGGGGAGTGCGGAAATTCAAGCCGGGCGACCGAGTTGTGAGCTTCCATCATATCCCGTGCGGAGCTTGCTTCTATTGTGAGAGGAAACTGTTCTCCCAGTGCCCGGGCTACAAAAAAGTCGGGCTGACGGCGGGATTCGACCCGAACGGCGGCGGTTTCGCGGAGTATGTTCGCGCGATGCCGTGGATTGTCGAACGGGGAATGATCGCGCTGCCGGCGGATGTGAGCTTCGAGGAAGCCACTTTTGTTGAGCCCGTCAACACCTGCCTCAAAGCCGTGCGCAAAGCTCGCGTGGCGCGCGGCGAAACCGTCCTGGTGATCGGGCAGGGCCCGATCGGCCTGCTGCTGATGCTGCTGGCGAAATACGAAGGCGGCGAAGTGTACTCGAGCGATCCGATGCCGGGGCGCCGCGCAGCGAGCAAACGCTTCGGGGCAGCCGAATCATTTGATCCCGGCGCGGTGGACTTGCTCGCCGAGATCCGCCGCCGGACATCCGGGAGGGGTGCCGACGCCGTCCTGGTAGCTGTGCCCAACCCGTCATTGGTCTCCGAGTCCCTGGCGCTCGCGCGGCCGGGAGGGTGCGTGCTACTCTTTGCCCATAACGACCCGGTCATGCAGCTTGAGTTTCCGGCTGCCGCCGTAGGGGTGGAAGAGAAGGAGATCCTCGGGAGCTACAGCGCGTCGGTGGGGGATCAAGAAGAATCAACAGCGCTCGTCTTCGAGCGCCGCTTGCCGGTGAGGGAAATGATTTCGCACCGGTTTCCGCTCGAGCAGATTGCCGGCGCCTTGGAGCTTGCGGCACGGCCGGCGGATAATACGTTGAAAGTGGTGATAAGGCACGAATGAGACTGGAAAAGAACGGACACATGACCGCGGCTGTGCTGTATGGCCGCGAAGATTTGAAGATTGAGACAGTC
The DNA here is from genome assembly GCA_035624115.1 of Candidatus Sulfotelmatobacter sp. Lineage (GTDB taxonomy): Bacteria > Acidobacteriota > Terriglobia > Acidiferrales > UBA7541 > Palsa-295. The sequence continues at coordinate 40,255 of DASPSD010000045.1, read as the reverse complement.
GATATCCCGCGTGTCGGCGAAGACGACGTGCTCGTGCGCGTGGAAGTGGCGCTCACTTGCGGCACGGACCTGAAAGTCTGGAAGCAGGGATTTCACGCGCGCATGATCCAGCCGCCCGCGCTTTTTGGGCATGAATTGGCCGGCGTAGTGGAAGCGAAAGGCCGGGCCGTCAACGGGGGCGTGCACAAAGGAATGCGCGTGGTTCCTTCGAACTCGGCGCCCTGCAACGTTTGCATGTACTGCCGGAAAGGCCAGCCGAATCTCTGCGAGGATTTGCTCTTCAACAACGGGGCGTATGCCGAGTACATCCGCATCCCCGGCCGAATCGTCCGGGAAAACATGCTGGAAATTCCGCGGGAGGTTTCCTTCCTGGATGCCGCGATGGTCGAACCGCTGGCTTGCGTGCTGCGCGGAGTCCATGAGACCGGCATCCGGCCCGAAGATACGGTCGTCGTGATCGGCTGCGGGCCGATCGGATTGAAGTTCATCCGCGTGCTCAGCAGCCGGCAGGTTCGCGTCATCGCGCTCGGCAAGCGCAAGAGCCAGATCCGCGCTGCGGAGCGCCTGGGGGCGGTAGCGGCTTTCGATGTGACGCAGCTCGATAATCCGGTCACCTGGGTGCGGGACCTTACCGAAAGCGGGCTCGGCGCAGATGCCGTAATTGAAGCAGTCGGCTCGGCGACGACCTGGCAATGGGCGATTCAGATGGTGCGGAAGGGCGGAACCGTGAATCTCTTCGGCGGCTGCCCGCGCGGCACGCTCGTGAATTTCGATCCCGCCGCGCTGCACTACTCCGAAATCACGATTAAATCGACTTTCCATCATACGCCGCGGTTCATTCGCGAAGCGCTCGACACGATTGCTCGCGGCGAAATTCGGTCGAGTGATTTCATTACCGGGGAAGTCCCGCTCGCGGACTTGCCCAATGTTTTCGAGCATATGAAGCACCGGAACGGCGAGCTGAAAACGGCCGTCATCCCCTAGCTGGATTCCGGCGGCCGGATCCGCGCACTTCATTCAGATTGTTCATTCATGTTAGGCGGCAAGAGGGTACGTGTAAGTGCATTGGAACGCCCGGACGGAGCGCCGCTCGCAAACGAGATCGATGCTGGCCACACCTGAACTGGAAATCACGCGCCAATTGCCCGCGCCAGGGTGCACCTCCGCGGAAGCGCAGCGCTACACTCGCTGGCTCGCGACGCATCACTACGAAAATTTCAATGTGGTGTCGTGGCTTTTGCCGCGGCGGCTTCATCAGCACTTCTACAATCTCTACGCCTATTGCCGGTGGTCGGATGATCTGGGGGACGAGATCGCGGACCCCAAGCGGGCGCTCGAATTGCTCGATGCCTGGGAAGAAGAGTTGCGTCTCTGTTATGCCTCAGGGCCCGGCCCGGAGCATCCCGTCCTGATCGCCCTGCGGGAAACGATTCGCGCGAAGCAGATACCGATCGTGCCGTTCAGCGATCTCTTGCGAGCGTTCCGCCAGGACCAGACCGTCCACCGCTATCCGACCTGGGATCGCGTGCTCGACTACTGCGTCTATTCGGCGAATCCCGTCGGCCGGCTGGTGTTTTATCTCTGCGGCTACTGCGACGCGGAGCGGCAAAAGCTCTCGGATTACACATGCACGGCGTTGCAGCTTGCGAATTTCTGGCAAGACGTCTCGCGGGACCTGGAAAAGGGCCGCATCTACATTCCGCTCGATGCGCTCGTGGCTCACGGATTGACCGAGTCCGACATAACCGGACGGAAATTCAGTGAGCGCTACGTGGCCTTGATGAAGGATCTGATTGCCCGGACGCGCGAACTGTTTCTCGCTGGCGCGCCGCTTGCGCGCAGGGTGGATGAGAACCTGCGGATCGATATCGAGATGTTTACACGCGGCGGGCTTGCCGTGCTCGATGCTATCGAGGCATCCGGCTACAACACCCTCGAGCATCGGCCCGCGATCGCGAAGTGGAAGCAAGCGGGACTGCTTGCTCGTGCGCTCGGATCCAAGATTGTGCATTCCGCGAATCGGAAAGAGAGGACAGAAGTTCCCGGCTTGGCTGACGGCGCGCAGGCGGTTGTCACGCAGGAGACAGTGTCCGACCACGCCGAGTCGACTGCCGCCTCTTACACCGAATGCATTCGGATCGCGCGCGCCGCGCACAGCAACTTCTATCTCGCGTTCTTCGGGCTGCCGAAGGAAAAGAGGAATGCGCTGTGCGCCCTCTATGCGTTCAATCGGCTTGTGGACAACGTGTCCGATGATCCCGGCGATTTGGAATCGAAGCGCCGAGGTCTTGCCCGCTGGCGGGCGCTCTTGGACGAAGTTGCAGGCGGCGATACGCGCGGCCACACGATCTTGCCCGCATTGGCAGATACGATCGCGCGGTTCAACATCCCGACGCGCTACTTTCACGATCTGACCCTGGGCGCGGAAATGGATTTGACCGTCGCCTCCTATGCAACTTTCGACCGGCTGTCGGAGTATTGCTATCGAGTGGCGGGCACCGTCGGCCTCACGTGCCTCCACGTTTTTGGATTTGAAGATCCGAAAGCCCCGGACCTCGCCGAGCGGCTGGGTCTCGCTTTCCAATTGACGAATATCATTCGCGACGTGCGCACCGACTTCGAAATGGGCCGGATCTATTTGCCCTTGGAAGATCTCGATCGATTCGGCGTGCGGCTGGAAGAATTGCGCGGTCCGGTTACGACAAAGCTTCAAGCGCTCCTGGAATTCGAAGCCGATCGCGCCTGGAAATTCTATGAAGAGGGTGCGCCGCTGATCCATCGCGTGAACGCCGACAGCCGGGCGACGCTTTGGGCGCTCGTGCGCACCTACAGCACGCTGCTGGCGCGGATTGAAGAGCGCGGCTTCGATGTGTTTTCCTCGCGCGTGTCGCTTTCCAGCGCAGAAAAGATTCAATACCTCTTGGCTGCGGGAATGGGCGGGCGGTGGAAGAAGGATCCCCTTGCAAAGCGTTCTGGTGATCGGCGGAGGGCTGGCGGGACTCTCCTCCGCCGTCGTGCTGGCTGAAGCGGGCCTGCGCGTCCGCTTGCTCGAGAAACGCCCTCACTTGGGCGGCCGGGCCACTTCTTACACATTGCCTGACGGAACAGAGGTCGATAACTGCCAGCACCTGGCGCTCGGCTGCTGCAATAACCTGGCGGATTTCTACCGGCGAGTCGGCGCGGCCGATAAGATGCGGACGTATGACCGGATGTTCCTGGTTGACGCTGAGGGTTGCGCCTCGACGATCGAGGCCGGCGGCCTTCCTCCGCCATTGCACATGGCAGAGTCGCTGCTTTCGAACCGGTCCTTGAGCGTTGCGGATAAGCGAGGCATAGCGAACGCGATGATGGCGATCGCGTGCAGCGGCGGGCGACCGCTGGGCATCGCAGGCCTATCGATGCTGCAATGGCTGCGCGGGATGAAACAGACTCGCGCAGCGATCGAGCGATTCTGGGGAGCTGTGCTGGTGAGCGCGCTCGATGAAACGCTGGACCGCACCGACGCTCACTTCGGAATCGACGTTTTTTGGAAAGCCTTTCTGGCGAACCGCGGCGGCTATCGCGTGAGCATTCCCTCGGTGCCGCTCGCGCAGCTTTACGATGGATGTCTCAAGGCCGTCGAGAAGCAGGGCGGGGAAGTGAGGCTAAGGAGCGGGGTGCGGGAGATTCGCGTCGGTGAAAATGGTTTTGCAGAAGCCGTGCTCGAAGACGGATCGCAGGTCACAGCGGATGCTTGCATTGCGGCGCTCACGCACGACGTGCTGCCCGGCGTCGCGCCCAAGCGGATGAGCGAGCCGGGCGAGGTTCTGGCGGGTTTGCGGCGCATGAGGAATTCGCCGATTACGAGCGTGCATCTATGGTTCGACCGTCCCGTCATGCGAGGGCCTTTCCTTGCTTTGCTCGACCGCACGACGCAATGGATCTTCAATAAGACCGCTCTTTATGGCCCAATTTCGACAAACGGCAACGCCCCGCGTCCAACAACTGTGGGTGCTGATGCAGAAGGTTCCGGAGGGCAATATTTGCAGCTCGTAATCAGCGCATCATACGAGCTTGTGCCGCGGTCGCGGCAAGAAATCATCGAGCTGTGTTGCCGGGAGCTCGGAGACGCGCTGCCGGCTACGCGTGAGGCCAGGCTGCTCAAAGCGACGGTGATCAAGGAATTGAATGCCACGTTTTCGCCCGAGCCGGGCGTGGATGCTTGGCGGCCGCCGCAGGATTCGGGCGTCCGCAGTCTTTTTTTCGCCGGCGATTTCACGCGCACTGGGTGGCCGGCGACGATGGAAGGAGCGGTACGCAGCGGTTATCTGGCGGCCGAAGCGCTGCTGGCGAGTTTCGGCAGGCCGCAGAAGATCTTGCTGCCGGAATTGCCCTTCGAAGGCCTGTCGAAGTTTTGGGCGGACCGAGCGGCATCCGACGGGCAATGAGCCGGTTCCGGTTGGAGAACGCGAGCGAAAAAGCGCGCGATCGTTCTTCACCTTTACACACGCCGCGCGCGAATCCACATTTACAGGGGGCTTTCAGAGTAAGATGAATCATCCCCCGGGAGGTTTTCATGGAGCGGAAGTATAAGCAGAAGGGTTACCAAGAGCGGGATTCCCAGGGAAAGAGAAAAGAAAGAAGCGACCGCCCCAGCGAGCCGCGCCCGAAGCAAGACATGCTCGGGCCGCGGACTCCGCGGATGGTCGGGACGGTGATGCGAGCGCGCTGCTCGAATTGCGGCGCTGTCCTCGCGCCCGGATTTGATGCGACCGGCCCCTGCCCGCGCTGCAACGCGGAATTGCATTCCTGCAAGCAATGCGTTCATTTCGATACGGGAAGGCAATTCGAGTGCACGCAGCCGATTCCGGAGCGAATCGCGAAGAAGGACGCGAAAAACGACTGCACGTTCTTTGAATTCCGCATGACGGTGGAGAAGGATACTTCCCCGGTCAACTACGCCACGCCCAGCGCCCCGGCCGCCGCCGCTTCGCGCCCCACCGACGCGCGCAAAGCGTTCGAGGATCTGTTCAAGAAGTAGCTGACTCTTTCAATCTCCCCGCGCGGCGCACCCGGAGCGCCATCCTCGGCTTTTCCTGCAATTCCACGCGTCCATTCAAAGACATCGGCTCATCGTTGGCGGAAGCCAGGATTCGCACCACCAACGCTCGCCTCTATTCCGGCGAGAGAGGAAACAGCGTCGGCTCCTTGGAAGGTTGCGAGGCGATCGACCCCAGTTGCGGATAGTGATTTCGGAGCGGCTCCGGGACCTTCACCTTTTGGCCGGTCAGCCGGTGAATGAGTTGAAGCGCGTTGACGATCGCTTTTCCGCGGAAGTGATTGTTCGTCACGACAAATGTCGTGCGCGTGTTTTCGGCGACGTGCCGGATGCGCTTGGCCCATGGTTCGAGTTCGTTCTCCGAGTAGAGGTAGTTGTAGCGCTCCTCGGGCGGACTCGCCGGATCATCGGTGAACCATGTGTCATACCGCCGGCCGTGCAGGCGAATGTATCCGACGGCCGAAGTGGCCCGCTCGCTCGGAGTGACGGACCGCCCGATCACGGGCTGATCGATGTTGCAGAAGCCCACGTTGCGCTCGTGCAGAAGCTGGTAAAAATCCCTCTGAGTCCAGGAAGAGTGGCGGACTTCGACGACGAGCGGGTACTCGCGGAAAGCCTCCAGGATCCGCTTGAGCCGCGCGAGATTTTCCGGCGTGTGATGAAACGAAAAGGGAAACTGGAGCAGGACCGCGCCGAGCCGCCCGCCGCTTTGCAAAACATCAAACCCGGCCCGGACCGCGGACACATCCTTCGAAGTCGTGCCTCCTTCGTGCGTGAATTTTTGCCACAGCTTCGCGGTGAAGAGAAATCGGGAATTGGCAGCGACGCGTTCGAGCCATTGCGCGGCCAGCGGCGGCCGCAGCGGCTGATAGAACGATGTGTTGATCTCAATCGTGTCGAAGAACTCCGCCAGGTAGCTGGCTTCGTGAAAATCCCGGGACCGATGTGCCGGATAGACGATGCCGTTCCAGTCGGCGTAAGACCAGCCGGCCGGGCCCACCAGGATTCGTGATTGGTGGAGAGCTTTTTCCTCAGTGCCTGCTTTTCGTTTTGTCATAGCGCGGAGTTTCAGGCCGCTCGGCGAGGGTATGACGCCGTCGGGACGCATGTCAATTTGAGCTGCGGATGTGAATGGGGCAAGCCAAGGATCCGTTTCCGCCCGGCGCTCTACGTTCCTTTTGCGGCGAACCGCGGCAGCCATGGCTTGCAACGTTTCGCCGGGGGAGTTATTCTGGCAGTGCCACTATGCAATTCCTCCTTGTGCCGCTGGGCCAGCCTACAACATGGTGCACGCATGAAAATCACATACAGCAACATTCATTCCGAGTTCCGGAAAGCGATCGAGGTCGAATCGGAGCATCATATTGAAAAGTTGAAACGCCTGCTCAAAAGATACTCTCCGGATCTCGTATTGCTGCATGGATCGTTTGAAAAGCTGCCTCGCACGACTTTGTACAGCTACTCATTAAACCTCACCCTCCCTACCGGGACTCTCCATGCATCGGGCGCGGGACCGGACGTCCGAAGCAGCGTCAGAATCACTTTCGCTGAGATCGAGCTCCAGGTGAAAAAACACCAGGAAAAGCTGCGCAAAGACTACGTCTGGAAACGCAAGCGCGGCCGCGGCGTCGCCAAGCTCGGTGAGTTGCCGGCGGGCCGCGGCGAGGCAGCGGATTGAGCTTCCTGGCTCGCTGGTCTGCGATTCCTGCCCGAAAATACAGAAAAGCACCCGATGGCGCGAACGAAGCGTGACGTTGCTCGATCTGCGAGCGCACGATAGAATTGCATGATCCCTCTTGAGGGGCGTAGCTCAGTGGTAGAGCAGCGGCCTTTTAAGCCGAAGGTCGTGGGTTCGATCCCCACCGCCCCTACCAATAAACTCCTCTTTCCAATTTAAGTTGAAAAAACCTGAGGGCGAATCGGCCCCCTCTTCCAAGCCGTGTTCGACCAAATCTTCGGGCTGCCGCACACGCTCGACTCAGAATGCAGCGCCAGTACCTGTCGTGAATAAAAGATATGGCACCGGAAGACTTTTCTCATCCTAGTACTTGAAATTCTCCCCGGCGCGATCGTCTGGCAGCGAGATAAATATCGAGTGTGGAGTGCGTTACGGAAAAAGTCTCGCATCGGTATGGACATTGCACTCCATTCCTGTAGAGGCGGCTTGACGGCCGGAACGCTTGCGCGGGCGAAGCGCATAGCCATTCATGATTGTAGTTTCCCGAGTCTATTCAGACATGAGAGTCCCGACAATGACTCGAAGTGAAAGAAGGCGAGAGAAGAATCCAGGATGGAAAGGCCGAAGGTCCCATTGTTCGCTCACATTGGGCACTTCCCAGCTGTGACTGTTGCGATCCTCGCTGTTGTTGTCCGCCAAGATTCATTCGGCAGTTCAACTCTGCTGACATCAGCCATCAAGCCGTAAGCCGGAACCCGGGCCATTAGTAGAAGTCGGGGGCTGAATTTTCCTGGGCCAGACAGTCAACGGGGCTGTTACGCGATCGCTGTGCGATGGCGGAAACATGCCGACGGTGAGGACTTTCCGGGGAAGGAGAATCAAAAATGGACGCCACATGCAATCGAATGGATACATGGGAGCCCGACCGCGAGCGATATCGGACGCTCCTCGTGGTTTCTGCTTGCCTGGATCATCGGAGAGGCTTATTCAGGATTCTTGAAGAATTGAATGTTGAGGCCGTTGTTTGCTCCAACCTTTCGGATGCGAGAGAGGTTCTGTGCCGACAAACGACCGCGGTAGTCTTCTGTGACGAAAATCTGCCGGATGGAACCTATCGCGATCTTCTCGCCCGGCGAAACCCCGGACTAAGAATCCCTCCGATCGTTGTGATCGTACAGAGCGGCGAATGGGACAAATATCTGGAAGCGATGAGGAGTGGTGTATTTGATGCGATTCGTCATCCGTTCACACCGACGGATGTAGAACTTGTTATTATTCACGCACTCCGCACACAAGATCATGAGGCGGCCTCGGCCGTGGCAGCCGGCCATCAGGGAGGCCAATATGAACGCGCCCGCTGACATTCCCGAGACGCAGGCGATTCATTTAGCGCAGCGGGGAAACGCGCGCGCATTCGAATGGCTTTATTGGGCCTACATCCGCCGAGTGCATGCGCTCTGTTTCCGCATGGCCGGAAATCCGTCAGACGCGGAAGATCTGGCGCAAGAAGTTTTCTTGCAGATCTTCCGAAAGATTTCGTCCTTCCGAGGGCAATCGAAATTCTCCACATGGCTATACCGAGTAACCGTAAATCTTGTTCTGATGCGCCTTCGAAAAAAAACCGTAAGAGAAATTCCATGGGAGGCCGGCAACGACGCTGAGGAAGAAGAGGACGCACCGGCACAGGAGTTCGGCTCTCCCGACGCGTGCCTGGTTGGACTGTTTGACCGTCTCAGCCTTCAAGGGGCGCTGGGCCGTTTGTCCCCATCCTATAAGGCCATCCTCATTCTTCACGATGTGGAGGGATACAAACACAATGAGATTGCGGAGATCTTGGGCTGCTCGGCTGGAAATTCCAAATCTCAATTGCACCGCGCGCGGATGCAGCTGCGCCGCTTACTCCGGCAGACGCCCGGAAGTTCGCGTGGGTCGCAAAGTTCTCAACCGAAGCCCAAATTGTTCTGGCGCCCGGGCCAGAAGTTGATTGGAGCTACCTAATTCTTTCCGTAGGCGATGGGCTCGGCTATCACGCGGTCGATTCGAGCGGGCGCTGCGGGCATTTCGTGCACGAGCCGGTTGGACTCTCCGACCGTCACGTTGCGGGCCTCGTGGTCGCCTGCCACCGATCCACCGATGGGGAGATGAGCTGAACCCGGCGCCATCAAACTCCAAAGCCCGAGACAGAGCAAATTCAAAGGCTAGCCGCCCGCCTCAAGCCCCTCGCTGTTTATATGCCTTGACACGTATATGCGTATTAGAGTATATAAGGGGCATGGATTCCGCGTTCGAAATCATTGCCGAGCCGAACCGCCGCGCGATCTTGAGCCTCCTGGTCTCCTCGCAACAGTCGGTTGGAGAGATCGAGCGTCGACTTCGTATGCCGCAGCCGTCCGTGTCCAAGCACCTGCGCGTGCTGCGCGAGGCCGGTTTCGTGGAAGCCGAGGTGGATGCACAGCGGCGTCTCTACCGGCTGAAACCTGAACGGCTTCAGGAGGTGGATGCCTGGCTGGTCCAGTTCCGGCGGTTCTGGTCCGCTCACGTCGATGCGCTCGAACGCCACCTCGACCGCATGGGTCCATCAGCCAGCACGAGGGCAACCCCAACGAAAAAGAAGCCAAGGAGAAAAAGATGACCGATCGCGAGCCATATTCACCGGGCCCGGCCAGCGGGGCGGAAGTACGAAAGCAGGGAGAGAAGTGGACGCTCATTCTCGTCAGAGAACTGAGCCACCCGCCGGAAAAAGTCTGGCAGGCGCTAACCGACCCGGCGCATCTGCGCGAATGGGCGCCCTTTGATGTCGATGGGAGCCTGGGTGAGGTTGGAATCGTAAAGCTCACCTGGATTGGAACGCCCACGCCGATCGAAACAAAAGTGACGCGAGCCGACGCTCCGAAAGTGCTTGAGTATGGCGATACCCGCTGGGAACTTGAAGCGTCGGGTGACGGCACGCGGCTGACGCTGTGGCACGACATCGATCGCCGCTTCATTTCCATGGGTGCAGCCGGGTGGCACATTGGTTTCGATGTGCTGGATCGCCTTCTCCGCGGAAATCCCATCGGGCGCCTCGCCGGTGGCGAGGCGATGAGTTTCGCCGGTTGGCAGCGGCTGAACGCCGAGTACGCCAAGCAGTTCGGTATAAAAGCGCCAAGTTGGCCGCCCCGGGCGGCGCAAAATTCTTGAATCGAGGTGGATCATGAACCAGGGCATCCCGCGTGTGATTTTTCGGTGGATTCACATCGTCTTCGGCATTCCAATCGTCGGCTATATTTACAGTCCGTTCGATAAACTTCCACAGTATGCCTACCCTGTCCGGCAGGTGTTCGTTCCCGTAATTCTCCTTTCGGGATTGTGGATGTGGAAAGGCCATCTCGTTCGACGGCTGATTCCGAAAAGGCGCGCGCGCGGCACAGTTTCGTACTCGAACCCGTGAGGCCTCCGCTTGCGCAGCTTGCAGGTTACGTTGAGCGCCGCTAAAGTAGGCGTGAGAATTCGTGCTGCACATGGAAAGGGCCGCCGGGATGGAATCTGCATCCAAAGCAATCGGCGAGAAGATCAAGGAACTCGGGGACTGGCGCGGGAAGACGCTCGCGAAAGTGCGCGAAATCATACGCGAGGCAGACCCTGAGATCCTCGAGGAGTGGAAGTGGGCCAAGGCGACATCGCCGGGAATTCCCGTCTGGTCTCACGGCGGCATCGTCTGCACGGGCGAGACGTACAAGACCGTCGTCAAGATGACGTTTGCCAGGGGAGCGGCGCTGAAGGACCCCTCCCGTCTGTTCAACTCCAGCCTCGACGGGAATGTCCGGCGCGCCATCGACATCCACGAAGGCGGCCAGGTCAATGAGGCGGCCTTGAAGGATCTCATTCGCGCCGCAGTGGCGCTCAATCTCAAGAGCCAGACCAAGGCCAAGACCAAGCCGAAGCCCCGGCGAGCGAGCCGCAAGCGGGCCGATTAGCTTCACGGCAGGTCCCGGCTATGTCTTTTCCTATGGATGAGCTTCGGCGCGCGCCTCATCTGCCCATTCCAAAGGTCTTGAGAGAAGAGAGCGTGTCGACGACATCCCTTGCGGACGCAATGGCGCTGGCGTAATTCGGAAGATTGGCGACGAGCGCGGCGTACATGAATTCATCTGTGTAATCCGCGGTCACGTCACTCACCAGCGTGACGTCGTAGCCAAGTTCCGCAGCAAAGCGCACGGTCGACTCCACGCACGTGTGCGCGATCAGCCCGATGACGATGAGCTTGTGAATGCCATGCTTCTTGAGCAGCAAATCCAGATCCGTGTTGGCAAAGCCGCTCGAACACCAGTGCTCCTGCGCTACGATTTCACCCGGTTGAGGCGCGAATTCGCGGCGTATCTCGCCGCCCCATGTGCCGTATTCGAAGGCTTTTCGCAACCAGGCTGCCCTCTGGATCGGCGCAATGTACTCCCAGGTCTCGTAGTCGCCGGGACGGTATCGGCGATGCATCGCATAGAAGACGCGAAGCCCCGCCTTCCGAGCCGCAGTCAGGACTTCGAGCATGTGGGGAACGCAGCTATTCGCTTCTGCGACCTTCTTGATGCGATCCCAGATTTTGCCGCCCTCGGAAATGAAATCGTTGTAGGGATCGATGACAACAAGTCCGGTGATCTCTTTCTCAAACGCCAGATTTGCCATGCCGCCCCCTCCTATCGATTGCGGGATCCGCTTTTCTGTGTTGCAGTCCCTGGCCGGATGTTTTGATTCAAGCGGAAAAAGTTCGTTGGATCGTAGTGAGCCTTGACCTTCAAAAGCTTGTCCCAACGTTCGCGGTAGGCTTCGGGAACGCGCTCTTGTTCGTCTCCGCTCATGAAATTGACGTACACGCCGGGCCGCATGGAGGGACGAAGCGATTCAAACAGGCCGCGAACCCAGGCAATATTCGCAGCATCTTCGGTGGGGTCGGCCCAATCGGCCAACAAATTGAGGATGAAGGGCGCGCTGCGATCTCCAAATGCTGTCTCCGAGGGCGCCACACGTCCGGCAGCTCCGCCCAGGTAGGCCAGCTCAATCTGAGTATTGCGCGAGGGAATCGAGCCGAGGGAATCCGCCAGGCGCTGAATCGCGCATTGTTCTAGTGTGGCGAAGTAGCCCGACTTGGTGTAGTAGCGGCGGCCATGAGGGAAATCATCGTCCGCCATCGTTTGCAGGGAGAGATAGGAAATAATTTCTTTCGTGACTGCCACGTGATTGCCAACGGAAAAACCATCGTTCACAAGCCGTTGGCCTTCCCCGGGATCACCGCACCAAAGCAAAGAGTTGCTGAGGGCCGGCTTCCCTCGCAACTTGGCTGGAACGATCTGTGAATTTGGCGCGAGCCGGAGCGAGATGTTCCATTTCACTTCATCGGGCGCGCCGGGCATGAAATCCCGCCAGGCCTCGAGGACGCGAACGATGTCGTCATCGAAACACAACGAACTCGCCAGCAGCACCGACGACAGCCGATGCAAGCGGACTTCGAACTCCGTCACGACGCCAAAGTTTCCGCCGCCGCCCCGCAAGGCCCAGTACAGACCAGGATTCTTGCGCGCATCGGCATGAACAAGTGATCCATCCGCGGTCACGAGCGTAAAGGCCTCGACGTTGTCGCAAGAAAGTCCGAACATCCTGGTGAGCCATCCAGTGCCCCCACCAAGAACGAGCCCGCTGGCGCCGGTGTGCGAAACGACACCGGCGGGAAAAACCAGGCCGGCCTTTTGCGTGGCGGCATCAAGCGTGCCGAGCAGGCAGCCGCCGGCGAATCGGGCGCGGCGGGCGTTTTCATTCACTTCGACCTGCCGCAGGCGCGAAAGATCGATAACCGCGCCTCCATCGCAACTGCTGAAGCCCGCCAGGCTGTGCCCACCGCAGCGGACCGCAGCCAAAACGCCGGACTGCGCGGCGGCGCGCACCACGAGCTGAACATCTGCCACGTCCGCGCAGCGGGCAATGAGCGCGGGAGTGCGCTGCGCCATTGCGTTCCAGATTCTGCATGCCGGCGCGAATTCGGGATCGCTCGGACCGAGAAGTTCTCCCCGAAAGTTTCCGCGGAGGGCGCCAGATAATTCTGCTATCGCCGTTTTCATGGCGTGTGATCGGCTAGTCAACGGATTGCTCGGACTGGGATGAAGTTGCTAAGCCGGCCGTTTGCATTTCCGCTTCCTTGCGCCGCGCGATGTAATAGACCGCCGTGATGATCAGTAAGAAGGGCACGAACGCCGGCACGCTGTAACGCAATCCATCGACAAAAAAAGTGCTCGCAGTGATTCCTGCAAGCGCCACAACTCCGAGGAACGTCGAATACGGAAAAAACCGCAACCGGAGAGGGAGTTGCGAAATCCGCTCCCGGCCGAGGGCGCGCCGAAACGCCCAATGAGTGAGAAGGATGACGGTCCAAACAAAAAACATTCCGGCCACGGCGACGCCATAGAGCGCAAGAAATGCCTTTTGAGGAGCGAAAATCGCGAGCAGAATTGCAGCCGCCATCCCCGCAGATGATACGGCAAGCGCGCGCCGAGGGACCCCGTTCCGGCTGAGCTTACCCACCCAGGAAGGGACATATCGCTCGCGCGCGAGCGAAAACAGCATCCGCGTCGTGAGATACAAATCGGTGTTGGAGCTCGAGAGCGCCGCGGTGATCACGACCACATTCATCAAGCTGGCGGCAAACGGAATGCCGATCACAGAAAACGCGTGAACGAACGGGCTGGCAGAAAGCCCATTGCCCGTTCCGGCTGCGTCCCACGGCGTCATTGCAAGGATGATCGCAATGGCGAGCGAATAGAACAGGATCAGCCGGAAGACAATACTCCGCATCGCCTTCGGGATTGTTTCCTGCGGTTTTTCGGCTTCACCCGCCGTCACCGCAATCACTTCCACACCCATGTAGCTTGTCACCACCAGGGTCAAAGCCAGCCAGACTCCGGTCAAGCCTTTGGGCAGGAAGCCGCCGTGAGACGTCAAATTGGAGAAGCCGAGCGGCTGGCGCGTGCCGATTCCGAATATCAGCGCTGCGCCGGCGCCGATGAACGCGAGGATCGCGAGAACCTTGATCAGCGCAAACCAATATTCGAATTCACCGAATCGCCCCACCTGGAGCATGTTCAGCGCGATCAGGCCGAGCGAAACTCCCACCACCCAAACCCACTGCGGCACAGCCGGAAACCAGAACGCGAAGTAAATCGCCACGGCCGTGACTTCCGCGCCGATGGCGACCGTCTGCACGAAGCCGTATGTCGCGCGCACTGCAAATCCAGCCCAGCGGGAAAGGTAAGTCTCGGCATAGACGCCGAACGAACCCGCCACCGGATGCACCACAGCCATCTCCACTATGGAATACGCGACGATGAGAGCGAGGACCGCGCCCAAGAGATAGCTGATGATTACTCCGGGACCGGCAAGGCGAATCGTCACGCCGCTGCCAAGGAACAATCCGACTCCGATCGCGCCTCCGATCGCAAGCATCGTGAGCTGGCGCTGGTTGAGGTTGCGCCGCAGCTCATCAGCACCTCGAGCAGGTGCGGTATGAGTGCCCCTGGGACCCGCAGAAAGAATTGAGTCCGGCGCGTCGCTATCCATTTTCTCGTAGCTCTCGCAGTACTTTGCCGAACCGACGAATCTCTTCAATCGTGTTGTAGTGCACGAGCGAAACTCGCACCGCGCCGCTTTCGACTTTCAACCTCAGCCGCCGCATCAAGCGAGGAGAATACATGTGGCCGTCGCGGACGCCGATCCCCGCGCGCGCACATTCCTCTGTCACTGCGGCCGGGAGGATTCGCGGCAGATTGAACGAGAACGTAGGCACGCGCTGGTCGATCCGTTCGATCGCTTTGATTCCGTAAACAGTCGCGCAGCATTCTTTGAGTGTGCGCAAGAGTTCGCGTGAAAGGGTTTCTTCATAAGCCCGAATCGACGCCAGGCCGCGCAGGAGATTCTCCCGCCGCGAACAGGATTCCCCCTTTGCTCCGGCCTGTTTGCCGAGCGACGCCAGATAATCGATCGCCGCGGCCATGCCGGCCACATTCTCGTAAACAAACGTGCCCGCTTCCAATTTGCCCGGTGGCTCGTCGGGGATGAAATCCTCGCGAAACGTGGGGAGCTTCTGAAGCAGCGCCCGGCGGCCCCAGAGGAAACCCATGTGCGGGCCGAAGATTTTGTAGCCGGAACAGACCAGGTAGTCGCAATGCCACGCCTGGACGTCAATCGGACCGTGGGGCGCATAGTGGACACAATCGAGAAAGATTTCCGCTCCACAGGCGTGCGCGAGGCGGGCGGCGGAAGCGACGTCGACGATCGAGCCGAGCGCGTTGGAGGCGACCGTGCACGCCACCAACCGCGTCCGCTTTGTCAGCAGCGGACGGAGATCTTCCGGATGGAGGTTGTCGTCGTCGCGCATCTTCCACCACCGGAATTTCGCGCCATCGCGCCCAAGTGCAAGCCAGGTGGCGATATTGGCTTCGTGATCCATGTCGGTCAAAACGATTTCATTGCGGCTGCCGAGCGACTGGCCGATTGCCTGGCTCACGATGCGGATAAACGACGTCGCATTCATCCCGAAAGCGATTTCACCGGGATCGGTTGCGTTCAAAAACGCGGCGACACTCTCACGGCTGCGGACAATCGCCGCATCCACTTCGCGGCTCTTTGCATAGCGCCCGCCTCGCTGGACGTTGCATTCAAGCAAGTGCCGATGGATGGCGTCGAACACGTTCTGAGGGACTTGTGCGCCCGCCGCATTGTCGAAGAAAATGAAGGGCGCCGAGTGTTGGAGGGCAGGGAACGCGGCGCGAACGGATTCGATCGGGAACGCGCGCCGGCCGGCGCGTTCAGGGCTGCGGCGATGCTTCGGGCTCATGCGGATCGGAATCTCCAATCGGATGCAGGTCGGTTGCTCCCGCCTCCGGACAAAAAAATGAACCAGAATCCGCGGGGCGTGCATCCTATCACGGGTGTCGCTGTGTGCCTTGTTCGGCGGGGGGTAGGATCCGGGCTCAGCCGGCCGCTCAGGATTGGGGCACACCGGCCGCCTTGGTTAACCAGCCTTGAGATTGGCTCAATTGATGTAGAATCTGTGCGGCTTTCAGGGTGTAGGAGAAACCGCCTCATCAAAGGAGGAATTGAATGTCGGATATGCAGCCGCGGCTGCCGACGATCCCCGAACGCCCATTTCGTCTCGATGTCCCATTGCACGAACTCCTTCAGCAGCCTGCGATCCCACGCACACCGATTCTGCCAAGGGATGCAAAGGAACTGCCGATCCCGGTTTTCCCTCAACAGCCGGAGCATTTGCACGAACTCGATGAGGCCGATCACGCGGCCCACAACCACGTCTTGACGACGGGCAAGAGGGTATGGCCGACCGAACGCATTCTCAAGACAATGCGCGGCTGGATGTTCCCCTATTTCAAATCGCGCCTTCTGCCCGGGGATTTTCAGCCGATCATCGCCTACCTCTTCACGGACTGGAAATGCAACCTCGATTGTCACTACTGCTGGTCGTATGACAATCGGGTGAAGGGCATGACGGAGGACACGGCCCGGCGTGCGATCGACTGGCTGCATTCCACCCCTTGCCGCGTCCTGGCTCCGACGGGTGGCGAGCCTTTGCTGCGGCCGGATTTCGTCCACAAGGTGATCTACTACGCGGCCAAGAAAGATTTCTGGGTTTATCTCGCAACCAACGCGCGCTTGCTGCGCCCCGATGTGATTGATCGGCTGGCTGACGCAGGAATCGCCACGATCAATTTCGCGGTGGATGCCGTCACGGAAAAACCGGGGCTGCCCAAAGCGCTTGAGCACGTGCGCCCATACTTCGACTACCTCGTGAAGCGCCAATACCGTTACGGCTACACGGTTTTCTTCAACACCAACATCTGCCGGACGAATATCGACGACGTGAAGCAGCTTGTTGAAATCGCGCACGACAGCGGGATTTCCCTCACCTTCCACATCAACGAAGCACCGATGATGGAGCAAACGCACTTCCAGCATCTCCACCAAAACGACACGTACATCCGCCCCGATGATTTTTCCATGGTGGACGACCTGCTCGACTACCTCATCGACAAGCAGCGCCAGGGCTACAAAATGGTGGATTCGATACCGCGGCTCGAAAAGATGAAAGGATTCATGCGCGGCGTCGGCGAGCACTGGGGCTGCCGGGCGGGCCAGAACTGGCTGATTATCCGCACCGACGGCACGCTGGCTCCCTGCTTCCCCATGTACAACGCGCAGTACGACTGGGGCACCGTCGAGAATCACAAATTCGACCTTCAACAGCTTGGTGAAATGAAGAAAGGCTGCGAGCCGAATTGCTTTTCGACGCTCGGCTACAACGTCGCATACTGCTACAGCGCCGCCCGTGTTATGAAGTGGCTCATGAAGCAGGCGAAAAACCGGTTCCAGGGCGTGACCGGCAGTTTCGAGTAGGAGCCGGGAAGTACGGCCTAACGCCCAATTTGCGACGGGCGGGTCTCACGCCCTCTGGGTCAACGCCCGCTCAACGCGCTGCCGAAGACCCTGCAACCGCGCGACCGGCTCATTGGAAAATACCAGCCGGACGTAGCGATCGCTCCGGTCCCTCCCCCAGTTTTTCATGGCAGTCGCCGCAACCCCTCCGCGGCTCAGAAGTAAGCGGCTCGCTTCCTCGCTCCCCCAGCCGAGCTGGCCCACATCCAACAGCACAGACCACCCGCCGCCGCAGGGCATCAGCGGAAGAGATTTGAGTTCGCTTTGAACGCAGTCGCGGCGCGCTTGCCATTCCGCCACCGCGGAGAGAAGCGAATCGTTTCCATGCCGGAGTGCAGCGGCCGCCGCGCGTTGCGCAATCCCCACCTGGCACACAACATTCGAAATCGTGACCAGCGAAATATCGCGCATCACTTCCGCGGGGCCAATGACCCAGCCGACTCGCCACCCGATCATCCGCTGCTCCTTCGACACTGTGCCGACCGTGATCGTTCGCGAAGCCATTCCCTCGAGGGAGGCGGGATGCAGGGGCGCAGCGCCGTCGAAGAGGATGCGCTCCATCGCCGCGTTGTAGATGAGCCATGCGTTGGCCCTCTGGCAGACCTCCGCGACCGATTCCCATTCCGTCCGATTCACCACCGCTCCGGATGGCATCGACGGGCTCATCATCAACACTGCGCGCGTTCGGGGCGTGACGGAATGCCGCAGCACGTCGAGATCGAGCCGCCAGCGGCCGCTTTCCGGAATCAGCGGCACAAACACCGGAACCCCGCCCGCCAAACGCACGCGGTTGATAAGTCCCACGTAAATCGGGTCGGTCATGATGATTTCATCGCCGGGATTGAGCAGCGCCAGCACCGTATTCAAGAATCCGTTGCAACCGCCGGCGGTGATGATGCATTCACTTCGCCAGTCGTAGCGGATGCCGCTCATAGGGGACACATGCTCCGCAACGGCCTGCCGCAGCTCGTCGGCTCCGAAAAACGGCAGATAACTATTCGCGTCATCTGTATCCACTGCCTGGCGCGCTGCTGCAAGAGCAGCTTCAGGCGGACGCAGGTCCGTGTCCAGATTTTCAAGGCGCAAAACGTCCGCCTGGGCTGCATCCGCGAGCAGCGCGGTTGTGTCCACGCCAATACCAACCACATGCTTCAGCCGATCCACGGTCATCGCCGCTCCTCCGGTTCGTCGCAGGTCATTGCGGTTCGGGGATGCTACGCGCCGAAAAAGAGTGGAGCAAGAGACAATCTGGCTCTTTGCCGCAGGCCCGGTAGTTCGCTGATTTGCTAGACTGTTGCGTATGAAGAGCCGGTTGGCGTTGTGGCGCCGATGGAATGCGATCGCGCTGGGAAGCGTGTTGTTCGCCATAACTCCCGCGCCCGCCACAATCCAAAGGTCCGCAGCTCACCAGCAATTCCTCGAAAAACTCGTGGCGGCTGCACTTGAGAGGACCAGCCATTCGGTGCGCTACGACCCCGCCTACGTTTCAATCCCCTACCCGGGCGGAGATGTTCCGCCGGAAACGGGCGTGTGCACGGACGAAATCATCCGGATTTATCGAAGCGTGGGCGTGGACCTGCAAAAGGAAGTCCATGAGGACATGTTGCAGAATTTCTCAACCTACCCGCACCCGTGGCGCTGGGGCCTGCATCACCCCGATGCGAATATTGATCATCGGCGAGTCCCGAATTTGATGATTTTCTTCGCAAGGAAAGGCGAGGCATTGCCGATCACGCAGAGCGCCGAGGATTACTCACCCGGCGACATCGTCACATGGGATCTGGGTGGCGGCGTGCCCCATATCGGCATCGTTGTGGATCGAAAGGCTCCTGCGAGCACACGCTTTATGATTGTTCACAATATCGGAGCCGGTCCGAAGCTGGAGGATGTTGTCTTCCAGTGGAAGATTACAGGCCACTACCGCTATTTTGGGCGGAGCGAATAGGATTCGGCGCTTGAGCTTGCATCATGCGGTTTCCGGCTCTCCACTTCATTCGGCACTCGAACGAGCATGTTTTGCCGAATAAACCGCCGCGACGAGCACTAGCAACGCAGCCACAAATGGTGAAAGCCCGACAACCAATGGAATCCGATTCTGAAAAAAGCCGCTGGCCGCTGCGGCTGCACCATAAACCAGGAACACTCCGGCTTGAAGTCCCAACTGCCGCCCGCTGCGTGGAGCGGCCGGATTCTCTGCGTCGTCGGCGGGCGAGATAATCGTCAGATGCAGCCAGCGGATGAGCCCGGCCACGAGGCTCGTAATCGTTCCCGTGATGACGGTCGTTGCAATTCCCGGCAGCGCGAGCCGGCGCACCGCCGCGCTCTGAATTCCCATTGCGATAGCCGATAGCGCGATCAGCACGTAAAGTGTTACTTCGTTGTGTGGGAGCACGGGCAGATGCCACACGAAAGCAAAGGCCCCGAGGACAATCGCTTCGGCGGCTACGGGCCCTATGAGTGCCCGCGCGACTTCACCTTCCGGGCTGCGCAATTGCACCAGCAGCGCTCCCAATGCGACTCCCACAATGAAGGCGACGAGCGCGAGAAGGGAACGCGTGGCCGCGAGCCCTTGGCCCTGCCCAATGGAAATTCCGAGGAGGACCGCATTGCCGGTCATGTTTGCTGTGAATACGTGGCGGAGACCCAGGTAGCTGATGGCGTCCACAGTCCCTGCTGCCCAGGTAAGCAGGAGGACTTCTGCGACCCACTCTGTTCGGCCGGTGGACATGCTCGCGCTCTTCTCCATTTTCATCTCCCTCCCATGGTTTTGGCTCGCTGGGAACGCATGGGATGTTGGCCGCCTATTATCGCGCAAGTGACGGCCCGGTGCGGACGTGTGCTGCGCGGGGATGTATCCGGGGGCAGCGCCTGACTCGTGGAAAATCAATCCTGCGAACGCGAGCGTCGAGTTAAAATCGTGCCTGAAATACTCGGAGGGTACTTCCACTCCAATGAGAGCTGACGCGTGAAGCGGACGGCAATCATCGTCGCCGTATGCCTCGGCTTGCTTTACCTCGGCGATTTCCTTTGGGTTTGGCTGCGTGTGCATTATCCGGCAGCGGGCGCCGCTTTCGGCTCGGTGGACGTCTACTACGAGACGCCTCTCAAAAATGGGAAAAGCGAGTTTTTCTTCGGACAGAGTGACAAACAGACTTGTGTCAAATCCCTGTTTCCGCAGATGGGTTACCCGCCCTGCTGGTACGCTGCGAGAAGAACAATGAAATCCGTCGAGCTGAACCGGATTCCGCAGCACGATATCGGGCTGGGCCTGGCCCGTCCCCCGTTACCGCGCCGTAGCCCATTCCTCGCCTAAACTTGCGCCGGATTTAACCGATAACTTCTTACGGAGCAATCCCATGTCTGAATTCGACGATCCCGCCGTCCTTCGGAACGTCATTGAAGGCCTTCAGACCGGCGTCTATGTCGTTGGCAAGGATGGGAAAATTCACTTTTGGAGCGATGGCGCCCAGCGGATTCTGGGACACCTGAAGCAGGACATCCTCGGCCGGGCTTTAAGAGAAGATCTGTTCGCTCTTGGCGATCAGACTCAGTCCGCGTTCTCGGATGCTTTGGGAGCACTCTCGGAAGTGTTCCGGGACGGCAGACCGGTGATGGCGGATGTCTCGCTTCGCCACAAAGATGGACATCGCATCCGCGTACTGCTTCGAGCTGCGCCGGTCCGAAATAAAGATGGAGCCATCATCGCCGTTGTGGAAAGTTTCGATGAGCCGATCTCGAGCGCAATCTGGGAACGCCGTCGCACCAAGCTTGCCGGTTATCACTGTCTGGATGAAGTCACCGGAGTCCACAACCGCGCCATCACCCAATCGCATCTGCGCGAAAATCTGGTCATATTTGAAGAGCACCACATTCCCGTAAGCATCCTCGCCATTCAGATCGACCGGATGGAGCACTACCGGGCCACGTACGGTCCCGGCGCACTGGCTGCGATGCTTCGAGCCGTGGCACAAACTCTGGATACCAACCTCCGGCCTACGGATTTCCTTGGGCGATATACGGACAATTATTTTCTGACGATCCTCCCGGAGTGCGCCGAAGGGGATGTGAAAAAAGTAGCCGAGCGCATGAAGAAGATGGTGACCTATGCGGAGATCAAGTGGTGGGGCGACGATTTGTCCGTGACCGCTTCGTTCGGCGGAGCCAGTTCGCGGCCGAGTGACACGGTCGAGACGATCGTGGAGCGGGCGGAGAAATCCCTCGCCGAAAGCATCGCCGCCGGCGGCAATTGCGTCGAACTCTGCGCCGAATAGCGCCGCCGGCCGGTCGGAGGCTTGACTTCGGATGTTTGCGATTATCGGAATTGTGGTTGTCTTCGGCTCGATCGTTGCCGGCTACCTGATGGAGCACGGCAACATTCGAGTGCTCCTCCAGCCGGCTGAATTGCTCATCATTGGAGGAGCGGCTTCGGGCACCGTGCTCATCGCTAATCCCATCCACATCCTCAAAGGGATCGCCGCAGGCATCGGCGGGATCATGGGCGGCTCAAAATACAATAAGCAGTGGTACCTCGACACCTTGCGGATGATGTATCAGCTCTTCGGCCGCGCCCGGCGCGATGGAATGATGGCCCTCGAAACCGATAGCGACTCGCCGGACAAGAGCCCCGTGTTCTCCCAGTTCCCGAGTTTTTTGAAAGACCACCACGCCCGCGATTTCGTCTGCGACTCGATCCGCCTCGCGTCCAGCGGCGGCGTGGAGCCCTTCGACGCAGACCAGATGATGGATATCGACATGACCGTGCACCATCATGACGCTACGCAGCCGATCTCGGCGCTCTCCACCACTGCCGACTCGCTTCCCGGCCTTGGAATCGTCGCGGCCGTGCTCGGCGTCGTGATCACCATGGGCGCCCTCGGCGGGCCGCCCGAAGAGATCGGCAAGAAAGTAGCGGCCGCCTTGGTCGGGACATTTCTCGGCATCCTGATGTGCTATGGGCTTGTGGGGCCGCTTTCGCAGAATATGGCCAAGACGGCGGACGAGGAGCACGCCTATTACAACGTTCTTCGCGTCCTCATCGTGTCGTTCATGAAGGGCACGGCTCCGAGCACGGCCGTGGAAATTGGCCGGCGGGCCATCCCCGGCCACGTTCGGCCGAACTTCACGGAAACCGAAAAATACATCAAGCAAAAAGCGCACGCAGCCGAAGAGCCCGCTGCCGCCGCTTAGTCTTCTGGGGTTTTCTTGTGACTGACAAGCAGCCCATCATCATCAAGAAAATCAGCGGGCATGGCGGGCATCACGGCGGCGCTTGGAAAGTGGCCTATGCCGATTTCGTCACCGCCATGATGGCGCTTTTCATCGTCCTTTGGCTGATGAACACCAGCAAAGCCATCCAGCAAGCTGTCAGCGGTTACTTTAAGGACCCCACCGGAGCCTCCAATAAGGCCACCGTCAGCATCACCGGCGCGGGTGGCACAGTCGTCTTGATGAAGGACAATATGGAACAGCTCAAGGCGGAATTGACCGAGGCCATGCGCCACGTCACCAATTTCGAGAAACTCAAAAGCCATGTGGATATGAAAGTCACCAGCGAAGGCCTCCTGATCGAGCTCACCGAATCCGCCAGCGGGACATTTTTCGATAGCGGCAGCTCCAAGCCAAACGCCGATGGCCAAGCCGTGCTGATCACACTTGCCGAGGAGCTCGGAAAACTTCCCAACAAAATCTACGTGGAAGGCCACACGGACGCGAAGCCGTATGCAGCCGGCGCCAACTACGACAATTGGGCGCTCTCCGCCGACCGCGCCAACGCATCGCGAAAACTTATGCAGCAACACGGGCTGGGCCCCAACCAGGTGACGCAGGTCCGCGGATTCGCCGATCAGAAACTGCGCAAGCCCGATGCGCCGTTTGACCCTTCCAACCGCAGAATCTCGGTCCTAGTGCAATATACGGATAGCGAGCCGCAGAGCGGTACGAAGGATGCAGCAAGCGGGGCCGCAAATCCGGCGCCGCCGCAGTGAGTCGGATCCCGCAAGCAATAACTTCAAAAGTCCGGAAATTTGGAAATCCGAATACCGCTTGAGGAATTCCTTGAATGCGCCGCCGGAGCGAGACTCGGATCCATTTGTCCAAGGACAGCATTCAGGAAACCCTTTGCCCCACGCTCGCGTCCCACGCGGTGAGGTAGAAGGGATGAATTCGAACAAATCAATGCAATCCTGCAACTGGAGCGAGCGAAGCATGCGAATGATTGTTCATTCGGGGCAAGCTCTCGCGTGTCTTGCCCTGGTGATCGCATCCGTCGGCTGCCGCGCACACTCCGCGGAGCCCAGCCCTATTCATCTCGATCAGATCAAGCTCCCGCCAGGTTTTCAAATTGAGGTTTATTCGGCAAGCGTGCCGGGAGCACGCTCGATGGCCCTCGGCTCGAAAGGCACGTTGTTTGTCGGAACTCGCGAGGAGGGCGTGGTCTACGCGCTCCTGGATCACAAGGGAGCCAATCGTGCGGACGAAGTGATCACCATCGCGCATGGCCTCGACCAGCCGAATGGCGCCGCGCTGCATGGTGGATCGCTTTATGTTGCGGAGAGTACCCGCATAATTCGGTTGGATGATATTGAAGCGCGGCTGAAAAATCCCCCGTCACCAGCAGTCGTTTACGACAAGCTCCCTCAACAGGCCGGACACTCCTGGAAATATCTGCGGATCGGGCCGGACGGCAAGCTGTATTTCACGATCGGGGCCCCATGCAATATCTGCATCCCCCCGGATGATCGGCAGGCAACCATCTCGCGCCTGAACCCGGATGGCTCTGATTTCGAAATTTATGCGCGCGGAGTCCGCAATTCCATCGGTTTCGACTGGGATCCGGAGACTGGCCAGCTCTGGTTCACCGATAACGGACGCGACATGATGGGCGACGACATTCCATCGGATGAACTGAATCACGCCCCGCAGATCGGAATGCACTTTGGTTATCCCTACTGCCACCAGGGCGACATCTCCGATCCCGAATTTGGTCACTTGCATCCTTGCAAACAGTTTGTTCCGCCTGAAGCCAAACTCGGTCCGCACGTCGCGTCTCTCGGAATGCGCTTCTACACCGGCAAAATGTTTCCAGACGATTACAACAATCGCATCTTCATCGCCGAGCACGGCTCCTGGAACCGATCGGTTCCCATCGGCTATCGTGTAGCTTGGGTCGAGCTCAAAGGAAACCGCGTGGCGGACCAGGGGATCTTCGCCGAGGGCTGGCTCCAGGGCAGGCAGGCGTGGGGCCGGCCGGTCGACGTCCTGGTCATGCCGGACGGCGCCCTGCTCGTCTCAGACGATCGTGTAGGCGCGATCTACCGCATCAGCTACCACCACTAGCACGCGAAACGGATCATCCCGCTTTCCGAGCGCCGACGAAGGGCCTTTGACGCGCCTTGTCATCCCGGAGCCCGTGGGATAGAGTAGCCGCCTTCCGCGCGGGGGCATTCGGATCATGACGGAACTTGGCCGGGAAAAGCTGAAAGTCTTGATTCGGCGCGCCGCCATTCAGAAACGCGTTCGGGAAGTTGCCCAACAAATTACGAAAGACTTCAAGGGCCAGCGAGTCCATCTTGTGGGGGTCTTGAAGGGCGCCTGTATCTTCCTTTCGGATCTCGTCCGCGAGATCAGCCTTGAAACTTCGATCGATTTCATCGCCGTATCCAGCTATGGCAAGGACAAACAATCTTCGGGTCAAGTCCGGGTGTTGAAGGACCTCGACAGCAGCATCGAAGGATTGAATGTCGTTCTCGTGGAAGACATTCTTGACACCGGGCTGACTCTCAATTATCTCCTCCGCATCTTGCAGCAGCGAAAGCCGGGCGCGTTGCGCGTGGCCGCCCTGCTGGACAAGCCTTCGCGCCGCATCAAGGAAGTGAAAGGCGATTATGTGGGCTTCACGATCCCGAATGAATTCGTTGTCGGCTACGGGCTTGATTACTCGGAGCGATATCGAAATTTGAAAGATGTCTGTATTCTCAGCCTCCCTCCGGATTAAAAGTGGCGCGAACTGTTCTTACGGTGCGGGACCTCGAAGCAGCCGCGGCCGGCGGTGAAATCGTGGTGCCGCGAGGGGCAATCGTCACGCCGCTGGCGCGCGACGAAGCCGAAAAGCGCGGAATCACCATTCGATTCGAAGATCCAAAAGCCGCCTCGGCCGAAGCCGGCGACCCTACCGGCGCGCGCGTGATCGCCCTCGGGGCGGATCACGGGGGATTTGAGTTGAAGGAACAGCTCAAAAGCTATCTGGAGCAGTGGGGCTATGGCGTCTTGGACCTGGGCACTTTTACTCGCGAAGCGGTGGACTATCCGGACTCTGCCGAAGCTGTCGCGAACGCGGTGGTGCGCGGCGATGCCTGGCTCGGCGTCGTGATCGACACTGCGGGAATCGGCTCCTCGATCGCTGCCAACAAGGTGCCGGGAGCGCGCGCAGCGCTGTGCTACGATAGAGTCACCGCGCGGAACAGCCGTGAACACAACGACGCAAATATCCTCTCGCTCGGCGCCCGTCTGATCCCCGGAGAAACCGCGCGAGAGATTTTAGCGGCGTGGCTCGCAACGCCTTTTGCCGGCGGCCGCCACGAGCGGCGAGTGAATAAAATTCGCGCCATCGAGAAGCTGCACGGCAAGTCATAAATCCGGCAGTCGCGCGCTTCCAAACTGGGCGCGGCTCATTCCTAGTTTTGAGAGGGACGCTTTTCTTGGACCAGCAGCAGCTCGAACAAGTGATTCAGGCCATTACCGAGGAAATCCTCGGCTACATGGGCACCGGCAAAGCCGGCGACCTGTGCGGGCTGGAAATCGATGAGCTCATCTGCCCCGGCTGCGACCAGCGCTGCGCCGAAAAATGCGCCCGAAAGACTCGAAAGGTGGTCGAGGCGGGAGCCTCGCGCATCTCGGCAGGAGCGGCCATCGGCCCGATTGAAGCGGATATCGCCCGGCTGATTGACCACACCCTTTTGAAGCCGGAAGCCACACGCGAGGATATCCGCAAGCTGTGCATCGAAGCATTGAAATTCGGCTTCGCCTCCGTTTGCGTGAATCCGTGGAACGTCTCGCAGGCCGCGGAAATATTGCGGGGCAGCGAAGTCCGCGTTTGCACTGTCGTGGGGTTTCCGCTGGGTGCTACCCTTCCACAAGTGAAAATGTTCGAGGCTGAGGAAGCCATCAAATTAGGCGCCCAGGAAATCGATATGGTGATCAACGTGGGCGCTCTGAAATCCGGCCTGAGCGAGGCCGTCGAAGCGGACATCCGCGGCGTGGCCGATGCAAGCCATCGAGGCGGCGCAATCTGCAAAGTGATTTTGGAAACTTCGCTTTTGACTACGGAGGAAAAGGTGCGAGGTTCGCTGGCCGCGAAGAATGCCGGCGCGGATTTCGTCAAGACCTCCACGGGATTTTCCACCGGCGGCGCAACCGTCGAGGACGTCCGGCTGATGCGCGCCGTGGTGGGAGACGATCTCGGCGTAAAGGCTTCGGGTGGGGTGCGCACCCTCGAGGACCTGCAAAAGATGGTCGAAGCCGGCGCCACCCGCATCGGAGCCAGCGCCAGCGTCAAGATTTTGGAGCAAGCCCGCGCGGAGATCACTCCTGAAACCGCTACCGCGGCCGCCATCGCGCCGGGAAATTATTAGCCTCCGCAAGCCGCCGTAAACTCCGTCGAAAGCATGATTCTCTCGCCTGTTATGATAGTTTGATTTCGCGCAGCGCTTTTCGTAACACCTGACGAGCGGAAGTGGATTCGACCGAACTCAATTCGAAAGTGGAAGTCCCGGCCGAGACTCTGGCGGTTCTCGCTGAGATCAGCCAGGAGATTAACGCCTCGCTGAACCTCGATGAGGTGCTCGCGCATGCCGCGGCTCAAATCAAAAAGCTGATCGATTACGAGGTATTTGCCGTCCTGCTTCCGGAGGCAAACACCAATCAACTCTATTTCCGGTTTGCCATCGGCCACCGCCCGGAAGTGGTGCAGCACTGGCGCATTCCTGTCAGTGAAGGGATCATCGGCGCGGCGGCCACCACGGGCAAGCCGGTTCGCGTCGGAGACGTCAGCAAGGATTCGCGCTATCTGAACGCGCTCGATTCCGTCCGCTCGGAGCTGGCGGTCCCGTTAATTGTCCGCGGACGCGTGATCGGGGTTCTCGATATCGAAAGCAGCCAGCTCGATTATTTCACGCCCGATCAGCAGAACATCTTGACTCTCGTCGCCAGCCGGATCGGCACGGCGATCGAAAATGCGCGCCTGTTTGAGCATGTGCGCAGCCAGGCAGACACCCTGCTGCTCCTGAACGAAGTCAGCCGCGAAACAAATTCCACACTCCAGGTGGAGGAAGTGTTGCGGCGCGCCGCAGAACTCACCAAACGTCTGATTGACTACCAGATCTTCGGAATCCTTCTCTACGATGAAACCGATCACGTCTTCCGCCATCGTGTCACCGTGAAATTCGGCCAGCGCGTACAGGAAAAGTTCGCTGTTCCCGCGAACGAAGGGCTTGTGGGAGCGGCGGCTTCGACGAGACGCCCCGTGGTGGTGCCCGATGTAAGGCTCGACCCCCGCTACCTGAAGGTGAACCCCGAGACGCGCTCCGAATTGGCGGTCCCGATGATTTACAAGGATCGAGTGATTGGTGTGTTGGATCTCGAAAGCCCGCAATTGAATTACTTCACCCCGGATCATGTGCAGGTTCTCTCCATCCTCGCCTCGCACCTGGCGGTCTCGATTGAAAACGCACGCCTCTACGAGCAGGTTGCTCGCGACGAAACGCGGATGGAGCGCGACCTTACCGCCGCGCGCCGGATTCAAGGGGCGCTGCTGCCTCGATTGCCGGGGCCGGAGTACGGACTCGATATTGCCGCGCGTCTCGTTTCATCCCGCGAACTAAGCGGCGACCTTTACGACTTTCTGCGTTACGGGCCGCAGGAATTGGCCATTGCCGTCGGCGACGTGAGCGGAAAGGGAAGCGCCGCCGCGCTTTACGGCGCGGTTGCCATCGGCACCCTGCGGAGTCTCGGCCCGCAGAAGCACCGGCCCGCGGAAATGCTGCATGCCGTGAACGGCTTCTTGAGCGAGCGCAGGATTGAAGGCCGCTTCATGACTCTCTGCTTTGCCACCTGGCATCGCGGCCGCCACAAATTGCGCGTTGCGAATGCCGGCCAGGAGCAGCCGTTCCTCTACCACGAAGGCCGCTGTGAAAAAATCCGGCTGGAAGGTTTCCCGCTGGGGGTTTTCGAAGAAGTGGTCTACGACCAGATCAGCTTCATTTTGGATCCGGGAGACATCGTCGTATTTCACTCCGATGGCATCGGGGACGCGCAAAACTCCGGCGGAGAATTCTTCGGCCACGACCGCATTTGCAAGCTCATCGCCGCACATCGCGATTTGCCTGCTAACGGCCTGGCAGACCGAATCCTTGAGGAGGTCGATCACTTTTCCGGCGGTTTGCATCCGGCCGACGACCGGACGCTCGTGGTGTTGAAAGTGAATAGCCTGCCGGCTCCCGTCGCCTAGCCGGCAACTCATCTTTCTCCCCAGCGCAATTTATTCCGCAGAATTTCGAAGTATGTTTTCTTCGGCGGCCGCAGCAGCACCACTTTGCTGGCAGATTTCGTGATGACCACGCGGTCGGCAGGTTCCAATTGAAATCCCACTTGCCCGTCAAGCGTCAGGTACACCGGCTCTTCCGCAGGCGCAAAATCAAGTTCGACATGGGCGGTCCCGGGAACGACGAGCGGGCGGTTCGTGAGCATGTGCGGGCAGATTGGCGTGATCACAAACGCATCGAGATCGGGATGAATGATGGGCCCGCCTGCCGCAAGTGAATAGGCCGTCGAACCCGTCGGTGTCGCCACGATGATTCCGTCCGCGCGATACCTTCCGACGTGGTCGCGGTCCACATACACCTCAAATTCCAGCATGCGCGCCCGCGCCGCTTTGTTTGCCACGGCGTCGTTCAACGCGCGCTGCCGCCCGGATGGCTTCCCGTTGTGCAGCACTTCCGCCTCGAGCATCATGCGCTCGCTCGTGCGATGCTCACCGGCCAGCACCTGCGTGAGCACGGGATAAAGTTCGTTGAGCGTGACGCTCGTCAGGAAACCCAAGCCACCCAGATTTACCGCCAGGATCGGAACTTTATTCGCGTGCAGCGCGCGCGCCGCCGAAAGCAGGGTCCCGTCTCCGCCCAGCACAATCAACAGCTCGATTTTGTCTGCCATCGCTTCGCGCGCGATCGCAGGGACCGCCGGGTCGATGCAGCATTGCGTTTCCGCGTCGACGTATACTTCGATCCGGCGCTCGCGCAGCCACGCCACCAGCGGCGGAACGAGGCCCGCGACAAGTTCTTTAACAGGTTTGCAGATAATGCCGGCGGATCGAATCATCTGTGTAAGCGCGGAATTCTACTCTACCCTCGCAACCGGGCGTGCAGAAAATACTCCTGGTTGCCTTCCGCGCCCGGGACCTGCGAGGCCTTGATGCCGAGAATCTCGAGCCCGGCATTTTCAGCAGCGGCCGCAACATTCCTCACCGCTTTCTGCTGCATCTCCGGGTCGCGCACAATCCCTCCCTTTCCGACTCCCCGTTTTTCCAGCTCGAATTGGGGCTTCACCAGAGTCAAGAACTCAGCGCCGGGCGCAGCGAGCGGAAGCAAGGCAGGCAGCACTTTTGTCACCGAGATGAAGGAAAGGTCGACGGTAACAAACTGGACGGGCTCGCCCAAGTCCTCTTTGCGCAGGTATCGTGCGTTGCGTTCCACTGTCCTTACTCGCGGATCTTTTTGCAGCTTCCAATCGAGCTGGCTGATTGTGACATCAACCGCGTACACGCGCGCTGCGCCGTACTGCAAAAGGCAATCCGTAAAGCCGCCCGTCGAGCTGCCCACATCGAGGCAGATTTTCCCAGTCACTTCCACCCCGAAATCCCGAAGCGCGCCTTCGAGCTTCAATCCGCCCCGGCTCGCGTAGCGCAACGTCTCGCCTACAATTTCGATGGCGGTATCGTCACTCACTCTGCTGCCCGGCTTTTCCGCGATACTCCCATCCACACGCACTTGCCCGGCCATCAGCATCGCTTGTGCGCGCTCGCGCGACGCTGCGAGACCTCTTTCAACCAGCAGGAGGTCCAAGCGTGTCTTTCCGGTCTTTGTTTTCTTTTGGGAAGGTTTCGAATAGCTGCTGCGCGGTGGGGCCTTCGATTTCATTGGCAAGCGCAAAAATGGCACGCGCTCACGACCGGCGCGCGACGAGGTATTGACCCATCTGGCGGAGCCGCTTGGCGCGGTCGCCGTAGTAGTCGAGTTCCACGAGAGCCTTAGCCTCCAGGTCGCTTGCCATTTCCCGCGACTGCACCAGCCCATAAAGCGCCGGATAAGTGGCTTTCTGCTGCGTCTTGTCTTTTCCGGCGGTTTTTCCGAGCGCGCCCGACGATTCCTCGATGTCGAGAATGTCGTCGACCACCTGGAACGCCCAGCCGATGTGCTCGCCGAATTTTCGCAGCCGCTCGATATCTTCGTTGGCTGCTCCGCCGGCAATCGCGCCGGAAACAATCGAAGCGCGAATCAACGCCGCCGTTTTCGAGCGGTGGATATACTCGAGCTCGGAAGCATTCACCTGCTTCTTTTCCGCCTCCAGGTCGGCCACTTGTCCGCCGATCATCCCGTTCACCGTTCCCGCGGCCGCTCCGATTTCGGAAATCACCCGGGTGCGGCGGGCCGGATCGAGCGGCACCGCGGCGAGAGTCTGAAATGCAAGCGTGAGCAGCGCGTCGCCCGCGAGAATGGCGATCGCTTCTCCGAATATCTTATGGCAGGTCGGCTTCCCGCGGCGAAGGTCGTCGTTGTCCAGTGCGGGAAGGTCGTCGTGAATCAACGAATACGTGTGGATGAATTCCAGCGCGCAGCCCACCGGAACCGCCGGCGCCGGGCTCTCCCAGAACATGCGCGCCGCTTCCAGGCACAGGATCGGCCGAATGCGCTTCCCGCCCGCGAAAACGCTGTAGCGCATCGCCCGGTGAATGGAGATCGGCAGCGTATCCTCGGCCGGCAGGAGTGTTTGGAGCGCGGCCTCGATGCCCGCATGATCCTCGGCGATGAATTCAGGAATATTCATGAGGAGACGCCAGCCGATGCGAGATTCCGATTCGGGGATACGCGCGAGTTGCGACGCCTAGGAAGATTCATCTTTTGGTTCGAAAGGCTCCGCCACAACCTTTCCGTCCGCCTTCTTCAGAAGAATTTCGACGCGTCCTTCCGCTTCTTCCAGCTGTTTCTGGCACTCGCGCGAGAGCTTGACCCCTTCCTCGAACAGCTTCATGGCTTCGTCGAGCGAAAGCTCCGCGCTTTCCAGCCGCTTGACCACTTCCTCCAGGCGCGTGAGCGACTTTTCGAAGTCGCCTTTGCGCGGCGCCTCAGTGGCTTTGTTGGTGGCGGGATTCATCGCGCCTCAATCTACGCTAATGCTGGCACTTCGCACAGAAAAAAGTCGATCGGCCGCCTTGCTCGATCCGCCGAATCGCGCGGCCGCATCTCCGGCACGCTTTCCCCTCGCGGTCGTACACCCGCAGGATGCGTTCCAGCCCCTGAAACCACCAACTCGGGTCGCGAAAATCCGGGGCCGGATTTCGGCAGCATTCTAGCGCACGGCGGAGAACGTCAACAATGGACTTGTGCAACCGGCGTGCTTCCGCCGCGCTCAATCGATGCGCCCGCCGGCGCGGGTCGATGCGCGCTCGCCACATCGCCTCACAGGAATAGATGTTCCCGATTCCGGCAATTTTACCTTGATCCAGCAGAAAGAGTTTCAAGGGCCGGCGGCTTGCTGCAAGAAGCCGCACGAATTTTTCGGCGTTGAATTCGGCAGAGAGTGGCTCAATGCCAAGGGTGCGGATTCCGGGAATCGATTCAGGCGACTTGACCCACTGCACGCGCCCGAAATGCCGGCGGTCAACGAAACCGAGTGTTCCGCGATCCGTTTCCAGGGCTACGTCAATGTGGCCGAAGGTCTCGCGCGAATCGAACCAAACCAACTGGCCGTCCAATCGAAAATGAAGGACCAGCGCACCGTGCTCCAGCTCGAGGATGAGATACTTCCCGCGGCGTTGAACGGACCGAATTTCCCGTCCGCGCGTGTTTCGCTCAAGTTGAGCGGCTGCTTGTTTGGCTCCCCGGCCCGATGACGGCCTCACGGCGATTGGATGGATCACTCGCGCCCGAAGAATTGTGCGACCCTCGACGAGCGGCCTCAGCGCCAGCGCGACAGCCTCTACTTCAGGCAGCTCCGGCATTGGCCTAATCTCGCGCGAGAGAGAATTCGCGGGCAGCCTGGCTGATGCACCTCAGCGCTTGATTCATTTTCGAGTCGAAAGCAGCCGCGCAGTTTAGCCTATGCCCCGAAGCCCCCGCAACAGTGCGGCGCCAACCCTTGGGTTCGACTCTGGCTAAAACCCATCTGGCTCTGTTGATACTCTAGCTCTGCATGCGCTGCCCACCGAGACCTTTGGAGTGCGCAAGCTTGCTTCCGCTTTGTTTTCAAATCCTGTGGAACCCCCGCCATCATCTGGCTGATCCATTTCCGGCAGGATCTCAACAGTGCCAACCAGCCGCATAAGTCCGGTTTGTAGGTCGCGGTTTCAACCGCGACATTAGAAATGCCGAACTTTCGTGCTTCAGCCCCTGAACTTCCCAGCGGCGCTGGAATTCGGCATCAATGAGATAACTTGGCTTTGTTGTGCGCTTGACTTCCGCGTGTGATTGCCTGCGGCCTCGTGCGCGTTCGCGTTGAAAACTGAACGGCCGCGGCGTTATCGTGGCGGGCCACTCGTTGCTGGAAATCCACTTTTGTGCTTCGCAACTTGATAAAATCGGAGCCGATGGTTGCCTCATCGGTTCTCCCATCGCCCGGCGAGCAAGTCTGGCGCCTCATTTGCATTGACGCCGGCAACGGCTCGCGGAATTCCGGCCCGCCTTGCGCTCAGCAGCCGCAGATGCCACGGAAGCGCGGGTTGCCCACGTGGCTTCTTTAAAGGACGCGCCCCGATGATCGCCCTCCGCCTTTTCGCCGTCCTTTTGCTGGTGGGGATGAACGCGTTCTTCGCCGCCACGGAATTCTCGCTGGTCGCAGTCCGCTTATCCCGCGTCCGGCAGCTCGTTGAAAAAGGCGACGCGCGCGCGAAAGTTGTCGAAGCGCTGCTATCAGACCTCGGCCGCGTCGTTTCCGGCGTGCAAGTTGGTATCACGATCGCCAGCCTTCTGCTCGGGTATCTGGGCGAGACAACGCTTGCCGGAATTTTGACGCCGCTGGTGGGAATGATCCGGAAGCCGTGGGCCGCGGTGATTGCCCACGGCACGGCGCTGGTTCTTGCGTTCGGCTTCCTCACCGTAATCCAAGTCATCCTGGGCGAACTGGTTCCCAAAAGCTTGAGTCTCGCGCGCGCCGAGCGAGTCGCCCTCGTAGTCGCGCGGCCGTTTCGATGGTTTCTGGGAACCTTCCGTTGGGCGATCGATGCGCTCGACGGTGTCGCCGAGAAAATCGTCCGCGCGCTCGGCGTCATCTCCCCGCACAGCCACACACTGGTGCGTTCCACTGAAGAATTGCAGGTGATGATTCAGCAGGCGCAGGACCGCGGCCTGCTTCCCCCCACGGAAGTCAAATTCATTCAGGCGGCGATGGAATTGGGACAGGTGCAAGTGCGCGAAGTGATGGTCCCTCGCCCCGACGTGCACGCGTTGCCCGTCGGCGCGAACTTGGAGGACACCATGAAGACATTCGCCACCACACAGCGCTCCCGCATTCCGGTTTACGAAGGTACTCTCGACCATATCCTCGGCTTCGTCCACATCAAGGACCTCATCTGGATCCTTCTCGACCGCGCCCGCCGCGCCGAGGAGCACATGCCTCCGGCGGAATTCCATTTACGCAGCCTCTTGCGCGACGTTCTCATCGTCCCTGAGACAAAGCCCGCCAGCGAACTCCTGCTCGAATTCCGGTCCCGCCGCACCGGCCTGGCCATGGTCGTGGACGAATTCGGAAGCATCCTCGGCCTCGCCACGCTGGAGGACATCCTCGAGCAAATGGTCGGCGAGATTCACGATGAATTCGACGTCGTCGAGCGCCCGCTGACGCTTACCGATGGCTCGCTGATCTTTGACGCCGCTACCAACGTCCGCGATCTCCAGTCGCAGTACGCAATTGCCATTCCGGACGATCCCTCCTATGAAACGGTGGGCGGCTTCGTTCTCGAGCATCTCGGTTTCATTCCCCGCGGCGGTGAAAGCTTTGAATCGGATGGATATCGCTTCACGGTGATGGATATGGACCGCCGGCGCATCTCGCGCGTGAAAATCAAATCCATGCGCGTTCCCGCAGTTCCGGAGAGCGCGCCCTCCAGCCCCTCTCCGAAGCCGGAGGAGGAGCCCGTCAAGGCCGAGACTGTGGGTTCCACTCGCGGCAAATCGAAAGCCGCCAGGGCGCGGCGCAGCAAATGACGCGCTTCATCGCCTCGCGCATGCTTCTCGCGCTTCCTGCCCTCTGGCTGATTCTCACCATGGTTTTTCTGCTCGCCCATATTGTTCCGGGCGATCCCGTCCAGCAGATGCTCGGAGAGGGAGCGCGCGCGGAAGATTTGCAGCAGCTCCGCCATGCGCTCGGCCTCGACCAGCCTCTCCTGGTTCAATACGGCAAATATCTTTCCGGAGTTGCCCGCGGGAGTCTGGGCGAATCGTTCCGATTTCAGCAGCCGGTGCTTCGAGTCGTGGCCTCGCACTATCCTGCCACGCTCGAACTTGCCGTGATCGCGCTCCTGGTTTGCGCGGCGATCGGGATTCCCGCCGGAATGCTTGCCGCACAGCGCCGCGGCCGGGCGGCCGACCACGCCATCGGCGTGTTCACGCTTTTCGGGCTTTCCGTCCCGAATTTCGCGCTCGGCCCTGTCTTGATTCTCATTTTCTCCGTAATTCTCGGATGGTTGCCTGTGTCCGGGCGCGGCGGCATCGCGCATTTGATTCTGCCGGCGATCACCCTGGGCGCCGCGCTCGCGGCCATTCTTACGCGCATGGTGCGCACTTCCGTGATGGAAGAGCTCTCGAGCGACTACGTCCGCACCGCCCGCGCCAAAGGACTTTCCGACTCGGCGGTTTTGTTTCGGCACGCGTTTCGCAATGCGCTCATTCCGATTCTCACGATTCTCGGCTTGCAGTTCGGGACGCTCCTCGCCGGCACAATCGTGACGGAATCGATTTTTTCCTGGCCCGGAGTAGGCCGCCTGGCCGTGCAGGCGATTCAAGCTCGCGACTATCCGCTCTTGCAGGGCTGCATTCTCTTAATCGCCGTGTCGTACGTGGCCGTGAATCTGCTCACCGATTTGATTTATGCCCTGATTGATCCCCGGGTGCGCTTGCAATGAGTGGCCTCAAAGATTTTCTGCGCCAGAGCGGCCCCGGCCGCTGGGGCCTCGCGCTCACTATTTTGCTGGTGACGCTCGCTCTCGCCGCTCCCTGGCTCGCTCCCGCCGATCCGACAGCCCAAAATCTCCCCGCGCGCCTCGCCTCGCCCAGCGCCGCGCACTGGATGGGCACCGACGAACTCGGCCGCGACATTCTCTCGCGCGTTCTTTTCGGTGCACGCGTCTCGATGCTCGTCAGCGTGAGCGTAGTGCTCGGCGCGGGATTGATCGGCCTCACAATCGGCTCGCTCGCGGGCTATTTCGGCGGCTGGCTCGACCGTCTCGTGAACGTCGTCCTCATCAACGCTTTTCTCTCTTTTCCCGGAATTCTACTCGCGATTGCCTTCGCGGCTTTTCTCGGCCCGGGACTCGGCAAAGTGATCCTAGCGCTCGTCATCACGGGCTGGGCCGGCTACGCACGCCTGGCCCGCGCGCAAGTCCTGCAAGCCAAGGAAATGGAATATGTGCTTGCGGCGCGCTCGCTCGGCGCCTCCGACGCGCGCATCCTGGTGCACCACTTGCTGCCCAATATTCTTCAGCCCGTTCTCGTCCAGGCCACGATTGCGATGGCCGGCGCCATCCTCGCCGAGTCCACTCTCAGCTTCCTCGGTGTTGGAGTCCTCGCGCCGATGCCGAGCTGGGGCGCGATGCTCAACGATGCGCGCGGCCATCTCTTCGACGCCCCTCATCTCGTCGTTTTTCCCGCGCTCGCCGTCATGGCCGCCGTCCTCGCCTTCAATCTTCTCGGCGACGCCCTCCGCGACTGGCTCGACCCTCGCATGCGCTCCTACCTAATCGTGACGTCTCTAGCGCGTTAGGTCTCTTTGCCAGTGCTCGTTTTCTCCGTGACCTCGAAGCATTTCTCTGTGTCCTCTGTGTTGAGTCCAATCGCGCGAGCTCCAACGAGGTAATGGCAGGAAGGAATGTGTAAAAGGAAAAGAAAAAACTACCCAAGCTCGACAGTAACTTCCGCCCCGCGTGCCGCTCCGAGCGTCCGCGCCGCGTTGCCCTTGTTCACCGCAATCTCGAGATATCCGCCCGAGCCGAACACGCCAAACGCTTCTCCCGCGCTGCCGTTGGCAAAAGTGGGCAGCACTTTTTTGATCTGCGTGTTTCCCACACGAATGGTGAATTTCCCCTCCGCTTCGGCCAGCGCCGGGACATCCTTCGCCGTCACGTTGGTGATGAGGTTCCCGAAATTATCGATCTTCAGCACGATAGCCTTCACCGTGTTCCCGGCAGCTTTCGGCTTCGGAATTGCGAAGCGCACAAAATCCGTGATCGGGTCGCCGAAGGCGGAAGTCTGCCACGATTTCGATAGCCACGCCGCTACCGGAGCAAACACGTCGCGCCCGTGAAACGTGTTGCTGACGGGACTGCGAAAATAATGTTCCGAGGTGATGTGCCAGGCGTAGAGCGCATCGGTCTGGTCATAGACGCTCGAGAGCACACCGTTATCCGGCGCGACGAAGTAGTGCTGGTCGCTCGCCACCAGAATCGGCCGCCGCTGCGTGCCCACTCCCGGATCGACCACCACCACGTGGATCGTTCGCGGCGGAAAATAATTGTAGGCCTGGCCGACTGTGAGCGCGCCGTCGAGAATATCGTGCGCCAGCACTCCGTGCGAAATATCCACAATCTGGACGTCGGGATTAATATTCAGGATGACGCCCTTCATGACCCCAACGAGATGATCGCCTGTCCCATAATCCGTGATCAGTGTGATGATCGGCCGCGTCGCCATACGCTCCCATGATTTCCGGCGCGGAGCTTTGCGCCGGAACGCCCTCTCCGACGCTATCGGACGCTCGCAGAAGTGTCAAGGCAACTCGCACCATTCAGTAACGCTTCGCGGCATTCAGGGTTCAGGTGGCACAGGCACTCCTGCCTGACCTCTGACGATGGAGACTCACGCCAAGCCTCACAACACTCTCGCTCCTGATCTGGACAATTCAGCGCGCATCGGCCTTTGATATCGGCAGGTGGCGTGGCCGACTCGAAAAATCTCCACAGGGATTCCCGCTTGCATTTCCCTCACATCTTGTTAGCCTGAATTTGGAACATTGTGCCCCTGCAATAGGGCACGAAGGAGAGTAGGCCAAGCGATGGAGCAGCAGGTCCAAGAGCTCTCGCGTTCATCGCGCGAAGCCAGTGGGTGGAGAGGCCCGCAAGCGAATTTGGCCCGCCGGGAGGGACTCGCCTCTCCGAACTCACCTGGGCAGCGCTCTGGGCGGGCCCCCAAAATTTCCCCACTCATCCCGATACAACCCTTCAGACTGAATCACGCGCAAGTAATTGAAAACAAAGGACAGGGCCCTTCCCATCCCGAAACAAATTTGCTTTTTGCATCCTCAATGGCACCTTTGGCTTTGGTCCCATTTCTAATCGCGACATCGGGAACAGAAATCCTCCTAACTCATTCAAAACAAAGGGCCGGCTCATTTTCTAATCGCGACAAAACGACGATTTTTGGAGTGGCAACTATCCCGTGCCTGGCCGCTGCCTCTCGCCTTGACCGCCCCGAGTGCAGCCGCTATTCTGGCTTTTGGGTAGCTCGATGACGCGCGCCTATCTCGACTACAACGCGACGACGCCCGTGGACCCGGAGGTCCTTGCCGCCATGACTCCGTATTTCGCCGAAAATTTCGGCAATGCGAGCTCGGTCCATTCTGCCGGACAGCGGGCCCGCGGCGCGGTGGACCGGGCCAGGGAATCGGTGGCGGCGCTCATTGGCGCCAAGCCATCGGAAATTGTGTTCACCAGCGGTGGCACCGAGTCGGACAATCTCGCGATCCTCGGCGCGGCCGCGGCGTCGGGCCCGCCGGCGCACTTTATCACGACGACCATCGAGCACCACGCCGTGCTGCACTCCTTCCAGTCGCTCGAGAAGCGCGGGTTTAGAGTCGGCTATGTTCCCGTCGGCGCGAGCGGCGTGATCGACCCGGAAGAAATCCGCCGCGCGCTTCGCCCGGAAACAACCCTGATCAGCGTGATGCACACAAACAACGAGCTCGGCTCGATTCAGCCCATCGAGGAGATCGGGCGCGTCGCATTGGAAGCGGACATTTACTTCCATTGCGATGCAGTGCAATCCGCCGGAAAGCTCTCATTGGACGTTGACCGCTGCGCCGTGGATTTGCTGAGCATTTCCGCGCACAAATTCTACGGGCCTAAGGGAGTAGGCGCGCTCTATGTGCGGCCCGGTACGCCGCTGGGTCCACAATTCCACGGGGGACATCAGGAGCGCGATCGCCGCCCCGGCACCGAAAATGTTCCCGGCATCGCCGGGATGGGCAAGGCAGCGGACCTCGCCAGGAAGAATTTGGCGGCGGATGCTTCGCGGATCGCCGCGCTTCGCGACCGCCTCGAGCAGGCGCTGCTTGCGGAGATTCCATCGGTGCGCGTGAATGGCGACCGCGCGCGCCGTGTTTCGAACACATCGAATCTCACATTCACAGCTGCCGGCGGCGAAGCCCTGATGATCGCGCTCGACCTCCAGGGCGTCGCGTGCTCGACGGGCGCAGCCTGTTCCGCCGGCGCCGTCGAGCCCTCGCACGTTTTGCTCGCGATGGGGCTCTCACCCGATGATGCTCGGTCGAGCTTGCGCTTCAGCCTGGGCCGTCCCACTACCGCTGCCGAAATCGATCACGCCATCCGTGTGATTCCGGGCGTTGTCGAGCATCTTCGCGCGCTCTCACCGCTCTCTGCGAGCATGCTCTCGGCAAGATGATGGAAAGCGCCATGGCCACAATCACTCCCGCATGCCAAGCGATTGAAAATCCGCCGGTGGCGGGTCTTTCGCAGCAGAGGGCGAACTTGCCTCATGCACGCACAATTGCCGTGGCCATGAGCGGTGGCGTCGATAGCTCAACGGTCGCGGCAATCCTCCGTGAGCGCGGCCAATCCATCGTCGGCTTGACCATGCAGCTCTGGAATCAGCGCCGCCTGCCCGAGCTCGCCGGCACGGGACCGGCGCAGCATCGCTGCTGCTCGATTGACGACGTGTACGACGCCCGCCGCGTCGCTGAACATCTCGAAATTCCCTTCTACGTTGTCAATTTTGAGCGTGAGTTCGAGCAGACTGTGATTCGCCCGTTCGTCGGAGATTATCTCGAAGGCCGCACGCCGATTCCCTGCACGCTTTGCAATAATCACGTCAAGTTCGATCAATTGCTTTCTACCGCGCGCCAGATCGGCGCCGGACGCATCGCCACCGGACATTACGCGCGCGTCCGCTTCAACGCTGGCACGGGCCGCTACGAACTTCTCCGTGCCGTGGACGAATCGAAGGACCAGTCCTATTTTCTGTTCGGACTCACTCAAGAACAGCTCGCCCGCACGGAATTTCCCCTCGGCGAGCTCACCAAGCAGGAAGTCCGCG
Organism: Candidatus Sulfotelmatobacter sp.; assembly: GCA_035624115.1. Taxonomy (GTDB): domain Bacteria; phylum Acidobacteriota; class Terriglobia; order Acidiferrales; family UBA7541; genus Palsa-295. The sequence continues at coordinate 264 of DASPSD010000045.1, read as the reverse complement.
AAATCGCGCGGCGGCTGGCGGTCCCGGTTGCGGAAAAGCCGGAGAGCCAGGAAATCTGCTTCGTGCCCACGGGCGATTACGTCCGGTTTATCGAGAGCTATCTGCACGAGCAGGGAAGCGAACTCCCGGAAAAGCCCGGCGAAATCGTCACGGCCTCCGGCGAAGTCGTGGGCCGCCACAGGGGCCTTCATCACTACACGGTGGGCCAGCGTCGCGGGCTTGGGTTTGCTGTGGGACGTCCGCTTAACGTTGTTGCCCTGGACC
>DASPSD010000019.1:0-62210 GCA_035624115.1 Candidatus Sulfotelmatobacter sp. | reverse complement strand
AGCCCGAACGCCTGGTAAAGATTCGTCACGAATTCGTAGCGCGGCAGGTCCTCAAGCGAAGTGTTGTCGGTGAGCTTCTGTTCGAAGGGCAGGTGCCAGTTCTGATCGCGCTCGCTCCACCACAGGTATTGCAGCCCGCGCCAGAATTGGTGGGCTTGCTTGATGCGGCGAATTTCTTGTCGGCGAGTGGACTCCGATTCGATCGAGAATTGGAAGACGAGCCGGCGGAGCGCTTCCTGCAACCGCTCGGGAAGCTGCTCGTTGTTCGGCCCGTAAGGCGCGGCAGGAGCCGGCGCGGCAGCAAGGGCCGGCGCGGTGGCGCTTTGCGACGGGCCTTCCACCGGCACGATCGCGGGGTCCGCTTTCAGAACCGTATCTTCAGTAGACATTCGTCACTCGCTTTTCATTCCTCGAAAGTCGCGGGAGTTGGCGCGGGTGTCTCCGTGTTCTCAGGGTTTTCTCCGTGCCCTCTGTGGTAAATCAGCGACGCCAATCAAGGCCGCCTAACACAGAGTGCACAGAGAAAAGCCTGGAGGGCACGGAGGCTGCGATACTACGCCCGGGATTTTGCAGCGCAATCTTTGGCGAACTCGTCGCGCAGGAAACTCACCAGATCGCGATGGTCGGAGAAGACGTGCGTTTCCGGCGCCGGCGCGGGCGCCGAAGCCGCGGGCGAGCTCTCCGCCGGACGCCGGTGGACGCGCGCGACAAATCCGCTATGCGCGCGGCTGGAAGATGACGGCACGAGTTCCGCAGCTTCGATTTCCACGCGATGGATGGGGCCCTTTTCGGGCGCGGCGGCCTGGTCGTCGTCGTAAGCGAAGCCATCGCTCTGGTCCACGGCGCGATTCTGAGCGGCTTCCGCTGCGCGGGCAGCTTCGAGCGCAGCGCCTACGATGGGATTGATGTGATAACGGCCTGCGATGAATGGCATGGGTCCTCCGGGAAAGGCGGTGAGTAGTGAGTGCTGATTGGTAAGTGGTGATGCGGTCCCTCTGTGTTCTCGGCGGTTTTCTCGGTGCCCTCTGTGTTTAATCGAGCGCTGCCGGTTGAGATCGCTTAACACAGAGTGCACAGAGAAAAGCGCAGAGGACACGGAGGCATCAAATCTTTCCGTCGCCGCTCACATCACTTCTGGCGATTTCTTTTTCGCGGATTCGAATTCGAGCATGCGATTGATTTGCTGCCAGGAGCGGCGCCGCATGGGCGCGGCGAGCCGCGCAGGAGCTGCTGCACTCGTTTCTGTTTCGGCGTGCAATCCCGGAACAGGCGGCACTGCGCTCCTTGGCTGTGGGTTTGCCTGCGGCTGCCCGGGCACGGCATGCCGTGCCCCTACGAGATCCGCGATTGGAATCGGCGGAATGCCGGCGACGCCGAGAATCGAGTTCAGCAGCGCGCGATTTTCTGCCCGCAGTAAGAGGAGTTCGCTGTGCGCATGGGCCAGCTCTTCTTTGAGCAGGCGCGTGTACTCGGTCGTCGTGATCCGCCGCCAGAATTCGCGCAGGGTCATGTGTCCATTCCAGTCTTTCGGGTCAATTACCACCGCCGGCGGGCGAAGGATACGGGGCGGGAGCGATGCGATTCATCGAGCTGGGCTTTGCGCGCTTGAATCGCGCGGATCGTCGGATCCGCCGACGTGACGAGCGCGGCGAGCCGAGTTTCGAGCGGCGCTTGAGCCATCGAGCCTCGCCGGACGCTGTAGCGCGACTTCAATCCGTACCGCGCGGCGTCGGCGGAATCGTCGCCGTCCATTTTTTCCACGTCTTCCACGCGCGCCGGATCGCGCACCAGTGTCGGCAGCGTGCGAATCAGTTCGATGCAATTTTCCGTGAGCAGCCACTCGCCGGCGTCGAGCATCTGGTACATCAGCATCCAGCCGCCGACGCGATCGTCGTCAGCAGGCACGGGGCGCGGGAAGCCGGCAGCGGCGAAGACGTCGCCCATCTGCTCGGCGATCGAAGCGTCGTCGGTGCGGCGCGCAAAGGCATCGGGCGAAAGATAGATCGCATCGATTTTTTCGCGGTTCCCTTCCGCGTCGAGTGAACGCGCGATAATTTCGCGGGCCAGCTCGCGAGGTGGAGTGCGGTGCGTCAGGAATTCGCGGTAGGTGACGACTTGCGAATTCGGTCGAGCCGGCTTCTCAAGGTTTGCCGATTCAACACCAGAAACCGCACAGCCAAGAGTGGCTGTGCCACTCGGAGGCGCCTGCGCGTGCCAGTACGTCGCGGCGGGATGCTCGAAGCCCCAGTCGACGGAAATCCAGCGCGGCCACCAGGGCTTCCATTCGATCGCTTCAGGACGCACGACCTGCATGGCGGGATCGAAGCGGTCGAAGTACTGGCCGGCGAAGACGTCCCAATCGCCGTCGAGGAACGCGCGCCGCAAGTGCGAAGGAAGCGCGCGCAGTGATTTCAAATAATTTTCGTCCGCGGCGTAAATCGGATTATCCGAAAGCCGTGCGGGAATGAAATCGTAATCGGCGGGATCGTATTCCTCGGGCCGTTCCATTCCGCCGGCGGGCTGCCTATCGATCCAGAGCAATTTCACCCAGGCATGGCCGATGTTGCCGGGGTTCGTGGCGCCGGCCATGCAGGGAAACGCGCCGGGCACGGGGCAACGATTGCGGCTGGTGAGGAATTGCCACTGCCGCAGGGTGAACATGGTGAGCTCGTCGATGCCGATGAAAAGAAATTCCGAGCCCTGGTATTGATAGACATCGTTTTCGCGCTGGCAATAGCCGAAGCGAGTGGTCGAGCCGTTGTGCCAGGTAACCACGTGCTTCGATTCGTGAAAGCTGCGATAAAGCTCGCGCGGAACATCGCGGCGAAAGTACAGCAACAGCGATTGCTCGAGCTCCGGAAAACTGCGGCGCAGCAGCAGCGTATCTGCGCCGGGATGCTCGTTCGCCTGGAAAATTCCCTCCATCAGGAGGGCTTTTGATTTGCCAGGGCCGGCGGCGCCGCCAAACAGCCGGTACTTTGCTCGCGCTGCGTGAAATTCCCTCTGTTTGGCAAAGGGATGGTACGGGAAATGAATTCGTCGGACGCGCCGCGCCTTAGCGGCTTGGTCGGCGAAGTACCGCTCCGATCCTGACTTTACTTTGGCCATTGCTGTGGACACGGCGTGGCAGTGGAGGGCACGTAGCAATGCTTCGCCCTAGAGGTGACTGAGGGTCGACTGACAAGTTGGCTTCAGGGCAGCGAACGGATTTTCTGACCCACGTAGAACGCGGCCGCGCCACCCACGAACGCCGCAGCGATTGCGAGATGGTGAAAACTGAAAATAGCGCCGACGGCGAAGGAAGCGATTCCGCCGAGCTGAACGACATAGCCGATCGTTTTCTTGCTTGCAGACATTTTGACTCCTTTGCGGATCGGTTCAGCGTTCGCAATTTACTGGGTTCACCGAAGCACTTTACGTAGTGGGTGCAACCGCCCGCGCGGGGCGTGGGATGTCGTGGACAAGTTGGAGAATGACAGGCCCGTCGCTATCGGGATGGGCTCCCGGACGCGCAGGTTCGAGGACTTTCGAGCATTTGTCGAGGATATCTACGAGCAACTTCGCCTTCCCCGCATCGGTGCTTCCTGTAAGATTTCCCACCACCTGCGCGTAGGCTTTCGCGATGGCCCGCTCATCAAGCCCTTCCTCGCGCATCGCATCGCCAAGGCGGACACGAGGCAGTGGTCGAGTTTTGCGGTGTCTTCGTTTTGCGGGAGCCGCCGCTGGACCGGATGGGTTAACAATCGAGCCCGGTGGGGACGGGAGTGAGGAATTTTGTTTTTTGGACGGCATTGTCGGGTGGCTCCATATTCAGGAAGTTCAAGAATCGGGCCGTCGAGGGCGTTTCGCTTCAGGACAAGTGCGAGGGCGAGGGAGCCGGGGTGCCTGGATCCGGTGGCGACCCGCGAGCGCCGGGCTCGCCCTGCGCAGGTGTCTCAGTCAACCGAGGACTTGGACCGTGACGCCGCTTCCGCCCGTGATCGAGCTGACTTTCGCGCGGAGGAAATTGCCGCGCACGCCCGTGACGGTGCGAGCTTCGCCGGCGGTTTGCGTGGAGGTGTCGATGGTCGAGTACTGCGCGTCGGCATCCGTCATCGCTGTTTGCAGGACCACACTCACAGCGGAGGGCGCCGTTCCGTAAATGGTTTGCCAGCGGACGGTGCGGCCGTTCTCGGGAAATCCGGCGTAGCTCGGAAGCGCGAATTGCTGGCTCGCCTGGCCGGCGGCCGGGCTTTCGTTATTGAACGCGAGGGCGACATCGCCCGGAAAAATCGAGTAGGGAGGTACCTGGGCGTTGTAATTCGGCATGCGTGTGCCTCTCCGATTGAAATTGTGCGAATCGATGGGACGGGCCGCCTGCGAGCGGCGAAGAAACAGTGATTGGCGCGGAGTGCGATGAAATTGAAAACAAAGCGGGAGCAAGCTCCCGCACTCCAAAGGTCTCGAAGGCGGCGCTGCAAACTTTGGGACGTCAACAGAGCCGAATGCGCGCTAAAGCGTTTGAATCAGGAAAGATCCCTCAAGCCCGGAGGCTTTCGGGCGGCCGAGGCATGCGGCATCGACACAATTCGAGGTTAACAAAATTAATTATACACGACTTTACTGAACAATGCAAGTGCTTTTTTATGTAAAGAAAAATCGTCCAAGGTAAATTCCGCTCGCCGGGCCTGTCTCGGATCGACAACTGCGCGATGATTCCCGATTAAGTACCTTACGGCTGAGGAGTTGCGGGCGCCGCGGGGCGCAAAACGAAATTCACGCCGTTTTTGGCGTTCTCGTCCACGGTGCGCTGCAGGTCGAGCAAATCGGCGCGGACACTATTTTCCCCGCCGTAGCTGGTCACATAGTGGAGGTTGCCCTCGGCAAGCCAGTAATCGGTGACGCCATAGCTCGAGCCGTCTTTGAAATAGAGCATGGTCACCACGCGCGGCGCGGGTGCAGCCTGGCTGGAACCGGACGACGGCGCATCCTGCCAGATGTAGTTCTCCTCGGGAGGAATGCCCATCGGCTGCGCCTGAAGATTCATCCCCGGGGCGCCGGAGGCGCCGTTGTAGCCATTGTCGTAGTTGGAGTCGTAGCCGACGTCACCGCTGTAGCCATAGCCGTAGCCATAATTGAGGCCGCAGCCATTCCAGCCCCAGAAGAAGGGATCGCAGCCCGCTCCCCAGAATAGAGCCGGCCCGAAAAAGAATCCGCCGCCGCAGAAGCCAGGGAAAAATCCTCCAAAGCACCCATTGAAGAAAATCGGGCGATGGAAGCGGCGGCCGAATTGAGACGCGGAAAAGGGCCGAGGCTCAAACCGCATTTCCGTGGATGGGCCGTTTGTTCGCGGGGCAAAGAGCGAACGAGGCATATTTGCAGTCCGATTGGGGACAGAGGAATTGTGCGCACCGGCGATTCCAGGATTCTCGACACTCCGGCCGCTGGTGGCGTAGAAAGTGTTCGGGCCGACCTGCAGGACTCGCCCGCTAGGGGAAGAGGAACGCGATGCCGGGGGATCCTGCCAGATGTTGTTGCTGGCGGCAAAGCGCTCGTTCGGCGCAGCTTTGGCGTCGCTGCCGAGTTCGGAGCCGCCCCATACACGCGAGCCAGGGGAAAATGCGGAATTCCCGGATCCAGGCTTCGCTGGAGCGCTGCTCGAAGGCGCTCCGTGAGCATATGCTCCCGCGGGCGGCGCCCCCGAAGACTTGCCCTGTGAACCGCCTGAAGCGTGGCCGCCGCCGGAATGTCCACCGCCACCGCCGGCGTGCCCGCCGCCACCTCCGCCGCCGTGCTGGGCAAATGCGGGCTGCGGGGCGAGGGCCAAGGCCGCGGCGAAAAGGATTGCCGGCAAGTAGCTGATGAAGCTGAAACCGCAGGCTTTAAGATCTGTGCGAGGCCGGTTCATGCGTTAGCCCTCCTTCTCGCTGGGGACGAGCGAAGGCCCTTGCCTGACTCATTCTACCTCTTGGGACGCAGCGTTGCACCATTTGGTTGCAACCCTCTCAATATGACCCACCTACAACGACGGGCGGGACTTCCGCTTGGCGCGAATCCGCTATACTCCCAGACCGTGATCCCGTTTCTGCACATTGGGCCGCTGGCGATACCCACCTTCGGCCTGATGGTCGCCGCGGCGATGCTGGCGGCGTATTTTGTGTTGCGCGCAGACCTGGAGCGCCGAGGGATCGCTGCGGAAAATCCGGACCTCGCGGAAAAGCTCGTGGCGGTGCCATCGCTCGCGGGAATCGTGGGCGCGAAGCTTTACCATGTGCTGGAAACTCCGCGCGAGCTGCTGGCGGATCCCGTGGGGCTGCTGTTCAGCCAGTTCGGATTCGCGTGGTTCGGCGGATTGATCGCGGGGCTGCTCGCATTTCTCTGGCTGGCGCACTCGCGGCGAATCGCGATCCTGGAGATGCTCGATGCGGGCTCGCCCGCTGCGGCGCTGGGGTATGGCATCGGCCGAATCGGATGCCTTCTCTCCGGCGACGGCGATTACGGCATTCCGACTTCCCTGCCCTGGGGCATGAGTTTTCCGAACGGGCTGGTTCCAACCATCGAACGCGTTCATCCCACGCCGATTTACGAGCTGCTGGCGGCGTGCGTAATTGCGTGGTGGCTCTGGCGGGCGGGAATGCCGGAGAAACAAGCGCGGCGAGGTTACGTGTTCGCGCAATATCTTGTGCTCACGGGCGTGGCCAGATTTCTCGTCGAATTCATCCGCATCAACCCGCGGTCGTTTTTCGGTTTGACCAATGCGCAAGCGCTGAGCCTGGCCTCGATCCTCGCAGGCGGAGCGCTTTTGTGGCGATTGCAACGGCGCGAGGCGTGAGCTGAAGCCGGAGCGCGACGCTCGAGACATTCGACGCAGCAAAATTATCGCACTTAGTGCCGGGGACCCGCAGGCGCCGGCACCTTCGGCATGCGCACGCCGAGAATTCCATTGGCCAGCACGGCGACGCACCGGTCCGGATCCACTTCGGCAGGAAGTTCGACTACGCAGAAAACCTTCGATGGTGAGTCCCCTTTTGCGAAGCGCTTGGCGGATCGCTCTGTCCACCCATCCCTGCCTCTCCCGGCCTCATTGGCATCGCTGGTTGGAGCAAGAGGGGAAGTAGCGGAGACAGTCGGTGTCGCCGCGGAATTCGCGGCCGCCAGCTTGGGCTCATCGGGTGATCGCGCGGCGCGGGGTGTGGCCATTCGAAACGTACGGGCATCGGCGCTCACGGCGCGAGAAAATTCTGCGACGCGGTGCGGGTCGGGATGATTCTCCCCGCCGTCGTTTTCGCCGGCCCGGCGGCCCAGAATCACCATCCAGCGGGGATCGATGCCGATTTCGATTTCGCCGCCGCTCAATCCGGGCAGGCTCGCGAGCGCGCTCACGTAATCCTCGCCCTCGGCCAAATCCACCGGAAGGCTTCCGAGCAGCTCGCGCTCGGCGCTCAGCCAGTCGTCGAGCTCTCCGCCGGACTTGCCGCCGCGCTCGACAAAAATTTCGTAGGCGCGGCGAGCCACGCAGTCGTAGGCCTGGAGAAGGCAATCAGTCATGTCGCGCAGGGTCACGCATTCCCGCTGCGGCAAGCTTGGCGCCGGCCTCGGAACGGTCCGCATCCTGAGCCTCTCCTTTTCCGCTCCCGAGCAACAGGAGATCCTCCGCGCGGGTGCCGCGCGCTGCCGCCGGAATCGCCACCAGCGGCTCGCGAAGCGGCGGAATCATTCCTTTGAGCACGCCGCCTGCATTGGCGCGGTTTCCAGTGGAATTGGCAGTGCTGGCACGCGCGCGGGCCTGGTATGAAAGCAGCGACTCCAGTTCCGATTCCAGCATGCGGGGATTCAGCGCGCGCTCACCAAGAACGTTTTTGCCGCGGTACACAACCGGAAGCCACAGGCAGCTCTCCGAAAGCGTCACACTTACCAGCAACGAGGCGAGTACGTCCGCCACGGAGGGTGCGAGTTCGTAGCCGCGCCCGTCGCGCAAGTTTTCCGGAGCCAAAACAACATCGAAGCGGAGCGTCTTCATCGCGCTCCTGGCGTCGCCGAGGGATTCGATAGCGTAGGCTCCCCAGCCGCGGCGCACGAGGCGTTCGAGCGCAGCCGCAGTATCGGAAACGATCGGGCCGACGACCAAAAGGCGTGTTGACATTGTCGGCATAGGCGCACGACTCCAACGGGGGAACAAGACTCCAGAATCCCGCTCGGATGATGAAGTGAGCGAGCGGCGACTTACGGGCGTGGCTCGGCCGCGAGGAGGTGGGGACTCGCCCTCACCTCACCGGAGCCACAGTCGGTAGCTCTTCAGGGCGTGCGGAGGTACGGCGACCGCTGGTGGCCCCGGCGAGGCGATAGAACCACGCCAGCATTCCCCTCTTAGCATATCGGGCAATGCGGTGCGGAACGTTAGGGACAGTCACCCCTTCCAGCTAGGGGACAGAGATTACGGCAGACGGGGGAGAGTTTCAATTCGGAACAATACGGAATTTTGTCCTGCGGGGATTGCGGATTTAGAACCTGCTCGGTGACCTAAGCAAATGAGAAATTCCCTTGACAGGCTGTTAATTGGAGAGTAATTTCCGCTCCGGAACGCCACCCGCCAGGCGCCTTCTCCTGGTTTCGCGGGGACGAAACAAAAGGCGCCGGACCCGAACACTTTAGGTGCTGGAATGCCCGCTTAGCCGGCCAAGCCGGCGGAAATCGTCGCTGCGAACAAAGTACGGATGAGTCGCTTTGGCAGAGGTAAGCCGAAGATGAGCTCGCGGATCCGAAGGAACGTAAGACAAATCCAGGCTGCGGATCGCTGCCGGCCCTCCCGGCCGGGTGGTCAGGCGCTTGCGCGCCATCCGATTGAAACGCTGGTCAAAGACTTCGGCGAATTTTCGTTGGAACTCGATTCCTCGGGAGTCATCCGCAGCATTTGGAGTTCTCGCGACGTACGTCGCTCCGGACGCGCAGCCGGGGCTTTGGGAAAGCGATTCAGCGAATTGATCGGGTCCCGGGATTTCGCCCACTGCGCGCGGCTTTTCCGCAAAGTGCTCAAGAGCGGACGCAGCGAGGTGATGGATTGTCCGGCCGATCTGCCCGACGGACGGCACTGGTTCCGAGTCCAATTGGTGCCGGTCCGCCGGGAAAAGCTGGGGCCGAAATCGCTGTGCATCATTGCGCGAGACCAAACTGCGCGCATTCAGGCTGAAGAACAGTTGAAGAAGAGCGAAGCTTTGCTGATTGAGGCCCAGCAACTGGCACGGCTCGGCAATTGGGAATTCGACATCCACACAAAAACGCTCAATTGGTCCGCTGAGCTCTACGCGCTGTTAGGGCTCGATCCAGCCAAAACACCGGCCACCAACGCATTCTTCTGGGAACTTGTTCACCCGGAGGATCGCCAGCAAGTGCGCGGAGAAATCCAGGAGGCTCTCACTCGACGCCGTCCTTTTGAGCATGAGACGCGGTACCTTCTGCCCAGCGGGGAAATACGCGTAATGCTCACGCGCGGCAAGCCCGTGCTGGATGAGTCGGGCGAGGTGGCGCGGCTAGTGGGAATCGCTCAGGACATCACTGACCGGAAACGCGCGCAAACCATGTTCCGGGATCTTTTGGAATCCGCCCCGGATGCCATGGTGATTGTGAACCAAGAAGGCCGCATCGTGCTTACTAACAAGCAGACGGAAAAACTTTTTGGGCATCCCCTTCACGAACTTCTGGGAAAGTCCGTTGAGATCCTCATCCCGGAACGCTATCGCACGAAACATGCCGGTCACCGCGCCGGCTTTTTCGGCGCACCCCGGTTCCGCGAGATGGGGGCAGGGTTGGAGCTTTACGGCTTGCGGAAAGACGGGACCGAATTTCCCGTGGAGATCAGCCTGAGTCCGCTCGAAACGCCCGAGGGCACGCTGGTTTCGAGCGCTATCCGCGACATCACCGTTCGCAAGCAGGCGGATGAAGAACTGCGCCGAAATGAAGCGCTGCTGGCGCAAACCGAACGCATCGCCAATATTGGAAGCTGGGAATACGACGTCGAACGTATGACTTTTCAGCTATCCGACAACATGTTCCGGCTGCTCGGATTTGCCCCCCCGAACGGTGAGATTGATCTGAAACAGGCCTGCCAAATATTTCACCCGGACGATCGCGAACGCACGTGGGCCGATGCCCAGGCAATTGCAGCCGAAAACCGCGCCGTTGAAAATGAAGTCCGCTTTGTGCTTCCCGACGGGAGAGTGCGGCTGATTCAAACCAGGGCCGTGCCCATCCTGGACGAATCGAATCGCGTGGTTCGCATCGGCGGGATGTCGCGCGATATCAGCGAGCAGCGGGCCGCCGACCTCGAGCACCGTGAGCTGGCTCGTCGCCTGCTCAATCTTCAGGATGAGGAACGGCGCCGCGTTGCGCGCGGCTTGCATGAAACGGCGGCGCAGAGCCTGGCCGCGCTGAAGATGACGCTGGCAAAGCTGGGCGAATCGTTTCTCGAAAAAAACGCAAGTCTGCCGGAACTGGTCGAGTCATCCTTGTCGCTGGCGGAGGATGCCATCCGCGAGGTCCGCACCGTTTCCTACCTGATGCATCCGTCTCTGCTCGACGAGCAGGGCCTCGGGCCGGCGGTGCGATGGTATGCAAAGGGATTCTCCGACCGCAGCGGCGTCCAGGTGGAAACGAAGATCTCGCCTGATTTCGGGCGTCTGCCGGACGAAGCCGAGCTGGCCATCTTCCGCATCGTGCAGGAAGCGCTCACCAACGTGCATCGCCACTCCGGAAGCCAATCCGCGGAGATCCGGTTAACCCGGGCGGGCGGACGCGCCCGCGTGGAGATCGAAGACTTCGGCGCGGGGATGAAGAGTCCTCCGTCGGGCGCCCCGTGGAAAACGGGCATGGGAGTCGGGATCGCGGGAATGCAGGAACGGGTATCGCAATTGAACGGAAAGCTGGAAATCCGCTCGGTCCCGGGGAAAGGGACGACGATTATCGTTTCACTCCCGCTGGAAGAAAGGAAATTGGCGAGTTAAATTATTTTGAGGAGGTTCGGGAATTATGAGCAAGGAGGCGCAAACCATGACTGCTCCGAAGACTTATCGAGTTCTGGTGGCCGACGATCATGCGGTGGTGCGCAGCGGACTTCGCACTCTGCTGGAAACCCAGCCCGGGCTGGAAGTGTGCGGGGAGGCGACAACGGGCGTGGAAGCCCTCGAACTGGTCAAGAAAGGCAAGCCGGATCTGGTTCTGCTGGACCTGACCATGCCGGAAATGAATGGTCTCGAAGCCGCGCGCCTGATCCACGAGCAATCGCCGGAGACGGCCGTGCTGGTGCTTTCGATGCACTTCTCAGAGGAGATTGCGCGGGACGTGCTGCGGTCCGGCGCCCGCGGCTACGTGCTGAAATCGGACGCCAATCCCGAACTGCTCACCGCGGTCGAGCGCGTCCGCCAGGGCAAGACCTTTTTCACCGGCAAGCTCTCCAGCTCGATGGCGGAAAGTTTCATCCAGGCGGCCAGCAGCGAGGACGGACTCATTCCCGGCACATCGCTCACTCAGCGCGAAGTGGAAATCATGCAATTGCTCGCCGACGGCAGAAGCAACAAGGAAGTGGCTGCGGCGCTGGGGGTTTCCACCCGGACAATCGAAAGCCACCGCAACCACATCATGCGCAAGATGAGCTTCTCGAGCTTCAGCGATCTGGTGCGCTTCGCGATTCGAAATAATCTGGTCTCGCCGTGAGCGCCGCCTATTTCGCTTGCAGCGACTTGATGTAATTCGTCAGATTCGAAATCCGCAGCGTCACCTGCGCCGTATCTCCGCCACCCAGCGAGCCAAACAGCGGCCCCCAGATAGGCATTTCCGCCGTCCCGTGCGCGGGAGCTTTCGCACCGTTGCGCAGCACATTCGAGACGTAACCATCGGGGAATTTGCCGTCGTGCCGCTTGGCCAGCGTGGTGAGGTCGGGCGGCGGACTCTTCAACGCTTCGGCCGCGGGGCCGTCTCCCTTGCCCGTCTTTCCATGGCATACCGCGCAATACGATTTGTACATATCCTCCCCGGAACTCGGATTGGTTTGCTCGACCGGAGTCTTCTTGATCGTTTTTTCCTGGGCCGAAGTGCGACCAGCAATTGCAAGTACGAATACCGCGATTACCACGAGACTGCGCGTGATTGAACGGGTCATCTTTTGCCCCCAGTTTTTGTGCTCAAGTTTTCGCAGCGCGACCGGTAGCTTTTCCGTCATGCGGGAACCTCAAGCAAGGATGGCGAGTTTTTACCCTGAAATCCGTTCCGAGTCAACGAACTTAGAAGGCATTGCAGTCATACCCCAGGGATATTGCACTCTGCCGGGTGCCGGGCTTCGCGAATTCGCGGGGGATCAAAACATCATAGCAGGAGAGAAATACGGCGGGATGACGAACGAACGTTCGCGCACACTCCGCCGTCAGGTCTGGATGCGCGCGACTTCAATCTGCGACCTGCGATGAACTTTGGCGCTAGGCCTTCTTGGCGGACTTGCGCCGGCCGCGCCGGCGCGTGGGGCGCTCGGCGGGCGGCTCGCCAATCACTTCCGCCGTCCAGATGGACGTGACGAACTTCTTGAGCCCATGATCTTCGAAGTCAATGGTGGTCCGCTCGATGTTGGACTCCGTGACCGTGCCGATGCCGTACTGCTCGTGCTTGATGGTCTGCCCTTCCACTAGAATCTGCACCGCGCCCTCCTCGCAGTATAGAAGCGAATAAAAATCAGAAACTGGAACCCTGCCCGAATCCGAGAACGAAAGCTCGCAGCCGGTGTGACTGCGCGGACGTGGCCCTGAATTGTTCTGGCCTGGCCCCGTCCCGAGTGTTCGGGGGGCGAATTGGGTTCGCCCCCACGGTTAAATTGTTGAAGCTGAACTGGGCTTCTCGACGGTCCTAGAGGCTGGTGACGCGTTCGGCCTGGAGACCCTTGGGTCCCTGCTTGACTTCGAATTCAACCGCCTGCCCCTCGTTGAGGCTCTTGTAACCCTCGGCCTGGATGGCCGAGAAGTGCACGAAGACGTCCTCACCGGACTGGCGCTGGATGAACCCGTAGCCCTTAGCCGCATTAAACCACTTCACTGTGCCTTGCTCTCTGCTCACTGCAATTGCTCCTAATTCATTCAAAAGGTGGCGCTTAACCACCCCGAAAGCTATTTGTGCTGTTGTTCGCCTCGGCCGTCACAAAAAAAGGCCGCAGGGCGGTTGCCCGGCAGCCTTCTTGAACGCGTCAAAAGGGACTCAAGAGCAACAAACGCAAACAAATACTATCATAGCACCCCCACCCGCGCAAGACTTTCTGGCGACCTGTTGCGGCAATCCCCCTCAAGCCATGCTGGGAGGCGGAGAAGCGATAGTATCCTACCAGTCCAAGGTGATCTTTAAGGCCGTCTCAATCAGGGCTAGTGTTGCCGGCTTTAAGGCGCCCAGTTGCTTCACCAGTCTTGTTGTGCTGATGGCTCTGACCTGTTCACCAAGCGCCACGGAGTCTTTTGTCAGGCCTCCTTCGCCTGATTTTATGAGCACCTGACTCGGATACATTCGCCCCTTGTTCGGCGCATCGGTGCAAGGCACAACCACCACCACAGGGCTCGATTGATTGATCGCGTCTCGAGTCACCACGATCACCGGCCGGCTGCCCGCCTGCTCGGAGCCCTCTCTGGGATCCAATCGAGCCAGGAACACATCGCCCCGCTTGGGCAATTTCAAATGTCCTTTTCCGCCTGCGCGAAGGCCTCCCAATCACTCGAGCTGAATTCCTGGGAAAGCAATCGCGCTTGCTTTTGGTAAGCGGCATCCGCTGCCATAGAGGCAAATTCCGCATCAATGCGCTTCCGCTTCAAGAGCTTCAGATAGGCGGCGATGGCGGTGGCAAGGAAGGCTGTCACACTCCTGGAGGGCGTTGCTTTCTCTTCTATCAAAGAGCGAACTTCGTCGTAAACCTCCCTGGGGAGAGTAACTGTGGTTCTCACTTTTTCACCGCTCGGTTCGACAGGCATGTCGTTAGCTCCTGCTCAGACGAGCCAAGGTGACCCACCTCGCGAGGCCCGTCACTTCGCACCATCATAGCATCAAGAATGATGCTCATTCACATGCAAATATGGCATCTCCCAAAGCCTGCTTTCGCGAGCTACGGTGGTTTGAGAGGCGCTTCATCCGGAGTAAATTTCGGCTCTGGAGACGTTAGTTAAGATGCATCATATCTAGGAGTTACGGCATAGTACCCGGGTACCCGAATTCTTCACCACCCGGGTACTGCGAAAATGTAACTTTCCCTCTACTGCGCATAGCCCTTGGCCCCGCTATCCTGGTGCTTCGTTGAGGTTACAACTATTGCGGGGGCTTCTAGCCAGATGAGCAACGCGGGCAATCATCTCGATCCAGAATCAAACAACGCTTCCAATTTTGCGGGCCGGGTCGGCCCGGACCTACCCTCCTCAGGTCCGTCCGAAAAATCAACAGCGAGACCTGCCGATCCGGCCTCCGAAAGCAAGCTGAAGGGACCCTGGGATTTCTCTCATTGCAAGCTCGAAGGAAACCGCCATCCGGAGCTTCCCTCTCACGCGCACGCTCACGCCCCGGGTTCACCGATTGCGGGCGCTGCCTCCGCATCGGCGGGTGCGATGGCGTCGGCCGCAGGCAGCGAACGCCGGCGGCGCCGCCGCGCTTTGATATCCGCGCCGGTTCGTGTTCGCAGCCTGGAAGTCACCGCCGGCGGACCGGACGAGATTTCCACTACCGTGGACGTCTCGCGCATCGGCTTCCTCTTCACCACTTCGCTTGCCTGCTACTTCCGCGGCATGGATGTGGCCGTCATGTTCCCTTACAGCAAGTCTCCTACGGCGATTCATGCCGAGCAGCAAGGGCGCGTCGCACGCGCGCACCAGATGCCGGACGGCCGCTACGCGGTCGCCATTGCCCTGGGCATTGGCATCGGCGAAGACCTCGTGGACTCCTGCGGCCGGAAGTTGGCGGATGCGCGGACTCCCTCGAGTTATGCACGCGACCCTGAATCGACTCGGCCGTTGGTCCTGGCTGTCGACGCCGACGACGCAGTCCGCGAGATCCTCCGGACCTACCTGACCGCAAACGGCTATGACGTGATTGCGCTCAAGACTGGCGCCGAAGCCCGCCAGGCGCTCACCATGCTGACCCCGGCGCTCTTGATCGCGGAAGTGGAAGGCGAGGACCTTCCCGGCTTCGATCTGTGCGCGCATGTGAAATCCCACCCGAGGCTCCGGCACATTCCCGTGATGCTTACCACTCGCTCCGGAAACCCCACCGACTACTCGAACGCGCACTCTTTGGGCGCCGTCGTGTGCATGGCCAAGCCTTACAAGCAAGACCGCCTTGGTCATGTCGTCCGGTTGCTGGCCCCGCCACCACTTCTTAAGTTCGCGGATACGAAATTGAATGGCCGCAACTGCTCCCCAAATGGCTTTCCGAAGCGGAGCCGCGTAACATCGGCAGGCGCCAACGGTGGCTCTTCCGACGAGCCGCCCGCGGCGCGCCGGTTCCTGTTTCGGCCTTTCCGCTAGCCCACACGCCTCGGCCAACTTCCCCGGCTGTCCTATCGGGCAGTATTGATTACGTGGGAGCATTCCTCCATTGGCTTCCGCATTGTCGCGGCGATTCCCGGTAAAATTTTGTAATGACGGACGCACCTCCAAGCCGCGCGGGCAACCCTGCCAGCGATTTGAGCGTTACCGGCGCTCGCCCGATGGTCAAGTGCCCGAAGTGCGGCGCCGATGTGCGCGATATCGCCCGGTTCTGCCAGCGTTGCCACAATACTCTGCGCTTTGAGTGCCCCGCTTGCCACCACGAACAGCGGCACGGCGGCACGTGCGAAAAATGCGGCATCGATTTTCTGAAGTACATCAGCGCCGTCATGGCCGCGAAAAAGAACGAAGCCGACGTGATTCACGAACGCCTCGAGCAGCGCTCGACGCTCATGAAGAATGTCCTGTGGGTTCCCTTGACACTTGGCATCCCCCTCCTCCGCCAATTATTCGGCGTGCGCAACCGCGAGAAGTAGCGCCGCTCGCCCATGGACGCAACCTTGCACTGCCCCAAATGCGGCCGCGAAAACTCAAGCACCACACACTTCTGCACCACCTGCCATCAGCTGCTCATCCACCGCTGCCCGAAGTGCTGGCACGAGCAACGCCAGGGAGGCAATTGCGAAAAGTGCGGCACGAATTTTGCGCTGTATTGGGAGCTCGCCTTCGAGCGCGCCGTCGAGGAAGAAAACCGCCTCTGGTGGGACAAGCTGTGGTCGGGGCTGCTAGTTTTCTTGCAGGTAGTGGGCATTCCCTTCATAAGTCTTGCCGGAAGCATCCGCTCGCTGGCCGCCAGGCTCGCCGCGCGCAACGCCGCCACGTGGCTCGCGCGAAAATCGCGTTGAATCTCCGGCGATTCGGAGTTATCTTCCGCGCTGTAGCCTGGTCGAAGCCGCCCCTTCAAACCGACACGCCCATCTGGATTCACTGAGCCATAGCGCTGGTGGCTCGCAACGGAACCAACCAGTACGTGCTTTGGAGGAGATCCGCTATGCGCCTGCCGGTTTGCGCGTCGTTGCTTGTGGCTGTGTGCTTTTGTTCGCCTGCTCTTGGACAGACGAAAAAACCTGCCCGCCCAGCCGCCAACGTTTCACCTGCCGGGCGCAAATGCCTCGAGTGCCACGGTCCGATGACGCCGGGCATCGTCAAGCAGTGGAAGGAGAGCGCTCACGCGAAGGCGGGAGTGGATTGCTACTCCTGCCACAAGGCCGACCCGAAAGACCCCGCCACGTTTGACCACTACGGGCAAAAGATTGCCGTCATCGTGACGCCGAATTATTGCGGGGGGTGCCACGCCAAGGAGGAGGACCAATTCGAGAAGAGCCATCACGCGCTGGCGGCGAAATTCATCGGCTCGCTCGATAACACTCTCGGCGAAATCGTCGAAGGCGGGCCCGCGGCTGTGAACGGCTGCCGGCAATGCCATGGCAGCGAAGTGAAATATCTTGGCGACGGCAAATTCGACCCGGACACCTGGCCCAATAGCGGGATCGGGCGTGTCAATCCGGACGGCAGCCGCGGCAGTTGCGCCGCCTGCCACGGCCGGCACGGCTTCAGTTCAGCGGTCGCGCGCGATCCGGAAAACTGCGGCAAGTGCCATCTCGGCCCGGACCATCCGCAAATCGAAATCTACAATGAATCGAAGCACGGCATTCAATACCACGCCAACAAGGACAAGATGCACCTCGATTCGAAATCCTGGGTCGTCGGCAAGGACTACTCCGCCGCGCCCACCTGCGCCACCTGCCACATGAGCGCGACGTCAAATCAGCCGGCCACGCACGACGTGGGCGACCGCATCAGTTACACGCTGCGCCCGGCCATCACCATCCATCTGGACAATTGGGAGAAAAAGCGCGCCGCCATGCAGGATGTCTGCTCGAATTGCCACGCCAGCGGCTGGGTGGAAAATTTCTACAAGCAGTACGAAGGCACGATCACTCTCTACAACGAAAAATTCGCCAAGCCGGCAAAATCCATCATGGACAAGCTCTACGCCGCCGGCAAGCTCACTCCCACTCCCTTCGACGAAAAGATCGAATGGACGTACTACGAGCTGTGGCACCACGCCGGCCGCCGCGCCCGCATGGGTACTTCCATGATGGGCCCCGATTACACCCAATGGCACGGCTTCTTCGAAGTCGCCCAGATCTTCTACACCGAATTCATCCCCGAAGCCGAGCGCCTGCTGCCCGGCGTCACCACCGACGTGATGAACTCCGACTACCACAAATGGACCAAAGCCTCACCAAGGAGCAGCTGCAGCAGCAAATCGACTTCTACAAGGAGCGTTACAAGCAGTAGCTCCGCATGCGCGTGCTTTCCGGCATGAGGCCTTAGGATTGGGTGGCCACTGTTCCTTAGAAGCCGAAGCGGGCGCGGATCCGATCCCGCAGGCTCGGCTTCGCTGGTGTCGGATGCTCGAAAGGATTCGCCAGCCCCGCCTTGACATCTTCAGCGGTGGGCCGCCCGAAGAACGCTCCCACCTTCACCCGGAACTTGTTCCGGTTTAGATCATCAAGCTGGTGGACCTTCTTGCGAAGAATGAGGTCGTAATCCGCCCAGCCGAAGCTCGTCAGCAGACCAAAATCCGCGAGGAACTCCTCTTGAAGGCCATCAATTCGGCCATAGTAAAAGAATTGGTAGTGTGGATTCTCAGGTCCCCAGGGGTCGATGTTCGTAACCAATACGTCCATGTTTCTGTATCGGGCGCGTTCAAGTGGAA
This sequence comes from Candidatus Sulfotelmatobacter sp., assembly GCA_035624115.1. Classification (GTDB taxonomy): domain Bacteria; phylum Acidobacteriota; class Terriglobia; order Acidiferrales; family UBA7541; genus Palsa-295. The sequence goes on along the minus strand of DASPSD010000019.1, from coordinate 43,958 downwards.
TTAGCCTGCACAACGAAAAACTTGACTTCGGGTGCTTCTTGTCGAGATCACAGCACTGGCTTATGACAGCACCATGAGCGACCACACCATGACAAAGGGCCTGCACATACTCGTGCCTAGCACCGGGAGGTTTCTCAATCAAGGTGTCTAGCCTGAGATCTATCCCGGACCCTGACCCGTATGTCCCCATGTATCTAAGCAGGCTAGGCTTCGTCAGTGGGAAGAATACACTCGATATGACATCGCCCTGTCGCAGAGCAGGCGGGTTGTCATGGTGAGCCGCAAACATTTAGACACGGCGTAGAGTCATAGCTGCTCCGGCCGCGGTTGCACTCCCGGCTTGAACCGGTTCATGCGCGCGCGATCCGCAGCTGACAGATTCACTGCCTGCCCGGGCTCGATCACCTCTGGCTCTACCTGTATCACGAGAGAGGGGGCATAGGCTGTCAGTTCCATGCGCTCTGCCGCCTTCTGCCAATCACGGGTTGTTGAAGAGTTGGTTCCTTGAACTATATAACCGCTCATGTCCGGCTCCTTCCAGTTGGCTGTTCTCTTTCGCCTGAAATCCGCTTCACCTGAATCTCGTTCACACCATCTCTTGTGATCGTTGCGACGTCGATGGCCCCACCAACACCTCGGACGCCCACGGTGAACCTCTGGTATGCGATCGTGGTCCTAACAAGGAATATCGCGACGTCAACGCAATCCTGTAATGGCAAGAACTGCCACGGTATCGGCGTCGGGATCCTAGCTCGCAAACGCTCATTCAACGCGACCGCGTTTCTCTGCGCCAGTGGAATATTCAGGACATCCTCCACAAGCGACGGGATGGAGGGGTCAAAACCTTGAACGAGGCGATCTGTTATTTCCCGCTGCCCCCCCCATGTTGCGCCGAATTGCCCCTCAGGTAGCGCCGGCTGCGGTAGGGGCTCAGAAGGAATCGAGAATCTGAACACTGTCCCGTAGGCGTCGCCCTCGTCGTATCCGCCCACAAAAAAAAACATATCGTTTTGAGCGCCCAAATTTGGGGGCATGTCGCTCGCAGCCCATCGTTGGGAGAAAAAATCGCTCAACCTCCGTGCAAAGTCCTCCACGCTCAGGCGTGGGGCATCTGCCAGGTCTCGCTCAAATTCCGGCATGTAGCTTCGGGCCGTGCGGGGCTGAACCACGCCGATCGCACCCGTGCCGTAGGTGACCGCGACGACGTGTTTTTGATTCGGGTGCTGTACCCTCAGGAGCTTAGTTGCGTGATCGAACGTGGACGGGATGAGGGTCGGCGGCTGTGGGGGTGGGGCTAGCTGAGCCTGCCCGAATAGAGTCACTCGACTGTCGGCGGCCAAAACCACCCCCTCTGCCCCCTTTACGATGATTCCTAGCGACACTAGACCAGCTCCGCGAATTCCAAGTTAGGGCACCCATGGACCTTTGGGACTTAATCGGCTCAACAGTTCAGATGCATTAGACGCGGCCCGACCATCGCGCCCAGACTCTAGCCAAAGCACATTTACCACCGATTCTGGGCTGGGTCATGCAATGCACGCAGCCATTCAAAATACAACACTTAGCCAGCCAGGGGTATAGTACTCAGGAATCTTTTTTCACATTTTGCCATACCAGTCAAGGAAATCAATGCCTAGCGGGCGTCCTGCTGTGAAAGTCCTTATCCCACCCTATCGAATCACGAGTGGAAATATCGCGACGGCGGGAAAAGGCCCGTGCGCGCGTATTCGCGCCCGAGTGCGCGCTTCACCTCTCCCAGCCAATAATCGAACGTGCCGGCCGCGACTCCGACCAGCGAGATCGCCCGGCGATATTCCACTCCGTTCAGGAAGTAGATTTCGAAAAGTTTGAGCCGCCCCCTCCATTCCGGCCTCCGCAGCGCATGCCGCCCGATCCGCTCGAAGTCTGCGACATACTCCGAAGCCCGCGCGCGCTCCGGCCTCCATTGATAGCCGGACGACGGCGTATCCAGATCGAGCGCTCGGACCGAGCCGGTCGCGTCGGCCAGCCAGTCCCGCAGGCCGCGATAGCGCGCGTGGCAAACTTCGAAAATCTCCGCCGCCTTCATCGCCGTGCTAATTCTTCCGCTGCGGCTTTGGCGCCACCTGCAGCAGGTCCGACACGTTGAAGGCCTCGTCCACGCGTGCGATTTCTTCCTCGACCGCCTCGAGGCACGCGTCAAAGCATTCGCGCCAGCCCTTCAGATAGCCTCGCGTGTATTCTTCCGCAAGCCGCTGCCGCTCGCGATGGAACCTCTGCATTTGAAACACTTCCTCGCGCTCGATCGCCGGAGCTCGCAGGGCGATTCCGAGCCTGTGGCTGAACTCGCGCAGCGCCCGCAGCACCCAGTTCAGCGGCGCCGGATAATAAACTCCCACCCGCCGCTTCGGTTCGTACCAGGCCATCTGCCAACCCCGCGGAACAATGCCTCCATGCCCCACTTCCCTTCGCAACGGACGAAACAGTTTCATTTGCTTATCACCTCCGGGCCAACGCCCACAGCGAGCTCGCGCCGCGTCGCTTCCTCACGCTCATAGCGGAGCAGCCGCTGGCGTTCGCGCGCCTCATAGGAAGAGTTTTGTGGTTGGTAGTGCAATCGGTTTTGTTGTGGACCCGGGTGAACGCCGTTCGAACGGTTTTGCTGTTCCCATAAACCGGACTGCTCTGGGGTTTTGTGGTCGAGTTGCTGTGGGGCTTCTCTGTCTTTTTCTTTTACTACTAATGAACTATCTATCCCGGCGGCATCGACCTCGAAAGCAGCAGATGTTGCTGGACTTAACGCTCTCGTCTGCGGGATAGCCTCCGCCCATCTGCCTACACCCCCCGCGATCTTGCGTGGGGGATGTGGAAATTTCTTGGCCTTCGTAATTCGCATCACAATTCCTCCGGGCGCTGCTACCGTCTTCACGTATCCGTGCAGCCGCAAGATTTGCATCCAGCGCTCAAGCGTGCGGCGATTGAACCCCGTCTCCTGCTCTATCTCGCGGTAGCTGATGGGCGATCCGCCAAGCACCCACCCGACATCGCCTGACTGATGCGTCTGGCGAAGAACCAGCCAGCCATACAGCCAGATGGCCGATCCCATCTGCTCGAAGTGCTTGCGCTCGAAAAGCACTCCGCGAAGCCCAGTGTTGTAATTCTTTTCGCGCAAAATTTCGTACCGCCTTGCCGCAATCCGCCTCAGCGCTTGTCCCAATCCTTACTGGCGCAAATGCACGGCGCCAATTAGCATTGCCCGCAATAAGGCAGCCGCACTTCCACGAATCCGCTGGGCGTCCTCGAAGAAATCCGCAATCGCATCACTTCGCACTTCGCGGGCAATCTTCGGCAGATTCCGCACACGGATTCATCCTGCATCCTTGCTACGGCCGGGAATTCCTCGAAAACTTCGCGTTCTTTGCGCGCGAGGTACGCGCGCTCGCGGACCTCTCGTTCCTTTTCATAGTTTCGAATGTCCGCCCGCCAGCGGCGCATGTACTCGCGGTTGTACTGGCGCCGCGCTGCAAGCGTTTCCGGGCTGAGGTCGAGTAGAGATCGTCTCCGGGGCATGGCGTCCTCCTTCTGGCACGCGACTGGAATCGTTCGTTGATCATTCGCATGTGGCCTTCCGGCGTTCTGCCTCCCAACGACCACATACGGACCGTCGCAAAGTTCCGCACGCCCTGAAACGACACTGAGTGCTCTTACGCAATCCGGCTTCAGTACTTCCCCATCACGCTCCTTGCTGGCTCTTTCTCTCTCTCCTTCGGTAGCCAGCCTTGCCCCGATCCGGGCGTCTGCTTCTTCAAATTGGCTCAAGCGGACTGGTACTGCTACTCCGGTACCATTGAAGTACGTCCATCAAGTGATATCCTGCCTGCGTTCGCTTCCCTCTCTCCTTTCGGGGGCTCATTTCTTGGAGGTTTTGCGTTGGACTCCGTCCATCCACCGCTGGATATTCTCGTCACATTTTCCAGGACTTCTCTCGAATCGTTTGAGCTTTCCCGTATGAATCGCGCCGCCAACTTGCGAAAAGAGCTTCGCCAGCTTGTGGACGAATGGATCGAAGCCGAAATCGAATCCCGCATGGCCCGCTGGATCCTGGAAAACCGGAACGCGTCACCGCCACCGTCACCCGCGGACCAACTTGCACCGGAAGCAGAGCCTCCCGCGAGCGCAAGTCCTTTGCTTGTTTCAAATGCAGTCGATGAAACTCCCGAATCGAGGTTAGGCGAAAATAAGTCGGCGAGCGTTTCTTCACTCTCCTCAGGAAGCCGATCAAGGCTCCGCAAGGCCTCGCAGCGCCCGGTAGAACCGGCGCAAAGAAGCTTGGCACTCCAGGCGAATCTGTTCTCGCAACTCAGCTCAGCAATGCAGGCCGCGACATCGGCGTCAGCTCTGGAAACAAACAGCGGAACGCTCCTCTCACTCGAACAATTTGCGCGTTCCCGCAACTGCTCCCCCCCACAGCTGCCTTCGCCGGGTCGACCGCTTCGTTCTGCTTCACTCCGCGCTTCAATCTTGATGAAGTCATCCGCCTCCGGCAGTTCGCAATCCACGCACGCGGCGCAGATGCTCATAAGTGCGTCCGCGGGACCTGACGCGAAGTGTAGCTTTTCGCCAATCACATCTTTTTCGTCGTCTCTATAAAGGCAGCACAAACAACGTTTCTCATACCTCAACCATCCTGGAAGGCCTCGTGTGAGTACCTCCACCGCCGCCTCGCCCCAATCGCCGCAGCGGGCTCTCTGATCCCGCTCACGCGGCTCTTCCTGCCGCACTCGATCCTTCTCAGAGAGCATGAAAGAAGTTGCCTTCCTGATTGCCGCCGAAGCGGCCCAGGCGGTCTCCGGACTCTCCCGAAGCGTGCTTTGCTCATCATCTAAGAAGCTGCCGAACGCACCCGCCCCAGAATTCGCCGAATCTGACGAGTGCACAAACCGCCCCGGCTCCTCCTCATCCGCGCAGCGAATTGGCGCGCTTCCCTCCTCCTTGAATGCAAGCGCTAGCCAAGCCGTCCGAGAACTCAAGAAGTCACCCACGCCGTCACACGTCCCCGTAACTCCCACACCGTCCAACGGTCACCTCCACCTTGAAAACTAACTGCGCCACCATCACGCAAGTCTGCGATGCCCAAACTCGCCTCACCGCGAGCCGACCCCACCTCCAAAGTTTTCGCCGCGAGTCCCCCAATCCCCCATTCCGCCCCGCATCCCGTTATTCCTTAGCGGCACACCACAGAGAGAAGGGCAGGAATACACCAATGGAAATGGACATTATCGCCCGATGCGGAAGACCGGATTGATCCGCTGGAGACGGCATGAGCTGCACGGATGGTCTTTGAATCCGCGGATCGAGGAATCACCGGAACCGTTGTACCTCCTCGCTCCGGGGATCACGACCAACTCAATCCGCGCCCTCCCCGAGCAGCAGCCGCGCCCCATGGCGCGCCAAGTCCGCCGGGGGCAGCCGCAGGGGCGCCGACACTACGCGCGCATCGCAAGCGCTGGCGCAATGCCCAAGCGCCAGTCGTGAGGCCGCGTGCCAGGGCTCGCGCCGGCTGCGACGCACGGGCGAGCCGAGGCGAAGCGCAGGTGCGCGGCAGCCGTGCCGCACGCGCTTCAGCCTGCGCGCAGCGACGGCCCGCGCCACACCCCTGGCGCTTGCCGCGCCGGAGTCGCCGCCGCGCCTGCGCCGCTACGACGCCGTCGCTCGGGGCGGCCAGGGTTCGAGGAGCTGTTCTTTGCGGTAGATCAGGGCGTTGATGTCGTACGGAGCGAGGTCGATACTGTGGCCATGCGTGATCGCGTCGGTGGGACAAGCCTCGACGCAATATCCGCAAAAGATGCAGCGCGAGTAATCGATGTTGTACACCTTCGCGTAGCGCTCACCCGCGGAAATACGCATGGAATCGGTGTTTTCTGCGGCTTCGATGTAGATGCAATTCGCCGGACACGCCGCCGCGCACAGAAAGCACCCCACGCATTTTTCAAATCCGTTTTCATCGCGCTGGAGCACGTGCAGGCCGCGGTAGCGCGCCTGCACCGTCGGCGGCACTTCCGGATACGCTTCGGTGGTGGTCTTGCCGAACATCGCGCGCAGCGTGACGCTAAAGCCTTTCGACAGCGTCACAAACGTCTCGGCAACTTCACGCAGCACCGATGGCATGATGAAGCCACTCTAGCAAAGTTGGTGGCGTGCGGCAATTCATCAGTGGCTAGTGATCAGTGATCGGTGATCAGTGATTCGTGACTTGTGACTTGTGATTCGTGAGTTGCCATTCGCGATCCGCTGGCTGCTTGTGTTCGTCATTCTGAAGCCGCCTCGGCGGCCGAAGAATCTCTCTTCGCCTTGCCTCCCTGCCTCCGTGCTTCCTTGTCTCGCTTGCCTCGCCGAAGCTCGAAACGGGATCGAAAATTGGTCAAGTACTTTGACCATTTGGAGTCAAATACTTGGTCAAATACTTTGACCATTTAAGGTCAAGCACTATGACCTAAAACTGGCCGAAATGAGCCCCTTAAGTGCTCGGAACCGCCTCGTTTTGGGCCTTCTCGGCGACTTCGCGGCGATCCAAAATCCGATTTTTGCCCCCGCAGGCAGAAGTTCCCCCCCGGAACCCCGGGAGGCGGCCCTTCTGAGCTCGCTTCAACATGCACTATAGTGCATGTCTTGGGCTCGCTCGCGCGGCCTGCCCGTCAAGTCCATTCGGATCAAGGGCTCGCGCATGCATTTTAGTGCATAGGGGCGAGGGATGAGGGGCGGAGCTGCCGGTGAGGGGTCAAAAGCCGGATACAATCGCCTCGCCGAAGGAATTCTCCGCAAATAAACCGCACCAAGCATTAGCGGAACTCATGTGGGTGAATCGCAGTTTCCCGCCGAAGTCCTTCGCCGGAAGACCGAAGCGCTGCGGTCTTTTCGGTTCGGATTTCTTGGTGCGGCCCGCGGGATAACCGAGGCGAAGCATCGTGGTCACCGAGCAGGGCACGTGCGAAAAAGCACAGGCGGCCTGGTTCTTGGCTTTTGTAGCGCCGGCATCTTGCCGGCTCCTTGCTTCATCCAGGGAACGCCAATCTCCTGATTGGCCCCACGCTTCCAACTGGTCTTTCGACGCACTGCCGGAGGCGGCGCTTTTTTGGAGTGCGGCGGCTTGACGCCGCTTTGTGCCGGCGAGGCTTGACTCGCCCGGAGGCCCTACCCGCCGGTTGTCGGAGGCCGGGCATGGTCCGCCGGAATCCTGGCGGATGCCCCCACGCGGCAAGAGGAAAACCCCGCACAGGCCCTTCGACGGGGCTCAGGGTAAACAAGAGTGCCTGTGCCACGCAAAAGCCAAGACAAAGAGCCGGCGGGACGCCGGCGCTACAACGGCAGGGTCTTTTTGATCGTCATCCTGCCTGCCCGCCGTAGCCTTCGCGAAGGCGGGAGCGAACCGAAGAATCTCTCCCTCCGAGGAGCCTGAAGCAGCAAGGGAGATTCTTCGTCCGCCAGAGTGATGTCGGCCTCAGAATGAGGGGAGAAGGCGGAAAGAGTGGCCAATCAGGAGATTGGCGTTCCCGGGAAAAGCGAGAGCCAAAAGCCTAGATCCGACCCTTCCAAACTATGCCGGTCGGCGGCGGAGCAGCACCAGGCCTGGGAGCGCGGTGCCTAGCAAAAGCAAGGAGCTGGGCTCGGGAGTGGCCACTGCGAAAGGCGTCCCGTACGTCACCGTGCCTCCGCCCGTATTCTCGAAGGACTCGCCGACAACAACAGTTGTCCCGGTAGTGAAAACAGCGCGATCGATGCTAAAGGCATCATTAGGCCCCGTTCCCGGAGCAAAGAAGAGGAAGAGGGAGACCGGAGGCCCTGAGATGGCGGCGGGCGGGACAACCGTGCTAACCCCGGTGGAGCTCAGTGACTGTCCGGCCCAGGCGGGGTCGGTGAATGTGAAGGACTCGAGAGGCGCAATTCCCGTGAGGCCGAGGGTAGTCGCGTCGTAAGTGAATGAACCGGTGAAAGTGTCGCCGACCTGTGGGCCGGCGGTAACATCCACGGTGAAATTCACTTGATCGGTTTCATCCGCCCTGGCAGCGGGCACCATGGCAATGGTGAGGAGCAGGGCTAAGGTTGCGGCAGCGATTAGACTGGCTCGTTTCATGGTATTCGCCTCCGACACGAAGGATAGGCCGTTTGCAAGGTTGCAGCAAATCGAGCGCCATTACTTTGTAGCCGGTCGCCGGCATTGAAAAAACACGTATCGTGCGGATTCCTCAACAATTTAGAGGGTACTGGTCCGGGGTCCGCAGGATTGGCCCCCTGCCCGAATGTGTGCAACCGTTTGCATACAAGGGGAAATTAACGGCCGGGCAGAGACTGCAAATTTGAAATTTGAGATTTCAAAAAACGGAAGAAAAAGCAGAAGAGGGATCCTTCGTCCGCCAATAAGACGGCGGGCTCAGGATGACGGGCTAAAGGCAGAGCGAAAGAAAAGGCACCCGGTGCGCTGAGAGGGGGAAAGTGGGTTAGGATACGTCGGCCAATCGCAGCGATTGAGTTCGAGCGGCCTTAAATTTTGAGGGGGGTAATTCCATGCACGAAGCGCGTGTACAGCACGATCCCGGCGCCATTCTCCAGACCGGGTTCGCGTTCTGGTCGTCCAAGGTTCTCCTCACCGCCGTGGAGTTCGGCGTGTTTACGACACTTGGGCGCTGGCGCATGACCGGCGCGGAACTCGGGGCGGAGCTCGGGCTGCACCCACGCGGGATCAGCGATTTCTTTGACGCGCTGGTGGCCATGAATTTTCTCGAACGCGAAGGCGACGGCCCAGCCGCGAAGTATTCGAACACGCCCGCCACGGCCCTCTATCTCGACCGCGGAAGCCCTCGCTATATCGGCGGTCTGCTCGTCATGCTGAACGATCGGGTGTTCAAGTTTTGGAACGACTTGCCGGAGGCTTTGAAAACTGGGAAGCCGCAAACGGAAGTGAAGCACGGGCAGAAGGGCGTGTTCGAGGAACTTTATTCCGAGCTGCCGCGGCTCGAGCAGTTCATGGGAGCGATGGCCGGCATCTCGCGGATTGATTTCGAAGCGTTCGCGGAGAAATTTATTTTTTTACCCTACAAGACTCTGTGCGACGTCGGCGGCGCGACGGGCTTGCTGTGCATCGAAGCCGCCAAAAGGCATCCGCATCTCCACTGCATTTCCTTCGATTTGCCGGCCGTCGAACCGATTGCGCGCAAGCACATTGTCGAAGCCGGGCTTGCCGGCCGGATCCGTACTGCCTCGGGCGACTTTTTTAAGGATCCGCTGCCGAAAGCGGACCTGATCACCATGACCCGCATCCTGCACGACTGGAATCTCGAGAAAAAGATGCACCTGATCCGCGCGGCCTACGATGCGCTTTCTCCGGGCGGCGCGCTGGTTGCGATCGAAGCGCTCATTGATGACGCGCGGCGGGAGAACGTGTTCGGTTTGCTGATGTCGCTGCACATGCTGATCGAATCCGGCGACGGGTTCGACTATTCCGGAGCGGATTTTCGCAAGTGGTGCAGCGAAGCCGGCTTCCGGCGGTTTGACGTGATTCACGTCGCCGGCCCATCCAGCGCGGCAATTGCCTACAAGTAGCACGGCGTGGGTGCAAGGTGGGAGGCAGGCATTTCAGGACAACACCCGCACCCTTTGTCCGCCGCGGCGGACAAAGAGTGCGCCACCCGAAAGTCAAAGTCAGAGGCGAACCCGATGGAAGAGGAAGGGCTCGCCACCCGCCTTCGAAACACACCCTCAAACGACACCGAAAATTCCCTGATAGGCGGCACGGCGCGGACCGCGCCCTTAGGCAACGAGAAGTGAATTCACTTCAGCCAATGACCCTAAGGGGTGGATACTTCTTGCTGAGCTCTCGACTTAGGCCCCTCGGGCCGAGGTTGTTTCTGCAGTGTGGCGGGGCGTGCGCCACCCATCTGACCTTGGTGACCACTCACCAAGTATGCGATTTCGGAGAGGACCTTTTCGTAAAAGTCAGAATCAAGCTTGATTTTAGACATAAGGAAGTTTCCAAAATAAAGATGGTGCGTGGAGACTAGCCGGTTGTGAAACTCCGTCAAAGAAGAGATGGTTTGCGTGAACATCTTCAGATACATCACCGCCACAAAATTCGAGAGGATTCCACCGACGGCTCCTAGACTTCCAACTATAAGTTTCGGGCGGAGCTCGTTCCCCCCGGTCTTCCAAATGATGTAAAGACTCCCGCCGACAACAATAAAGCCAAGTAGGATGCACACTAGCCCCGCAAAGAAGATTACTGACGTCTGGCGAAGTGTTTGGTCGTAATAGCGTTTGAGCTCCGATTGATGCAACTTTAGTAGCTTCTGTGCCCGCTGCTCCCGTGATGTGTCCTTGATAGTGAGGAGCTCTAATTCATCTTGAACTTGTTGTATTTGATCGTTAAGGTCGCGCGGAGAAGAAGAAGCTGCCGCAGCGAGGAAAATCGCGCCGTATACGAGTGCCCCTAGGCCAACTTCCTTCCTATATAGCCATCCGAAAGGAGAAAGTGCGATTAGAGCTACGCCAATCGCGAGGTGCGTCCTGTAAAGGCGATACCTTCTTGAACGGCGCTCTTGAAGGTCCTGCAGTCTATCGCTCAGGAGTTCCTCGGGATCTGAACGGATTGGTCGAGAAGCGGTGGTCCCTTGCTCGCTGACCATGGCGCGCCTCCATCGTCCCGCCCTCTTAGATTTGCTCAAGAGGTCAGTTAATTGGCGCATATAATAGCTCGTCTAGCTTCGAAATCAACACTGGAAATGACAAGATCGATTGGAATGGATTTGGTGATGTTCTTTCGTCATGAGCCGCGACTGCGGGCTCGCCTGACCGCAGGAAATGAATGATACGCCGGTGAGTGGGGGCGGCAAGGGGCACCCGAAAGTCAGACCGAAGAGCCGGACAGAAGACTTGCCCCGCCACCCGCCACTGCTACGACCATGACTAGCACCGTTCCGGCAAGGTGCTGGCTGAGAAACTGGTCCATCAGCGATTCCGTTCGAGAAACTCGCCGATGGCTTTGCGGATGAGCGCCGACACTGGCAGCAACGTCCTATGGGAAATCTTGTGCGGTTCCTTGTGATGCGCCAGGCTCAGAAAAATGCTGGCTTTTTTCACCTTCATATCGGGCGCGATTGGGAGGTCTCGAATCACGGAACTCATTTTACCGCGAGCCCCGGAAGCGAACGAATTATTCGAGGGTAAACCAAAACGCTGGCTGCTAGGCATCCGGTGTCTCACGATTGAGCCCGCGGTCCTCCATTAGCTTCTTGTATCGGAGGTCGTAGAGCTCTCTGATTTCTGCCGCGGCAATGACAGCATCCCAAGCCCGATGCAGACGCTGATTGATGCGCGCCCCCTCGAAACGGAAGTGTGCTTGTACTTCGGTGAGCACGCAGAGTAAGACTCCCACAACGCGTTTGAGGTGCATCGAAATCATCGCGTCCACGGCTTCGTCGAACTCGTCGCGCTTCTCATGTGGAACGTCGCGAGGCGAATAAAATGTCGCCGTTCGCATAAGCCCTTGGAAGGTAGAATGTGCGATGCCCGAGTACTCCTGCCAAAAACCGTAGGTCAGTTCCTTCAGAAAGGATTGATGTGGGGTAAGTGGCACACCCTCTTTCGTCCTAAGGTACGCACTCATTGTTGGCCACAGGGTGGCCTCGCTCACCTCGTCAATCGTTGTACCGTCCGCTCTCATGCTCTGGCCGATAAACTCGCGTCGGCTGGCGATGTATGCGTCCATCGTCGGATCGCCGCCGTAGCGCGCTTCATCTTTCGCGATGGCTTCGAGACTCTGACGATAGCCGCTCGCACGAAACTTGTATGCGTTTGCGGGATCGTCCAACAGCATTGTGATGTTGTAGAGGGAATCAATCATACATCGCACTAGGGGAAGAGCAGCAACGCTGAAGCCTACGTGCCAAGCGGAATCATTTTGGCGGCGTTCATCGGCATTGATGTAAAAGAAGAGTTCGTAGGTCTTCAGGACATGGCGAATCATCACATATACGTCGATGGCCAGAAATCCTGGTTTCACCGTCTTCACGGCCTCGCGCTGGACTTTGAGGGCGATCGTCTCTGCAAGTTCCGCGAGCGGCCTCTGAAACGAGCGCGCGTCAATGTATTGGATTTCTTTGTTGGGCATATACCATCGTAACCGACTGACGCAACGATTTCAGCCTCCTGCAATCTTTTTCGCTGGGGGGTGAGCGTTTGACTTTGGTTTTCTTGGAATTTGAATTTTGGGTGGGCCCACCCCGGCACGACTTCCGGGACGCGGAAAACGCGCCTTCGCCAAGGGCTACGGCGCGGCAAGCGAGGGGCGAGGGGGTAGGGGCTAGAGCGAAGAAAAAGCAGGTCCCTCGCTGTGGAGCGCTTCCCTTCGCCACGTCACTCAGGGCAGGCGGGATGACTACCAGAGGAAAGAGGCGAAGAGAAAGGCCGGGCACGGCGTGCCGCGCCCCTACGCCGAAAAAAGCAAGAGCGGGCCGGCCTCGAAGGGCGCCGCTACATAGGCCAAGGCAACCGCACACAGGCAGGGCGGGTTTGAGACCCGCCCCTACGACGGCGGAGAGACAAACCGCCAATCGGGAGACCCTTCGGCTCCCCTCAGGACGGGTTGGCGCTCCCAGGGAAAGAGGAAGAGCCGACGAGACGCTGACGGCGGGCTATTTCCAGTCGCAAGCGGCCGGGGGGAACCCGCGGGGCTCGGCTTTGAGAAGGGGGATCAGGGCGCGCGTGGAGATGTCTCCAATCACCAACTGGTAGGCGTTGGATTCAGCGAAGGCGACGCGCTTCGAGTCGGGCGAAAATATCGGGCCGACCGAGGGGGCGTTCTTCGAAATTTGAAATTGGTCCTTGCCGTCGGCTGAGCTGATGAAGACGGCGGCATCGTCCGGCGGGTAGTCACATTCCTCCGAGCCGGTCTCAATCGCCAGGAAACGGCTGTCGGGAGACCACTCGAAATTGTAGACCTTGGCCATGATGTGTTGCGGTTTTTTTGAATCGAGTGGGAGCAGCCAAAGGTCGAGGTCCGGGCCGCCGCACTCGGGCTCATCGTCGCTGGAGGGGGCGGGTGTCCCGGGATGGGTCATGAGGAAGGCGATGCTCGATCCGTCGGGCGAGTACGTGGCACGCCAGATGACGTCGACCGCTTGGTAGATCATCTCGCGTTTGCCGGTCTGGACATTCACCGCTTCCAGATTGCTTCTCGCGCGGTTTGAGACTTCGAGCGTGGGGTGGACGATGAATTTGGCGTCAGGCGAAATGCTAAGCGTTTCGTACCAGGGGCCCAGATCGCGGGGCGGCTCTCCATTCGGCGGGTAGGAGGCGATGAAAAGGTCCACCGACTTCATCGGAACTCCCAGGTCGTAGGCGACGAATTTCTGGTCGGGCGACCAGGCGAGGTTGTTCACGCGCCCCTCGGCAAGCTGCGTGAGTGTGAGGGTGCGATTGTCGGTGAAGGAAAAAACATACACGCCGTGGTGGTCGGCATAGGCAACGAGATTCGCATCTCGCGAAAGCGCCACGGCGTCCACTTTATCGGCAATCTTTTGGCGGCTCGAGCCGCTCGGATCGATCGCGAAAAGCGCGGTGGACTCGCTGATTAGGATTCGCTCGCCGGGAGATTTCGAGCCGTTCGCCGGATGACCTTGGATGGCCACTCCAGCGAGTGCGAGGAAGAGGAGAATTGCTCTCTTGTCCGGTAGCAAAGCGAATGCCTCCCTGAAAACAGAGTAATGCCAAATCGCACGAAGGTATCGTCCGGGAGCGCGGGGAGTGCGTGTGAGTTATCAGTGGGGACGAGTCAAGCTACCCGCCGGGAGCGATGGCAAATTTGAAATTTGAAATTTCAAAGAAGGCGGAAGAAAAAGCAGATCCCTCGTCGCGTGCGCTCCTCGGGATGACAACACAACTGCAAAAGAGCCGGCAGGATGCCGGCGCTACAAAGGCAAAGACAACTGCGCACTGGCAAGAGTGCCTGTGCCACGGAAAGGCAGAAGCAGGTCCAACCACACTGCTGGCGGGAGGGCTAGGCTTCGCCGCCGATGTCGGCTTCGAGGTCGGCTTCGTGGTGCGCTAATTCGTCGAGCCAGGCGTGAATTCCTTCCAAGAAGCCTGCAAGCCGGTTGGTGAGGTCGCGCATGTTCGCGAGGCTCGCTTGCGTGACGGGCGGAAGTGCGGGCAAGCCAATCTTGTGTTCGCCGTAATGAAAGCCGGCTCCCGACGGGTCGATCGAGGCGAGTTCCCTGATGCATCGCTCGACCGCGTCAATTTCCGGATGCTTGCTTTCGTGAGCGGCGCGCTCGAGTAACGGCCGGCAGAGCCTCCACAATTCGTCAATGCGCTGGTGCCTGGGGAAATAGTGCTGGCGGGAGTCGAAGAGCGTTCCGGAGTCGATCAATCCTTTCAGCATGAGTTCGACGTAGTGTCTGTAAAGGAAGCAGACCGCGAAGCCGACGGCATCGGGCGAAACTTCGTTTGCTTCCATTTTTTGAACCAGCGCGTCGGCGGCGTGCTTGAAGCTGATCGCGTAGGAGAGGAACCAGTCTCCGGGATAGTCCAGGACGGATTCGGTTTCCCAGTCCGGCCCGGACATGAATAGGCTGTCGGCGGGTTTGTGCCAGCTTTGCACTTCGCGCTTCCCTGGCGGGAGAGGATACCAGATTCGGCGCGCGACGGCTGATGCTACGGAGGGTGGGGCTCGAGGGACTCCCGATGCCACTGCGGGACGCGCTGGTGCGCACCGGTGCGTCAACCACTGCGAGGAGGTGGAGTACAATCGCGGCCGCGGAGGGGCGCGGAGAAAATGGAACGGGAGGCGCGGGACGCGCTGGTTGAGCTGAGGGATGTGCTGGTGGAAACGTACGCGGTGAATGACGCGATGAACCAGCTGGTGCTTGCGCATCTCGACCCGCGGGCGTGGCGCGCCGAGCCGCCTGCGGCGAAAGGGCGCGGCGGACGCACGATCGCGGCGATCTTTGCGCACCTACACAATAATCGGCTCGTGTGGCTGCGGAGGTCGGCGCCGCATTTGAAGTGTCCCGCGGCGCTCGATCCGGCGCGCTGCACGATGAAGCAAGCGGCGGCGGCGCACCGGCGAAGCGCGGCGCAGTGCGTGCGCATGCTGGCGGAGGCGCTTTCGGGCGAGCCGCACCGGCGCGTGAAGAAATTTTCGCGCGGCGCGTGGTCGCGCACGTGGCCTGCGGGCGGGACGATGTTTGCGTACATGTTTTCGCACGAGGCGCATCACCGCGGGCAGATTTTGATGCTCGCGCATCAGCTGGGGTACCGGCTGCCGGTGAAGGCGTGGGCAGGAATTTGGTGGTGGGACAAGCTGTGGAAGAAGCGGGGATTTGCGACGAGGCCGCGGTGAGCGGATTTCAGATTCGAAATTTCAAATTTGAAATTTGAGATCTGAAATGTGAAATAAAAATCAAATGCGCACAGCCAGGAGTGGCTATGCCACGGAGGAAGAAAGACAAAGACTATTCGCCGGGCGGAGAAACCGGAGGCGTTTCGGCGAGAGCGCCCTTCCCTGCTAGCGCGGCGATGATTTGGCGGCCGTGGAAGCGGCCGTTTTCGATGAAAATTTCGGACGTGAATTTTCCGCCGACGATCACTCCTGCCAGATAAATTCCCGGCACGTTGCTTTCCAGCGACTGCGAATCGACCTGCGGGCGGAGCGTCCCCGGGTCCAACCGGATTCCCAATTTTTCCAGGAAATCGAAATCGGGGTGATAGCCGGTCATGGAGAAGACTTGCGCGGCGGCGACGGCTTGCTCGCCCGCGCCATTTTTGACGAAGACTGCGTCGGGCTCGATGCGCGTGACGTGAGCGCCGAGCAGCGCGCGGATTTCTCCGGCGCGGATGCGATTTTCGATGTCGGGGCGCACCCAGTATTTGAGCGTCTTGCCAAGGTCGGCCTGGCGGTGAATGAGAGTGACTTTGGCGCCGGCGCGAAACAGATCGAGCGCGGCTTCGGCGGCGGAATTTTTCCCTCCGATGACGACGACATTACGGTTCCAGTAAGGATGCGCTTCCGAGAAATAGTGCGAGACGTGGGGGAGATTTTCGCCGGGCACGCCGAGCGGATTCGGGCGATCGTAATAGCCCGTGGCGAGAATGATTTTCCGCGCGCGAAATTCCTGCGCGGCGCCGGATTCCGCGACAGCGTGAACAGCGAATGCGCCGTCGTGGCCGGAGACGGAATCGACGCGCGTGTAAAGCTGCGTTTCGATGCCGTAGTGCTCGACGGCGCGGCGATAGTATTTCAGCGCTTCGGCGCGAGTGGGCTTGCCGCCGGTGGTGGTCATGGGGAGATCGCCGATTTCCATGCGCTCGGGAGTGGTGAAGAAAACGAGATTGATCGGATAGTGGAAGAGCGAGTTGCACAGGCAGCCCTTGTCGAGAACGAGCGGGCGCATGCCTTCGCGCTTGGCTTCGATGGCGCAGGCGAGGCCGGTGGGACCCGCGCCGATGCAGAGGATGTCGTAGTGATTCGGCATGGCGATAGTGTGCGCTTGGTGCGCGGGGGAATTCAACTGGGGCAAGGCGATTTGAAATTTAAAATTTGAAATGGAAGGCAAAGGCCGCGCGCAAAGCTGCGCGGGCCGAGAGGCGCTCAATCGAGCTGCTAAGTTCTGCTCGAGCTTCATCGAAAACAAAGCGGGTGCAAGCTCCCGCACTCCAAAGGTCTCGTTGGCCGCGCTGAGCAATATGGGCGGCTAGAGCGCTGGGACAAGGGCTTCTGCAAGTGAGGCGGCAAAAGCATCGAGGGCGGCGAGGCGGGTGGGGGTGGCTTCGAGCGATTCTTTTTTCCAGACGAAATAGTCGCGGCCGTCGCGGGTGATGCGCACGGTGAAATTGCCGGCGATTAGAAGCGTGGGTTGCGCGTAAATCTTGAAGCCTCCCGAGGGGACGGGCGCGAGCAGGGCGGCGCATTCGGACTGATTCCCCAGGCTCGACTCACCGTCGACCTGGGGGCCCCTTTTACTGACGCCGATGTATTGCGCGTACATCGGGAAGGCGACGATTTCGAAGCCGCACGAGTGCAGGCGTTCGAGGAGTTTGAGTTGCTGAGGAGTGAGATCCATCTGACTTTAGGATACCAGCAGAGAGTTGGCGTTAGGGCGAATTGAGCAATAACCCAGCTCTTGAAGAAGTCGTTGGCACCTTGTCACGCATGTCCGCTGGGCAGGGCATCGATTCGGGTCCGCTCACCACAAGTGGCTCATCCGTGCCAAGCAAGTTTGCCGGGCACGGCGTGCCGTGCCCCTACAGAGAAAATGCAAAGGCGCACAGCCAGGAGTGGCTGTGCCACAGAAAGGCAGAGCGTTGCCAGGAAGCGCTCAGGCGGCGGAAGAGGAGAAGCCGCCGCCGGCGGAGGCGGCGCTTGCACTCCCGGGCGCGCTGCCCGTGCCGGACTCGAGCTGGCGCAGGACGGCGCGGAGCGTGGCGGCCAGCTCTTCCGGGCTGACGTGGCTTTTGCGGAAATGGAGGCGCAGCTCGAAGGAGTCGTCGTCGGGGCGGAAGCGGAAGACGAACGGCTCGGGGCGCGGCGCGGATTCGGTTTCGGCTTTGCGGGCGCGGCGGGCTTCATCGCGCGTCAGGCCGCCGTGAACGATGCGCTGGGTCATTTCGCGCATCTTTTTCTCGCTGGGCTGGCGCGCGACTTGCAGCAAAAGCGATTTCGAAACGATTCCCTTCTCCAGGCACGTTTTGCGAATCGAGTCGGGAATCAGCCGCAGCGAGAGAGTCTCGGTGACGGACGAGCGCGCGCGGCCGATTTTTTTGGCGATATCGTCATGGGTGTAATCGAATTGGTCGGCGAGGCGCTGGAGGCCGTCGGCCTCTTCGAAGGGAGTGAGGTCCTTGCGCTGGAGATTTTCGATCAGCGCGAGCTCGAGAGTTTCGGCGTCGTCGGCAATTTTTTCGATGCAGGGAACCTCGTGCAGGCCAGCGGCTTTCGAAGCGTGGTAGCGGCGCTCGCCGGAGATGATGTAGTAGGCGTCTTCGCGCGGGACGTAGCGGACAAGCAGCGGCTCGAGCACGCCTTTTTCGCGGATCGAGTCGGTGAGCTCGCGCAGATCGCCCAGAGCCTTGCGCGGCTGGTCGGGATTCGGGCGGACTTTATCCACGGGAATCATGCGGCCGATCGAAGCGCCGGAAAAGCTGGTCAGCGTTTCGACGTAGTGGGCGTCATGCCGCATCTTGAGAGTGACGGGCAACCCGATCCTCTTCGACACGATGTAATACCTCCTGAGCAAGCTTCATATATTCCAGCGCGCCGGAAGATTTCGGCGCGTAAGTGAAAACCGTCTCTTTGTAGGCCGGGCTTTCTTCGAGGCGCACATTCTTGCTGATGCGCGTTTTGAAGAGGGCGTTGCCGAAGACAGCGCGAATCTGTTCGTGGGTGTCGCGCGAGATGTTGGTGCGCTTGTCGAAGAGAGTGATGACTACACCGAGAACCTTCAGGTCCGGATTGGGGCGCGAGCGGATGCGGCCGTAGGTTTCGAGCAGGTCGTCGGTGCCTTCGATGGCGAAATAGGCGGCCTGCACGGGAACCAGCACGTGAGTGGAGGCCACCAGGGAGTTGACGGTGAGAATGCCGAGCGAGGGCGGCGTATCGATGACGATGAAGTCGTACTCTTTCAGGATGGACGAGAGGGAGTCTTTGAGCTTGAACGGGGCGTCGAACTGGCCGGCGAGCTGCTGCTCGAGTCGGGCCAGATGCAGGCGAGCGGGAGCGACGAACAGGTTCGCATCTTTGGTCGGGCGAATGATTTTGCTCATTTCGGCGGGGTGCTCGGCGAAGATGTCGTACATCGTGGCCTGGATATCGCTTTGGTCGAAGAAAGCGATGGTGGCGTTGGATTGCGGATCGAGGTCGATGAGGAGGGTCTTTTTCTTTTTGAGGGCGAGAGCGGCAGCGAGATTGATGGAGGTGGTAGTCTTACCGACGCCGCCTTTCTGATTGGCAACCGAAAGAACGCAGGTCAAGCTTTGCCCTCGTTCTCCGCAGGGCAACCGGGGTGCCATATATGGCGCCTGAAAGCCGCGGCTACACTACGGGCAGGGACACTCTACCGGGGGAGGAGCCAGGCTGCAAGGGAAAAATGAATGCTTTTGGAGGCGGCGGCTGATCCAGTTCGGAACCATTTGGCGAGGGGCGTGTGGCGGGCGCGGGGGAAGCTGCCGGCGCAGGAGGAGCTTGCGGCGCCTCTGAAGGCGGCGAGGCATGCGGGGTCGCGCTGGCATTGAACCTAGCTTCCTCAAGCGGCGTATCCCCATTCACGTAAGCAGTTACATCGGAGCCTTTCGGGATGGAGATGTCTTTACCGTGCATGAAGAGGAAAAGTGGGGCGGCCGGAAAGAAGAGGATTCCCGTGGCGACCATGGCGCCGGTCATGAGGCCCTGGCGCCCCTTTCCCTGGACCTCCCGAACCGCCCGGAGCGGCACGCGCTCTCCATCCGCCAGACGCACTTGCTCGATCGTGACGTCGAGCTTGCCCGCGCGCCCCAATCTCCGCTTCGGTTTGGCGTCGGTGATTTTTCCCCAGGCAATCCCGCCTTTTGGTATGACGACTAAATCCTTGACCATCACATCTTCCGTTACTTCGAAGTCGACTTGGTCGCCCGTTCGGTCGGTGGCGGAGGAGAGCTCGCGATTTGTTTTGAGTTTCACCGGCGTGGCGTCTTCGAGGCCGAAGGGGAAAAGAGGCGCGGCACGGCGCGGGAGCGGAGGAGCCGAATCCTGGGGCGGCGCCACCGTATCTTGCGGCGCGGTCGCGGGCTCCTGCGCGGAAGCGCGCGCGGAAACGCCACCCTCCGGGAACGAGAGAAGCAAAACCAGAACCAGGCTAAGGGGAAGCCTCATGACAATCTCTCCACCGGAATTTACGCTAAGGCGACGTAACCGAATGGGACCCGAATCAAACTATGTTAATGGCCGCGCGCTGTCAAGGCGAGCGTCGAGTCAGATGTGAGATAGAGTCATCCATGGAATGGCAAGGGCTGAGGCGGCGACACATGCGAATCCGAGAGGCGAGGGCGGAAGACGCGGAGGCGGTGGCGGGCGTGATTAATGCGGCGTTTCGCGTCGAGCGATTTTTCATCGATCGAGACCGCACCGATCCCGGGAGGGTGCGGGAGATGATGCGGAAGGGAGTCTTTCTGGTCGCAGAGGACGCCGGGATGGCAGGAGCGATTTACGTGGAGGTGCGAGGCGAGCGCGCGTATTTCGGATTGCTGGCGGTGAACCCGGAGCGGCAAGGAGCGGGGCTCGGGAGAGAGCTTGTGGAAGCGGCGGAAGAGCACGCGCGGGCGGCGGGATGCGCGGCGATGGATTTGCGGATTGTGAATTTGCGCGCGGAGCTGCCGGGATTTTATCGGCGGCTCGGGTATGTGCAGACGGTGACGGAGCCGTTTCATGCGGATGTGGAGTCGAAGCTGCCGTGCCATTTTATTGTGATGTCGAAGGAGTTGAAATGAGGGCGCGTGCAGCGGCCGCACGCACGTGCCATAGACAATTTGAAATTGGAAATTTGAAATTTGAAATGAGAAGCAAAAGGCACGGCCTTCTCTATTTGTGAGCGGGTGAGAAGCGGAGGAACAATCCCGATTCCCGCAGGGACGATACAATCTGGGCTACAAGACAGATTATGCCGTCCCTGCGGGACTCGACCTTTTTTTATTCCCGGTACCCGGCACTTCCGTGCCGGGCTAAAGATTATGTTGTCCCTCCGGGACTCGTACTCCAAAGCTCTCCGGGTTAGCACCGCGAAGTTCGGCGGCGGCTCAAGAATTGGCGACGCGCAAGAGCACAGGCAAGAGTGCCTGTGCCACTCGAAGCAAAAAGCTGGAGAGTTACATCTTGTAGCGGCCGAGGTCTTCGTCGTTGAGGTTTTCGAGCCACTTGCGGAGCTCTTCGCTGGAGCTTTTTTCGGAGATGGCGCTGGCCATGCGGGAGCTTTTCAGGACTTCGTCTTCGACGAAGATGGGGCAATCGAGGCGCAGGGCGAGAGCGAGCGCGTCGCTCGGGCGGGAATCGACCGACATCATGTGGCCGTCGCGCTCCATCCAGATGAGAGCGTAGAAGGTGTCGTCTTTCAGATCGCAGACGACGACTTTGTGAACGTGCACATTGAGGCCGCTCAGGACATTTTTTAGCAGGTCGTGCGTCATCGGGCGGGGCGTTTGGACTTTTTCGATCTCCAGGGCGATGGCGTTGGCTTCGTAAATTCCCACCCAGATGGGCAAAATCCCGGCGCCGGCGGTTTCCTTCAGGACCACAACAGGCATGTTGGTGACCGGGTCCATCATCAAGCCTCGAATTTTGACCTCGAGTTCCATGACGGCCTCCCCGGTGGCTCAGAAAACGTGCTCGCCGACAAGTGAATTCGGACCGGCGCGAACGATGCGAGCTTCGACGTATTGTCCCAGAAGATTTAGATGCGGCGAAGTGAAATTTACGATGCGGTTGCCAGAGGTGCGACCGGCCCATTGATTGCGAGCGGCGTGATGCGAGTCCACGAGGACCTCGAACGCCGCGCCGACGAGCGCCTGATTGCGCGCGATCTGAATCCGGCGCTGATGCTCTTGCAAAACGGCGAGGCGTCTTCCCTGCTCTGCTTCGGAAATCGTGGCGCCCATGTGCTGCGCGGGGGTGTTTGGGCGCGGCGAGAATTTGAAAGAGAAAACGCCGTCGAATTGTGCGGCGTCGAGAAGCGTGAGCGTCTCCTCGAAGTCCGCTGGGGTCTCTCCGGGAAAGCCCACGATCACGTCGGAAGTGATGCTGATGGGGCGGCGGGCGGCGCGAATCCAGGAAATTTTTTCCAGGTACTGTTCGCGTGTGTAGGTGCGGCGCATGGAGCGAAGGAGGCGTGTCGAGCCCGATTGCACGGGGAGGTGAATGTGATCGCAGAGCGCGGGGATCGCGTCGATGGCTTCGAGGATTTCGCGAGTGAAGTCGTTCGGGTGCGACGTGGTGAAGCGCACGCGGCGAATTCCCGGGACTGCGGCCACGGCGATGAGCAGCTCGGCGAAATTCAGGCCGCGCGCCGAGGGATCGCGGTAGGAGTTCACGGTCTGGCCGAGAAGTTGAATTTCCGTGTAGCCGGCGCCGGCGAGGCGGCGGACTTCGCTGAGGATCGAGGCGCTCGAGCGGCTGCGCTCGGGGCCGCGCGTGTGCGGAACGACGCAGTAGGCGCAGGAATAGTCGCAACCCTCGATGATCGTCAGATAGGCGCGGAAGGGATTATCGCGGCGGGTGAGTTCGGTCTCGAAAGTTTCGTCAGTATCGAGATCGAGGCCGGTGACGCGGCGGCCGCCGGACTCGATCTGCGCGACGAGTTCCGGCAGGCGGCGATAGCTGGCCGAGCCGCAAACGAGGCTCACCCAGGGAGCGCGCTCGAAAATTTCTTCGCCCTCTTGCTGGGCCACGCACCCGAGCACGCCGACGACTTTGCCGCGATCGCGCGCGGCGGCTTTGAAATCGCCCAGGCGCGAAAAAACTTTTTGGGCGGCTTTTTCGCGGATGCTGCACGTGTTGTAGAGGAGCAGATCGGCGTCGGCGGGGCTGTCCGCAGGGCGGTAGCCGCGGCCTAGCAGAACGCCCGCGACTTTTTCGGAGTCGTGGTCGTTCATCTGGCAGCCGAAGGTCTCGATGTAAAAAGACTTCGCGGCGGGCGCGCCGGGGCGGGCGGCCTCGACGCCGCAAGACGATGCGGACGCGGCGGGGCGAACACTCGCTGCAGCCAGCGATTCGATTCCGACGTCGAATGCCCTGTTCATGTGCAGTCGTTGATTCTAGCACAAGCACCGTGGGGGGCCGACTTTGTGGCGTGGACTAGCAGAGAGAGGAGAGGCTGATTTCAAATTTGAAATTTCAAATGCAGAGCAGGCTGCGCGATGGATATTGGCGGCATCCAGCATCATGGCGAGGCCGAAGTGCACAGCCCCTTCGCCTACGCTCAGGGCAAGCAGGAGTGGCTGTGCCATTCAAGGAGAAGGCACAGATTTGTGTCGAGAGAGGCAGCAGAAATCGGTCGGATGACGACTGATTCGTTTGACCATGTGTGGAGCGTGTGCTACGGTTGAAAGGGTCCAGCGAATATCGGATTTCTGGGGGAGATTATTACTGGCCTGGCGCTGCTCCTGTTTGCGGGCCGGCTCGAGACTCTGATTGAGCAAACGGGCTGGGTGGCTCGCATTGTCCTCTGCATTCTGCTTGTCCTTTCCATTTTTTCCTGGGCGATCATTCTGGAAAAATCGGGAAAATTCCGGCGGGTCGATCGCCAAACCGGGAAATTCCTGAAAATGTTCCGGGCGGGCCGCGGGCTGCCCGACCCGAATACGCTGCGCGCCGGAGCGGACGGGACGCCGCTTGTGTCCGTGTACCTGGCGGGCTATCGCGAGCTGGAAGCGCAACTGAGCGGCTCGAATTCGCGCGGGGGAGGCGGAACGGCGGTGGCCGTGAGCCACCGGCTGAAGAATGCCAATGCCATCGGCGTCGAGATGCAGGTGGCGGCGCAGGAAGAGGTGCGGCGGCTCGAGAAATATATGCCGTGGCTGGCGACCACTGGATCGGTGTCGCCGTTCATCGGGCTTTTCGGCACGGTCTGGGGCGTGATGGACGCGTTTGCAGGGCTCGGCGATGCGGGAACGGCGAGCCTGCGCGCGGTGGCGCCGGGAATCGCGGAAGCGCTGATCACCACCGCTGCGGGACTCTTTGCGGCCATCCCGGCGGTGATCGCCTACAACCACTATCTCTCGGACATTCGCGGGCTCGCGGCGCGGATGGACAGCTTTGCCTCGGAATTCGTCGCGAAGATTGAGACGATTTACAGCGAGTAAGGCAGCTCCAAGGCATATTGACTCTGTTGAGATCCTGCCGGAAATGGCTCAGCCAGAAGTTGGCGGGCGTTGTACCGGATCCGAAAACAAAGCGGAAGCCCCTCGGCTGCGCTCGGGACGAGCAAGCTTCCGCACTCCAAAGGTTTTGGTGAGCAGCGCTCAGATAAATTGGATTTCATCACAGCCGGGCCTAGTTTGTGACTTCAGGGGCTAAAGCCCACGAGCAGGGCGGTGGCAAAGTCGGAGCTAAAGCTCTGACCCCCT
The DNA here is from genome assembly GCA_035624115.1 of Candidatus Sulfotelmatobacter sp. Taxonomy (GTDB): domain Bacteria; phylum Acidobacteriota; class Terriglobia; order Acidiferrales; family UBA7541; genus Palsa-295. Next base: position 19,844 of record DASPSD010000019.1, on the reverse strand, counting down.
GACGAAGCAAGTTTGGCCGCGGGCGACACGGTCGGGATTGCAAGGCAGCTTTTCGCCTCGGGAGCGAGAAACGTACATGCCCCAATTGCAGCGCGAAACTTCCAGCAGTCTTTCCGACATCAATATGGTGCCGTTCATTGACGTGGTGCTCGTGCTGTTGATCATCTTCATGATCACCGCGCCGATCCTGCAATCGGGGATCGAAGTGGACGTGCCGAAAACGAAGACCGTGAAGGAGCTGACGGAAGTAAGGATGGTGGTGACGATCGACCGGGCACAGCGCGTCTATCTAAATGAGAAGCCGGTGAACATCCACCAGATCGGGCAGCTTGTGGCGGCGCAGTCGCGCGACGTGAAGAAACAGACGGTGTATTTGCGGTGCGACGAAACGGTGCCGTTTGGGAGCTGGGCGACGGTGGTGGACGCATTGCGGCAGGCGGGAGTGCAGAATATCAGCGTGGTGACGCAGCCTCTGAGCGAGCGGGCGCAGATACAGTGAGCCGGAGGATCGGTTGTGCAGGTTGGCGCGGGTTGAGCCGTGATTGAAAACAAAGCGGGAGCAAGCTCGCGCACTCCAAAGGTCTCGGAGGCGGCGATTCGGAGTTGGATAGCGAGTCGGAAATTGGCGGCGCGGGCACGGCGTGCCGTGCCCCTACGGCAAAAGGGAGTAGCGGCGCTTCGAAGCCCCGGGACACGACGATACCAGGCGAATGAATGACGGCGATTGCGGCAATTCGGCAGGAGGAGAGCCTTAAGGGGCCGCTGAAACTTTCGCTGGCGTTTCATGCGGCGCTTGGGGCGTTGCTGGTGGTGTCGACAATTTATTCGCATCGCGGCGAGTCGTGGGGCGGGGCGGGAGGAGCGATCACGGTCGGGCTTGTTGGCGGTGTGCCGGGAGTGCCGATGCCGCGGCCCGAAGTGGAGACGACGAACCGGGTGGTGGACGAGTCCAAGGGACTTTACAAATCCGAACCGGCGCCGAAACCGCAGCCCGTGCCGGACGCCACTCCAATCCCGAAGTTCGAGAGAAACAAGCCGCCGAAGTATGTCTCACGGCCGTCGAAAGTCCTCGAGAACAAAGCGCCGCCTCCGGAGAATGCAGTGCCGTACGGCGGAGGCGGGACGCCCACGGTGCCCTACACCTCGTTCTCGATGGGAGCGGGCACGCAGGGCGGGCTGGGCTTCAGCGGCGCGGGCGGAGGAAATTTCGGGTCGCGGTTTCCCTGGTACGTGGAAAGCGTGCAGCGGCGGGTGAGCGGAAATTGGCTGCAATCGACCGTCGATCCGGGGATCAGTTTCGCGCCGCGCGTGGTGGCGACGTTTGACATTTTGAAGAACGGGACGGTGGCCAACGCGCAGATCACGCGATCGAGCGGGAACGCGTCGGTGGATCGGTCGGCGCTGAGGGCGATTTTGGAGTCGAGCCCGCTCGAGGCGTTGCCGGCCGGATATGATGGGTCGCGGGTGAGCGTGGAGTTTTGGTTTGATTTTAAGAGGTAGTCCCTTTAGGGACGGCACAGTCTGTAGCCCGGCACGGAAGGAGCAAGAGCGGCCCAATATTATTGAGTCCCTTCGGGGACGGGACAGTTGGCGGACGCTGCGGGTGCAATGAAAACAAAGCGGGAGCAAGCTCCCGCACTCCAAAGGTCTCGTTTGCGGCGGTTCGGAATGAGGCATCCATTCGGAAATTGGCGGCGCGGGCACGGCATGCCGTGCCCCTACGGAAAAAAGCGGCCGGGCGAAATTAGGGTTATGCGAAACTTTTTGGCGATTATCGTGATTATGGCTGGGCTCGCGCTCGGGGCGGCGCGGCCGGCGGCGGCGCAGGACTGGTTCAAGACCGGGACGGGGCTGGGCGTGGCGAAGGCGCGTGTGGCTGCGCCGGACCTGGCGGCGCGGACGGCTGCCGCGGAACCGCTCGAGAAAACGTTTCACGACGTGCTGTGGAACGATCTGGATTATTCCGGAATCCTCGAACTGGTAAGCCCGAGCTTTTATCCGCTGAAAATTCCGAGCCAGCCGGGCGAACTGAATCCAGCCGAATGGAGCAATGCGCCGGCGAATGTGTACATGCTCGCGTACGGAAACCTGAACATCGAGGGAAACAACCTCGCGGCAGCAGGCTTTCTTTCCGATGTGCACAATCCCACGGCGCCGATCGCGCTGCAAAAAATCTATCGCGGCGCGGCCACCGATGCGGACGCCAGAAAACTGGCGCACCAGTTTGCGGACGATATCATCGCGCGGCTGAGCGGAGGGCTTCCGGGGATCGGGCAGACGCAAGTGGCGTACGTGAGCACGAAGAGCGGGAACAAAGAAATCTGGGCGATGGATTATGACGGCGGGAACCAGCACCAGTTGACGCACATGAAATCGATTGCGCTCACGCCCCGGTGGTCGCCGGATGCCACGCGGATCGCGTTCACCTGCTATGCGCCGAGTCGCGGGATCGTCTCCGCGCAAATTTGCATTTATTCGACGGTTTCGGACCGCCTGATTGCGTTTCCGCGCTACCGCGGGACAAACAGCTCGCCGGCGTGGTCGCCGGACGGATCGCAGATTGCGTTCATGTCGAGCCAGAACGGCGATCCGGAAATCTACATTACGGATGCGGATGGCTCGCACCTGCACCGAATCACGTTTGCAGCCGGAGTGAACACCTCACCGGCTTGGAATCCGAAAACGGGCCGGCAGATTATTTTCGTGAGCGACCGCGGAGGCGAGCCGGTGCTCTACCAAGCGGACTCGGACGGAGCGAACGTGCAGAAAATCGATATGCCGGATATGGGCTACGTGGTGGATCCGGCATGGTCGCCGAATGGACAATTGGTGGCGTTCAGCTGGAGGCGCCCGAGCGGCAATTTCGATATCTACATCATGGACATTATCAGCCGGCAGCTTGTGGAACTCACGAAGGACGAGGGGCGCAACGAACGGCCGAGCTGGGCGCCGGACGGACGCCACATCGTGTTCGAATCGACGCGCACCGGAACGCGGCAGATTTGGTCGATGCTGGCGGATGGGAGTCAACCGCGCGAACTGACGTTTCAGGGGCAGAACGAATCGCCGAATTGGTCGCCGAGGTGAGGGAGTGGGCGGGTTTGTCGAGAGCCGGCCGGGTATGGATTGACCGAGAAGTTGGTGGACGTTGCGGGGGTATCGAAAACAGGGCGGGAGCAAGCTCCCGCACTCCAAAGGTCTTGGAGGCGGCGCTTCGGAGAGTGAGGGGCGCAGGAATGTTGGATGCAATTTCATGAAGCATTGAACCCATGAATATCGGGCGCTCTCTGCTTGTGCCCTCGCGGGAGCGCCGGAGGAGGAAATACATGCAAGGCCGTACTATTCGAACGCTGGGAATGATTTTGGGCCTGGTTGGATTTCTCACTTTTGTCGGCGGCTGCAAAAAGAAGGTAGCCGCGCCGCCGCCGGCACAGCCGCCGGCTCCAGCGGCGCCGCCGACAGTGACGCTGAACGCTTCGCCGAGCAGCATCAATGCCGGAGACATGGTGACGCTCGCGTGGTCGTCAACAAACGCGACCGATCTCGACATCGAGCCGGGCGTGGGCAAGGTGGCGCCCGAGGGACACACGCCGGTGCAGCCATCGGAATCGACAACGTACACGATCACGGCGACAGGGCCCGGCGGGAGCGCGAATGCAAGCGCGCGCGTTACGGTGACGCCGCCTGCGGTGGTGACGCCGACAAAGCCACAGCCGGGACTGAGCGAACTCTTCGACCAGAACGTGAAGGATGCGTTCTTCGATTTCAATAAGTCGGACATCCGGCCGGACGCGCGCGACGCGCTGACCAAGACCGCGGAATTTCTGCGGTCTTACCCGCAGATTCGCGTGACGGTCGAAGGACACTGCGACGAGCGCGGTTCAACCGAATACAACCTAGGACTGGGAGAACGGCGCGCGCAGGCAGCGAAGAACTATTTGATTTCGCTCGGAATCACGGCCGACCGGATGAACACGGTAAGCTGGGGCAAAGAGCGGCCGTTCTGCGGCGAGCACACGGAAGAGTGCTGGCAGGCGAACCGGCGGGCGCATTTTGTGATGGCGAAGTAAGGGGTGCCTGAGACGGTTTGATTTGAAGCTGAGGTCTTGGGTCCCGGCGAGGTGCCGGCAGCGCGGGCACGGCATGCCGTGCCCCTACGAGAATAAAGTGGGGCGGCGCGGAGGAGAAGCCAAGGAATCATCAGTCCCTTCAGGGACGGGACAGTTGGCGGACGCTGCGGGTGAATTGAAAACAAAGCGGGAGCAAGCTCCCGCACTCCAAAGGTCTCGGAGGCGGCGATTCGGAATTAGGCGGCGCGGGCACGGTCCGCCAGAACTACGGCGGATGCCCCTACGGGAATAAATAGGCTGAGCGGTGCAGCCGCTCACGGCATAGCAGGAAGGAGGCACACATTGCGCACACGATGGATCGTGCTTGGGTTCGGAGTGTTATTGGCGGGCGTGATCGCCGGAAGCATGTTGGCGCCGCCGCCGGCGGAGGCGGTGGCGCGCGAGATCATCGAGTTGCAACAGCAGGTGCAGCAGCTCCTGCAATCGCAGCGCGACATGCGCAGCGTGATGGATACGAACAACGCCACGCTGAAGACGCTCGTGCAGCAGTCGCTCGACTCGATCACCCAGCTCAACAACCAGATGGGATCGCTGCAAAAGACCGTTCAGGACGTGCAGGCGAATTCCGGGTCGCGGATCGACACGCTCACAACGCAGACGCAGGGGCTCTCCGACAATCTTCAGGACGTGCAGGCGCGCGTGAGCAAGCTTTCGCAGCAGTTGACTGATGTGCAGAGCCTGCTCCAGAGCATTGATGGAAAGATTTCGTCGGGCGGGTCCACGAGCGGCGTGATTGGGGCCGGCGGCGGCGGGCCCGGCGGCAATGCGCCGAATCCGACGGGCGCGCCGATTTCCGCGGACACGCTTTATCAGAACGCGCTGCGCGATTACACGAGCGGGAAATATGAGCTTTCCAGGCAGGAATTTTCCGACTACTTGAAGAATTTTCCGACCAGCGACCTGGCCGGGAATGCGCAGTTCTATCTCGGAGAAGTTGATTACGCGCAGAGCAATTTTCAGGGAGCGGTCACCGAGTACGACAAGGTGATTTTCGAATATCCGAAGGGCCACAAAGTGGGCGCGGCCATGCTGAAGAAAGGGATGGCGGAGGCGAAGCTGGGGCAGAAAGCGTCGGCCGTGCGCGATTTGCGCGAAGTGGTGCGGCGGTTCCCCGCCTCGGATGAGGCGCGACAGGCAAGTTCGCGGCTGAAGGAGCTCGGAGGCACAACCACGCAGCATAGTTCGGCGCGGTGAGAGTGCGGCGCTCGCGGGCTGGCATGCGGGGCCGGGTTTGGACGGCGGATGCACGAAGATCTGAAATTTCAAATTTGAAATTTGAAATTTCAAAAGAAATGCGGGCGTGGGATCGCCTGCCCGAGCATTCGGGCACCCTGCGGAATTGGGAACTTCATTCAGCAAACCATTGCGATTCCCCCAGGTTCGATCGCGGACAATTGAACCACTCAGCGGCGCGCCAGTCGTCTGCCAGGGCGTAGCGGGCCGGCGCCAGGGGAGGAGGCAGTTTTCCTCATCGGCCGGGCCACATTCGGATATACTGAAAACAATGTATGAACCTTCAGATGAGGCGGAAAATCCGTGTCAGTCAATAAAGTGATTTTGGTGGGGCGGCTGGGCCGCGATCCGGAGACGCGATACACGTCGGGCGGGCAGGCGGTGGCAAACTTTACGATGGCGACGGACGAATCCTACAAAGACCGCGCGGGCGAACGCCAAAAACGCACGGAGTGGCACCGGATCGTGCTCTGGGGCAAACTGGCGGAAATCGCGCAACAATATCTGAAGAAGGGGATGCTTGTTTACATCGAAGGGCGCATCCAGACGCGCCAGTGGGAAGATAAGCGCGATGGGCAGAAGCGCACGACCACCGAAATCGTCGGCAACGCGATGAAGATGCTCACGTCGCGCGCGGAGAGCGCGGCGGCAAGCGCCGGAGCAGGAGCTGGCGCGGGCGGCGGATACGGGCGCCCGGCCGATCCGGATGCCGAGGGCGGACCGATGCCGGAGGAGAATGCGCATGCGGGGCCGGAGATTACCGACGAGGATATTCCGTTTTAGGTGGCGCGCCGCGCCGTTGATATTCACACCGAGATAATGCGGTACCCGTCCTGATCCCGGCTGTGCGCGGTCCCTCAGTTAATTCACGCTATTCCACCATTGAAAACAAAGCGGGAGCAAGCTCCCGCACTCCAAAGGTCTTGGAGGCGGCGCTGCGGAGGTAGGCGGCGATTCGGTGATTGGCGACGCGGGCACGGTCCCGATGGATCGGGATGCCCCTACGAGAAGAGACGGGGCCCGGGATTCGACACGGTTTCTGCAAGCACATCGCCAGGCGCTTATTTTGCGGCGATTCCTTTTTCATTGCGGGTGGCGAAGGCGCGGCGCAGGGCGTCGTTCGTTTGAGCGACGGCTGCTTGCGTTGGCGCTGATTCCGCCAGAATGTTGAGGACGGGAAAGCCGTGAACGGTGCCGAGGTAACGCGCACAGGTAACGCGGACTCCGGCTGTGGCAAGTTTCTGCGCATACGCCTCGCCCTGATCACGCAAAGGATCGAATTCGCTGGTGATGACGAGCGCGGGCGGCAAGCCTTCGAGCTGGGCGGCGGGAGCGCGAAGAGGCGACGCGGTGGGCTGGAGCGTCTCCGTCGCGTCGGAGAAATATTGCCTGCCGAACCATTTCATCGCGGCTTGCGTCAGGAAATAACCTTCGCCGTATTCGTGAAGCGAAGGAGTCTCGGAAGCCATATCGGTTGCAGGATTTAGAAGGACCTGACAGAGCAGCTTCGGCCCGCGGCGCTCCTTCGAGAGCAGAGCGGTGACGGCCGCGAGATTCCCCCCGGCGCTATCGCCCGCAACTGCAATGCGCGAAATATCCAGATTCAGACTCCCGCCGTTTTCGGCGATGTATTTCGTCGCCGCGTAGGCTTCCTCGACCGCGACAGGAAATTTCGCCTCGGGCGCGCGGGAATATTCGACAAACACGACCGCAGCGCCCGACCCGTTCGCGATTTCGCGCACCGACCAATCGAACGATTCGCGGTCGCCCAGCACGAAACCTCCTCCGTGGAAGTACATCACGACGGGCAGGCGTTCCGCGACGCCGCGGGGACGCACGATGCGGATCTGGATTTGCCCGCTGGGGCCGGCGGGAATCCCGCGGTCTTCGATTTCCGCGGGAAGTTTTTTCGCCGGAAAAGATTGCAATGTCTGGAAGAGGGCGCGGGCGGCTCCGACCGGCAACTCTTCAATTTTCGCCCCTCCCTGCGCTTCAAGGAGTTCGAGGAAGCTCCGGTTGGCAGGATCGAGCCCGCCGTGAGTTGGTGGCATGAGTGTCTCCGCGTTTGAGAGTCGTTCGATTTTGATGCGAGCAGAAACCTATCGGATGCCGAAAAGGAATGCAAGCGCGAGAGAAAGAGCCGAAGCGCGGGTCATCGGAGTCATGGCTGCATGCGGTGCAGGCATCGAAAACAAAGCGGGAGCAAGCTCCCGCACTCCAAAGGTCTTGTGGGCGGTGATGCGGAGCTGGGCAACGGATCGGCGATTGGCGGCGTGGGCACGGTCCGCCAGAATTCTGGCGGATGCCCCTACGAGAAAAAGAGGCGGCGCGGCAGACGACTAACGGGCTTCGTCTTTTTTGCGCTGCTCGTCGATGCGGCGCGTGAACTCTTCGAACTTGGGCTTTTGCTCGGGAGTGAGGAGGGCGCGGATGCGGTCGCGGCCCTGGTGGCGGATCTGGTCTCTTTGCGCATCCTGGGGAGCGTTGAGGGCGCGCATTTGAGCGCGGGTTTCGTCGACGATCTTGCCAACCTGCTGGACTTGATCGGGAGTGAGCTGAAGCTGGCTAGTAAGCTGCGCCATCACCTGATCGCGGCCGTGGGGAACCGACGCGACGCCCCACACCCGCTGGCCCCAGAGGTGATTGCCCACACCGCCGAGCAACACTCCCAGCAAGAAGACAATCACTACGAGCAATGCAGCTTCACGCTTAGTCTTGGTGTGTTCCATGGCTCGATTCCACCACCATCATCATCAGCGCCTGGTCCCGGCTCTCCGGCGTAGTGCCGGGATCCGAGAACATGTCGCGGGGTTCCGCCTGGCGAACGGCCGAAGCGAGGCCGGGCTGCAAGCGGTACTCAAGGGTCGCATTGTAAGTCAACAGGAGGGCGAGGGCGAGCGTCGCCGTGGCGGCAAAGCGCCAACCCAGGAAAACAAACGGCTGCCAGATGGATTTCTCGGCGGCCAGGCGGTCCATCTCCGCCCGGATCCTCGCCGTCATCACGCGCGCGAATCCTGGATCAGGGGCCGCCGCGGGCTCAACCGCGCTGAGTAGCCGCACACTTGCCGCGGCATCCACCAGCGCGGAACGACAACCCGCGCAAGACTGGATGTGCGCCGAGACCTTCGCAGCGTCTTCTCCGGCCAAATTGCCCGCCAGGTGATCCTCGAGGAACACCTCAAATTCGGGGCAGGCTGTGGACCTGAATTCCTTTTCCATTTCGTTCATTCCTTTCCTTCACCGGCCGCCGAAGCATTTCGAAGCGAACCGCGGGACATCCGGCGTCGGTACACATCCATCAAGCGACCGCGTGCACGGAACAGCCGTACTTTGACTGTGTTCACGTTCAAGCCGAGGATATCAGCGAGCTCCTGAACCGAAAAACCTTCAATCTCCTTGAGCACTAGCAGTTCTCTATCCTGTTCGGGAATCTTCTCCAGCATCCAATCCACCAACTGCCTGGCTTCGGCGCGGTCATCCGCCGCGACGGGGGGCCGGTCGGCCGTGACGATTCCATCAAGCCGCGAGACTTGTTCCTCAGACAGGTCGGCCTCGTAGACGAGCGGCCGGACTTTCTTCTTCCTCAGGTAGTCCCAGCACTCGTTGACCGAAATCTTATACAGCCACGTGGAGAACGCGGCCCGCAAGTCAAAGCGCTTGATAGAGACAAAGGCCTTTAAGAAGACCTGCTGGACAACGTCCTCGACGTCCTCCCGTCGCCTGAGGATTCCGCCCACCAGGGCGAAGACGCGCTGCTGATGGCGGCGGACCAACTCCTCGAAGGCGGCCTCTGTTCCATTTTGGGCCATCCGGACGAGTTCACGCTCTTCTTCGCCTTTGGCCCGGCGGCTGAGGGGGGCCGATATCGCGGAGGCGCTGGCTGCCACACCTTTTGGGACGTTGGGCATCGGAATCCGGTTACACGCGGAAAAATTCGGAGCGTGTCAATTTCGTCTTGCGACAGTAACTACTCCATGCAACAATACGCGCCATGATAATCGGAGATCGCATCCGCCTGCTACGTGAAACAAAAAAGCTTTCCCAAGGCGACATCGAAAAGCGCACCGGGCTCCTTCGCTGCTACATTTCGCGCGTCGAGAACGGCCACACCGTTCCGGCGATTGAAACGCTGGAAAAGCTGGCGCGGGCCATGGAAGTCCCGCTCTACCAGCTATTCTACGACGGCGAAGAACCGCCCGAGCTGCCAAATCTTCCCAAGCGGAAGACCGCCGACGACATCGCCTGGGGGAGCCGGGGAAAAGAGGCGCGGTTCTTGGGCCGCTTCCGCCGGTTGCTCAGCCGTATCGATGAGGGCGACCGCCGGTTGCTTCTGTACATGGCCCAGAAAATGGCGAACCGCTGACGCGCTGTCGGAGGCGCGCCGGCGGGCCAGTCGCTCATTCCCACTCAATCGTGCTGGGCGGTTTCGAGCTGATGTCGTAAACGACCCGGTTTACCCCGGGGACCTCGTTCACAACACGGGAAGAGATTCGCTCCAGGACCTCTCGGGGGAGGCGGGACCAATCTGCGGTCATCGCGTCCTGTGAATCGACGACGCGCACAGCGAGGGTGTACCCGTACGTGCGGCCGTCGCCCATGACGCCGACGCTCTGCACCGGGAGCAGCACGGCAAACGCCTGCCAGACCTTCTCGTAGAGCCCTGCCCTGCGAATCTCTTCCACGACGATTGCGTCCGCTCCACGGAGGGTTTCCAGCCTTTCGCGCGTCACCTCACCCAGAATCCTCACGGCTAGCCCGGGGCCCGGGAAAGGGTGTTTCACCAGGATTTCTTCCGGGAGCCCCAGCTCGCGGCCGATTTGGCGCACTTCGTCCTTGAAGAGGTCGCGCAGAGGCTCGATCAGCGCAAAGGGCATCTGTTCGGGCAAGCCGCCCACGTTGTGATGGGATTTGATAGTGGCGGAAGGCCCTTTCACGGACACGGACTCGATCACGTCGGGGTACAAAGTTCCCTGCACCAGGAACTTGACCGGGAGCGTTTCCTTCGCATCCGCAGCGAGCTTGCGCTCCTCTTCCGCAAAGACGGCAATAAATTCCGCGCCAATCCTCTTGCGCTTTTCTTCCGGGTCGGCGACGCCTTTCAGGCGGGAAAGGAAACGAGCCGAAGCGTCCACGCCGATTACGTGCAGCCCGAGGCGGCTGCGCAGCAATTCAAGCGTCTCCTGAAATTCGTTGCGACGAAGAAGGCCCGTATCCACGAAGACGTTTGTGAGGCGGTCGCCGATGGCGCGATGAACCAGCGCGGCAGCGACGGCGGAATCCACCCCGCCGCTCAAAGCGCAGATAGCGCGCGCGCCCTCGGCCTGCCGGCGGATCGCTTCGGTGGCGGCGGAGATGAAGCCGGCGCGATTCCAGTTTTCCTTCGCGCCGCAGATATTGAAAATAAAATTGCGAAGGACTTCGGTGCCGCGATCCGTGTGGTTCACTTCCGGATGAAACTCGACGCCGTAGAGCTTCTTTTCGGCGTTCTCCACGGCAGCGATGGCGTTGGCAGTCCGGCCAGTGATTTCAAAGCCCGGAGGCAAGCCGACCACGTGGTCGCCGTGGCTTTCCCAGACTTTAAGCTGATTCGGCAGGCCTCTTAGGAGCGCCGAGTCTCCCTGCCATTCGAGCAGCGCGGGGCCGTACTCGCGCCGCTCGGCGCGCGTCACTTTTCCTCCGAGCGTGTAGGTGAGCCACTGCATGCCGTAGCAAATCCCGAGAACAGGGACGGCGAGGCCAACCACCTTGGGATCGCAAACGGGGGCGTCGGAATCGTAAACCGAGCTGGGGCCGCCGGAGAGAACGATTCCCACCGGCTCGAGAGCGCGGATTTCGTCGAGCGAGGCGGTACACGGAAGGATGGCCGAGAACACTTGCTGCTCGCGAATGCGGCGGGCAATCAATTGCGTGTACTGGCCGCCGAAATCGAGGACGACAATTCCGTGGCGCGTGCTCACGTTCGCTCCGGCGGAAGGCGCCGAAGCGGGTTCGGAGGTCTTTCCGGGTGCAGCGTGTGCTTGAGGTCCCATGCAGTCGGCCGCCTTTCAGGTTAGACGGAAGCTTCTCCCGCCTTCGCCCCCAGGACGAAATTCACCAGCTTCCGGGGAATGACAATGGTCTTGGCGATGGGCTTGCCATTGAGCAAAACGGAGATGCGCGGATCGCTCTTGGCGCGATCGACGACTTCCTCTTCACTGAGACTATCTCCCGCCAGGATTTTCCCGCGCACGCGCCCATTGATCTGAATCACGATTTCAAACTGCTCTTCGCGAGTCAGGTCTTCGCGGTAGCGGGGCCATTTGGCCAGGCCGATGCCGCCCGCATTGCCGAGCGTTTCCCACAGTTCTTCGGCGATGTGCGGGGCCATGGGAGCCAGCATAAGAGTGAGCACTTCGAGAATGCGCTTGAGAATGACGGAGCTGAGCTCGGCGTCGAGCGGCTCCTGAGCCTGCAGCTCGTTGACGAGCTCCATGATGAGCGCGATCGAGGTGTTGAAATGCCAGCGCGATTCGAAGTCGTTGGTCACGCGTTTGAGGGTCTGGTGTGTTTTGCGGACCAAGATTTTTTCCTTGGCGGTTGCGTTGGTGAGATCCGTCCTCGTGACGAGCTCCACCTGGATAGGCTTCAGGCGATCGGAATGCCGGGCGATGAGCTTGAACACTTTGTTCAAGAACCGCGAACAGCCTTCGATTCCCTGCTCGCTCCATTCGAGGTCGCGATCGGGCGGGGCGGCGAAGAGCGTGTACATGCGGCCGGTATCGCAGCCGTATTTTTCGGCCATGTCGATGGCGCCGACGGTGTTGCCTTTGGACTTCGACATCTTGACGCCGTCTTTGAGCACCATGCCTTGCGAAAATAGGCGCTTGATGGGCTCGTGGTGGTTCACCAGGCCCAAGTCGTGCATCACCTTGCAAAAAAAGCGGGAATAGATCAGGTGAAGAATGGCGTGCTCGACGCCGCCGATGTACTGGTCGATTTGGAACCAGTAGCGGACTTTTTCTTTGTCGAACGGAGCGCGGGAGTTGTGCGGGTCGGTGTAGCGGTAGAAATACCACGCGGAATCGATGAACGTGTCCATCGTGTCCGTCTCGCGCCGCGCCGGACCGCCGCACTTCGGGCAGGTGGTGTTGACGAACTCCGGCACGTTTCCCAGCGGCGACTGGCCTTGCCCGGTCAGCTTCACATTCTCCGGCAGGCGGACCGGCAATTGATCGTCCGGCACTCCGACGATCCCGTGCTTTTCGCAATAAACGACAGGGATCGGGGTTCCCCAGTAGCGCTGGCGCGAGATGCCCCAATCTTTGAGGCGATAAGTTGTCTGGGCTTCGCCGAAGCCGCGCGTTTTCGCGTCCGCAGCCATCTGGACCAGAGCCTGCTCCGATGTGAGACCCGTGTAGGGGCCTGAATCGACCACACGGCCATATTCCGTCCAGGACTCGTTCATGCGGTCGGCACGGAGCGGCGCGCCTTCGAGCGGCTGAATCACCACGCGAACCGGGAGATGATACTTGGAAGCGAATTCGTAGTCGCGCTCGTCGTGAGCCGGAACGCACATCAGCGCGCCCGTGCCATATTCGGCGAGGACAAAATTCGCCGCCCAGATGGGCAGCCGCTCGCCGGAGAAGGGATTCACGGCGAACCGGCCGGTGAAAAACCCTTCTTTTTCCGTGGTCGCCAGGTCCGCGGCGCGAACCACTTGCGAGCTCAGCCGCTTCCATTCCGCCTCCATGGCCGACTGCCCCGGAAGACCCGCAAAGAGGCCGGGGAGGAGCGGATGGTGGGGCGAAAGGACGAGCGCCGTAGCGCCATAAATCGTGTCGATGCGCGTGGTGAAGACTTCGATCGAGGTATTTTCCATCTGCGCCACATCGAAGCGGATGCGCGCGCCCTGGGATTTGCCGATCCAATTGCGCTGCTGGATCACGACGCGCTCGGGCCAGCCATTCGCAATTTCGTCCAGGCCTTCGAGCAGCGCCTCCGCGTAATTGGTGATGCGCAGAAACCACTGCTCGATGTCTTTGGCCTCGACCAGCACGGTATCGTGCTGCCAGCAGTAGCCGTCGATCACCTGTTCGTTGGCGAGCACGGTCTGGCACTGCGGGCACCAATTGAGGCGGCTGCGCTTGCGGTAAGCGAGCCCGCGCTCGAGCATGCGCAGGAAGAACCACTGGTTCCAATGGTAGTATTCCGGCTCGCAACTGGAAATTTCGCGGCGCCAGTCGTAGCTAAAGCCGAAGCGCCGGCAGACGGCCTTCATCTGAACGATGTTCTCGTTGGTCCAAGTGCGCGGATCGATGCCGCGCTTGATGGCGGCATTTTCTGCGGGCAAGCCGAAAGCGTCCCAGCCGATCGGATGGAGCACATTGAGGCCCTGCATCCGCTTGTAGCGGGCCACGGCATCGCCGATCGTGTAATTGCGCATGTGGCCCATGTGGAGCTGGCCGGAGGGGTAAGGCAGCATCGGAAGCGTGTAGTATTTTTGCCGCGAGGGATCTTCATCGGCGTTGAAGGCGCCGTGCTCGTCCCAGAATTTCTGCCATTTCGCTTCAATGCGCTGCGGATCGTATTCGGCCAAGTTCACTTCCCCCGGGATTTGGACCTTGCCAGCGTTCTTGATTTGGAAATTTTTCGCGCGCGGTGAGACGCCTTGCCGCGGGCAACGCGCCGCCTGGGGCGCATTCCATCTTTTGCTGCGGTTGCCGGCACCGCGCGTCCGGCCAGCTTCCAAAGCGCCGCCACGTTGCGGCGGTCATCTCCCGGCTTGTCGATGGGAGTCTCGAGAATGAAAGCGCGGCCTGCCAGAAGCGGGTGATTCAAAATCCGCCGGAATCCTTGGAGTCCGATCTTGCCTTTGCCGATGTGCTGGTGGCGGTCGACGCGGGAACCATGCGGCGCCTTCGAATCGTTCACGTGGATTACCGCGACGCGGTGCAGCCCGATCGTGCGCTCGATTTCACGGAGGGCCATTTCGAGTCCTTCCAGTGTGCGCAGGTCCCAGCCGGCCGCAAAAGTGTGCGCGGTATCGATGCAAACACCGAGGGGAAGCTCCGGGCAAAGGTCGAGGATCGCCTTCAGCTCTTCGAAGCGGGAGCCGACCGAGCTTCCCTGCCCCGCCGTGTTTTCGAGCAGAATCTGCAACTCGCCGAGCTTCAGGCTGCGAGTGGCTTGCTTCAATCCCTGCGCGATGGATTGGATGGCTTCGCTCATCGAACGCTCGCGGCCGCTGCCGGGATGCGCGACAAGGTAATCGGCGCCCAGCGCCAGCGCCCGTACGACTTCCTGGTGAAACGCTTGCACCGAGCGCGTCCGCAGCACCGGATTCGCCGAGGCGAGATTGATCAAATAGTTGTCGTGAATTACGAGCGGGCCAAGGCCAAGCTGTTTGCGCCGCGCACGAAAACGCGCAGCGTCGGCATCGGGAATTCGCGCTGCCGGACGCGCCCACATGCGCGGGCTCGAGGAGAAGATTTGCAGCGCGTTGGCGCCGAGTCCGTGAGCGAGGTCGAGCGCTCCGGCGATATCGCCGGCAATGGATGTATGGATGCCGATGCGCAGGCTGCCGTCTTTCCAAGCAGGAATTTCCGGGGCCGGAGGGGGTTCGGGACGGTACTCGTCGGAGGCGTCGAAAGCTAGGCTGGTGCCGTGTTGTTCTTCCGCCATCTCCTCAGGGTGTCCGGCATGTCGCGGGGCAATTGCAGGAGGGCCCGTTCCACGACTGCTAGAGAAACAATTTTAGCGAAAAAGAATCAGAACCGCAAACGAGAGAAAGCGCCCTCCCTGTGCATTCCCTGCCTCAAGCCCACCGGCCGCAAGCCGATTAGAATCTGTGGAATGCCTATGTGCTCCGGCGTGTACAAGGTTTCAGGAATCTCTTAGAATGCGTTTCCTGAGATGAATCACACCATCACGCTCATCCCCGGCGACGGCATTGGTCCAGAAGTCTCTCATGCTGTGAAGCGGATCCTCGCCGCGGCAAGCGTCAAAATTAACTGGGAGGAAATCCCGGCCCGGGCGGAGCTCGAGCGGCGCGGCGTGGACTTCATGCAGTCGGGCGTGCTCGATTCGATCCGCAAAAACCACGTTGCGCTCAAGGGGCCGATGACGACGCTGGTGGCTGCCGGCGCCCGGAGCATCAACGTGGGCTTGCGGCAGGCGCTCGACCTCTACGCCAATCTGCGGCCGGTGAAAAACCTCGAAGGCGTGCAGGCGCGGTTTCAGGATGTGGATCTGGTCCTGATTCGCGAAAACACCGAGGATTTGTACGCCGGGCTCGAGCACACCGTGGTGCCCGGAGTGGTGGAAAGCCTGAAAATCATCACCGAGAAGGCTTCCACTCGGATCGCGCGCTTCGCCTTCGAATACGCCCGCAAGCACGGCCGCAAAAAAATCCACGCGATTCACAAAGCCAACATCATGAAGCTTTCCGACGGGCTGTTCCTCGCTTCGATCCGCAAAGTGGCACCGGAATATCCGGAAATTCAGTACAAAGAGCTGATTATCGACAACGCCTGCATGCAGATGGTGCTCGATCCCCATCAGTACGATATGCTGCTGCTCACCAATCTCTATGGCGACATCATGAGCGACCTGGCGGCGGGGCTGGTCGGCGGGCTCGGTGTGGTCCCGAGCGGGAATATTGGCGACGGAGCAGCCATTTTCGAAGCCGTTCACGGAACCGCGCCGGACATCGCGGGCAAAGGCATCGCCAATCCCACCGCGCTGCTCATGAGCGGCATCATGATGCTCGACCACATCGGAGAGGCCGACGCAGCGCGGCGCACCGAAGCGGCGCTGCATAAAGTCTATCGCGAGGGGATGACGCTTACGCGGGACGTGGGCGGCACGGCGAGCACCGCGGAATTTACGGAAGCGGTGATTCGCGCTTTGAATTGAGCTTGGGCTGCTTTGCCGATATCAACGTATTTCACAGACCCGGTTTGCAGGTCGCGGTTTTTGCCCTGAGCAAAGTCGAAGGGCAACCGCGACATCAAGACGCCCGCGTTGAACGGGCTCTAGCCGCTGAAGTCCCCAACCACGTGTCCATTTGGCATTTTCGAAATGGATTCATCTTAATTCACTGAACGCACCAGTTTTACCGACCGAAGTAAGCCTCGAGTCGAATGATTGGCTCGGAGTACGGCCATATTGAAAACAAAGCGGGAGCAAGCTCCCGCACTCCAAAGGTCTCGGTGGGCAGCGTTCAGATAAATAGGATTTCAACAGAGCCAGATTGGGCGAATTCTCCATCCCGGACTGCCCGTCGGTCATCCAATCGTTTGCAAGCTCGTGGAGGTGAAATATGCCGCTGGTACGAGTCGAGCTCCAACAAGAGAAGCCTGCGGAGTACCGCCGCGCCATCAGCGACGCAATTCAACGCTCGCTGGTCGAGGTGTTCAGCGTTCCGGCTCGCGACCAGTTTCAGGTGTTCAGCCAGCACTCCGGGGGCACGCTCGTTTACAACCCCGATTACCTCGGCATCCATCGCGACGAAAATTTCCTGATGGTCCAGGTCTTTCTTTCCACTGGGCGGACGGTTGAATTAAAGCAGGCGTTTTACGCGAAGCTCGCCGGTCTGCTGAAGGAAAAGCCGGGGATTCGCCCGGAGAACGTGATGATCAATCTGGTCGAAGTGCGCGGCGAGGATTGGTCCTTCGGCAATGGCGTGGCGCAATACGTGGTGCTGCCCAGGGATCAGTGGAAGTAGATCCGCGATTGACTTCCCTGCCCCGCCTGTGAAGAATTGGGATTGCGGGCATTCATCGCTCGGAGGGCTTATTGGCGGAAGTCACGGTCGAAGTCGCGAAGTTCATCAACGGCGAAATCCAGAAGTCGTACCCCATCTCCGAAGGCGAAACCAAGCGGCGCAAGCGCAAGCCGCACATTGTGGCGGTGATCAACGAGATGTGCACCGGCTGCTCCGGCTCGCCCGCCTGCGTGGACTACTGCCCGGTGGCCGACTGCATGTTCTGGGTGCCCGACCCGGACCACGCTCCCTTCGGCCACATCCGCGTCGATCCTCTGCTGTGCATCGGCTGCAAACTCTGCACGAGCAAAGGCCCCGACGGCACGTTCCTTGAAGGCTGCCCGTGGGACGCGATTGATATGGTCCCGCTGGCGGAGTTCGAGGCAAAGTACGGCTCGATGCCCTACTAGTTGTTTCCTGCCATTCTCATGTAAAGTGCCCGCTCGTGGGCTGTCGGCGGCATACTGCGGTTACCCTGGGCCACACTGTTCGTCCATCTCGTGGTCAATCCATTGAGGAACGGCTTTGTTGACGTGCTTCCGGAAACGGCTTGGTCAGATGGTCGTGGACGTTGTACCGGATTTGAAAACAAAGCGGGAGCAAGCTCCCGCACTCCAAAGGTCTCGGTGGCAGCGCTTAGATGATTAGGATTTGAATAGAGCCAGGAGGGATCATCCCCATGCATTACCCAACCTTGCTGAAAAGCATTTCAAATTTTGCGATATTGGCCGCAGTTCTGGCCGCCGCCTGTTCTAGCAGCCGCGCGCAGAGCGCGGCCCCATCGCAGAATCCGACGACGCAGGCAGCCGCGGCTTCTCCGCCAGCGATGGAAGCGCCTCCCGTGCTGTGGATTGAGCGCCAAACCGTGCCGCGCGCAAACCAAGCCGCTTTTATCGACACGATTCACAAGCAGCTTGAGCAATTCCAAGAGCATCAGGTTGTGTTCCGCGTCCTCGGCCTGGCCGGCGCTGCGCCCAGCATGGACGAATTCCTATTTCTCATTCACTTCAAGTCCTTTGCGGAGATGGACGAGTACGAGCGGAAAAATGCGGCGATGCCGGCCGAGTTTCAGAAAACGATGCAAGAGCTCGTAGACCAAGAACTGAAGTTGAGCCAGTCGCACCAGATCATCGCCGCGGTGTTCCGGGCGGATTTGAGCTACGGGGCGGACGCGGCCGCCGTCGCGCGAGCGCGGCTGCTGTGGACCTGCCAGTTTATTGTTCCTGCCGGGCACGTGCCGGAATTCGAGTCGGACGTGCACTTCCTAAGCGATGCGTACCAAAAAGCCGGGGTGGACGACCATTACTTCATGTACCAGGAACTTGCCGGGGCCGAGTCGCAGACGTTTATCGTGCTTCACCCGATGAAGTCGCTCGCGGATTGGGATAAGCCGGCGCCGGACGTCGGCAAGAACCTGGACGACGCGGGAAAATTCCGCCTCGCGCATATTTGGAAAGACGAGACGCTGCAAGGTGCGGGGATTTCGGTGGACCGCCTTTACGTCTTGCGTCCGGATTTGAGCCAGACGTCGGACCAATTCGCGGCGTTTGATCCGGAGTTTTGGCGGGCGAAGAAATAGCGATTCATAGTTGGTTGGGGCTCCAGCGGTCAAATATCCAAAGACCGGGCACGGCATGCCGTGCCCCTACCAGAGAAAACCTGAATACTGTCCTTCGGGTCAGGTTTCATTTCTGCACGCTCAGCGAACACTCGCCCGACGCCCGTCGCAGCGCTTGTTACACTGAATTACAGGCGGAGGAGCGGTGCTATGGCGGATCCCGGCTTGTACAAAAAGCTGTACCGAATCCTGACCTGGACCACGCTGGCGGGTTTGGTGATAACGATTCTCCTGGTGCTGCGAAAGTCCCCACCGCCCGACATTCCCATCGATCGAAGCGCAGCCGCGCGCGCGGAGAAGAAATTTGAAGCTGCGGATCAGGCAAAGGCTTCGGGACAACCGAGCCAGGTTCAGCTCGACCGCAGTGAGTTGAATTCATATCTCGCGGAAAACTTGGAGATCGCGGGGCAGCATCCGGAAATTCAGAGCGGTGGTTCCGCCGCTCAGGCACCGGCGGCGGGTGCGGCGTCAACGAAAGACCCGCTATCAGGAATCGGCGGCGATGAACCCACGCTCGAGCAGGTACAATCGTCGGTGAAAGACGTGAAGGTCGATATGGAAGGGGACCTCGTCAAAGCTTTCGTGATTTTCGATTTTCACGGGAAGGATATGTCACTCGAGCTCGATGGACACCTGAGCGCCGAAGGCGGATACGTGCGGTTTGATCCTGTCAGCGGAAAGCTCGGCTCGTTGCCTCTGCCGCAATCAACGTTGAACGCTGCGGTGGAGAAGCTGATGGCGTCGCCGGAGAACCGCGAGAAACTACGGCTGCCGCCGGAAATCAACGACATTCACATCGTCAATGGACAAGCCGTGATTGATTATAAGTAGGCAGAAGACCGCTACAACCCTTGCACAACAGTGCCTGCGAACTCCCGATGGAACAAATGGGCTGCGCTTTGCATCCATCGAAAACAAAGCGGAAGCCCTTCGACTTCGCTCAGGACAAGCAAGCTTCCGCACTCCAAAGGTCTTGGCGGCGGCGTGGAGAAAACGCGCGGCGGTTCGGAAATTGGCGACGCGGGCACGGTCCGCCAGAACCAAGGCGGATGCCCCTACGAGAAAAAACCGAATCTCGATTCGAAATCGCTTGTCGAGTTCTGCTTGCCGCGAACGAACT
>DASPSD010000018.1:0-2414 GCA_035624115.1 Candidatus Sulfotelmatobacter sp. | reverse complement strand
GAAGTGCAGCGACGGTATCCGAATTTTCCCACTCGGCGCGGACAATGGAGCTGGGAGGATTATTTGCCGTCGATGAGCGAGGGCCTGCTGGGGTTGGTGGCGGCGTACGGTTAGACGTCGCGGGGAGAACGCCTTGCGGCGGCGCCGAATCTAGAGGTGCAGGGGTACTGCGACTCCGCCAGAGCTTCACTTCGTGAAGCTCTTTGCCGCGCTCAGAATGACAATTCGTAAGAGCCGATGACTTTTCTCGAACAAATATTTGCGAGCCTGGAGCGCAGCGGCGATGCAATTGTGCTGCAGGAAATGCGCGACGCACAGGCGGTTCGGCTCACGGCGCGGCAGTTGCTGACGCAGGCATTGGTGGCGCGCGCTTATCTGCGGCGGTTGCGGCTGAAGAAGGGCGACCGGTGCGCGCTGCTGGCGCATAACTCGATGCAGTGGGTGGCGATGGACCTAGCCATCATGGCCGAGGGGTTGACGGTGGTACCGCTGTACGCGCGGCAGGCGCCGGCCGAACTGGTCGCGATGATGAAGGATTGCTGGCCGGCGGTGATAGCCTGCGGCGAGAAGTCGTTGGCCGAGGCCGTCGCGGAAGCTTGGCCCGAGGCGCCGCCGAGTTTCTGCTTCGAAAATGTTTTCACGGCGGGACGCGAACCGGCGGAGAATCCGGCGCTAGGGGTTGCGGAAGAAGATGTGGTCACGATCATCTACACCTCCGGCACCTCGGGCGAGGCGAAGGGGGTGATGCTGAACGCGGGCAACGTTGGGCACATGCTAGGCTGCACTTCGGGGCGGCTGGATCGCCTTATGAAGGGTCGCTCGATCTTGGGGAACGCGGGGAAGACGCGGCCTGGGCAGGACGCGGTGTTTCATTATTTGCCGCTTTGCTTTGCGGGTTCGTGGATCATGATGCTGACCTGCTTGCTGCGAGGAAGTAAGCTGACGTTAAATACGGACCTCGGAAAGATTGCTGGCGAGACGCGACTGGCGGCCCCGGATTATTTCCTGAATGTTCCCGCGCTTCTCGAACGCATGCGCAAAGCGGTCGACGAGCAGCTTTGGAACACGGGGGGATTTCCCTTGAAGGTATATATGAAGGCGAAGGGCGCGTGGGTGCGGCGTCAGGAGGGAAAAGCGCGCGCCGGGGATGCGCTCTGGCTCGGACTGGCGAATCGGCTGGTATTTCCTACCATCCGCAAAAAGATGATCGGCGGAAAACTGCGCGCGCTGATTTGTGGCTCGGCGCCGCTGAGTGTGGAGACGCAACTGTTTTTTATGATGCTGGGCATTCCCGTTTTGCAAGTGTACGGCCTAACCGAGACGACGGCGATCTGCACCATGGACGACCCGGATGCGCCGGTTATTCCGGGCCGGGTGGGGCCGGCGATTGCCGGTGTGGAGATGAAGATTTCGGAGAATGCGGAGATCGCGGTGCGCGGGCCGAATATTTTTCCAGGATATTGGGATCGTCCGCAGGAGACGGCGAAAGTGCTGCGCAGCGGCTGGTTTCATACCGGCGATCAGGGCGAAGTGGACGCGAACGGAAACTGGAAGATTGTCGGGCGCATCAAGAACCTGATTGTTCTTGGGTCGGGACACAACGTTGCGCCCGAGCCGATTGAGGACAAGATTCTGCAAGAGCTGCCGGGCGCGAGTCAGGTGATGCTCGTGGGCAATGCGCGCGGATATCTGGCAGCGCTGGTCACAGGCAAGGTGAGCGGCGAGGAAACGCAGGCAGCGTTAGACCTTGTGAATCCGGGCCTTCCGCATTATAAGCAGGTGCGAGCGTTTCATCTGGTGAAGGAAGCGTTCACCATCGAGAGCGGCCTGCTAACGGCCAACGGGAAGCTGAAGCGCGACTCGATTGCCGAGCGGTTTCACAACGAGATTGATGGGATGTATATGACCTCGCAGAATCAGTCTTCGCAGAACCAGGCCCCGAACCAAGCGGCGAAGACGGCATGAACAACTTCAAGGGGCAGACGCTTTCGTGGCAGATGGTGAACGGAGCGATCGAGCTTGCATTGCATCGCGCTCCTTGCAACGAGATCGGGTCGCTCACACTGGAGGAGTTGGAACAATTTGCGGCGGCCCTGCCCGGACTGGCGAATGCAGCACAGGCGTTGATTGTTCATTCGACGTTGAAGGCCGGGTTTTCGGCGGGAGCGGATTTGCGCGAGCTGTTCCGGCGCGGGCAGGAGACGGAAAAGGACGTAGCCCTTCGCGAGGTGCGGAAATTTCTAGAGCGCATTCACTCCGTAATGAACGCGCTCGACGCAGCGCCGCTGACGACGATCGCGGCGGTGCACGGCGTGACGTTTGGCGGCGGGTTTGAGCTGGCGCTGGTTTGCGACATTATTATTGCGGACCGCATGGCGCGATTTTGCTTCCCCGAACTGCGCCTGGGGCTGATT
>DASPSD010000026.1:0-75786 GCA_035624115.1 Candidatus Sulfotelmatobacter sp. | reverse complement strand
CATCGTGGGGCTCGGCGCCGCCTTGGTGGCAGTGCGCCTGCTGACGACCTTGCTTTTCGAAGTGAAGCCGTTCGATCCCGCCACCTTTGCCGGGGCTTGCGGCGCCCTAGTCGCAGTGGCGCTTGTTGCCAATTACGTTCCGGCGCGCCGCGCAACTCACGTGGATCCCATTGTGGCGCTGCGGCACGAATAAATCTCTGCGCGTTCTCCGTGCAGGCTGGGCAGCTCCCGATTGGCCCACGTAGTCCTTGATCCCGGTGTGCGAATGATTTGCCGCCGTGCTCGAATTGCCTGCTATAATCCGCGCCACTCGCCCCGCGCAGGCAGCGCACTAGAACCAGAGGAGGTTCGTATGGCCTCGGCTTCTTTCCCCCGATTGGATATGACCATCGACACGACCGCTACCGAAACAACCGTCCGCTGCACCGGCCGGATCACTTCAGACACCGCCCCGGCGCTGAAAGCGAAAGTCAAACCGCTTTTCTCGGGCAGCAAACGCGTCGTGCTGGATTTATCGGACGTGAGCTACATGGACAGCTCCGGGCTGGGCACGATTGTCGGCCTGTACATTTCGGCCAAATCGGCGCACAGCCAGTTGCAGCTCATCAATTTGAACGAGCGCCTGAAGGAGCTCTTCAGCCTCACCCGGCTCGGCCAAGTCCTGACCGAAGGCCGCGACCCCAACGAAGTCATGCCGCCCTGAGCCAGAGCGCAAGACTTGCCCGACCGCGCTGTTCTCTCGCCCAAGTCGCCCGAACCGCGTTTCCGCGCGGTGCCTCGATCCGAGTTGTGCACGCAATCCTCAACGCTACCTACCAAAATAAGTTGATCACGGGTTGCCCGTGAGGCCCACTTTTGGTTGGCCTATATCTTCAACTTATCAAGGAGCTTCCGCCTCTTTTCCTCTTCAACGATCCGGTCTTGCAGGGCCTTCTGCTCTGCGGCTTGTTTGCTTCGGGCTGCGTATTCAAGGTTT
This sequence comes from Candidatus Sulfotelmatobacter sp., assembly GCA_035624115.1. Taxonomy (GTDB): domain Bacteria; phylum Acidobacteriota; class Terriglobia; order Acidiferrales; family UBA7541; genus Palsa-295. The sequence continues at coordinate 74,810 of DASPSD010000026.1, read as the reverse complement.
TTACGGAACTGGACGTTAGCGAACTCCACGTAGCTCTTAAAGTTGTCGATGATTGGTTGCGCAGTCTCAGGCTGGAGATAGTGGACGGGCAGGCGGACCGAAGCTCCGGTTCGCTCCCCGGCGCGCTCGAATCTCCAGTCGTCCGGGCCGCTTCCTCCAATAAACCCCATGTTCCTTGGGGTCCTGAAGGCTTCCTCCCATTCTCTGGTGACGGGCTTGTCCAAGTAGAGAGTCAAAGTGTTTCCTCGAATGTCGACATCGACGACTCTGGGTGGATGGGCAAGGAGCGGGTGAGAAACTGTCGCCGATGGGATGACCTCTCGTTTTAGTTCATCCAGCTTTTGTCGTGAGACGAACTCGTTTCTTCGGGCGATAAGCGCCAGCTTAATTTCATCGATTGAACCCTGGCGATTCGTCGCTGAGTGTTGGACCATGCGATCAACGATCTCGTCCAAATATGCGAAGTCGGGGGCCGCAGAGGCAATCCTCGCAAATCCTGTTCCCTGGAGCACCTGGCCCGTGAACATTTCATTCAGCATGAGACCGAGTGCGTAAATATCGGCCCTGTGGTCAACACTCATGCCGGGGCGCCGCTGCTCAGGAGCGGCGTACTGAAAATTGGCGAGGCGGTCATGTAGGCCGGTCTGAACAGTTTCAAACATAGCCTCAGCGTTGAAATGTGCTGTCCCGAAATCTGAGACGACCATGCTCTCTTGAGCAGGGTCGTGCATGACGTTTTCGGGCTTCAAGTCTCGGTGTATTACGCCGCGAAGATGCGCGGCTTCCACTCCATCCAGGAGATTTGAGAAGTAGTGCAGCACCCTGTTGGGAGGGATCCCTTGCACCAAGGCCTTGCGAAGGGTGGATGGATAGAGGGGCATGACATAGAAAGGGCATTTCCTGTCTTCGTGCAGAACGAACCCATGATCGATTACTTGAATTACATTTTTGTGTCCTGAGCTTTGGCAGAAATACAACTCATTCAGAAACCGTTTTGTTCTATCTCTCGTTGCTTGCTCGGGCCGAAGGCACTTTAGTGCCCAGCGTGCTCCGTCGGAATCCCTGACTCTGTAAACTATAGAAGTTGCGCCTTGACCCTCGACCCCATCGGAAATGTAGACTTCACCAGTGGTGACGAACTCAAGCTGCACCTTGTTTAGCGACATGTGGGTATTATATTCATTGGTAATCGCGAGCGCACCCATCCTCAACTCCCTTTCGCCGAGCGGAAAGTCGATAGTGCGGACGCCGGGCTTCAGTCCGCTGATTATCGGAATGGAAGTGACTGGGGGAGGAACTCGCGAGATGCTGGACGTCAGATCAAACGGCATACCCTCCCGGGAGGACAATCGCATGGTAAGTGGGAAGAAAGGAACGCACAAACGACATCGCCCGCATGCGGAGGGAAATGAGCGGGGACGAGATTCGGCGATGTCAGAGGAAAAGAGGAACCGGCTGGCGGCGGAGGCGAATGAGCGGTTTGTGCGGAGCGGGGTGCGGATTCGGGATATGTATGGGGTGATTCGAAAACCGAGAAAGCCGCGCTGAAGCGCGCCGCTAGACAGGCGAAGAGAGATCTTTCGCTCCGCTCAGGATGACGGCGAAAGGAAGAAACACAGCCACAGCAGATCCCTCGCTATGAACCGCTTCGGGATGACAACCTAGGACAAAGCAAATCCAAAGAGCCGGCAGGATGCCGGCGCTACAAAAGCCGGGCACGGTCCGCCAGAATTCTGGCGGATGCCCCTACGAGAAACTGCCAACCACTACAGGTTTTCGCGGAGCCAGAGGGCGAGGCGATCGAGGCTGTGCGCGTAGGAGCGCTGGCCGATCACGAAAAGCGCTCCGGCGGCGACGACGGCTGCGCCTGGGACAATCGCGAGCGAATAGCGCACGGCGGCGTCGAAATGGAAGACGCGGTCGGTGACGAGCGCGATCGCCGTGGGGCCAAGGCCCAGTCCAATTAAATTCACGATCAGCAGATAGACGGCGATGGCCTGGCCGCGCATCGCGTTGGGCACCAACTCCTGAATCGCGGCGGGAATCAAGCAGACGGGCATGCACAGAAAAAACGTCGCGATGTAAATCAGCACGACGGCAGCGGCCGTGCCGGATACGAGCGGCGCTAAAATTCCGGGAACGAGCCAGCCGGCGCACGCAAGCGCCGCCACTCGAGCGTACGCATCGCGGCGGCCGAGGCTCATCAACCGGGACACAATCTTTCCCGCGGCGAGCATCCCCAAAGCGCCGGAGACGATCTGGGCGAAACCAAAAACGACGCCCGCTTTGGAAGCGGTCATGCCGTGGTTGCGCACGAAAAATGTAATTCCCCAGGCGGATGTGCCGTAGGCCGCGAAAGCCACCAGCGACATTCCCAGGATGATGGAAAACAGCGTGGTCCAATTCTGCAAAAAATAAATGCAGACCGATTTCAACGGCACTCGCGCGACTTTCGCTTTTCTGCCTTGGCTCGCCAGGATGCGCGCGCCTTTTCGCGATGGGTCGCGCAGCGTGAACAGCGCGAGAACAAACACCATTCCGGCGATCCCCAGAATCAAGAAGAGCGCCTGCCAGGGACGCACTGCGCCGACCAGCGGCCAGTCGAGCAGTTCCTTCGTGCCGAAGGAGCGCAGCAACAATCCACCGAATACGAACGCGAGGCCGGGTCCGACGTACGTGGCCATGGTGTAAACGCTGAAGGGCATCGAGCGTTTCGCGGGCGGGAACGAATCCGCGATCATCGAGTAGGCGGCAGGAGAAAGCGTCGCTTCGCCGACGCCCACGCCCATGCGCAGAAGGAAAAGCTGCCAGTAGGAATGGACCAGCCCGCAGCCGCCGGTCATCAGGCTCCAGAGGAACATGCCGATGAGGATCAGGCGCGGCCGGCTCATGTGGTCGGCCAGGCGGCCGAAGGGAAGGCCTAGCATGGAGTAAAAAATCGCGAAGCTGAAGCCGATCAGCAAGCTCATCTCCGTGTCGCTGATGTGCAGATCGCGGCGGACCGGAGCGACCAGGAGATTCAGGATCTGGCGGTCAATGAACGAAAAGATGTAGGCGCAGAGCAGAATTGCGACGGTGTACCAAGCCCAGGAGGAGGAGGGGTAGTCGGGGCGTGATGCTGACTGAGGCGAGGCTGCAGCGGGCGGGTTTGTGGCGTGCAGATTCGTGGCGGACACGGCGGCTCCGGGGCGGCATTGTACGCGGGAAGCGGCGCGGGAGTAAGGCCCAGCGGCAAAGCGCCAGGTGGGAGCCCCCTGCTTAAGCAGGGGGAGCTGGACTTCAGTCCAGCGGATAAAGAGATTGAAATCCTAAAGGGGCTTCGGCCCTGGGAAATCTGAAGGCCCAGCGCTAAAGCGCAAGTTAAGGTGCGACTGATTTTCCGGAGCGCTGAAGCGCTCCTTCCCCCGCATGAATGCGGGGGCTCCCACCCTGAGCCCATTTGACGGACGAGCGTTGACAGAGGGGCGGGGCGGGAGTAGGTTGCGGCGAAAGCTGCACCAGGAGGTGCTTCGATGAAATCAGCTATTCTTGCCGCGCTTTTGCTGCTCGCTTTCGCGGCGAGCGCGCAGGCGCCGGCAACGGCGCCGCTGGCGCTGAAGGACGAGCCGCACCATCACTTCCAATTCGACAATGAGTACACGCGCGTGTGGACCTTCGGCATCACGGGCCACGATGCAGCGCTGCTGCACGCTCACGACAACAATTACCTCGGCATCGCGCTGGGCGCCGCGGATTTCACAAACGTGGTGACGGGCAAGCCCGAAGCGCACGTTGCGCTCAAGGACGCGCAAATCACCTATACCAAGGGCGGGTTCACGCATTTCGTGCGAACGGAAACCGACGCGCCGTTCCGGAACTTCACGATTGAATTTCTGAAGCCGCAGGGAACGCCGCGGAACCTCTGCGTGAAAGTGATTGCCGATGGCGCGCTTGATTGCCCGACGGCGGCTGCATCGGCGTTTGCGGCTGCGACCACGCCGGTGATGGAAACCGATGAGATCTATGTGCGTTCGGGCTCGGTGTCGGGTCCGCTGCAAATCGCCGGAGTGGACGCGCAATCGGCGCGGCTGTTGTGTGTGCTCGATCAATCCGAATTGAGCGTTGAAATTGCAGGCCAGCCGGCGAAAAAGCTGCATGGGGGCGAAGCGGCGTGGCTGCCCGCAGGCGCGGTTGCGTCGCTCGGAAAGCCGGGAGCGGCCGAGGCGCGATTCGTGATGATTTCCTTCAAGGATAGCGCGCCGAAATCGTAGCTAATGAGTGGGGTCCCAGTGCGCGACGGTGCCCGCTGGACCCACCGCCCAGGCATGCGAGCCATCGAGAACGGTGATCGCGTTGAGGTCGAGCTCGCCGGTGCGCGTCCAGTGCGCGCCGCGATCGGCGCTGCTGTCTTCGCCGCCGGTGCCGACAGTCAACAGCGCGTCGCCGCCGAAAAACGCGACAGCGGACCGGTAACCGCCGGGCGGCTGAGCGGCAAGATTCCAGGTGGCGCCACTATCGACCGAATAGGCGACCGTGCGCTCCGGGCCGTCATCATCCGTGTAATCCCCGCCAACGACAACCAGAGTGTTTCCCTGGCGAGCCACCGAGAACGCGCCCCGAGTCTCCTTGCCCCGAGCCATCGGGAGATCGGTCGCACTCCAAGTGCGGCCGAGATCGGGTGAATGAAAAAGGCGCGCGGCGCCGTGGCCGGTGACGAAGTAGATTTCGCGTTTGTCGTAGACAGCGAGACAAGAGCCGCTGGCGGCGAAGGCGCTTTCCTCGGGGAGAGCTGGCGGCATGTTGTCGCGCGGGAGTTCGCTCCAGTGCTGGCCGTCGGTGGTGGCCACGAGGAGAAATTTTCCGTCCACGGGATCGCTCAGCGCGAAGCATTGCTCCGGGGAGATGCACACGAGCGCATCGAGGAAAAACGCGGGGCGCGGATCGGTGTACTCAAGCTTCCAGCGATCGCCGCCGTCGTGCGTCTTATAGATGCGCGAAAGCTTGCCCGGGCCGCTGGACATCACGTAAGCGGTCTTTTCATCAATCGCCTGGACGCCGCGCAGATCGAGCCGCGGGGCGCTATTGACGAGTCGCCGCGTGTAGTGGCTGCCGCCGTCATTGGACCTGAGCAAGCGGCCCCTCGAACCCGAAGCCCAAATGACCGGCGCGGGATGGCGCTGCGGGTCGCGCGCGTAGGTCGCGCTGACCGCGCGTAGATTCGTGTCCCAGCCGGTGGTCTCGATGACCCAAGACTGCGCGGCTGCGCCCGGGCTGAATAGATTTACGGACGCGAACAGAATGGCGAGTAGAAGTATTCGCACGGCGCGCATTCTAGCAGCAAAAGCCGCAGGATGAGACGCGCGCTGTGTCCGACGCTCGTGGGTCAGGTTCCGGTTAGCCCGTCTATCAGGAGTTACGGCGCTGGGGTTCGAGTCGGAGTTGGGTCTTCCCGCAGACCTAGGCCGCAGTTCGCACACTTTTTTCGAGGCCACACAGTCCAAGGACCATAAAGAGTCCATTCTGTACTCTGCTGAAACGAGCGGGAACAACGAGGGCATTCCCAATGAACGTAGCGCTGGAAGTAATAGCCGAACGCACCAAGCAAGACCAGAACAGTCCAGCTCAAGAACGAATAAGCTGGATGCACTCGCAGCCAGGAATCGAGAGGTATCCACACCACGAAGAATGACAGGAAACTGAGTAACAAGTTCCGCTTAATCCTCGTGAATTCATCCCAACGAGTTTCTTCGGCCTGCATGGTCACAAGCTTAACAGGGTTGGGGCACTGTCGGTTATCTGGTAACTTCCGATAAGTCGGCCTACCGGAAAGTGACACATCACCTGTCTGGCACTTTCCCTAATGAGGAGTCGCGATGGGAGGATCAGTTCGAGGCGTGCTCACCAAAAAGGAATCGTCGCCAGCTCTTGGGCAATTTCGGCAATCGGCCAAGACCATCGAGAGCAGCCACCTGTGATGCACCCCATAGCAATCGATAGACTACAAGCGCCAGTACGAAAAGGACCGTGAGCCCAACGGCAATTATCTCTGACGCGTGCATGGGCGGCCTCCCCGACGTGCTTCTTGGCAGTCAGTATATCTCAGAGTGGCCCCGCCTGCGCACGTGCGTTCCTTGACCGGTCTCGACAGGTCGAATAGACTAGTTGATTCGCCCGTTGTCCGCGCAGTCAGCCGAAGCCGCGGCGGAAAATTCATAAGGAGAAGAATCATTGCCAAAACGCACTTTTCAGCCCCACGTGCGCGCGCGTCATAAGAAGCACGGGTTTCGCGCGCGCATGAAGAACGCGGGCGGACGGAAAGTCCTTGCGCAACGCCGCAAGAAAGGGCGCCACAGTCTCACGCGGGTTTAATCCACCGCGGCAGGATTTTCCGCGGGCCGCGCGCCTGGTGCGCCGCGCTGAATTCGACGCGGTGTACCGCGAGGGCCGGCGGCGGTCGAGCCGCGAGTTCACGATCTTTCTTCGCCCCAATGGCCTCGACATCAGCCGGTTCGGCTGGAGCATCAAGCAGGCGCTGGGCAGCGCAGTCCGGCGCAACCGCATCCGGCGCCGCACCCGCGAAATCGTGAGGCTGCACCGACAGGAGATTGCACCGGGATGGGACATTGTCATACACCCGCGCAGTTCAGTAGTCACGGGAGATTTCTCGAAGCTGACCGAGGAACTGCTGATGTTGCTGCCGGCGCGCGCGGCTTCGCCCAAGTAGCGGTGCGCCCGCGCGGCATCGGCTCGTGGCTGCTGCTTTTCCTCGTGCGCTTCTACCAGATTTTTCTCGGGCCCTTCTTCGGCGGAAGCTGCAAATTCTATCCTTCGTGCTCGCACTACGCGCTCGAAGCGATCGAGCGCCATGGCGCGTGGCGTGGATTCGTGCTGGCGATGAAGCGGCTGGGGCGCTGCCGGCCGTTCACGCGCGGTGGATTCGATCCTGTGCCGGATGCGCCGGCAGAGGAAGCGCGCCAAGGTGAGCACGTCGCAGCAGCAGTTCAGGGCAGACCCTTCACACACAGCGTTCAGGGCGGGTCGCAGTGAAAGAGATGTCCGATCAAGCTCGCGGCATTATTTTCGTAGTTTGTGCGCTGGCGATTCTTTTTGTCTGGCAGCATTTTTATAAGCCGCCGACCCCGCCGCCGCAACCGCCGCAGACTGCGGCCCAGCATGCGCCGGTGGCTGCGCCACAGACAACACCGCCAAGCGCACCGGCAAAACCCGCCGGCGTTTCGGTGGTCCACGCGAACGATGAGAAGACGGTGCTCATCGAAAGCCCGCTCTATCGCGTCGAGTTGGCCAATCGCGGCGCGGTGGTGCGCAGCTGGAAGCTCAAAAAACATTTCGACGATCAAAAGCCTCCGCATCCGCTCGACCTCGTCAATACGGAAGCGTCCCAGCAACTCGGATGGCCTTTCTCGGTGCTGCTCTCCGATCCGAACCTGGACGCGCAGGCGAATTCGGCGCTCTATGCCATAACGCCTGAAGCGGAACATTTCGATGCGCCTGCGACGATTACCCTCCATTGGAGCGACGGCCATCTCGACGTCACGAAAAAGCTCACGTTCGACGCCACCTACATCGTGACCGCGGAAGCTTCGGCCACTCTCGATGACAAGCCATTGCCCGTGGCGATTGCCTGGCGCGGCGGATTCGGCGACAAAGCCGTTTATCAGGCCTCGCAGCTCGTCAACGTGTTCTATAAATCCGGCGGAAAGCTGAATACGCTTCCATTCAAAAAACTCGGCGTCCCAAACAACCAGGCCCAGCCGCAGATACAAACGGGCCCGATGGAGTACGAAGGAATCGAGGACCAATTTTTCACCGCTGCGTTCCTTCCCGACGGCACCGACCTTTCGCTCTGGCACTGGACGCAATATCACAATCCCGTCGGCGGCGGCGAAAGCGAGCCCGAAGCGGAAATGGCGGCGGGCGCAAGCGCCGGCGGGCCGCTGAAGGTGCGCATTTTCGTGGGCCCGAAGGACCTGGCGCTGCTCGAAAAGACGCAGCCGCCGCTCGAAGAGCTCGTGCAATTCGGCTGGACCGGAATCATCGCCAAGCCGGTGCTTTTCGCCCTGCAATGGCTCTACCGCTACATTCCGAATTACGGCTGGGCCATCGTGGTGATCACGCTGGTGATCAATTTCGCGCTTTTCCCGCTCAAGATGAAAAGCTGGCGCTCGATGCAGAAAATGCAGAAAGTGGCGCCCGAAATCCGGCAGATTCAGGACCGCTACAAGAAATATACGATGAGGGATCCACGCAAACAGAAGATGAACGAAGAAGTGATGGCCATCTATCAGCGCGAGGGCATCAACCCCATGGGAAGCTGCCTGCCGATGCTGGCGCAGATGCCGATCTGGTGGGCGCTGTGGCGCGTGCTGAACGGCGCGATCGAATTGCGGCATGCGCCGTGGTTCTGGTGGATTCGCGATCTTTCGGCGAAGGATCCCTATTACATTCTGCCGATCGCCATGACCATCACGATGTATGTCATGACGAAAATGACGCCGCAGACGGCCGCCGTCGATCCCACTCAGCAGAAAATGATGCAGTTCATGCCGCTCATGTTTGGCGTCATTTTCTTTCGGCTTTCGAGCGGGCTGAACCTCTACATGTTCACCAGCAATCTGGTGGGCATGGCGCAGCAGTATTATTTGAATCGCACCGAGCCCCTTCCCGCCAAGGGAAAATTCAAGAATAAAAAAGAATGAGCGAAAATCGAACGCCCGCCGCACGAGGGCCGCGAGGACCGAAACGGGCGAAGCCGTCGGCCCGGGAAAATCAGCAGAGCGAACCGCGCCTCGACCGCGAGCGCGCCGCAGCGGAGTTGCGGCGGTTCCTCGATCTCACGCTCCGGGAAACGCAGCTGGCGGTTGCCTACGACCTCACGCTCCGCGGCGCCGATGCTCCCGCCGAGGAAGCGGATATCGTGGTGGGGTTTCGCGGCGAAGACGAAAGCGTGCTGCTCGAACGCAACGCCGAGCTGCTGCTGGCGCTCGAGCACATTGCCCACCGCTGGCTGCGCCTCGATCCGCGCCTTCACGATCGCGTGCGCTTTGATTGTGGCGATTACCGCACCGTACGGCTCGATGAATTGAAGCTCTCCGCGCGAGTTGCCGCGCAGCGCGTGCGCGAGACCGGCCAGCCCTTCCGCTTCAATCCCATGTCCTCGCGCGACCGCCGCATCATTCACCTCGAATTGAACGGCTCTCCTGGCGTCCGCACCATCAGCGAAGGCTCCGGCGACCGCCGCCAGCTCGTCATCTATCCCGCCGGCCAAAAGAAGTAGTTAGCAATCCTGATCAGGAACCTCCGGGGCTGAAACCGTGATGCACAATGCATCTTGCACCATTGACATGAAATGTCCCGAAGCGCAGCCTGCAAGACCTTTGGAGTGCGGGAGCTTGCTCCCGCTTTGTTTTCAATTCCGGCGCAACGCCCACCAACTTCACGGCTGAATTTCTCTCCGCCAGAAGTGTGTCAACCGAGCCAAATCGCCTCAAAGAAGCGCCTGCGTCTAAATTTCGAGGGTGTAGCCTTGCTTGCCGACGTTGAAGCAGTGCAAGGTCCATGTTCGTGTCCTTGTGTTCAGCGCGAAAGCGTGACCGGGAAATCAATGCCTTCGAGACATGCACAACAAGGGAGTTCTTCTCCGTCAATGGTGTGTAGCGACTCGCCTCGGGCGAATGCGAATCCGCTGAGGAGAAGTACGAGAACGAACCTACCCAAAAGTCGGAATGGAACGTGATCGGCTTTCTGTCGTACAGTGGGCCCGGATCGTCTTATTGACTAGGTCGATTCACACGACGGGCTCTGGGCTGCAGAACTAACCGGCCATCAACCTGACTCGAGGAACGCCGTGCCGATTCGATTCCGCAGCGAGGAGCTGCAAGCGCGATCTGTGACTCCAAACGGGTCGCAGGCAACCGTACGGACCGTCGAGGTTCGCTATGATCCTCTGCTGGGAACCACTTCGAGAATTGCCCAAGGTGTGAAGCTTCAGACGACAGATGCCGCAGCCCTGGAAAGATTTAAGTTGCAAGATGAATCGTGCCCCTTCTGTGCAGAGCGGGTCGAGCGGGTGACGCCGCGTATTGATCCGAAAGTGAGCGATCAACCCCGCATCCGGGCCGGTGAAACGGTGTTGTTCCCAAATCTCGTACCCTATTCGCAATACGCGGCCGTGGCGGTATTCACGTTGAGGCACTGGTTGAGTCTCAACGAGTTCTCTCCGAAGTTGATCGCCGATAACCTGGGCGCCTGCATTCGCTACATTCGAGCTGTGTACGCATCTGATTCGCAGGCCCGCTACTGCGCCTGGAATGTCAACTATCTCTTCCCATCCGGCGGATCGCTGCCGCATCCGCATTCGCAGGTGTTCCTCGATCCTATTCCCACGACCATAATGCGCTTTCAGTTCGAGGCAGGCGAGAGATACTGGCAGGAGAATGGAACAAGCTATTGGGAAGACCTGGTCACGACGGAAAGGGAGCGAAACGAACGTTTTGTCTGGGACGTTGGCTCGACTGCGTGGATGACCGCTTTCGCCCCAATCGGTTTCAATGAGGTGCGCGCCGTGGTTCGAAGCCGCGAGACCTTGTTGCAACTAGACGATGCCGATGTTGCCGCCGTTGCATCTGGCATATCGCGAGTGCTGCTGTGCTACTGCGCCCTGGGATATGACAGCTTTAATGTGAGCCTGTTTTCCGGCCCGCTCCAAGGCGCAGCGTGGTTCCGGGTGAACTTGGTGATGGTGACTCGAACGGCTATGCTTCCGTACTACCGAAGCGATTCGATGCATTTGGAGCGCTTGCATTGGGAAGCGGCTGTTGACCGCGCGCCCGAAAGAATCGCGGCTGAATTGCGCACCTACGAAAAGCAAGTCACTTAATTCTAGCCGGGTGGCCACTTCATGTGGCGACCACCAAGCAAGTGGATATGCAGGTGAAAAACCGATTGACCTGCGCCCGGGCCTATGTTGCAAACGACTCGGTAAGAATCCTGGATGTTGCGTTCGCGTGCGATGTTGGCGGCTACCAAACAGCAATGGCCTATGACTTGGGAATCTTCAACCTTGGCTTCCGGTAATCCACGAATGTGTTTCTTTGGAACAACCAGAACGTGAGTCGGAGCTTGTGGATTGATGTCTTCGAACGCGTATGCCTGGTCATCCTCATACACCTTCTTGGAGGGCAAAGAACCCTGCACTATTCGACAGAACGGGCACTCGGCCATACCAGGCCTCCGAGATCACCTGCGTAACACCACACAACCCGGCTGAAGTTTAGCACTATGCTTCTGGCCCGCCTCGATTTTGTCATCCATGTAGAAGGGAGAATCTCAGCGTTTGTGCGTGGCTCGGAATTGAGTGAGGTTAGGTTTGCGCCAAAAGCACCCCCTTCTAAGCGGCAGCCGAGGTGCGGCCTCCGAGCGGCTTCAGAATTCCGCCGCAGCGATCCAGTCCTCGGCCAAACGTGGAAAGATCGCCATTCGCGATGTAAACGTCCGCCGGCTGCGCCACGATTTTTTCGAGCGCCCGCAAGTCGCCGTGAATATCGCTGAAGATCAGAATTTTCACGGCGCGTCGCCCCGGCCCGCCGGCGCCATGCGCCTCATGTGCTGCTGAAACAGTCCATTCGTGAGCCAGCCTTCCTCGAGCAGCTTGCCGTTCGAATCGAAAACCACCTGGTAGGTGAACGGCTGCGGCCGGTTGCGCCGCGGATTCACGAAGCGGTTCTCGCCGAATTGCACGATGTGATGGCCTTCTTCGAATTCCGTGCGGATCACGGGAAAGCGCGCGAAGCCCCAATAAAGCCGCGTTTCCGGGAGTTGCATGGCCTCCGCGACATACGCGTCCGGCGCAGAATCAGCCGTGAAACGAAAGGTGGGCGGACGCGAATCGCGCAAATCCATGCGGGTTTGATAGACGCCGTCGGGCGAACGAATCGCTCCGCCCCACCCGAGCAGAGAAGGCGGAAGAGGCAGCGCGGCCATGCGAGCTACGGCGATGTGGTTCTCCATCGCGAACGCCTGCACTCGCTCGATCGCCCAGTGGTGTGCCGCAGCGCAGGCGAAAAGATAAGCGATTGTGACCACCGTTCCCGCCTGGCACCACCGCGCACGGGTCACGCGAAAGCCCCAGTCGCTGCGCGCAGGAAGGAAGAACAGCGCCGCGAATACAACGCTTGCAATCGTGACAGCGCGGAAATGAAACGCATATCCCACCGAGCCCGCCAGGCGCCAGACTCCCACGGCAGCCAGCGTGAAGACCACCCACAAGAGCAGCGATCGGCCCGCCTGTTTTTCGCGGTCGCGATAGATCCACGCGGCCACTTGCGGGAGCAGCGCAATCGCCGTGAAGCTGAAATCAATGATGAACAGCAGGTCCCATGCGACGCGCTGGGAAGAAATCGGGAGCCACATCCGCGTGCCGAAAGAAGTCATGCCGTCGAGCACGATATGGCTGGCGATTCCGACGATGTAGGCAAGCGCAAGAATCCACCACGAAGGCGCTTCGATTCCGCGCCGCCGCGCGATCCACCGGGTGAGCCACGCGAGCAGCAACGCAAAAAAAGGCATAGCCACGAACGAGTGCGTGATCCCGCGGTGATACCGGATAATCGCGAGCGGATCGCGGGACACGGCTTCAGCAAACACATCGACATCGGGAAAAACGGATCCGAGCGTTGCCGCGAACAGCGCCACGCGGCCGTAACGTTCGGAAAAAAATCCTTTGCCGAGCAGCGCGCCGGTGATGCCGTGGGTTATGGGATCCATGAACGGGGCGAAAAATGGAGAGTGTACACGATTGCGGGGCGTTCAGACGATTTCGATCAGCGGCGACCGCTTTTCCAGCACTTCGCCGATGAGCTGCGCCTCGATGCCGCGGCGCGCGAGCGCTGCCTGCGCTGCATTGGCCGCGTCGGGCGCGATCGCGGCAAGCAGGCCGCCCGAGGTCTGCGGATCATAGAGCAAGGCGCGGAATTCCTCCGCAACTCCCGCTGCGAATCCGATGCAACCTTCGATGAACTCGCGGTTGTTTGTGAGCCCGCCGGAGAAAAATTTCCCGCGTGCCGCATCAATCGCGCCCGGCAAAAAGGCTACGCGCTTGTGGTCGATGCGCATCGAGACTCCGCTGCCATGCGCCATCTCGTGGGCGTGGCCGAGCAAGCCGAAACCGGTAATGTCGGTGACGGCATGCACAGGGCGCGCGCCTTTTGCAGCCGCTTCGATTTCGCGCATAGCCTCGGCAGGCTCGCGATTCAGGCGCGTCATGGAAGCGTTGGCGGCCGCTACCCATTCCTCGCGCGCTTTGCCCTGCTTCAGCGCGGTTGCAATCACGCCGGTGCCGATGGGCTTGGTGAGAAGCAGCACATCGCCGGGCCGCGCCCCGACATTCTTCCAGACGCGCGCCGGATCAATGGTGCCCGTGACGGCGTAGCCGAATTTCAACTCGTCGTCGCGGATCGAGTGGCCTCCCACGACCGTGCACCGGGCTTCCTCCATTTTCGATAGGCCGCCGCGCAGAATTTTTTCGAGTGTGTCCGGCGCCCCTGATGCGGGAAAGCCGACGATCGAGAGCGCGGTCGCCGGCCGCCCACCCATCGCATACACATCGCTCAGTGAATTGGCCGCTGCGATTTGGCCGTAAATGTAGGGATCGTCCGCAATGGGCGTGAGGAAATCGACGGTCTGCACCAGCGCGAGTTGGTCCGAAATTCGATACACCCCCGCGTCGTCGTTGGTCTCGAACCCAACGAGCAGATTCGGGTCAGTTGGCCGCGGCAGCCGCTTCAGCACAGAGTCCAGCAAACTGGGACTCAGCTTGGCAGCTCAACCGGCGGCCTTGGCTGCCGACGTCAAGCGGACCGGCTCTGCCAAGGCGGTTCCCTCCGTGATGCCAAAGCCAGGATTATAGCGCCTGAGGTGCGCCTGCGCCGGAACGATCCGTGCTTATGGGCCGAAAGCGGGGTTTAAGCGTGGGCAGCGGAACGGATGGGGATCGTAAGCGGCTTGGCGGCCTGGCTGGCTGCGAGCATGTGGCAACGCCCGTCGAATACCGCGCCCGGTTCGATGACCAGACAGGGAGTGTGGATTTCGCCCGTGACGATGGCCTTTGTCCGGATTTCAACCCTACCCTTGGCTTCGATCACTCCGTCGAACCGGCCGGCGATGGCCACATAGTTAGCATAGATTTGCCCTTCTACAACGGCATGCTCCCCGAGGATCAGAGTCTCGGAGGAACTAAGCGTGCCTTTCATTACGCAGTCGAGCCGAAACGTGCCCGGGAACTCTAACTTCCCTTCGAGCTTCACGCCCTTTTCAAGGAATCCGGTCCACTCGCTGGATTCGTGGCGCTTTTTGTCAAATAGAGCCATTCCACTAATTCCTATCTGTGTGGGTGTCGCTGCCTTTTATTCTCTCATTAGATAGTCGTAAAGACGCGTGAGGTCGCTACTATTGTAGTACTCAAAGAGCAACTGGCCGCCCTTCCCGCCAGGACCCGGATGCAACTGCACGCGGCGGCCATATTTCCGTTCCAGGTCCTCCAGAGCCGCGCGCGTGTTCGGATCGGGTGCCAGACTCGATGCAGGAACGCGCGGCTTCAGAATCCGCGCGGCAAAGCGTTCCACTTGGCGGACGGTCATTCCTCCGCGAGCGACGCGGCGAGCAAGCGCAAGGCGCACTTTTCCATCAGCAATCGCGAGCAACGCGCGCCCATGTCCTGCGCTCACGCGTCCTTCTTCGAGCAAATCCAGAATCGGCTCTTCCAGCTTTAGGAGCCGAACCGCGTTTGCGATCGTTGCACGATCTTTTCCGGTGCGGTCGGCCACTTGTTCTTGGGTGAGATGGAATTCGTCCGTCAGGCGCTGGAATGCGCGGGCTTGTTCGACAGGATTCAGGTCCTCGCGCTGAAGATTTTCCACCAGCGTCATTTCCAGCGCCATTTCTTCCGGCACATTGCGAATCACCGCAGGCACGCGCGCGAGTTCCGCTCTCTGTGCGGCACGCCAGCGGCGTTCGCCGGCAATCAACTGATAGCGATTGCCCATCCGGCGGACCACAAGCGGCTGGACGATTCCGCTCGTGCGAATCGAACGCGCGAGCTCTTCGAGCGCATCTTCGCGGAAACGCGAGCGCGGTTGGTAGGGACTGGGATCGATGCGATCGATATCGATCTGGAGCAAGCCATCGCCAAGAGCCGCGGCGGGGTATCCTACATGTGTCGCATTATCTGCTGCTTGTACTTCTACCACCGCCGCCGGCGGAGGCGGCGGTGGCGGCATTTCCGGCTCCCGAATCAACGCGCTCAGGCCTTTCCCCAAAGCGTTTCTGGGCATTGGCGATAACCTCCTTGCCGAGCTGGATGTAGCTCTCGGCTCCTTTACTATGTATGTCGTATAGTGTTACAGGCTTGCCGTGGCTTGGAGCCTCAGCGATCCGCACATTTCGAGGGATGACGGTCTCGAATACTTGGGATCCGAAGAAGCTGCGAAGGTCCGCTGCTACCTGTCTGGAGAGCGTCGTCCGCTCGTCGTACATCGTCAACAGGATGCCTTCGATTGCCAGGGACTGGTTGACAGTGCGGCGGAGACGCATGAGAGTGTCGAGCAGCTCGGAGACTCCCTCGAGGGCGAGATATTCGCACTGGATAGGGACCAAAACCGAGTCGCTTGCCGCCAGGGCGTTGATCGTGAGGAGGTCGAGCGCTGGCGGAGAATCTAGAAGGATGAACTCATATCTCTCGCGAACTGGCTCAAGCAAGCCCCTGAGGCGGAATTCCCGGCTCTCCATGGAGACGAGCTCAACAGCGGCGCCGACGAGGTTCTTGTCCGATGGAATGATCTCTAACGCGTCAACCTGTGTTTTGATGATGACGCGATCAATGGGCTCGCCGAGGATCAGTGATTGATAGAGCGTTCTCCGGGCCGGGTCTTTGGGGAAACCTAGAGCGCTGGTCGTATTGCCCTGTGGATCGCAGTCGATGATGAGAGTGCGCTGTTCGGAGGCAGCGAGAGAAGCGCCAAGATTCACGGCTGTTGTGGTCTTGCCGACTCCGCCTTTTTGATTGGCAATTGCGATGACCCGCGCCAAGCGCTTCCCCCAGTGAATCTGCGAATGTATCAGAGAATTTTCACAGGATGCAATATGTTTCACGTGGAACACCTCATTTTCTTTTTCTCGCACTTGCACACAGCGCTCCACGTGGAACAATTACAGAGCTAAAGAGGTCGGCGAGGCGACCCGACGAGGATGAATCTCTGCTTCGAGCCTGGAATTCGCTCCGGTTTGCGCCACTCCCAATTGTCATTCCGAGACAACCGATCCACTTCTTCCTCCCCAAGCCACAAAACTACATTGGCGGAAGGCTCGAGGTGTCGGCTGGCCCATTCAAGAAGCATTGAGTACTTCCCGAGGGCTCTGCCGGTAATATATTCGAAGCGCTCGTCGTCAGCTTTTATGTCTTCCGCTCGGGTCTTGAGGATCCTGACGCCTTTCAAGCCTAACGAGCGACAAACCTCGGCAAGAAATGCAGCTTTCTTTGTGCTCGAATCGATCAGCACAACATCGAGCGCCGGAACAGCAATCTTGAGCGCCAAACCTGGAAACCCAGCCCCTGCGCCGACGTCGGCGAGCCGACCTTCCCGAATCGGCACTTTTCTAACCGCAAAAAGGCTTTCTCCGAAGTGAAATCGCAGGATCTCGACCGGGTCCGTCACACGCGTAAGGGAAATCTTTTGATTCCAGCGAAGGAGCAGGGAGATGTATTCAGCGATGGCCTCGGATTGCTCCAAGCTGGGACTGAAGTCGTAGAGTCGGAGTGTATCGGCTATAGACGATGGACGTAGTTGTTTCTTGATCGTCATGCTATATAGGTAGTAGTAAATGGGAATTTCGCGTATGTCACAGATTCACCTAGGGTTGCGCAGAACTTGGTTGGTTTGCGGCTGTCACGGCGCGAAGTCGGCCCGGAGCTAGAAACCCGACCGTCAGATCCGCTACGAAGTGAGCGATCGCAGGCACCAAAATGCTCCCAGTCCAAACTCTCACAAGCGAGAAAATCACGCCTGCGGCAAATGTGGAGGCCAAGCCCCGGCGCCCTTGATAGAGATGCGCTAGGGCGAAGCACACGGCCGAACCAATCACTCCCGCAGCCACGATTCCCCCCGACCAATCCTGGAAGACGAACTGGGCAAAGCCCCGGTAAATGAATTCTTCGCAGAGAGCCACGGTGATGACCAGCGCGGTGAAAACGAGGCGCTCGACGCGATCCTGGGGAAAAATTTTCAAAGCAAGCTGCGGCAGCACCCCCTTGAGATCTTCCGGGTTCGCCGCGAGCCGGCGCAGGCTGAAAAGTTGGTTCAACAGGATCAGACTCGAGAGAACAATGGCAAGGCCCGCGGTGAAACCGGGATTCGAAGCCACCAGGCCGAGCTGAGGCGCGGTGAGCCCGCGTGCAATCGAGCGCCACAGAACGACGCAAGCAGCCAGCCATTGAAAGACAAATGTGGAGGCGTAAAGCGAAAGGCGGTCCATCTTCGTGGTGCCGGGCAGCTCCATCAGGTGACGAATCCGGCGGCGGCTCACCCAGGGCACCAGCGCGCCAAGAAAAATGAGGATGACCGCAAAGTCCCAATGCATGATGGCCTGCTAATTCGACAAAAAATCAGCGCCCTGGCTCGCGACGCTCAAAAGGCGAACTGCCGGAGGCGCAAAAATGAGTAGATGAAAACACTTTTGCCTGGCGGGGGCAAGCCGAACTCTTGTTGACACTGGCGGAGGCGCAGCCGTATCGTTTGAATTCGTCGGGCAAAATCGAAAATGAAGATTCTAGTTCTTGGAAGCGGCGGCCGCGAGCACGCGATTGTATGGAAGCTGCGGCAATCCTCTGCGGTAGAAAAAATTTGGTGCGCTCCGGGAAATGGCGGAATTGCGAATGATGCGGAGTGCTTTCCGCTGGATCTGGGCGACGTGAAAATCGCAGCGGACCTGGCCACGCGGCTCGGCGCTGACCTGACAATCGTGGGACCGGAACTGCCGCTTGTGCTCGGAATTGCCGATGAATTCGCGCGCCGCGGACTCGTCCTGCTGGGCCCTTCGCGAGAAGCTGCGCAGCTCGAGGGCAGCAAAGTTTTCGCCAAGCATTTTCTCGAGCGCCACGGAATCCCCACCGCCCGCACGTACGGAATCTTTGAATCCGCAAGCGATGCGCGCGCGGCGCTGAAGCGAGCCAGTTGGCCGCTTGTGATCAAGGCGGACGGGCTGTGCGCGGGCAAGGGTGTGGTGGTTGCGTCGTCGGCAGAGGAAGCGGAGCAATTCATCGAGCGAGTGCTCGAGAAGCGCGAATTCGGCGATGCGGGCGGGCAAGTGCTGATCGAGGAAGCGCTCTCCGGCGAGGAGCTCTCCTACATCATCCTGACTGACGGGAAAGATTTCATTGCCATGGCTCCCGCGCGCGATCATAAGCGCGCCTTCGATGGAGACACGGGTCCAAACACGGGAGGGATGGGCGCGTATTCGACAGACGACATTCTGCCTCCTGCGCTCGAGAAGCAGATTGTGGAGAGCGTCGTCCGGCCGACGCTCAGTGCACTGCGCGAGGATGGGATACCGTACCGCGGTTTCCTTTACGCTGGGCTGATGCTGACTTCCGAAGGACCGAAAGTGCTCGAATTCAATTGCCGGCTGGGAGACCCGGAAACGCAAGCTGTTTTGCTCCGCGCAGACTTCGACTTTGCCCAGGCTTGTCTGCTTGCTGCTCAGGGCCAGCTCAACGGCTTCAAAGCTCGATGGTCGCCGGCGGCGAGCATCTGCGTGGTGACGGCCTCGGAGGGTTACCCTTCAAATCCTGTCACCGGGAGGGTGATTGAAGGGCTTGAGGACGCCGCGAGCGCTGGCGGGGCGATGGCGTTCCACGCGGGAACGAGGAAAGAGGGGCATAAATACTACACGAGTGGCGGCCGTGTACTGGGAGTTTCTGCCCGCGCGGCGAGCTTGGAGCCCGCAAGAAAGGCTGTATACGACGCAATTAGTAGAATCCGATTCGCGGGGTCTCATTACAGGAAAGATATCGGAGGCGCAGGAGTGAAAGGGAACCGCGTAGCCGTGGAGGCCGTGAATGGCTAAGGGAGCGGGCGGCAACTCAAAGCAGGGCGTTGTTGTGGGCATATTAATGGGCTCAGACACGGACCTGCCGGTGATGAGCGAAGCTGCCAGGATCCTTGAGAAATTCAGCATCCCTTACGAGATGGAGGTGGTGTCGGCGCATCGGACTCCCGCGCGGGCTCATGAATACGCCACCGCTGCCATCTCCCGAGGGCTGAAAGTCTTGATTGTGGGAGCAGGCGCCGCGGCCCATCTTGCCGGGGTGATGGCAGCGAACACGACGCTGCCTGTGATCGGGGTGCCGCTCGCCACGAGCGCATTAAATGGGATGGATGCGCTTCTTGCGACTGTGCAAATGCCCGGGGGAATTCCAGTCGCCACCATGGCGGTCGACAAAGCGGGAGCCACGAATGCGGGAATTTTCGCCGCGCAAATCCTGGGGCTATCCGACCCGGAAATCGCCCGCCGGCTGATCGAACACAAGGAAGAGCTTGTGCGGGGAGTCGCGGAAAAGAACGCGCGCCTGCAACAGCAAGTCGCCAGCAAGAAGTAGGCTCCCAGAGGCCTCCCAGCGAGGCAACCAAGCTGCAGGACCGGCCTTCGCATTAGCATCAGCATTTGAACTGTAGTGGGGCGACAGAATGCCAATCGCACTGACAAAACCGGTCGCGCAATCCCGAGGCCTTCCTCCGGGCCCGAAGGGCCGGTTTCTCGTGGGCAGCATGCTGGATCTAGGCAGTGATTGGTTCGGGTATCTCGAAAAGTGCGCGCGTGACTACGGCGACGTGGTTTTCTTCCGCTTTGGCCCTTCGCCGATTTGCCTGCTGACTCACCCGGATGGCGTCGAGCAGGTGCTGGTGACGAACGCTACGAATTTCGTCAAATCGCGCGGCTACCGGGCGCTCACGCGAGTTCTGGGAAACGGACTCCTGACGAACGAAGGAGAAGCCTGGCACCGGCAGAGGAAATTGGTGCAGCCGGTGTTCCGCCATGAATGCCTCGTTCCGTACGCCAGGGTGATGGTCGCAGCGGCGGACCGGGTTTTCGGACATTGGGGCGACGGGGAAACGCGGGACATTCACAAAGACATGATGCGCGCCACGCTCGAAATCGTGGCCAGCACACTGCTGGGTTGCGACGCTTCAGAAAAGGCCAGGTCGGTGGGCGCAGCGCTCGAAGTGGTAGCAGAAAAATTCATGAATCAGGCGAGCCTGGCGTTCTTGCTGCCGGCAGGGATGCCGCTCCCGGGCACGATCGCGCTCCAGCGCGCGATCGGCGTCCTCGACCGAATCATTTACGACATCATCGGAGAGCGGCGAGCCTCCGGGCGGCCGGGCGGAGATTTGCTCGACACGCTGCTGCGTACGCACGACAGCGAAGCTGGCCAAATGAGCGATCGCCAGCTTCGCGACGAGCTGATGACGCTTTTCCTTGCCGGCCATGAAACCACCGCGATCGCACTCTCTTGGACCATCTACCTGCTCGCGCAGCATCCGGAGATCGATGCAGCGCTGGCGCAGGAATTGGAGAACGTTCTCGGCGGGCGCGCGCCGGAGTTCGAAGACCTCACCCGATTGCGGTTCACGGAAATGGTGATCAAAGAATCGATGCGGCTGTATCCGCCCGTGTGGGGATTCAGCCGCCGGGCACTCGGTCCGTTTGAAATCGATGGCTACCGGCTTCCCGCAGGAACGAATACGTTTCTCATGCAGTGGGTCACGCACCGGGACGCGCGATTTTTTGCCGATCCGTTGCGATTCGACCCGTCGCGGTGGCGCGAGGATCCGATCCGGTCGGGAAAAATCCCGAGATTTGCGTATTTCCCGTTCGGCGGCGGACCGCGAGTTTGCGTGGGGGCTTCGTTTGCGATGCTGGAAGCCACGTTGTTGCTGGCGCGATTCGCGCAAAGATTCCGCTTTTCTGTTCCGCCTGGAAAAACCTCGGAAATTCAGCCAACCGTTACGCTGCGGCCACGGAGTGGAGTGAAAGTGATGCTGCATCGGCGTCTGAGGCAGATGGCGAACTGAATTGCCTCGGGCTGCCCGGGCACGGTCCGCCAGAATTCTGGCGGATGCCCCTACAAAAACCGTGAGGCTCATTCAGTGGGATGGCGCAAAGAGGGAGCGCCGGAGGGGCGTTCTTTTTGCGGGCCGGGGCGCTTGGGCTCAGGCGGAGGCGGAAGGATCCATTCGAATCCGGTTTCGAAGCCGATGCTGGCCATGGTTTGCCGAGCTTTGGGCAGAGCGATGGATTCGAGCGCCGCGCGGAGGAACTGCGTGGCATCTCCCGCGGGAATTTTTCCGCTCTGGCCATCGAGAAGGCGAGCAGCCACTTCCGCCATCTTCGGATCGGAAGTACACAGTTTTTCCAGGCGCGGATCTTTTTGCCGGAGCATCTCCAGCAATGAAGGGCCGGCGCCGCTCGGGGGATAGTCGAACTCCACGAGCGTGTGCGGATGGCCTTTTTCCGGGGGCCAGAATTGCAAATAGACCGGCCTGGTGACGCGCGTATCCCAGAAGTCGCCGCGCTCGGGAGATTGCTTGAGCGGATACGCGAGCTGCCATACCTCAGGTCCGTATCCCGGCAAAAAATCCGCCACGATGAGTTGCTCGAGGGGCTCTCCCGGCGGGAGGGAGATTCGTTCGTGGAGGTCCTTCACGACTTCATTGAGGCGTTCGAGCAAACCCTGCCCGATTTGTTCGATGTCCGCCGCCTCCGTCCCTTCCTGTGTTTGCCCCAGATGAGGCGTGCCTCTGACCCCGGTGCCTTGCGCGCGGAGGTGAGGCAACTCGCGATTGATTTGAGCGAGGTCCTGCTGCGAGGAAGGAGAGAACCACTCGACCGGGCCGAGAATCACGCCGGCGCGCCGGCTGGAGAGTTGCACGGGAATGGGAGGACGCGTTTGAACTTCGATGGGGTCTTCGAGCGTGGCGACGAGAATAGCGTCTTTCACCACGGCGATCACGACGCGGCCAGCCGCAAGGTTCGCGACAATTTCATCCGCGGGCGCAGCGTAAGTGTCCTGGGCCGAGGCTCGAGCGGCGAAAACGCAATAGAGGAGCGCAAGCGTCCACGCAAGGCATATGAAACGAGAAAAAAAGCGGCCGGTATCAGCGGGAAAGTGGAAACAGCGCGCGGACAATTCGCACCTCAATCCGCCGAGCCGGAGACGGTTTGAGCGCGGGCAATCGCTTGAATCGCCGTAATGGCAATCACGTGAGCGATATCCTCCGCCGAGCAACCGCGCGAGAGGTCGTTGGCCGGGCGCGCGAGACCCTGGAGAATCGGTCCGAGCGCTGTGGCGCCCGCAAGTCGTTCGACGAGCTTGTAGGCAATGTTGCCGGAATCGAGATCGGGGAAAATCAGCACATTGGCGCGGCCGGCAACGGGCGAGCCCGGCGCTTTGCTCGCGCCAACGGCGGGGACGAGCGCAGCGTCGGCTTGCAGTTCGCCATCCACGGCCAAATCGGGCCGGCGGACTTTCACGATGCGGAGAGCTTCGCGGACTTTGTCCACGCGGGCATGGCTGGCGGAGCCTTTGGTGGAAAACGAAAGCAGAGCCACGCGAGGTTCGGATTCGAGAAACGCGCGCGCATTCTCCGCCGTTGCCAGCGCGATTTGCGCCAATTCCTGCGCCGAGGGCTCCGGCACCACACCGCAATCCGCAAAAAGCATCGCGCCCTTTTCGCCGTAGGATGTGCCCTCGCGCTCGGGCAGCGCCATGAGGAAAAAGCTGGAGAGTAGCTTCGATTCGGGCGCGAGGCCGATGGAATGAAGCGCCGCGCGCACCGTTTCAGCGGTGGAATTCGCGGCGCCGCCCACAGAGGCATCCGCATCGCCCGCGGCCACGCGTAGCGCGGCAAAGTAAAGCGGCTTGCGGGCGATCTGCTGGGCTTCTTCGAGCGAGGCGCCGCGAGCGCGGCGGCGTTCGAGATAGATCTCGGCGTAAGCATTCAGGCGCGGGCTCGCGAGCGGGTCGAGAATCTCGACACCGTCGAGGATGACGCCAAGGCGCGCCGCCGCAGCCTGAATCATCTTGGCGCGGCCGAGGAGCGTCACCTTCGCGTAGCGCTCGGCGGTCGCACGAGCCGCCGCGTGAATCACGCGATCGTCCTCGCCTTCGGCCAGAACGATCCGCTGGGGAAAGGCGCGGGCGCGGTTCTTCAACTTTTCGAGAATTCGCATTACTGGCCAAGTTATCACAAATCGGATGGCGGCGCGCAAACGGAGAGGCGCGCGACGGCGCGTGCTGCATCGGGCCGTTTTTAGTAGAATTCTTTCCCAAGGCAGTCGTTTTAGATGGGGCGATGAACGATGGGAATTCTGGAAATTTTGACAGGAGGAGCGCTGCGCTCCCCGAAGAACATTCGCCACGGGGGCAAAAGGCTCGCGGAAATCCTGGAAGCGCACGAGAAGTTTATCCGCGGCGATGAGACAGGCGCGCGCGCCGAACTTGCCGGCGCCGATTTGTCGCGCGCGAACCTCGCGGGAGCGCGGCTCGCGTACGCGAATCTTCGCGGCGCAAATCTGACGGGAGCTTCTCTTCGCGAGGCCAAGCTCGCTTCCGCGGACTTGAGCCAGGCCAAACTTCACCGCGCCGATCTCCGGAAAGCGGATTTGACGGAAACGAATTTGAGCGCCGCGGACCTCTCCGATGCCCAGGCGGGCGGAGCGGAACTTTTTCGCGCGGATTTGCGCCAGGCGATTCTGCGCGGGGCAAATCTGGCCGCGGCCAATTTCCGGCTGGCGGAAGTGCGCGGGGCGGATTTTTCCGGAGCGGATTTGCAGACCACGATTTTGCGGGAAACGAACCTCGAAGGCGTCGACCTCAGCGGGCTCGACCTCACCACGACGCTCCTCCCGCGCGGATATAAAACTGCCTCGGCCGCGAAGCATTAGAAGTCATCCGGCTTTGTGCGAATTTCGCTCGTAGGGTATTCTTCAACAGCAATCAAATGTTCAGTCGCGCGGCAGATGGGGTGTGCCGCGCACTGTTCGGATGGGCTTAGGCGAGGGGGGCCATGCCGAACCTGCCCTGGATTCTTGTGGAAGATTACAAGCTGCCCGACGGCTGGGTGGGCGCGGAGCAGCCCGAAGCGCGGGCGCGCGCGTACTGCGAGCTGCTCGAAAGCGGGCAGATTCTTTTTTTCCGCGAACCCCCTTTTCACCTCCCGGCCGCCGACCGCGAATTCCTGCTCGCGCAGGAGTGGGCCGAGCTGCGGCTGCATAAGAATGTTTCCTACCGCCCGTCCGAAGACCTGCTGCGCGGAGTCACCGGCAGCTCCGAGACCGTGGGGCGGGTTCATTCGATCATGCGGAATTACAGCGCGCAGGTGATCGAATTTCTGACGAAATTTCTTTCGCCCTACGCGGGAAAATGGATTCTGGATTTTTCGAGTTTTCGGCCGTTCGAGGAAGAGCGGCGCTCACTGCCGCTGCATAAGCGCAACGATTTGCTGCACGTGGACGCTTTTCCCAGCCGCCCCACCGCGGGCGGACGCATCCTGCGCGTGTTCACGAATCTGAATCCACAGCAGCCGCGCGTGTGGAACACGACGCAGGATTTCACGTCGCTCGCGCACCAGTATGCGGAAGCGGCAGGACTCCGCCAGATCGCAGAGTCCGACACTTTCCTGGGGCGCACGGTGCAAACCTGGGCGGAGCGGCTCGGATTCAGCGCCTCGGGGCGCACGCCGTACGACATGTTCATGCTGCGGTTTCACGACTACTTGAAGGAGAACAAGGAGTTCCAGGCCAACTGTCCAAAGACGCGGCTGGAATTTCCTCCGCTGGCGACGTGGGTGGTTTATACCGACGGCGTGGCGCACGCCGTGATGTCAGGAAAATACGCGATGGAGCAGACCGTGCTGGTCCCGCCGAACATGCTCGTCGCGCCGCAACATGCTCCGTACCGCATTCTCGAAGGCATCGCCGGGCATCCGCTGGTTTCCTAAGAAGAGAATCCGACACGCTCTAGAATCGCGCGGAAGCGGGGATGGGAGCGGAGCGGATCGTAAACGGGATCCATCTTCAGGAAGACCATCCAGCAGGAACGCTCCTCGACACCTTTTTCGAGTAATTCGATGGCTTGCTCGTGTTCGCCGAGGCCCAGATGGATGAGCGCGAGCAAAGGCGAGGCCACATACCTGCCCGGGAAGCCCGTTTTCAGTTTCTCAAGAATATTTCTCGCCTCCCCGGTTCTCCCCGCCACGGCGTAGGCATGCGCCAGCGGGGGAAGGCCCTGGCGGGTGCCCGAAAGCTCGACAGCCTTTTCAAACGTTGCGACTGCTTCTGGATACTTGCCGGCTGTGAGGTAGGCATAGCCCAGATTGAACAGCGCCGGAATGAATTGGGGCTCTCGCTCGAGAATGGCGCGAAGGTGCTCAATCGCACGATCGAATTGCCGCCGGAAGTACAAGGGACCTGCCGCGTTCATATTGACGATGAGTGAAAGCGGGTCGAGCTCGCGCGCGCGGGCCGTTTCCTCTTCTGCCTCATCCAGCCTTCCCATGCAGCGCAAGAAACCGCCGTACCAGAGATGCGCATCGGCGTAGCTGGGATTGAGTTCGATGGCGCGCTGGAATTCGCGCTCGGCCGATGGCCAATGCCAGTCGTACCAGTAGCGGACCAAGCCGAAAGACGCGTGGGCTTCGGCGCGCGAATCATCGAGCTTCAGCGCGCGTTCGGCCGCTGCCGTCGCTTTCGGCCCGGCTGCGTTCGGAGTCAGCACGCCAAACCAGCAGAGCAAATTGCAGCAGTCGGCGATCCCCGAGTAGGCGCCCGCGAGCCCCGGATCGAGAGAAATCGCGCTCTCAAAACAGGCGACGGCCTTGTTGAGAGAGTCTTCGGAAAGCTGGCCCCAGTAGAAACGCCCTCGGAGATAAGCTTCCTGAGCGGCCGGGTTTACGGAGCGGCGCACGGCGCGCTGCTCCGGCAGAAGCTCGACCGCAAGGGCGCGTCCGATTTGGTTGGAAACATTTTGCTGCACCCGCAAAATATCGCCGATCTCGCGGTCGTAATTCGCGGACCAAAGATGGGCCTGGTCGGCAGCGCCGATCAATTGGGCGGTGATGCGGACGCGAGATTCTTCCCTGCGGACGCAGCCTTCCAG
The DNA here is from genome assembly GCA_035624115.1 of Candidatus Sulfotelmatobacter sp. Lineage (GTDB taxonomy): Bacteria > Acidobacteriota > Terriglobia > Acidiferrales > UBA7541 > Palsa-295. The sequence continues at coordinate 48,607 of DASPSD010000026.1, read as the reverse complement.
AATGTAATCCACATGGAGCTCGCGCGCGATTTCACCCACGGATTTCTTCGTGCGCTTGTACTGGCTTGCGGAAGTTCTCGCGATCACGCCGAGGCGCTTTGGATTGAGCTGCCCGAGCTGCGAGATCATCTCTTCGGTCAATCCCTCGGCAAAAAATTCCTGATCGCTTTCACCGCCGAGATTTTCGAAGGGCAAGACCGCGAGCATCAGCTTTTTGGCGGCGGGTTCGGTCGCCGGCTTTTGCACCGGCGCGATGAAGCGGTAACCGCGGCGAGGAATCGTCTCGACAAAGCGGGGGTTTTGCGCCGAATCTCCGAGCAAATCGCGCAGCTTGTTGACGGCCGTGTTCAGGCTGTGCTCGAAGCCGACGTAGGTATCCGGCCACAATTTTTCTCGAAGCCTTTTGCGCGCCACCACGCGCCCGGGCGTCTCCAGCAGCAACTCCAGCACTTGAAACGGCTTTTCTTCCACGCGGATACGGAACCCCTGCTTGCGGAGTTCGCGCGCTTCCAAGTCCACCTCGAAGGCGCCAAAGCACACCCGGTGCGGGGAGATTTTCAAGTCGTTCATTTCTGGAACTCCCAGAAACTCGCTGGAAAATCAGATGAAATTCACGCCCGGAGAGTTGCAGGCAAGATTAGATGGACTTGAGGTTTTCGCGTAATCCCATCCGGCAGAAGCAGTTAGCCCTTCAGAGAGTCTTGTTGCGGTAGTGATTTCGCGGTTATCCGCATCAGGCATCCAAGCGTTCAGTGTCAACAGGCATGCCTCACTCCGCTGCCTGATTTTAACAGGGAAGGCACTTTTCGATTGGCGCCAGCCGCCTGCCGGAGGCGGCGGCGCAACCCATCCATCTGACGCGAACAAAAAGGAGAATGTAATGAAAGGAAAGAATGAAGTGTCTGGAAAGTCGTTGAACCGGCGCTCGTTCCTGAAAAACGGAGCGCTGGCAGCGGGAGCAGCGACCATGGGCGCGGGCTTGCTCACTCGCGGATTGGCTTTCGCCCAGGCAAAAAGCGGTACCCTCCCGCCGGGGGACGCTGCGATCCTGCGGTTCCTGGCGGCTGCCGAAATCCTGGAGAGCGATCTGTGGACCCAATATGCCGAGCTGGGCGGCATTGGCAGCAATCCCCCCATCGAGCTGGATCCCGGCCAAACACTGAACAACTATCAGGTCGCCCTGTCGAACCTCGACCCCGATGGCCCGCAATACATCGCCAGCAACACGCTGGATGAAGTGAGCCACGCCACGTTTCTCAATGCGTATCTCAAGTCCAAGGGAGCGACCCAGGTGAGTCTCGAGGAATTCCGCACGATTCCCGGAAGCATTGCTACAGGTTCGTCGGGCATCAAGCGCCTCACCAATCTCATGCATCTCAATGTGGACACCAGTTGGTACGTCCGCTACCGCAGCACCACCAACCCAGACTTCGGCGCCACGTTTCCTCAAGCGATCACTTTCAGCGATGTGACGGCCATCCCTCGAGACAACGGCGATTTCATCGGCACTCCCTTTCCTGCGGCGAGCGGGGTGGCCGGCAACGAGCATATCCAGGCGATCGCCAATACGGCGGCGTTTCACTTTGGAATGATCGAACAGGGTGGGTCGAGCCTCTACGCCACCTTGAGCCAGAAAGTCACCAGCCGGGAAGTGCTGAAGATCACGCTCGGGATCGGAGGAGATGAGATCGCTCACTTCCTGGAATGGACCGATTTTGCGGGCAATGGGGTGCAAGCGCCGATCGCGCCGTTCACCGATCCCACGTCGAACCTCACCTTCCCCAATTTCTTCACCAATCCGCCGCTGGGAACTCTCAAACTGACTCAGCCCAGCCTGATCTTTCCGGTACCTTGCGAATTCATCCAAAAAGGTCTGCCGTTTTGCGCCGTGATTCGGCCGAGCGACGACAGATTCTCTGGCGCTCGGGCGGCGGTGAAAGCGTTGACCGACGATGGCCTCTTCACCGGCCAGACCAACCCGCAGTTCTTCGACGTGCTGAACGAACTGGCGGAGGCGGCCGACGCGGCCCAGCGGCAGGAGTAACCCAATCAGATCGGCGCGACCGATTGTTGGCAGCGGCGGCATCACCCCCCAGGTCCTCGATCCGCCGTTGCCGGCAAATGGGCCCCCGCGCAATGGGATGCAAATCACCAGCTCCTTCCATGCGCGGGGGCGAAGTCCGGAGGGGCCTGAGGTTCGAACCTCGGGCGCGAATCCTGGCGGCACGGCCGAAAAGCCGGCGCAGGAGTTTCATTTCCAAGTCCCTCGTCCTCCGCATGCATAGCTCGAGGTCGCTGGAGCCTTCCGACGTGCAAGAGACAAGATTTGGATACGTTCCGGTCTTAATTTAAAGCGAAGCCGGCATTCATGCGGTGTTGAAACGGCTTTGCATTCATTCGCGTGAAAAGAGAATTCGTAGACGAGATCGGTCCATTCGTTCTGCATTAAAACCCGTGTACAATTTGAATCGCGAATGACGTGCCTGGGGCTCACTCCGGCAATTTCGATCCTAGCGAAAGGAACCGCCGTGAAAAGACAGTTCACCCTTCTTTTGGGGCTCATCCTGCTTCCGCTGCCGGCCGCGACGGGCGACACGCCCGAATTCAAGACTTCTAAGGAAAAATTCAGTTATGCGCTGGGCATGGAAATTGGCGGGGGTTTCCGCAGGCAGGCGCTCGACCTGGACCTGCAAACTCTGAGCAAAGGAATTGCCGATGCGTTTTCGGGCGGCAAGACTCTGCTGACGGAGGATGAGATGCGTGACGTTCTCAAGGTTGCGCAGAAAGAACTCCAGGAGAAGCAAGCGGCTCTTCGCGCGGAAAAGGCGCTGGCGAACCAGAAGGAGGGCGAGGCTTTTCTGGCCGCCAACAAGGCCAAAGAAGGCGTCGTCACCCTCCCCGATGGCTTGCAATACAAGATTTTGAAGGCCGGGACGGGAAAGAAACCCGACGCGGACGACACGGTGACGTGCAATTACCGCGGGACCTTTGTCGACGGAACGGAATTCGACAACTCCGCGAAGCACAATGGGCCAGCTACCTTCTCCCTGAAGGGCGTGATCAAGGGCTGGGCGGAGGCGTTGCAATTGATGCCGGCCGGATCGACGTGGCAATTGTACGTGCCTCCCCAGCTCGCCTATGGCGAACACGGCGCGGGCAACGTGATCCCGCCGAACTCGACGCTGATCTTTGACGTAGAACTCCTTTCGGTCAGCGGCGATAAGTCGTCGGGGAAAGAAAGAGATCGCGAATAGCAGGGCGAGCCTGCACCGATCGCGCAGGATGGGCTGTGGAAGCTGCGGACGCGCAGCCACGGCCGATGGCCTTCGGTCTGTTTTTTCCGGAGCTTTTTCTCCCAACAATTCGAAGATGACAATTCTGTAAGGCGCCCTGCCATTACGAATTCGTAACATCCAGAAAAGTTAATTTTCACCGATTTTTAATCTTCCGTAACGCTGGACGGGGGTAATTTACTGGGCGGCTACGCGCGCGGTTTCGATCGCCAACATGGAGCTGGAAAACACGACCTCGGACATCATCACGGTTTTCGGCGCCGGCTCGCCAGAGACCACGGACAAAAACAAGGCTGCCGACTTCGAGGGTATCTCCATCCACTGCGCGCTGAACGACCCGCTGTGCTCTCCGGCGAACAACGTCCAGCCCGACCTCCTGCGCGCCGAAGCCTTGGCGTGGGCGGGAGCGCAGCCGAAGGCAGTTTGCTCGACTGAGCGCCTCCGTGCCCTTCCCGCTTTTCTCGGTGCACTCTGTGTTGAGCGGCCTCGATTGGCTGCGCTGGCTGAACCACAGAGCGCACCGAGCAAACCACCGAGTACACAGAGGAACCGCAAAGCACCGCTCCCCAATCTCAACCGCGCCGCCTTCGAGACCTTTGGAGTCCGGCAGCTTGCCCCCGCTTTGTTTTCGATTGCAGTACAGCGCACGCCACAGGCGCACGTGCTCCGTGCCTCCGAACAACCTCAGCCGCTATTCGACATTGATCGGAATCGCCAGCGTATGGGATGTGTTTCCAAGCATGAAAGTGACGGTCGAGCTTTGATCTAGGCCGGGCAGTGTCCCTAGGTTCCCGCCGCCTCCACCGCCGCCCCCTCCACCGCCGCACGCCGCAAACGCCAGCAGGGCGAGCACCGAGAAGACGCTGAACGCGATCTGCACTCGCCGAGGTCTGCGCCGGTTGCGAAGAATCCACGCGAGCGTAAGGAGACTGAAAGCAATCACCGCTGCGGTGCCGCTTCGAGTCGGCCGGATGCGGACGGCCGGCGGTGCGCTGGAGGGAGCCGTCGTCGAAACGATCAACTTAGCCGTCGCCGTGGTCACTGTGGAACTGAACATGATGCTCGATTGCATCGTGCTGCAACTGCTTTCGGAAGGAAGCCCGTTGCACTGCGGCACAAGGTTGAACGTCCCGGTCAGCCCGTTCATCGCCGTGAAGGTTATAACCGTGCTGCCCGTCGAGCCCGGCTGGAGTACCGTGATCGTCGCCGGGTTTGCCGCCATCGAAAAATCCGGCACCACTACTGCCTGCGCCACGGATCCACTCGAGCTCGAATAATTGAAGTCCCCGCTGTACGCGGCCATGACGGACTGGGTATTCGCTGGTAGATTCGATGTTGTTAAGACTGCCTGACCGTTGGCCACTGCAACGTTGACTGCCAGCGGGTCCCGCGCGCCAGTCGATGTCGCAGCGGTAAAGTTCACAGTGCCCGTGAGAGCGGGGCCTCCCGGTTGCACCGGTGCGACAACCGCCGTGAAGGTCACGTTTTGGCCCTGCTGCACTGATGGATTTGATGTCATGATGCTCGTCGTCGTTGGAAGGAAATTGACCGTTTCGGTGAGGGTGTTAAAGCAGGAGGTGTAATTCTGGTCGCTGAGGTAGACCGCGCGGATGCTCACGCTGCCGCCAGGAAGAGAATTGGTCGTCATCTGCGCCTGGCCGTTCGTAAGCGTCACCATTCCAAGAGTGAAATCGCCGTTGTAAATGAAATCCATGAGCCCGGTGGGGCCTGGCCCGCCAGCCTCGGTTGGACTCACCGTGGCCGTAAATGTGACGCTCGACCCCCGCGCGATCATCAGGTTTGAAGAGCTGACAGAACAATTTGTGGGAATTTGCACATCCACGGTAATGGCAGAAGAGGTAGATGCGGAATAGTTGCCGTCGCCGCTGTACTGTGCCGTGATGCTGTTGTCGCCGAGAAGGAGTTGCGTGGTAGTGATGGTCGCTTGCGCCCGGGGACTGCTATTCAGGCTTCCGGACATGGAGTTCGTCAGAGGAGTAGGTGCACCCAGAGGAGTTGCGCCCGTGAAAAATGTCACCTGCCCCGTCGGCCCCGCTCCTAGCCCGACTCCCACAACGGAGGCGGTCACAGGCACGGACGCGCCGAAAAGTACTTGGTCGGATGGTGTCACGAGGAGGGTGCTGGTGGGTGCCTGAGTTATCGTGATGGTGCTGTTTCCCGTGTTGCCCAAGAAACTGCTGTCGCCGCTATAGGTGGCGCTCAAATTGTTCGTGCCGCCGGGCAGCTGTACCGTCTGGTCTTCGGCATATCCTAGGCTGTTCAAATTGTATGTACCCGCATCGAGTGCCGCTCCGTTGTTCGTGACCGTCACGCTCCCCGTCGGGCATGCGAGATCACCGGGCGCGTTATTCGCGCAGGCATCGCCCGCCTGGCTCGTCACATTCGTTCGCAAGATTGCCAGCGACCCGTACTGTGCGGTCGTGGCATTGGGGTTCGTTTGCAGCCCCGTCGCCGGGTTGAACAGCTCATAAAGAAGCTGCACCTTGCTCGCTTCCGCCGTCACCTGGACAGAAATCGGCGGTGTCGAAGTGCTGGGCCCGAAGATGCCGTCGCCTGGATACTGCGCGATCACCGTGTAGTTGCCTCCCGGCAGCGCGCTGGTCGTTCCGGAAGCTGAGCCGCTCGCAAGAACGAAGCCTTGCACTCCCGATTGCCCGCTCGGTCCCGTATTCGCAATCAACGACACGTTGCCCGTCGGCGTCCCGCCGCCCGCCTTCGCCGCTGTCACGCCAATCGTGAAATTCACGGGCTGCCCGTGCGTTGTCTTCACTGGGCTAGGAGTTAGCGTGAGCGTTGTCGCACTGCCCTGCGTCGTCACCTTGTCCCACAGCGTGACGAAATTGTTCGCATTCACCGACCCTAGCCCCGTCGCCAGGTCATATCCCGCCGTTGTGCTGAACCCGCTCAGCACGCCGTAGATATCCGCCGGGTTGTTCACGATACAGTCCGGGCTTCCCTTGGCGCACGGCATCGCAATGGTTCCACCGGCGGGGACATCGTGAAACGCCGTCGGCTGCTGTGCTGCCAGCTTATAGAGAATGTAATTCGCATTCCCCTGCGCCGATTTTGTCTGCTCGTTCACCAACGCCATAATCGCGGAAAAAGCAGGCGCCGAAGCGGAAGTCCCTCCGATCATGATGAACTCCGTGCCCGGATCCTGTGGATCGCACGAAGTGAATCCCGGCGGAATCAGATCCGCCTCGCAGATGATGTAGAAGCTCCCCGAAGGCCCGCCAATCGCCGCATAGAGCGACGCGTCGGGAACGTCCCGCGCCATGTCGTTCGGAACCCCCGCTCCCACTTGCCAAATCGGCTTGCCATATCCGCCCGTGCAACTTGCAACGTTTTGTCCGTCGGAACTGATGCAGTTGCTCATCCCGCCCGATCCGCCGTCGGCTTGCACGAAGCCCTGTAATTGTGGGTTGTTGCAATTCGTTTCCGCATCCGGGCTGAATCCCAAGAGGGTGCCAAAGACCGGGTTCGTACAGCTCACGTCCCACGTGGTCTCGGGGACAAAAGACTTCGCCGATGCTGTCGGCAGCGCGGCCGGGTTGTAAGCGGGCGCCGAGTTGTTAATATTCCAGTAGTTCGAAGCATCGGTCAGATCATTGAAATCCGTTCCTCCAATCGCCACGTTGTACGGCGTGGTCGAAAATCCGCTCACCGTAAGCCCAAACACCGCGGGAGCCGGCGCCGGCCCCTCGCCTCGGTCGCACACGGCCGCGCCGCTATCACCCGTAGCCACGTCTACAGTGGTACCCTGCGCGGCCGCCTGCTGCCACAATTGGTTATAGAATTGATTCCCCGCGGTTCCGAGGAACAGTTCGCATATTCCGAAGCTCACGTTCAGCACCGGCGCGAGATTATTGTCCACCGCATAAATCGCGGCGAGGTCCGCTCCCAGGCTCACTTCGGTGGACTCCGCCACCACCAGGTTGATCATCGCGTTCGGCGCAATCGCTCCGGCCCATTCCGTATCCAACAGCGCTTCGGTCTCTGCGCCGTTCTTCATCGGGTCGGGCCCGCTCACCGTGACCGTGAGGTTCGGCGGATTCGGCAGCCCGAAGTAGTTTCGGAAACTTGTCACATCGCTTGTGTCAATATTGCTTTCCGCCACGATCGCGATCGTCTGGTTCGTCCCTTTGATCGGCGTCGCCGCGTTCCACAGCGGATACACGTTGTAAATCGTCAGGAAGTCCGACGGGCTCACCGCATAGCAATCGGCTGCCTGAACGCCGCATCCGCCGGCAGCCGGCAAAGTGAAAAAGGATCCCATGCTCGGGTCCGGCGCCACCGGCACGGCTTTGCCGGTCTTTTTCGATCGAGTGGCAACGCCGCCGACATGATTCATCGCCTTTCTCGGAAAATTGTGCAGCGTGAGGACCCCCGCCACGGCCGGCACAAGTGCCGCCGGAATCTGCGGGTCGCTCGCATTCGCCCAGTGGTCCTCTCCGTTGACGTGGTATTTGTGAATCTCCGTGTGAAGCGCGCCCGCCACTTGCCCCGCCGTCCCCGAAAATTCGATCAGCGTCCGCCCGTTCGATACTCCCGCCACTTCGAATCCGTGGGACGCGAGCCACGACGTGATCGCCTGAATGTCCTCATCGCCCGGCCCGAATTGCTGCCCGAATTGCGCCGGCGTCAGCCACTGGTGGTAATTCGGCGATCCCTTTTCCTGTTGCTGCTCGAGCAGCGCATCGAGCGTCGCTTCTTGTTCCTGACTCCTCTTCAAAACGAGAATCATGCGGTGCAACGGCAGGCTCGCCGGCGCCGCTCCTCGGTCATATTCCGCGTGCGCCAGGGGATACGTGTTGCCGCGCAATACCGTGCGGTCATTTTCGTCCACGGCCGCCGTGATCAGCCGGTTCGCCGGCGCCGTCTGCGCCAACGCGTCCGCCGAAACAGCTAGCGATGCCGCAGTCGCCAAAAGGAAAATGGTCCACTTCCAAATTTTTCGGGAGACACTACCGTGTCGAGCGCTGGTTGTAAAATCCATGGGTCACCTTACAGGACAGAACAATCTCTGCGGTGTAAGTATTACAATAGTTAACCACCCAGAATCAAGCCCCACCGCGCCTTGCCCACATCTTCTGCGCCGCCCGCGAGACCTCTGGAGTGCGGAAGCTTGCCTGTCCTGAGCGAAGTCGAAGGGCTTCCGCTTTGTTTTCGATGCCAGCACAACGTTGGCCAACACCTGGATTGCCCCGTCGCAGATCTGGCAAACACTCCTTCCCTCCAATCAGTTGAACGCCCCCCGGCGCAGTGATAGTCTCGCCTTAGCGGCGCGACGCCCCGCGCACCCTCCTCGCTGCCGCATTGCCCTGTTCCATCTATGGTCTCGACCGGAACAAAACTCGACCGCAAAACGCTCGTCGAGGAGCAATCCCTGGAAATCATTCGCCGCCTCCTCAACGAGCTCGGCGGCTCGCGCGGCCTCGCGGCCCTTGCCGCCCGCGGCGCTCATGCGCATCTCGAACGCGAGCTCGGCCTCGGCAGCCTCGAGCGCGTCGAGTTGATGCTGCGCCTCGGCGACGCTTGCGGCGTCCGCCTCCCCGATAGCGTCGTGGCCGATGCCGACAGCGTCCAAGACCTTATCGACGCGCTCCTTCGCGCGCCCGAGGGCGAAAATGGCGCTGGCACCGGCGCTGCCGGAGCCGCCGCTGCTCCCGCGCTCGCCTCGCCCGCCCCCCGCCCCGATCTCGAGCGCCAAATCCGCAGCTCCGAAACTCTCACCGAAATCTTCTGGCTCCGCGGACGCGCCGAGCCCGCCCGCGCTCACATCCAGCTCTACGAAGAATCGGGCAAGCTCCGCACAATCACGTTCGGCGAACTCTACGCGCGTGCCTCCGCCGTCGCCTCGGAACTTCTCCGCCGCGGCCTCGAGCCCGGCCAGACCGTCGCCATCATGCTTCCCACGTGCGCCGAATTTTTCTTCACCTTCGCAGGCATCCTGCTCGCCGGCGGCATTCCCGTCCCGATTTATCCGCCGTTTCGCGCCGACCGAATCGCCGAATACGCCGCGCGCCAGGCCAATATCCTGCGCAACGCCGAGTCGCGCTTCCTCATCACCTGGCGCCAGGCCGAATCGCTCGCTCGCCTGCTGCGCCCGCGCGTCCCCACTCTGCGCGAAGTGCTCAACGCCGGCCGCCTCGCCTCCGCCGCTCCCGAGCCCGAGTCCTCGCCGAAAGCCTGGCGCCCCGTGGAAACCATCACTCCCCACGCGCGCTCGAGCGACATCGCTTTCCTGCAATACACCTCCGGCTCAACCGGCGACCCCAAAGGCGTCATCCTCACCCACGCGAATCTCCTTTCGAACATCCACTCGATCATCGCCGGCATCGAAGTCCGCCCCGAAGACTCTTGCGTCAGTTGGCTGCCGCTGTATCACGACATGGGCCTGATCGGCGCTTGGTTCGTTCCGCTTTTCACCGGCATTCCGCTCATCGTGATGTCTCCGCTCGCTTTTCTCAGCCGGCCCGAGCGCTGGCTCTGGGCCATTCATCGCCATCGCGCGACGATCAGCCCCGCCCCGAATTTCGCTTACGAGCTTTGCGTCCGCAAAATCGCGGACAAAGATCTCGCGGGCCTCGACCTCGGCTCCTGGCGCGCCGCCACCAACGGCGCCGAGCCCGTCCACCCCGAAACTCTCGCGCGCTTCGCCGCACGTTTCGCGCCTTACGGCTTTCGCCGCGAATCGCTCGCGCCCGTTTACGGCCTCGCCGAAGCCACCCTCGCCGTTTCCGCCCCGAAAATGGGCGCCGGCTACAAAGTCGACCGCATCCAGCGCGCCGCGCTCGAATCCGACGGCCTCGCCATTCCCGCTGCCGCCGATGCGGATGATTCCTCCACGCTCGAATTCGTCGGCGCCGGCAAGCCCGTCCCCGGCGTCGAAGTCCGCCTTGTCCCTCTTGAGCACGCGCAAGCGGACGTTAGCGCCAGCGGTGCGCTCGAAAATGGCTCTCGTCAGGGCACGGCTTCGCAGTCCGCCGAAACAGCCTTTGATCGTCATTCTGAGCGAAGCGAAGAATCTCTCTTCCTGAGAGCACCGGCCGAAATGAGAGATTTTTCGCCCTCAGCCGAACGCTCCGCCGAATTCGACCCTCGTCAGGGCACGGCTTTAGCCGTGCCGAAAAACGCTCCTCCCTCAGGGGTTTCAACCCCTGAGGCCAATCGCGAGCCCGTCGCATTAGGCGAGCGCATCGAAGGCCGCCTCTGGTTCCGCGGCCCCTCCGCGACGTCCGGCTACTACCGCAATCCGCGCGCCACCGCCGAGCTCATCCACGAAGGCGGCTGGCTCGACTCCGGCGATCTCGCTTACTGGGCCGATGGCGAGCTTTACATCACCGGCCGCGCCAAAGACGTCATCATCAAAGCCGGCCGCAACATTTATCCGCACGAAGTGGAAATCATCGCCGGAAAAATCCCGGGCGTGCGCACCGGCTGCGTCGTCGCATTCGGCGCCCCCGACAAGCGCACCGGCACCGAGCGCCTCATCATCGCCGCCGAGCTTCGCGATCCTTCCGCCGCCGCGCGCATCTCCGACGAAATCACCCGCGCCATCGACGACGCCCTCGGCATGCCTCCCGACGTGATCGAGCTCCTCGCGCCGCAGTCCATCCCGAAGACGTCGAGCGGCAAGCTCCGCCGCAGCGAGACGCGCCGCCTGTATCTCGAAGGGAAACTCGGCCGGAAAGTGCAGCCTGCGTGGGTGCAAATCGCGAAGCTCGCGGCCGACGGCGCGCCCACCCGCGCCTGGTCGGCCGCCGCGCGCATGCTTCGCCGCGCCATCGAGATCGTTTACGGCGTGTACGCGCTCGCCGCTTTTTCAGCGGTGCTCGTGCCGCTGTGGGCCGCGGTCGCGCTCGCTCCCGACCGCCACAAAGCCGCGCGCCTCGCCCGCCGCGGCGCTCGCTGGATGCTCCTTGCCGCGGGCGTTCCCGTGCGCGTCGAAAATCCCGAATCCCTCCGCGAAATCGACCGCACCGGCCCGTGGATTTTCGCGCCCAATCATGCGAGCTATCTCGATACGCTCGTCACTCTCGCGTTTTTGCCTGCGGGCGTGCGCTTCGTCGCCAAAGGCGAAGCGCTCGAAATGCCGCTGGTCGGCGCCATCATTCGCCGCTCCGGACAATTCGCTTTCGATCGCAGCGACCCGCAAGCCCGCATCCGCCAGTCTGAAGAAGTGAACGACGCGCTTCGCGCCGGCGAATCCGTCGTGATTTACCCGGAAGGAACTTTCACCCCCGCCGTAGGCATCCGCCCGTTTCAGTTGGGCGCGTTCAAAGCCGCGGTTGACACGCAGCGCCCGATCTGTCCCGTAGCCATGCGCGGCGCCCGCCAAATCCTCCGCGACCAAACCACGCTCCCGCGCCCCGGCCGCGTAACCGTAGTCTTCGGCCCGCTAGTCGCCCCAGATCCAAGCGCCGGCACCGCCTGGCCCGAAATCGTCCGCCTCCGCGACGCCACCCGCTCGATCATCTCCCACAACTCCGCTGAACCCTTGCTGTAGTCTATGTGGCGTGCCCCGCACTAGGGACATTCGTTTCCTTTTATGTTTGTTGGGGCTGCGATATTTTCGGAGGGCTTCGATGTGAGTATACTCACTCTACGGGGGCTGTCCCAGGACACAATGAGTCTCGAAAGACACTTCGATCCCGTTTTCGCTGCGAAGCTTGCACTGCGGGAAAAGCAAATCCAGCAGAACTATAGGCCGATCATCGGCGTTCACAAGTGGTTTGCGCGGAGACCGGGCACCTTATTCCGCAACCTTCTCCTCGCAGAATATAACGGCGCGGAGCCTCTTGAGAAAAGCTTCTGGCGGCCGCATGCACTTCACGGTTTGATTGCTGACCCGTTCATGGGTGGCGGGACACCAGTTTTTGAAGCGAACCGGCTTGGCTTTGGCGTAGTTGCGGCTGACATAAACCCGATGGCTTACTGGATTGTCAGACAATCGTTGAGTCCTCTGGACATCCCTGCTTTCATCGCGACCGCTAGCAGTGTCGCCTCTCACGTCGAGAACATTCTTGAAAGGTTTTATCAAACCAAGTGCAGATATTGTGGCTCAACCGTGCCCGTCAAATACTTCCTCTGGGTGAAAGTTGAGAAATGTCCTGGCTGTGAGCTTGATGTTGACCTTTTCCCCGGATATCTTTTGGCAGAGGCAGTTCGCCATCCAAAACACGTAGTGGTCTGTCGAACCTGCGGCGAGTTGAACGAGTTCGAGAACCAGCCGACGCTCTCCAATCCGGCGAAGTGCGCGAGTTGCAACAATCAAGTTCAGGTCGAAGGCCCTGCGCGTAACCAGTTCGTTTCCTGCCCCAGGTGTGAAAAACGCATCCAATTCATCTCTGGAAAGCCTAAAAGTGCTCCTCCAAGGCACCGGATGTGGGCCATCGAGTATCATTGCCCGACTTGTCGCCCTAGGCATCAGGGAAGGTTCTTCAAAAGGCCCGACCGCCACGACATGGCCTTGTTTTCGGAGGCAGGTCAAGTATTGGCTCGCACACACCGTCTCCCAATTCCCGACGAACATATTCCCAGAGGGGACGAAACGGACCGCCTACATCGCTGGGGCTATCGGCTGTATAGAGATATGTTTAACCAACGACAATTGCTGGGGCTTGGGGTCTTACTTCACACTATCAAGCGTGTCTCCAATGACGAAATTAGACATGCCCTGTTGACGGTTTTTTCTGATTTCATCAGATACCAGAACATGCTTTGCCGGTACGACACATATGCTCTGAAGTGCCAAGACGTTTTCAGCGTGCATGGCTTCCCTGTGGGTTTAGTTCAGTGTGAAGACAGCCTCCTAGGAATACCACGCATCGGGTCCGGCGCTTTTCGCCACTTTGTGGAGAAGTATCGCCGTGCGAAGGAATATTGCGAGAAGCCTTTCGAGACCCGACAGAACAAGACTCTGATCTATATCCCCGGAGAACGAATCCAGGCTGACCTCCTTGATTCTGCCCCAGAGGCGCGAAGTCGTCAGGCAATGATCGTTGCAGCGCCCGCCACTCAAGTCCTACTCAAGCCAAACAGCCTCGATGGCGTCTTTACGGATCCTCCTTATTTTGCCAACGTGCAATACGCGGAGCTCATGGATTTCTGCTACGTATGGTTGCGCAAAGGTCTGGGCGAGGCCGATCCCGCATTCAGTTCTGAGTCAACGAGGAGTATATGGGAACTGACCGGAAACGAAACCCTCGGTCGGGACCTTGTACATTTCACAGATGGGCTAAGCAAGGTTTTCCAACACTATAGTGCGGCGTTGAAACGGGATGCGCCGTTCGTGTTCACCTATCACCACAACGATCCCGCAGCCTACACCCCGGTGGTGGTCGCCATACTGGATTCGGGTTTAGATTGCTGCGCAACGCTCCCTGCGGTGGCTGAAATGGCAGCCTCCATCCACATCTTAGGAACTGGGTCGTCTGTACTGGACACCATCTTCATATGCAGGCAAGCGCCGGAGCAAAGACAGGGAAGCAACATCGAGATCCTTTTGTCACATGACGCCGAAATGATGAGAAGTGCATCCGTGCGTCTAAGAAGAGGAGACCTGCGCTGCCTGGTCGCTGGGCATCTTGCTCGGCTGACTATAAATGAGCTCAGAGCAAATTGGGACCGCAGGAGACCGACCGACCGAAGAATGACTGCGGCTCATCAAGCGGTAACTGAGATTCAGAAGGGCCATCGCTTTGAGGCGCTCATAACCAAACTCCTAGCAGCCCCGGTGGTTGCAAGCAAAGTTGAGAAGGCAAGCCTTGCCGCGACCGTTTGAAGTCAGTCCTGACTACCTTCGGGATCACACCGAGGATATGGTCACGTCAGTTTTCGGTGACCTACAATCTCAATTCCTTCTTCTGCCGAAAGGGCCTAACTTCGTGGAGTATGCAGATTTCCAAACAGGTTATGAAGCGCTGAAGCGCGAGACAAGTGGCTTTGTGAAATTCAATGAAGAAACGGTTTGGGCTGCCATTAGAGCAGACGCGATGTCATTTTTGGTCCTCAGGACCATACTTGGATTGTCCCCTCCGGAATGGGCCGACCTCGCCAAATCCGACCTCGGTGTTGATGTGCCTCAGAACGCGGCACGGGATTTGGACAGCCGAGCGCGGAAGGAACAGGACTACTTCTCTCGGCTTGACTCCGACCGCAATGGGAAAGCGAAAGAGCGCGTAATTGCTTTGGTCCATGTCGCTGTTCAGTACCTCACGCGACGCGTCATCAACGTGCCTAGTGACACGATTCATCGGCTCTCAAAATTTGACACTGCTGCAGGCCTCGAATCTCTGCGCCACGCAGCTGCGCATCACGTCCCCTATGCAATGTTGTTGTATGAAAGATATCTCGGACGCCCCTTTGCCAGCCATCGAGACGCTGTCTCCGAGCTAGTCGGAGACGTCATGGAAAGCGCGATTGAAGACCGTTTGTTCCGTGCACAAATCACATTTAGGAAGACAAAAAGGGCGGAGCGAATCCCCGGCTTTGACCAAGCGCCCGACTTCATTGTCCCCGACGAGGTAAATCCCGCCGTCGTGATCGAGGCAAAAATCACCGGCGACGACGGCACCGCGCGTGACAAAGCGACGAGAATCGAGCGCCTCGCCGGCATGCGCGATGATCGGCTCCGAGCTGGGCAAGCTGGATTTCAAGTGTTGGCGTGCATCGATGGGCGAGGATTTGGGGTGCGCCGGGAAGACATGCGGCGCATGCTACAGCGAACTGAGGGAAAAATCTTCACCCTCGCCACATTGGATCAAATGATCCAGCACACTATGCTTCGAGAATTTCTTCCGAGGGACCGCGCGAGGTAGGTAGAAGCTTGGCCTTGAGGGAGTGCACACGTCTTGCTGGCGAGAGATGAAGTTGATCCAAACTCGTCAGTCCTACTTTTTGAGCCGGCCAATTGGTCAAAATTTCTACCTGCAGGATAATGCATGCTGGGGTGCAGCACAGGCAATATAATGCATGTCCGGGTTTCTCCGGCCTCCTTGCATCCCTGCTACTGGCGATCCGAGGAGGATCGACATCCTGAGCGGGGCCGAAGGGCTGCCTCCGAAATGGTCACCAGACGCCCAAAAGGGGGGCTGTCGCGCCAAAACGCCTGTTTTCGCACGGTTTTAGGTCAAAGTGCTTGACCTAATTGGGTCAAAGTACTTGACCAAGTATTTGACCAATTCTGAAAGCAAGAGAGATCCCCGCCCGCCCGCAGGCAGGCTTCGGTCACCCCCTAGACCCTTCCGCGCGAATATGGCATCCTAGTGAGTGCCAGCCCAAGGCGGCGTCGGGCCCATCCCAGGGGCATCCGAGGCGCTGCGAAGCACGACGGGGCCGCTTGCGCAGGATGCGCAGCGAGCCTTAAATCCAATTCTTACAGGAGATTGGCATGGTTCGAAAACTGTCGTTATTGCTGGGCCTCGTTTTTCTCGTCACGCTCACTGCCCGCGCGCAGGATAAGGTCGAAATCTTTGGCGGCTATTCCTATATGCGGTTTGGTAGCACGCCGGGCTCGAACCTGAATGGATGGGAGGGCTCCGGGCAATACAAATTCACCGACTGGGTCGGCGGCGTGGCCGATTTTAGCGGCCACTACGGATCTCCTTTCGGCCCAAGCACTTCGGTGCATACGTTCCTCTTCGGCCCGCAAGTTTCCTGGCCCTCGCGCGTCTCTCCTTTCGCGCATGTCCTGATCGGCGGGGCGCATTTCAGCGCACCGGGGCTGGGTAACACCTCTTCCTCGCAAGCGATCGGCGGCGGAATCGATACTCAGCTCACGGACCGAATCTACTGGCGAATTTTCCAAGCCGATTATGTGGCGACGCATTTCTTCAGCACCCGGCAAGACAACGCGCGCATCTCGACGGGTATCGTCTTTCATTTCTGATTCTTGTGTGGCTCGTAGCCTCCTGCTTCCGGTGGGCTACTCGAGCACAAATTTGACGGTGATCTCGGTTTCGACCTCTACTGGCTGGCCGCTCAGAAGAGTGGGGCGGTAGCACCAGTCGCGGACTGCGGCTACGGCGGCTTGCGCTAGGATTGGGTTCCCGCTCATAACACTCAGCTTATGGACGGCGCCGTCAGTCCCGATCGTTGCGTGCAGGATCACAGTGCCGGATATGTGCATCCAACGCGCGGGTGGCGGATAGACCGGCTGGACTCGCCGCACGAGCATCGCCTCCATCACTCCAGTGCTTCGCCAAACCGGGCCGCTTCTCGACGCCGACTCCGGCGGCGCAGGGGCCACTGGGCGATCCCCAAGCGCGCCGGGGATGTATGGCCCGTCGCCTGTCGCGCCTGGAATTGCTGGGCCACTGCCCCCGCCGGCGAGATCGAGGTCCGGCGCATCTGGTTCATTTGCTTGCTGTTGCCTCGCGTTCATCGTCGGAAAGCGAAGCCGATCGGGGCCACCTGTTGCAGGCCAGTGCCTGGACCTCGGCGCGCTCGGATGCGCGGGCTTGGGCGAGCCGCCTCCTGGAAAAGGCGGCGCGGGCACGATGTTGAATTGCCGCGGCAGCTCACCGGGGGTGACGAGCGGCCACACAAGCAGCGCCGCTAGGATCAGCCCCTCGAGCGCGATTGAGGCAGCGACCGCCTTCCGGCGCCGTTGCCGGGCGCGGTCCAGGGATTCAGCATCGCTATCTACTAGACACACGGATAGTTCTCCGATTTGGCTCATGGGCAGACTCCTCCTATCGCACGGATCCAGCACGAAGTTCGATTCCGGGATCGGGAACGGCCTCGCCAGGGCACAATTGTAGACGCGCCCGTAAGGCCTTAGCTCTCAGCGGTTTCAGCCTCTGAGGTCTACTCTCATAGACACCGGGCAAAATGATAGGTTCCCGCCGGTGCCGTCCGGAGCATTTCGTTGTGTCGGCCGTCACTGCAACTATGGATAACGTGCTCTATATGATGGTCTTACAGGAATTGGAATGTTGATGCATCGCTTTTGCTCGTTCCTGCGTCTAAGGGTGTGACTTGAGAACATGGGGATGATGGAGTGGCTATCATGAATCGGACATCGCTTGAGACGGTTGGGGTTCGCTATACGGGCTGGGCCGCGCTCGACCGGAATCCGCAGGATGACCGGGTCGAGTTCACCTGCCCACAGTGTGGGACGCAGGGAGATAAGGCTGCTCGGCGCCCTCGGTCGGCCTATCACTTCACCGACGGCTTCGTACAGGATCTTCAGGGCGAAGTGACGACCTGCCGAGTGTGCAAGCAGTCGGTGCGCGTGACGCCGGTGGTGATGCTGCATGACCGGGACGAGAAGCGGCGCTTTGAAGCTGTCTTTCTCCCGGACTTAGAAGTCTCGAAGAACTAACGCCTTACGAAGTTTGCCGTTTGCTTCCCTCCTCTGACGAGCAAATGAAAAGGGGGAAGGAGCGTGTGCTCTTTCCCCCCAAATCAGTCCAGGTTAAATTAGTGCCCTCTCACCTCCGAATGAATTGAGATTGCTGCCTCAGCGATAGCGGCACTCCTCGCGCGCCTCACGGACTTCGTGCCGTGCATGATCAGCCTGCCAACTGTAATAGCCATGGTGCGCGATGGCCTTATCCAGCTTGTTTTCAGCTTGGTCGATGCGCCGCTCGCAGTCGCGGTAGGGATTTGCCGCAGCTGCGCTTGCGCCGCCCAAAATAATCAGGGTCCCAAGTGCTATTCCCACCAGCGTGAGTTTCAGGTTCATGGCAACCTCCGAAGCAGCCTCGAGACCCGCTGGGTGGTTTCGCCTGCAAAGCTGCCTCTAGACGGGATGGCCGGGGAGACGAGCGGGTTGCCCGCGTCTGGATCTGCATGAAATTACAAGGTTTGATTTAGCGGCGATCCCAGTCGGCACCGAGGGTAAGGTGGTGGCGTTCCATATCGGCGCGGACATGGGCGAATGCTTCTTCGACAGTGTCGGCGAATTGCAGCAACCTATATTCACGCTCGCTGATCGTCCCGGTGCGGACCATGTGCCGCCAATTCAATACTTTATCCCAATATTTCCGGCCGTAAATGAGGATCAGGTGGTGCGAACTCAGCTTCCCGGTTTGGAGCAGGGTGAGCATTTCCCACAGCTCGTCCATCGTGCCGAAGCCGCCGGGGAAAACGATGAGCGCCTTGGCCATCTGCGCAAACCACAATTTGCGCATGAAAAAATAGTGGAAGCAGAAGTTAAGTTCTTCCGTGATATAGGGATTGGGGCGCTGCTCGTGGGGTAGCTGGATACTCAGGCCGATGGATGAGCCGCCTGCCTCGGCCGCGCCGCGGTTGGCGGCTTCCATGATTCCCGGCCCGCCGCCCGAACAGATGACGAAACGCTTCGGATGCAAACCGAGCGTCATGGCCCAGGAGGTGATGCGGCGCGAAAGCTCGCGGGCTTCCTCGTAGTAGCGCGACATTTGCAAATCGCAGCGCGCCAAGCGAAGTTTTTCGCGCGCCTCGGCTGACTTTTTCCTCGCGCCGCGTTTTGCCTCTTTGAGGTTCGCGAGCGCGTGCTCGCGGGAGACGATTCGCGCGGAGCCGAAAATGACGATCGTGTCGCCGACATTTTCCCGCCGAAGCCGCGCGAGCGGGTCAAGATATTCAGCCAGGATGCGCAGCGGCCGCGCGCCTAGGCTTTCCATGAATTCAGGATCTTTGTAAGCCAGCTTGGCCATGGGCAGATGACCCGAGCGCTTCATGAGCTTCCCCCTTGCGCGCACCACAAAGAACTCATTCTAGGAGAACGCAGCGGGCAAGTGCCAGCACCGCTCGGCGAGTGATTGCGCGGCAAGCAACGCGCCCCTGCGGCGTCGAATCAGATAGACTGAATGGCTTTCGTATCCGACCAGCCTGGACGAGAGCCAGTCGAGCAGAGTTGGCATGCGCTGTGCTGGCAATGAAAACAAAGCGGGAGCAAGCTCCCGCACTCCAAAGTTCTCGTGATGACACGAATCTCAACTCGAGCATTGTGCGCTGTAGTGATGATGGTTGCAGCGATTGGGCTTGCGGCGCCGGGGCACGCGCAGGAAGCGCCGCCGGGGCCGCTGCCGCCACGAGCCGGGGCGCAGCCGGAGAAACTCCCGCCGCAGACGTTGCCGCCCGACGCGCAGAAGCGCGCGATTCGCGTGCGTGTGAACGAAGTGGTCGCGCCCGTGACGGTGCGCAACGCGAAGGGCGAAATGCTGTTCGATCTCGCGCAGGAAAATTTCCATGTGTTCGACAACGGCGTGGAACAAAAAATCGAGCACTTCGATCTGGGCGGCGACGCGCTCTCGATCGTGCTCGCGGTCGAAACCAGCTCGCACATCGAGCCGATGATGCCGGCGGTGCGGCACACCGGACTCGTTTTTGCGGAGACGGTGATGGCGCTCACGTCGGAAGTTTCGGTGATCGGGTTCGACGACGACGTTGACCTGCTCGAAAAATTCACCACCGACCCCGATAGCGTACAAAATGCGATTCAGAATCTGCGCCTGGGGACTTACGGCGTGCGCGTGTACGATGCGATGGCGCGCGGCATTACGATGCTCGAGAAGCGGCCTGAAGCGCGGCGGCGCATTCTCGTCGTGATCGGCGAAGCGCAGGACACCGGCAGCGAAAACACGCTGGGCGAAGTGCTGCGCATGGCGCACATGGCGAACGTCTCGATTTATTCCATCGGGTTGAGCACTGCCATGGCCGAGTTGCGTGCAAAGCCGCGAGAACGCCCGCAGCTCGGCCCGCCGGGAACTTATCCCGTGCCCACTCCGAATGGACAGCCGCAAACTCCGGACCTCGAGCGGCAGATGCAGGAATCGGGCGATTTGATGGCGCTCGCAATCTGGCTGCTCAAGACAGGCAAAAACGCGGTGGGGCCGAATTCACTGGCGATTGCGAGCAAGTCCACCGGCGGGCTGCATCTGAGCGTGAAGAAAGACGGCTCGATCGAAAAAGCGGTGGATGAAATCGGCGGAGAAATTCACGCGCAGTACACGCTCGGCTACCGTCCGTCGGGCGATGAGCCTTCCGGCTACCACGAAATCAAAATCACAGTGGACCGCCCGAATGTCAGCGTGCGCACGCGACCCGGATACTACCTCGCGCCGCCGGAATCCTGACGCCCATTTACTTTTTTTCATGCGGCGCGGCCCGAATCGCTGTCCATTTGCCGCTGATTCCGGATTCGTCCAAGAAAGTGCCGACGATCCTGTTTCCCGCCATTCTTCCGATCAAGAGCGTCTCTGGATGGCTCCCATCCGGTTGCGTGAGCTTCAGGCTAAACACCAGGAAATCGCCTTCCCTGTGGCCATATTCCTCCTCGGTCGTTGCTTCTCCCTGGTTGCCGCGTGCATGAACTTCCAGCCATTCCTCGTCGGGACCCGAGCAAGGCATGTCGAATTCCTCTGAAAGCTGGCCGTGCGCGCTGGTCAATCGCGCATTCCACTTGCCAAGGCTCACCTGTGCCCAGTTGATGTGCAATGCCGGTGGATCTACAACAACTTGAACGATGTCTGCTGGCTCAAGGAATGATACGTACCCGCTCCCGGACTGAATCTTGTAGCGGAATGTCACATGAAAAGTGCCTGGAGTGTGAGCCGCGAATTTCCAAGTTCGGACGTTGTCCACGGAAACCTTTTGGAGCAAGGGGGGGCCGCTTTGGGCTTCCGCCTGCTGTACCGATTGGCCATCGGTCGAGAACTTCACTACCACGTCGCCCTGAATATTAGCCGTGCGAGCGAGCAGGGGGTACTGAGGCTCGTCGTGCTGAACCACTTTTGGAAGCACCTCGGAGGGTTCTTGAGGCTTTGCGTCCGCGAACAGCAACGGCAGGAAAAACAACACAGGGGTCGCAGACAGGACTCGCCCGAATTTCATTTTTTTGGCTCCGACGCGGGGCGCGTGCTTCTTCAAGGATAACGCCGGAGCCGGATCTAGACCAGCCCTCGAGAGTTAGGCCTCGCCGACGCTGGGGCGGGCGCCTTCGGAATCGACGAAGGTGGCGAGCAGGTTGCCGAAATCCTGCTTCGTCGGTGGCATCGGGAAGTTCACGCCCTTTGCCTGCATCTCTTCGTAAAACTTCTGGAGATTGCCGACGGTGAAGCCGAGCTCCACTTTTCCGGCGGCATTTTTTTCCGAGGCGGGGTGAAGCGCGAGCGTGGTCTCGCCGGTGGTGAATTCGCTCCAGCCGGGCGATTGAAATTTTAGGGCGAATCCGACGACGTCGCGATAGAAGGTGACGGCGCGCTCCATATCAGCGACGTATTCGATGGCGTAGGCAAGTTTCGGCATGGGTATGCTCCTTGGCGGAGTTATTCCATAGGGGCGCTGGGCGAGTCAAGCGTCCGCCGAGAAAATGGCTTGCGCGTCGTCCACATCGAAAACAAAGCGGCAGCAAGCTGCCGCACTCCAAAGGTCTCACTGGCGACACGTCAGGTGCAGCCAGCGTTTTGGCGATTGGCAGCGCGGGCACGGCCCTGCACCATACGGTGCAGGGCACGGTCCGTCAGAATTCTGGCGGATGCCCCCTACACGGAAAATTCATCGACCCGAAGCGGCTACTTCTTTTCGGGGGCGGTGGCGCCGTTTTCTTCTTCTTCGAGGATGGATGCGGCGGCGGCGATGCGGTCGCCTTCTTCGAGGCGCAGCAGGCGCACGCCCTGCGTCGAGCGGCCGGCTTCGCGAATTTCGCCCGAATGGACGCGAATCACTTTGCCTTGCCCCGTGATGATCATGACGTCGGAATCTTCGCGGACTTGCAGCGCTGCGACCACCGGGCCGTTGCGCTCGGTGGATTTGAGATTGATCACGCCTTTGCCGCCGCGCGACGTGACGCGATATTCGGCGAGCGGTGTGCGCTTGCCGTAGCCTTTTTCGGCGACGGTGAGCATCAACGACGTGAGCGATTCGCGGATCTGATCGCTTTCAAGCTCGTCGAGATCCTGCGTCTCCTTTTTGTACTCCTTCTGGATGATTCCAAAATCCACTTGCACCGCGTCCATCGAAACGACGTAATCGCCCTTCGCGAGATCCATGCCGTTGACGCCGCCGGCCGCGCGGCCCATCGAGCGGACTTCGGTCTCGCGGAAAAGAATCGCCTGGCCGTCGTGGCTCGCGAGGAAAATCATCTGTTTGCCGTCGGTGAGCTTCGCGCCGATCAGCTCATCGCCCGATTCGAGATTGATGGCGATGATGCCCGAGGGGCGCGGGTTGGAAAATTCGGCGATGGCGGTTTTTTTCACCGTGCCGGATTTCGTGGCGAGGAAAACGTAGCGGCCTTCCTCTTCGAGATTGCGCGCCGAAACGACTGCGGTGAGTTTTTCGCCTTCCTGGAAACGCACCAGGCTATTGATGGCTTTTCCGCGCGTGGCTGCGGCGGCTTCGGGAACTTCGTACACCTTGAGCCAGTAAATGCGGCCCTTCGAAGTGAAAAGCAAAATGTAGCTGTGGGCCGAAGCG
Organism: Candidatus Sulfotelmatobacter sp.; assembly: GCA_035624115.1. Lineage (GTDB taxonomy): Bacteria > Acidobacteriota > Terriglobia > Acidiferrales > UBA7541 > Palsa-295. The sequence continues at coordinate 25,886 of DASPSD010000026.1, read as the reverse complement.
ATGAACAGGTGCTCGACGAAATCCTCTTCGCGCGTTTTGGCGCCGATGCGTCCTTTGCCGCCGCGCGATTGGTGGCGATAGACGTCCACCGACGTGCGCTTCACGTAGCCCGCGTGGCTGACGGTGATGGCCATCTCTTCGTCTTTGATGAGATCTTCGAGCTTGATTTCCTCGACGCGGTCCACGATTTGCGTGCGGCGCTCGTCGCCGTACGCCTTGATCACTTCGCGCAGCTCGGCGACGATCACGCCCTTCAATTTTTTCTCGCTCGCGAGGATGGCTTCAAGCTCGGTGATGCGGTCGCGGATTTCCTTGAGCTCCTTCAAAATTTCATCCACCGAGAGCTGCGTGAGTCGATGCAGTTGCAGCTCGAGGATGGCGTCGATTTGAATGTAAGTGAGGCCGAAGACGGCGCCGTCGACGGGCGCCTCGGCAGGGACGCCGTAGGTGCGGCGGTCGAGCTTCACGCCCTTGACGGTGGTTTCTCTTCCGCCGACGAGCACGCGGACGGATTTATTTTCGAAGAAGTCGTGCAAGTTTTCGCGGGCGTTGGCGCGGCTGGCGGATCCGCGGATGATTTTGATGACGTCGTCGATGTGGTCGAGGGCGATGCGGTAGCCGAGCAGGATGTGCTCGCGCTCGCGCGCTTTGCGCAATTCGTATTGCGTGCGCCGGCGGACCACATCCACGCGGTGCTCGATGAAAAGCTGGAGCAATTGCAGCAGGCCGAGCTCGCGCGGCTGCCCGGCGACGATGGCGAGCAGGATCATGCCGAACGATTCCTGCATCTGGGTCATCTTGAAAAGTTTGTTGAGGATGATTTGCGGCTCTTCGTCGCGCTTCACTTCGATCACGATGCGCATGCCGTCGCGATCGCTTTCATCGCGGATGTCGCCGACGCCTTCAAGCTTGCGGTCGTTGATGAGATCGGCGATCTGGCCGATGAGCCGCGCTTTATTCACCTGGTAAGGCAATTCGGTGATGACGATGTCCTGGCGATCTTTGGCGCGCTGCTCGATCGCGGCTTTCGCGCGCACCTGGAAAGAGCCGCGGCCGGTTTTGTACGCTTCGGCGATCCCTTCGCGGCCGTAGATGTAGCCGCCCGTCGGAAAATCCGGGCCCGGCATGATTTTCATGATTTTTTTCAGGTCGGTGTCCGGCTCTTCGATCAAAAGAATCGCGGCTTCGATGGTTTCTTTCAGGTTGTGCGGCGGAATATTCGTGGCCATGCCGACGGCGATGCCGGAAGAGCCGTTGACGAGAAGATTCGGAATGCGCGTGGGCAGGACGACCGGCTCTTTTTCGCTCTCGTCGAAATTGGGAATGAAATCGACGGTTTCCTTCTCGATATCCGCGAGCATTTCTTCAGCGAATTTCGAGAGTCGCGCTTCGGTGTAACGCATGGCCGCGGGCGGGTCGCCGTCCACGGAGCCGAAATTCCCCTGGCCGTCGATGAGCGGGTAGCGCATATTGAATTCCTGCGCCATGCGGACGAGCGCGTCGTAAACAGGCGTGTCGCCGTGCGGATGATATTTTCCGAGCACTTCGCCGACGATTTTTGCGCACTTCCGGTAAGGCTTCGTCGAGGTGAGGCCGAGCTCGTACATGCCGTAGAGGATGCGGCGGTGGACGGGCTTCAAGCCGTCGCGCACGTCGGGAAGCGCGCGGCCGATGATTACGCTCATGGCGTAATCGAGGTACGACTTCCTCATCTCCGATTCGATATCGACCGGCGTCAGAATTGATTGGTTTTGTTCGTCAGCCATTTAGACCCTTTCGTGACTTGTGACTCGTGATTCTCGAGGCGCGCGCCTAGCCTCTCTTCGCGGCCATCCGTTCTGTCACATACATCTTTACGACCTCAAACGCCGAGGCGTTGTTCGAGAAACGCTGGGCGCCGAAATGCGCTTCGAGTTGCTGGACGAGCGCGGCGCATTCGGCTTCGCTCGCGCATTCAAACGCGACGCCTTGCTCGGTGTTCGGCGCGCTGGTGGGCGTCGCGCGAAATTCCGAGCAGCTCATCCCCTTCAGCCCCGGCAAAATTTTCCATGTCAGTTGGTAGTGCATTCTTTCGTCAGGGCATGGCTTTAGCCGTGCGGCTCGCCGCCTTTTTGAGCTGCGTGCTTTGTGGGTCGCGGTTTTAACCGCGACCCACAAAAATCGCAGGCCGTGGTGCCTACCTCGCTAGCCGGCACCATCTGAATTTCCGAAAACCACATCTCTCAAGTGACCTACGGCAACATTTCGCGCCAGTGTCCGAAAAACTGTATGGCGCTGTGCATACGCCGCAAAAAGTGCGACTATCAATGCTCCCAGGACTCCGGTTCGTGCACCCGGCGCCGTGACGAACAGTGAGAGTAATAGAGCCGGAACAAGCGCTACCACTACGTCAAGAACCACCTGATCCGAGAGATACGCCTCTTGGAGATCAGGGAATTTGGTCATGTAATACAAGCCTACCGTTCGAAGCGCCTGCCATTGGTCAATTTCCTCGAACTTGATTTCCTCCCCCGACTTCGCCTCCAAGGCGGCGTGAGCCCTATTCAAAGAATCTATCTCGAACCTAGAGAGGACATCTGCTGGGGGGATGACCTTCTTATTCGAAAGCCAGTCCAGGGCCCGCGCAGTCGTGTTCATTAGAGGAGGTGCGAGTGTGTGCAGCACAATGCCCAGCAAGAACCCGCCAGCAGCCAGAACAGCTAGCTTGGTGCGATAGCCCAGCACGCTCGAATGAAGCAGTCCCCATAGGGGGCACGCCGGTCTAAGTAGCCACATCACAGCGACCAATTCACCCGAAAGTGAGTATGCAACGATGCGGCCCGCAAGTCCGGCGAGCCCGGGAATCTTCATCGGAATCGCTGAAAAATCCATGCGCGTTCAGATGTCCAGATTCACGACATCCAGGGCGTTTTCTTCGATGAATTTGCGGCGCTCTTCGACGTTTTCGCCCATGAGCGTGGCGAAAATTTCTTCGGCCGCGACGGCGTCTTCCAGGCGCACCTTGAGCAGCGTGCGCGTTTCGGCGTTCATCGTGGTGTCCCAGAGCTGCTCGGGATTCATTTCGCCGAGGCCTTTGAAGCGCGTGATGGCGAATTCTTTTTTGGCGTCTTCGAGAACGTAATTCAGCACGCCCTGCGAATCGTCTTTCACCACTTTGTCGCCATTGTGCGTGATGGTGAAGGGCGGCCGGTCGTTTTCTTCGATGGCCTGGCGCAGCGTGCGCAGGCGCTTGTACTCGGCCGTGCTCGCTAGCGCCCAATTGATGCGTCGCTCGCCGCCGTTTTTGAGCACAAGCTCGTTCAAGCTGTGCTCTTCATCGAAGACGATTTTCGCTTCCAGATTGAGCTTGGCCTTTTCGATCGCTTTCACAAGCTCCTGAAGTTTTTTCTTATCGGCAAAATCGGTTTTCTTATCGAGCTCGCTTTCAGCCAATAGGTCCACGAGCTTCGGTTCGCGCAGGCGGCGGCCGAGTTTCGCGGCCACCTGGTCGTATTCCTGGACGTAGAGCAGGAACTGGGTGAGTTCGCCGCCTTCGAGCGATTTGCCGTTCTTGCCTTTCACGACGTGTTCTTCGGTGGCGCGCTTCATCAGCTCGCGGGCGAATTCGCGCTCGTCGCGGATGTAGCGGTCCATTTTTCCGCGCTTGACGCGATAGAGCGGCGGCTGCGCGATGTAGATGTGCTCTTTATCGATCAACTCGCGCATGTGGCGGAAGAAAAAGGTGAGCAGGAGCGTGCGAATGTGCGAGCCGTCCACGTCCGCGTCGGTCATCAGAATCACTTTGTGGTAGCGCAGCTTCGACGCGTCGAAATCGTCTTTGCCGATGCCGGTGCCGAGTGCGGTGATGATCAGGCGCAACTCTTCGTGGCCGAGCATTTTGTCGTAGCGCGCTTTTTCGACGTTCAGAATTTTTCCTTTGAGCGGGAGGATGGCCTGATAGCGGCGGTCACGTCCTTCTTTGGCCGAGCCGCCGGCGGACGGCCCCTCGACGATGAAAAGTTCGCAGCGCGCGGGATCGCGTTCCTGGCAATCGGCGAGCTTGCCGGGCAGGCCGCTGGAATCGAGCGCGGATTTGCGGCGCGTAAGTTCGCGGGCTTTGCGAGCGGCTTCGCGGGCGCGCGCGGCATCAATGCACTTGCCGATGATTTTGCGCGCGATCGAAGAGTGCTTGTCGAAATATTCGCCGAGCTTTTCGTTGACGAGCGATTCGACGAGGCCCTTGATGTCGCTGTTCAATTTTCCTTTGGTCTGGCCTTCGAACTGCGGCTGTGGGAGCTTGACGGAAACGACGGCGATGAGGCCCTCGCGTACATCGTCGCCGGTGATGGAGACTTCGTCCTTCTGCTCTTTCAACATGCCGGTGGAGCTGGCGTAGTAGTTGATGGTGCGCGTGAGAGCAGAGCGGAAGCCGGAAAGATGCGCGCCGCCGTCCACGGTGTTGATGGTGTTGGCGAAGGAGAAGACGTTTTCGGCGTAGCTGTCGTTATATTGCAGCGCGATCTCCATCTCCACTTGCTCGCGCTTGCCTTCCATATAGATCGGCGAATCGTGGAGCGTCTGCTTGCCACGATTGAGGTGCTTGACGAATTCGGAGATTCCGCCGGTGAAGCGGAACTCGGCTTTCTTGTCTTTGCCACGCTCGTCTTCGAGCGTGATTTTCAGGCCCTTGTTGAGGAACGCGAGCTCGCGCAGGCGCTGTGAAAGCGTGTCGAAGCTGAAATCGAGAGTGGTGAATATCGCCGGATCGGGATGAAACGTGACTTTCGTGCCGGTTTTTTTCGTTTTGCCCTCGGATTTCAGCTTCGTCGTCGGGACGCCCTTCTCGTACGACTGCTCCCACACCTGGCCATCGCGCCAGATTTCGAGATCGAGCCAGTCGGAGAGCGCGTTGACGACCGAGACGCCTACGCCGTGAAGGCCGCCCGAAACTTTGTACGTCTCGCTATCGAATTTTCCGCCGGCGTGCAGCACGGTCATCACGACTTCCGCGGCGGGCTTTTTTTCCGTGGCGTGCATATCGACGGGAATGCCGCGGCCGTTGTCGATCACGGTGACGCTGTTATCGTCGTGCACGGTCACATTGATTTCGTCGCAGAAGCCGGCCATGGCCTCGTCCACCGAGTTGTCCACCACTTCCCAGACAAGATGATGCAGGCCGAGCTCGCCGGTCGAGCCGATGTACATCGCGGGGCGCTTGCGGACGGCTTCGATGCCGCCGAGAACTTTGATGGAAGTGGCGTCGTACTTGTGACCGGGCCCTTTCGGGGCGGGCGTCTCTTTATCACCCATAGGTCGTGCGTCTCCTCAGAAAAATCCGTATGCCTGAAGCCCCTTCACGCTTCAGGGCAGGCCCTTCGTGCCTCAGGGTAAACCTGAGCTACATTTGGTCGTCTTCGGGAAGGCTGTCGCGCGGAAGAGCTCGACTCGGCCCGCCCATTGGCCCCAGTCGCATCGCTCGAAGGCTGAGATTCGAGCTGGGACTCGAAGGGTTCGATTTCGCTCCATCCCGTCCTGTGCCGAAATTTCGGGAGGACGCGGCGGAACGTATTTTTTCCCCGTGGAGGGGAGCGTCCCGGCGTCGCCGGCCCCGCTCGCCCTGGCGCAGACGAGAGGTTCGTGGGGCAGGATCCGCCCGGACAAAGTGCCGTTCAGGAGGAATCCGGAACAATCAAAATTCTACCGGAAGAGCAGGGATTTCACAAGGCGATTCGGCGGCTCAGCATCGAAGTTATCACTTTTATATTGAGGAGGTTACGGGAGAGTCGGACGGTAGCTTTTCGGCTGGTGAGATGGGGCGAGCGCGATCGGGAAAAACGCGACTTTTTCCGCGCGGCGAGTCCATTTTTTGCTGCGAATTCAGGGCAGCGAATGCGCGCCAAGCTGCCGCAAAAGACTCACGATATCGCCCAGCACCCAGCCGTGGACGATTTTGCCATTGGCGATGCGGAAGAACGCGGCGCCGGAATACGTGATCGTTTTTCCCGTGGGCGCGAGGCCGAAAATTTCGCCGCGGTGCGTGCCGCGGTAGCGCATGCGCGCGATCACGCGATCCTCTTCGGCGGAAATTTCTTCGATGGCGTTGTGAAAGTCCGGGAACGCGGCCTGCACTTTACGCATGTAGCCGCGAAAGGCTTCGCGGCCGCGAAACTCGTCGCCGAGCGTGCCGCGAAAAACGATGTCGGGCGCGAGCAGCTCGTCGGCCTTCGCGAAATTCCACGGGTTCCACATTTCGTCGAAAAAGCGGCGCACGAGATTCTTGTTCCGCTCGAGCGGATCATCGAGCGCGACGATGGCGTCGCCCGCGCGGATCACGCCGCCTTCGAGAATATCGGCGCGCAGGCCGCAGCGATGCAGCATCTGCTTGAGCACACCCGGGCGCGTGAGCGATTCGAGGTGCTCGCACGGCTCGCACAAACGCACGCCGCGCAACACGACTTCGCCCACGCGAAAATCCCGGCCCACCAGGTGATTGAGCGCAACGCCGCGCGTCGCGATATTGCGGCGCATCTCTCCGGGCGTGAACGCGGAGCCGAGGTTCGCGTTCAGCGCGTCCACCGATTCACATTCAATCAAAGTGACGTGGCGGCCTTCGCCCGGATGCTCGGAGTACGTTCCCGTATGATGGAAGTAGCGGTCGCCCTCGAGGCCCTTGCCCGCGACGGCCTTTGCCGCCTCGAGCGTCACGACCGGCGCCGCCGCCGAACCCGCGATAGAAATGGAAACCACGCGACCCCGGCTCATTTTTCAACTCTCCTCGACGCTGGCAGTCCCGAAAAGGCGCACTGCGGTGAGCGCATAAACAGCGGCGCATTTTTCCATCTCGCGCAACGCGACAAATTCATTCGGCCCGTGCGAGACCGAGAGCAGGCCCGGACCGTAGGCGAGCGCGGGAATGCCGCGCGCCGCATAGTAACGCGTCTCGAGCAGGCCCGGGCACATTTCGATGGCGGGCGCGCGGCCTGTGATCGCGCGGACCGATTCTCCGAGCGCGCGCGAGAGCGGATGCGATTCCGCGAGACTCGCCGACGCGCCCTCCTGAAAAATTTCTGCTTCGAGCTCGATTCCGGAGCGGCGCTGGCGATCGAGAATTTCGAGCAGGCGCTTTTTCTCGCGCGCGAGATTTTCTTCCGGATTGATGCGGCGGTCGATGGTGAACGAGGCTTCCGCGGGGACTACATTGAAATTCGAGCCGCCCTCCGAGCGCCCGCCAATTAACAGAATGGACCGGCGCGCCGCGGGCGGAGCGATGCGGAATTTGGTCGCGCGCCGTCCAATGCGGCGCTTTTCTATTTCGAGTGCGCGCGCAACGGCGAGCATCCGCTCGAATGCGTTGACGCCGCGGAAGGCCAGGCCCACGTGCGCGGGCTTGCCTTTCACCGTGACGCGCATCGAAATCGCGCCGCGATTCGCGTTCCAGATCGCGCCGCTCGTGGGCTCGGCGGTGATCATGCCCGCGGAATTCGCGCGGAGCAGCCGGTGCTCGAAAAGCGCTGCTGTGCCGCGCCGGCCGCCGGTCTCTTCGTCGGGGACAAAGACGAATTCGATGCGGCCGCGAAGCGCGAGCTTCAAATCCTTGAGCGCGCGGGCGGCGAACAGCATGGCGACGAGACCGCCTTTCATATCCGCCGACCCGCGGCCGAAGATATGGCCGTTTCGCTGGCGCGGCTGGAATTGTCCCGGGCGCGACGCAGGGACCACATCGTAGTGCCCGTGAAAATAAATCACCGGCTCGCCAGGGCCATAGGAAGCATGAACCCAGTAGCGCGGCCCAGCGTCCGCTTCGCGCGCCCGGCCGGAAGCGGCGGCGTGCTTCGGCGCCGGAATTTTCGTCATGCTGGTGGCGAAACCGAGCCGACGCATCCGTCGCGCGAGCAATTCGGCGCACGCGCGATAGTTTCGGCCCGGAGGATTCGTCGTGTCGATGCGCACAAGCTCGCGCGTCAGAGCCGCCATTTCGGCGCGATGCGCGGCGACGGCTTTGCGGACTTGATCGGCGAGGGAAGGCACAAGAACAAGGCTACTGCGCCTCTTTGAACTACGGCAGCACCAATTTGGCTTCCTCAAGCCAGTCGTCAGAACAAAGCGGCGTCAAGCCGCCGCACTCCACATAAGCTGTGCCACCCGGTCATGTTGTAAACTGAATGGCGCGGCCAAGGGGGCGACGACCAAAAAATGAAACGCAGTTGGAATCCGGCAGTGTGGGTTGGGTTCGCTCTGGTCCTGATCGGCGCACTCAGCTACCAGTATTTCTTTATCCGATTTCCCGTGACGCGCGATTTCCCCTGGGCCAACTTGCTCATCCTCGCGGTCGCGCTGACCCTGCTCGCCGTGGGACTTCACCGCGCATTTCGGCGTCCCGACGCCTATCGTGGAAAAATATTTGGGAGCATTCTTGGGGGCCTCGGCGTCTTGGTGACCGGATTCTTCCTGTTCGTGATTTTCATCTTCGCCAGGGAGGTTCCCGCTTCGGCTGGGTCGCCCAAAGTCGGCAGCGTCGCCCCGGAATTCACGATTCCGGATTCGCTGGGCCATCCGGTCGCGCTCTCGGCGCTGCTCGATTCACCGTTTGGCACCAACGACTGGCCCGCGCAGGCGGCGGGCGCGAGCAAAGCGAACGGCCTGGTGCTGATTTTTTATCGCGGCTATTGGTGACCCGCCTGCAACTCCGAGTTGCGGAGTTTCCAGTCGAAATTGGCGGAGTTCAATTCGCGCGGAATTCGCGTCGCGGCCGTGAGCGTGGATACGCCGGAAGAATCCGAACACCTGCGGAAAGTCGCGGGCTATTCGTTCCTGATTCTTTGCGACGACCACGACGAGCTGATCCGCCGCTGGGATCTGGTCCATCCCAAGATGGGCCCGGACGGGAAAGACATCGCGCGCCCCGCGGAATTCATTCTCGACTCGTCGGGCAAGGTCCGCTGGGTGAAGCTTACCGACGATATCCTCATCCGCGCCCGCCCCGAAGAAGTCCTCCGCGAAATTGATTCGCTCAATCTCGCGCACGCATCTTCCGACGGAGCGCAACTGCTGGGGCAGCGGGTGACCCGGTGCGAATTGGATTGCGTCGGGCCTTTAGGAAAGAGGTCACTGGCACAGGTGAAAGAATAGCGAAACTAGAGATTGTGCAAAAACGAAAAAAGACTTAAAAAAACAAAATCCCACGCTCCCCAAACCGTGTTATTAAGTAGTCGGTCGTGGGTGTGCCCCCGGAGGGACTTGAACCCTCACCATCCCGATTACGAATCGGGCGTCCTCATCCGATGGGCGGGGGCACACTCGCGGATTGTTCCCGGTAGCGTATGCAGAGTCAAGAGCAAAGACGCGAAGATATCACACGATTTACAACTTTTCGTCCTCAGTTTATCCACGGGCATATCCACAACGAGCAGTGAAAAAGCGCACGGCTACGAGGCAGGCTTGAATCGAGGTACAATTCAAGCTATAGACCTGCGCGAACCAACAACTGGTCCACGCTCAGGAAGACCCCGCACGTCCGGCCAACAGCTTCCCGGTCCGAAATCTCCCGGAAATTCTTGGTGATGATCTGGAAGACACTAGTTAGGTCCGCGGCGCTAGTAGGACCTGGCATGCCGATCGCGGCCATAAAACTAGCTAGATGGACTCTCTCGTCGGTCGTCGCGAGTTTTGGATCGAAGACGTAGCCATACGCTTGGTACATGTTCCAGAAATATTGCTCCGCATCATCGCCAGCGCTTTGAAGAGCCGAACGGAGCTCCGGCCGACGTTCAATCAACGCGAGCCAAAGCCATGTTAACCCTCGCTCCTCACTGCCGAATGTCGCGTCTTTCATGGAAACGCCCGATAGCGCCAGCAAGCGGATGCGCGCGAAAATACGTACGATGGACCATTCGAGGATTTCGAAAGTCAGGGAGGAGGAGCCAGTTCGAAGCGACATTTGCCCAATCGGAGAAAATATTTCCAAATTGCTGGCTTAGCATCTTTTCGAGCGGGACGCTACCGACGGGCATCCCAACCATCGAACTCAACTGACTTCTGAAGAGACTGTCCAACGCTGCGTCGGAAAGTGAAGGCAAGCCGACGCGAAGGTCAAACATCTTGTCCAGATAGCGATCAGGATCAAAGATATCCGTTCCAAAATGGGCGATCACAGACTGACGAGCGAGGCTTGGGTCAAGCGCAACAATGAAGGATGCTCTAGCCCCGGCCGAGAGCAAGAACCGAATGCTTTCTAGAAGGGCAACTTGCCTGTGGGGAAGGCATCTATCAAGGTCATCGATGCAGACGAGCAGCCTCACGCTATCGTCGAAACCTTCAGAGTCGAGCACTTCCTCGACGAGCTGCGAAAAGCGAAGTCCCATTTGGCTAACAGGGTCAGGATCTGGACGCTTGTCCATTGATTCGTCCACATCTCGCGCCTCAAACAACCCTTGAAGAAGATCCTTAGCCTCTTTGGCAGCTGCCTCGTAGATTTTTCCGCCCGGTATCATGAGTGCCGTCGCCTTGAGGCCGAAACTCAGACCGGCCTTGATAATCGTCTCTGCGGCCATACGGATTGCCTTGCTAGCCGTTCTATGCTCAGGCTTTATTCGTTCAAGCAGGGCCAACACGATTGGGGACAGGAGGTCCGGAGTGCCGTATTGCCAAGGATTAACCCAGATAGCCTTGGGACAAAGATGCTCGCCGGAGTGGCGTTTGTACGTGGCCGTTGCCACACGAGCAAGAACATCTGTCTTTCCTCGCCCCCAAGGGCCTTGAATACAAAGAACCGAGCCAGGAGGGAGAAGTCCGGACTTCGTCAAAATTGAGGCCGCGATATCATCATGATCCAAGGCATCTTTGGGGAGCGCGATACCTGCCTCGAATGAAGCTTGCGAGAGGAAGTCAGACATTGCGAACTCCTCCCCTGTACGCGAATTCTTCGGGTTAAATCCGCATCGGCATTACGACGTAGCGGTAACGCGAGCATTCGTCGGCGAGGGGGCGGAGCTGGCCGGCGGATTGCTCGTCCTTTAGCTCGAAGCTGATGGGGCCGTCGGCAGCGGCGGCGAGGAAATCGAGCAGGTACTGCGCGTTGAAGCCGATCGAAATCGGCTCGGCCTTGAATTCCTTCTCGATCACTTCCTTGGCTTCGCCGTATTCGGGGCTCGACGCGGAAATTTCGACGCCCTCCTTGGCGAACGTGAACTTCACGGCGTGCGAGCGCGCGTCCGCCAGCTGCGAAACGCGGCGCAGGGCATCCTGTAGCTCGCCGCGCTCGATGACCACCGTTTTGCCGGCGTCGCGCGGCAGCACCGCTTCGTAATTCGGGAACTGGCCGGTCAATTTGCGCGAGGTGAGCAGGCGGCGGCCAAACTGGAAGAAGAGGTGGCTTTCATCCTGCGCGAATTCCACCTGGGCATCGTCGCCGGATTCGGCGGCCAGGCGCTGCACTTCCGTCATGGCCTTTTTGGGGATGAGGACGCGCGTCTCGGTGGAGTAGCCTTCAAACTTGTGGTCTATCTCGACCATGGCAAGGCGATGGCCGTCGGTAGCGACCATCGTGAGCGACGCAGGCTTGAGCACCAGCAGCGCACCGTTCAGCGTGTAGCGTGACTCTTCGAGCGAGATTGCGAAAGTGGTCTTGGCAATTGCGTCTGCCAGCAGCTTCACGGGGATTTTCAGCATGGCGTGCGGAAAGCCGGGGAGCGCGGGAAAATTATCCTTGGACATGCCGACAAGCTTGTAATTCTTGCGGTCGCTCGTGATGTGCACCCAGTGATTTTCGAGCAGCTTGAAGCGGATCTCGCCGTCGGGTAGGAGGCGCACCAGCTCAAGCAGCTTCTTGGCCGGGATCGTGCCCGCGCCTTCTTTTTTCACTTTGGCTTCGCAGGACGTGCGCACGCTCAGCTCAAGATCGGTGGCCGTGATGGTCAAGCCGCTCGCGTGGGCTTCGCAAAGAATGTTCGAGAGGATGGGGATGGTGGTCTTTCGCTCGACCACGCCCTGCGTGAGCTCGAGCTCTTCGAGTAAGTCGAACTTCTTTACGCTGAATTCCATCGGGCCAGTTCCTTTTTCTTCCTGCGTGGCGCGAGCAGATGCGGTCGCTTCCGGCATGCGTTTCGTCCCCCGTGTCCGTACTGCGGCTACTGTACTGCTTTTTTAAATCTGAATAAAGATATGAAAACCGCCGCCGACGCCGCAACTGTGGAAACTGCGGAAATCGTGGTAAGCGCCGGAGGCGGCGCTGGTTGCCGCTGCTGCCGCGGTGTTGAAAGCCGCGCGCGGCGGCGGAAAAAACACCGGCCGGGCCTGAAGGCTGGGCGGCGCGCACAGCGCATCCACAGCTGGAAGGGAGGCCCGGCCGGGTCCCTGACCCCAAGCCTAACCGAATGAGTCGAGTAGCCTGTTGATGGTCTTGTTCAAATCTTTGTCCACCTGGCGCTGGGCCTCGATCTTATTGATCGAGTGCAGCACGGTGGTGTGATGCTTGCCGCCGAACTGCCGCCCGATTTCCGGCAGCGAAGCCGAGGTAAGTTGCTTGACGATGAACATGGCAATCTGCCGCGGGAAAGCGATCACCTTGGAGTTGCTGCGCATCTTCAGGTCCTGCGCGCGCAGGCCGAACACTTCGCCGACGCGCTTCTGAATCTGCTCGATGGTGACTTTCTTTTCCTGCGTCTCGATGATGTTTTTGAGCACCTGCTGCGCGGTGGGCAGGTTGATCTGCGCGCCGGTGAGCGCGGCGAACGCGATCAGGCGGATGAGCGCGCCTTCGAGCTCGCGAATATTCGATTTGATGGCGCGGGCGATATATTCGGCCACGTCGTCCGGCACGTGGACGCGCTCGTTATCCGCTTTCTTCTGAAGGATGGCGATCTTAGTTTCGAGGTCCGGCGGCTGGATATCGGCGATCAAGCCCCACTCGAAGCGCGAGCGCAGCCGCTCCTCAATCGAGGAAATTTCCTTCGGCGGGCAATCGGATGAGATGACGATCTGCTTCTGCTGATCGTACAGCGCGTTAAACGTGTGAAAAAATTCCTCCTGGGTGCGCTCGCGCGTGGCGATGAACTGGATATCGTCCACCATGAGCACATCCATGTTGCGGAAGCGGTCGCGAAACGCGGGCATGCGCTCGAAGCGGATCGAAGCAATCACTTCGTTAGTGAATTTTTCTGCGCTGATGTAAGTGAGCCGCAGCGAAGGATTGCGCCGCTTGAGCGCGTGGCCGATCGCCTGCATCAGGTGCGTCTTTCCGAGCCCCACACCTCCATAGAGGAAGAGCGGATTGTAGGATTTCGAAGGCTGCTCGGCGACGGCGACGGCGGCGGCATGCGCAAACTGGTTCGACGCGCCCACGATGAACGTGTCGAAGGTGTAGCGCGGATTCAACTGATGATTCGCCGAGTCGAAATCGAGCTTTGCCTGCGGACTGGCCGGGGCGGCCGCGGCGGTGGCTTCCGGTTCGGCGCAGATGAAGTCGAGCTGCAATTGCGGCCGGCCGATTTCCACGAGCACGGCCTGAAGGAGCTGCCCGTACGTCTCCGTGAGCCGCTTGCAGAACAGCCGCGTGGGCACACGGATCATCAGCCGGTCTTCTTCGGCGGCTTCCTGCCGGGTGGGACGGAACCAGGTGGCGAAACTGTGCGGATTGACGCGGCGTTCCGTATGCTGAAGGATTTTATCCCAAAGATTCATAGAAAAAAACAGCCCCCGTGCAATTTCCACCGATGTGGAAATGCTGTGGAAATCCCCCCCGTTGGATGGGACGTCAGGTCTGGCCTTTTAGGTCGAGTGCCGCAAGAGCGCGCCCCGCGCCGGCGGCCTCAAGTGAGTGCCTTCTCCCGAAATGCGAGGCGGGATTCTGCCTAAACGTTGCGCCGACAGCAAGAGAAATTTGAGCGAAGATATTGCACGGTCTCCACAAACAATTCACAGGTTTTCCACAGGTCGAAAATCGCCTGGTTAGCGCGTGGATGCAGCGGGCGCGAGCTTGTCGGGCCGCGCAAACTCAAAAACGCCCAGAGGATCGGCGCCAATCAGCAAGCGATCGGGCTCGACCAGAATCGTGTTGGGCTCGAGGCGCGCGCCTTCGGGTGTGAACGTGCGGTAAACGGTGCCGCTCACGCCGTCCTTATCGAAATGCAGCAGGCGATTGCCGATCGCCGCCCAGATTTCCTGAGTCGCGGGGTCGATACCGAGCGCGCGGATCGCGGGCTTCGGCGGCGGAGCCTCGCCGCGGCGTTCGAACGTCACTCCGTCTTTGCGCGGCGTTTGCGTTTCCTGCGCCGTATCGCTGGCAGGGACGGAAATTTCAGCGGCGGCGTAGCCGAAGCGGTCGTACTTGCGGATTACCATGTCCGCAGCGGGCGCCAGCGCCAAATAAATATATCCGGCAGCATCTCCCGAGAGCCGGGTGAGATTCGCGGAGCGACTGGCCTCGGCAATCTGCTTGGGATTCGGGCGCTCGCCAATGCTGCGGAGAAAATTTCCGCGCGCGCCGTAGATGTCGATCAGGCGCGCCGACCGCAGCGTCGTCACGGCAAATTCGCCGCCCGAGAGCGCTTCGATGGAAGTCGGCGCCGGGACTGTCACCGTCGCTGCCAGCATGCCATCGGCCGCGAAAATTTTTACGGCATTCGCGCCGCGGTCGGCCACCAGCACGCGCCCGGAGGAATCGATGTCGAAGTCCTCCGCAAAAACAATCGGCGCACTTCCGGAATTGGCGCCGGGAATCTGGCCTGCGAGTTTGCCTTCGGCCGAGTAGATCGCGATGGATTTCGCCGGCGCGGCGAGGATGAAGTAACGCCCGGCGGCGTCGCGCTTCACCGCGACGAGCCCGGGGCCCACCTCGGGAAAAGCGCGCGCTCGCGCGTGCAAATCTCGCGAAAGCTCCTGCGCGGATGCAGACACAAAAAGCGCGCCGGCAACGAGCGCTGCAACGGTAACGATACACACGCAGAATTGAACGCGGCTCATGTGCATGAAATTATAGGGTCTGCTGCTTGGTCAGACGCTCGGTTCAGGCGAGATGTTGCACGCAAAATGAACTCTCATTTATAACTGACGCGGATCGAGAGAGGAGAGTGTCCGTGACGCAAACCATCCCCAGGAAACTCGAGAACAAAATCGCGCTGGTCGCGGGCGCCACGCGCGGTGCCGGCCGCGGCATCGCCTGCGCGCTTGGCGAAGCCGGCGCAACCGTGTATTGCACCGGGCGGAGCACGCGCGCAAATCGTCCGGCGAAGCCGCCGAAAGAGAAAGCTCCCTTCGATTACACGTGGCGCCCGGAGACGATCGAAGAAACGGCGGAAATGGTCACCGCGCGCGGCGGCATTGGAATCGCCGTCGAAGTGGATCACACGCGCGACGCGCAAGTGGAAGCGCTCATCGCGCGCGTCCGGAAAGAGCAAGGCCGGCTCGACGTGCTAGTCAACGACATCTGGGGCGGCGACGCGCTCACCGAATTCGGGAAATCGTTTTGGAAAGTTTCCCTCGAGAGCGGCCGCAAGATGCTTGACCAGGCTGTTTTTTCGCACATCATCACCGCGCATTTTGCGGCGCCGCTGATGATTCGCACGCGGGGCGGGCTGATCGTCGAAATCACCGACGGTGATTCCTATTCCTATCGCGGAAATATTTTTTACGACCTGGTGAAAACCTCGGCGATCCGCCTGGCATTCATTTACGCCCGCGAATTGCGCCGCTGGAAGATTTCAAGCCTCGCCGTTACGCCCGGCTTCTTGCGCTCGGAAGCGATGCTCGACCATTTCGGCGTCACCGAAGCGAACTGGCGCGAGGCGGGAAAGAAAGACCCGAATTTTCTCGCCTCGGAATCGCCGCTGTTCGTCGGGCGCGCCGTCGCAGCGCTCGCGGCCGACCCGGACATCGCGAAAAAATCCGGCCGCGCCTTCAGCTCGTGGGGTCTATCGGATGAATACGGCTTCACCGACGCCGACGGCAGCCGCCCTCACTGGGGAAATTTCGCCCGCGAAAAATTCGGGAAACCCCTGAAGACCTGCGACGACAGTTTCTACGAGCACTGGGTCGGCGGGCCCGTCGACGAGATGTTCGCCGATTGGCCGCAAGAATAGCGGCTCGGAGCCGCAGCGCTAATTCTGCGAGGGATTGCCATGCGGCGCGGCGGTCACGGCGTGGCGCGCGCTCGCCTGCGGCTTATCCGGCCGCGCAAACTCGAAAATGCCCCAGGGATCCGCGGCCACGAGAATCCGTTCCGGCTCGACAAGCAGCGCGACGGGCTTCAAAAGCGTCGCGCCGGAAATCGTCGGGTAATACACTCCCACCGGATCGCCCTCGCGGCTGAATTGCACGAGCGCGCCGCCCATCGCCGCCCAAATCTCGTGCGTCTCCGGGTCGGCAGCCATCGCGGTAATCACAGGTTTTTCTCCGCTGCCTCCGCCGAGGTCGCCGAGATTCACCCGCACGCGGCTGGTGAACGACGACGAAGTAGAGCCGAAGCGCCCGCGATATCCCGCGTGCTGCCCGCCTTCGAATCCGCCTGCTCCGCCGCCGAACCCGCCGCCGGCGCGCTCGCGCCCGAGTCCCGGAGGCCGGCCAAAGCCGCCGCCTCCGGCACCGCCGAAGCCTCCAAAGCGGCCGGGCCCGCCGAAAGCAGTGGAGTCAAACAGCGTGGCGACCACAAACGCCGCGGGCAATCCCTCCTGCCCCAGCGCCGAATTTCCCTGGTTCAACGCGTCGGTATTCAGCGCGCTCCCGTTGCCGTTGGCATACGCTGCTTGGTCCGCGCCCGCGTTCATGCTCAGAACAGAAGTCCCCGGTCCGGTGTTGAGCGCGTCCGCGCTGTCCGTCGAATCGCCGCCCGGCGCCAAAAATTGCAGCGTGGGGCCCTGCGGCGTTCCCGAATCCGAAGAGAACGATCCGAATCCTCCCGAGCGGCCCCGCCCTCGGCCTCCTCCGGCGCCGGGGGAAATCGTCCCGAAGATCGGCTGGAAACTCACTCCCTGATCGTTCACCTGGCCCGTGACCTGCGCGCCGACCGGCCCGCCGGTCAATCCGGTCCCGAAGGTGGATTGTTGCTGCACGGCCTGGCCGAATCCGTATCCGCGGCGCAGCGATTCTCCGAGGCCCGTTCCCACTCCTCCGCCGAATTTCATATCGCCCGAAGAACCAAACGTCGCCCAGCCGTTCGTCTGGTCGGAAAAAGAAAATTCGGAAAATCCGAATGTCACCTCGACCCGGTCGTCGGGCTTCTGCTGCCATCCGGCAAACAGCCGCTCGGAAACCGAGGCTTCGTAGCCGACATATCCGTAGCGGTCGTATTTCCGCAGCGTGCGGTCGGGCACCGAAGTGAACGCAAAATAAATTCCGCCGGCGGAATCGCCGGAAATTTTTCCGAGATTGATCAGCGATTGCTTTTCGGCATTTTCGATCAGGTCGTTCGGATCGCCGAAGCTGCGCACGAGTTTTCCGCGGCTATCGAGAATCGTGACGAGCCGCTTGGAAGTCAGGTTTGTCACCGCTACCTGTCCGCCCGAAAGCGCCACAATCGACGTGGGCGCCGTCACCGGAATCCTCCCCGCGAGCGAGCCATCGCGCTCGAACACATCGATGCAATTCGCGCCGCGGTCCGCCACGTAGAGCTGGCCCTCGGGACTCAAATCGATATCCACGGCATAGCGAATCGCCGTGCCGCCGGATTTCGCGTTGGGAAATTGCAGCAGCAGCCCGCCGTCCGCGCCGTACACTGAAATCACCGTCGGCGGCTGCGCGAGAACGTAGTAGCGCCCTGTCGAATCCCGCTTGAGCGCGGTCACACCCGCTCCCACGCCGGGAAAATCTCTGCCGCGCGATTCGATGATGGTTTGAAGGCGTTGAGCCGCGGCCGGCCGGGCGGCAGCCGCAACGAACCCGCACAGAATGGAAATCCCGAAAATCCAAGCCCGCTTCGGCCGAAACACCGGCACCCCTCCCGCTCGCGTTCGCGTCCCCGGCGATCCAGTATATCTATTCCCGTGACCAGCGCGGAGAGTTCCTGCGTCGGGCTAGGCAGGTGCCGGGTTGCAAAAGTAGGATGCGTCGCGCGCCCCGCGCGTTTCATCCCTGCCTCGCCACCGCGATGATTCCGGTTTTTCTCGTAGGGGCACGGCAAGCCGTGCCCGCGCCGCCAATCTGCGATGCGCCGCCCGCGAGACCTGTGGAGTGCGGCCTGCCCTGAGGGGAGCCGAAGGGGAGCTTGTTTACCCCGAGCGCAGTCGAGGGGCTTCCGCTTTGTTTTCGATATCGCCACCGGTCACCCCAATTCCTCGACGAACATTTGAGAGAGCTTTTCCGCTCCGTTCTGATGCTTGACACGCGCAATCGCCTGCCGTAGTGTCTTGCGCAAAGGTCCCGCCGCAGCCGCGTTATCAAAAAATCTCGCGGCGCGCTCGAGACGTTTCTGCCTGGGAGGTGCCTCATGCCATTAGAACTCCACATGCTTCGATTCGTGGAGCGGCCCGTCACCAAAGAAGAAGGGATCGCCATTCTCGAACGCGACGGCTACCGCTGCCAGTATTGCGGGCTCGACGGCATGGCCAGCTTCGAGAATGCGCTGAACATGTCGGTGGATTTCGTCGTGCCGCGCGCGCGCAAAGGCAAAAAGGACCCGCGCAACCTCGTAGCCTGCTGCCGCTCGTGCAACATGATCAAGGGCACGAAGATCTATCGCGACTTCGACGACGCCAAGCAGTACGTCCTGGCCCAGCGCGAAGTGCTGCGCGAAGCCTGGGAAGACAAGAAGTGGCAGCCGGCGAGCAAGTCCGCGAAAGCGAAAGCCGCTGCCGCGGCTGCCGCCCCCGAAAAAAAGAAAGCGGCCACCGCCTCCATCATCGGCAGCTCGCCGCTTTCGATCCGCAAGTAGCCGGGCGCCGCTGCCGCGAGGGGGGTCGCGACGTGGCAGTGGCCGTGTGCGTTCGAGTGTCACCGTTGACACACCGCAGAATTCCCGATTTGGGAATCGCCGACGATTCCAGGTGCGTCCGAGCGATTCCATTTTCTGGATGCTCTTAAAAGCGCCAAGGTCGGCCCCCCCCTCTTTTGAGCCGATTAGACATTGAGGCCGCCGTTTGTTTTCAGTGGGTTACGGCGATCTCTAATCGCACATAGGCCGATTAAAAAAATCATATCCCGAAGACTTTGTGCCAGCCGGCCGCGTCCAGCGGTGTGTCGTAGCCCGAAGTTGTGCCCTCCAATCATGCCAATCGTATTATATCATGGAAGTTACCTGTTTGTCAACGTGGATTTGCGGGCTGATTTGGCGGCCGCGGCGCCCGCGCCGCTCGCCGCCGCCGAATAAAGGAAAGCGGCCTCCGCCTCCGTCATCGGCAGCTCGCCGCTCTCCATCCGGAAGTAGCGGGCGGTATCCCGAAAATGCGGTCAGCCAGCTACGCCGATCGTGATTTGTAGGCGATATTGGCGCAGGGTTTTTGGGACGGGCTTTAGCTCGACTCTTCTAGACGTCGGCGGCACAGTTATATCGAGAGGTAGAAGCAGCTGCTGATCAGGTGCGTCAGGTCGCTTTTTCTTTCCTTTCCGCGAAATCGCCTTGGTAATCGCCACATCTCCGTACGGAACGGACACTCCGTAAATCGCGTACGCTAGCGCTACCGTTCTGATGCTTGGGGTTCCGCCAGCGAACTGCTTCTGCAGACCCGCAGCCGTCACCCCCAACTCCTCTGCTATCTCTGTAAGCGATACACCCTTATCGCGCCTCGCGGTGACATGGGGAAGGAGCGCGTTAGCAAACTTTCTCGCGAATTCGCGATCTTGTTTGGTCTGCTTCATGTTCTTACGGCTCGAAAAAGGGCTATGAGCGTATCGAAACTTAAGTTATAATACAACTTAAGTTTTACAGCAGCCCTTAGGAGAATGGGCCGTGGTCACCAAAGAGGCACGATCTAAGGAGCGCGAGCGGACAGTCCCGGGGTCGACGAGGGGGTCTTCTTGTTTTCAACAAGGCTCTTGTTGTATGCACGCCTGGTTCGCGGGCAGTAACGAAGGGTCGTCGCTCGGCGTACCACTGATCGCAGCAGAGAGGGCTTCAGCCGATGACTGACACACTTCCGAGGGTCGGATCTGCTCTACTTGTTCAGGACGGTGCAAAACGGATCCTGTTGGGACAGCGCAATAAGGATCCCCAGCGAGGGGCTTGGGTCATCCCTGGTGGCAAGATCCATGCGTTCGAGAGGATTGCAGAGGCGGCGGCCCGTGAACTGCAAGAGGAGACGGGGCTGAGGGTCGAAGTGGGAAATCAGTTTAAGGTCTATGAAATTGTAGACCCACCGAATGAACATCGGATCGTGATTTACAGCTGGGCCAAAGCAGTGGGAGGCACCCCCAAAGCTTCAGATGATCTCTCGGATGTCAGGTTTTTCGCAGCCGAGGAATTGGCGGACCTCATGCTGACTCCATTGGTTCGGTTGGTTCTGCTTGACGCTGGACTTCTTAACGCCACTCCACGTGCAATAGCAGCCAGCCAGCGCGTATAGGTTCGACCGACCTCGTCGCTAACACAGCCGTAAAACTTACGCCTAGATTAGCTGTGAGCTTTCCGCTCTACATCTGATCAGTTAGAATCCTTTGCGGCTTCGGGTCCCTGGGTCCAAAGATTTATCGAGCGGGAGGCCCAAGTGATCAGTTTGTCCGGTCGTTGGGAGAAAACCCGTACATTCCTGCGAATGCACAGCCAGATGGTCGGATTTCTTTTCGGGCTGTCATTCAGCGCCGTCGCTGCGTGGATGTGGTACGAGAAGGTTATTGGTGAAGTGTGGGGATCTTTTCTAGTCGGCGTCGGCGCTGCGATTGTTGCAGCAGCTATTTTTGCCTATCTCTCGCCCTTCAACGAACC
Source organism: Candidatus Sulfotelmatobacter sp. (assembly GCA_035624115.1). Taxonomy (GTDB): domain Bacteria; phylum Acidobacteriota; class Terriglobia; order Acidiferrales; family UBA7541; genus Palsa-295. The sequence goes on along the minus strand of DASPSD010000026.1, from coordinate 5,062 downwards.
AGCTTTTCGGAGATTTCTTTCCATGAGCATCGGCAACTTTTGGCCGTCGAGGCGGGCGATTCAGGAAAATTACTGGGTTGACCATTTGCACGCCGCGGAGGAGAAGTGCACCCTCTTAGGAATTGCGCACGGTGGATGGTGTAAGGATGACAGGTTTCTCCCTACTCTTCATGAACGTCTCAACCACGGTTTGTCATTCGAGATGTTCTTTCTCGACCCTGACTCGCCCGCTGCCGAGCTTAGGGCCACTGAGGAAAAAAAACAGAGACACGGACGAAATACGAAAGAGGAGATCAAGCAATCGATCGCAAAGATGTGGGAATTTCGTTGTGGATTAGAGCCTGGACTGATTGATCGGTTCAGGCTCTGCGTGTACACCGCGACGCCGAGCTGCGGCCTGATGTGGATTGATCGAACGATGCTCGTCACCCACTATCTCGCAGGACTCCCCGACGAGACATCGCCTGCACTTCTGCTCATGCCTCCGGAGAGTGGTATTGAGGGGAGCCTATATAATACGTACGCGAAGAATTTGGAAGAGATCAAGAAAACAAGCACCCTAATCGTCGACGAGAACGTAGGCAGATACCTACCCGAGGCGGCTGGGCCCGCCCAAGCGGCCGATCCTGGCAATTGACGAGGAGCAATAGGCGAATGCTCGCACAGTGTGACTTCTGCAAGGAATTCTCCGGGGACACTAAGAACGCCTTTCACCGGCTATATCGGGATGACCTTGTAGGGCGTGTTCTTGTTCAATCGGAACACCATGCGGTAATTCCCTCGCTCGGCCAGATCGTTGAGGGATATCTGTTAGTCGTGCCCCTTGATCATTTCAGATCGCTTGGCGAGCTTCGTGGCGACGTCTTGGACGATTTCGTCTTCATTTCAGACATGGTTGGAAGGGCTCTGAAGACTCTGTACGGGCCTTACATTTTCTTTGAACATGGTGTTCGATCAGAGCATGCAGGGGGCTGCGGGATCTCCCACGCCCACCTCCATGCCATGCCTCTCTCGGGAGCACCAGATCCTCTGGTGGCACTCAGGACGAAATTTCCGCATACAAAGCTTGGTCGAATGGCTGAAATCGGACAAGAAAGCGCCGGTTTCCCCTCCTACCTGCTCCTCCAAGACTCGCATGGCGATCTCTACCTCTTCGATACAGGGCCCCTCCCCTCGCAATACATGCGGCAAGTTTTGGCTGACTCGCTTCATGAGACGAATTGGGATTGGCGAAAGGCGGGGCGAGAGGAACGTCTTCTCTCCACGATACGGCGGCTCTCGGAGCATTTCGCTGCCTTCCCTGACCTGAAACAGCACTTAGATGCCCCCCGCTAGGCCGATTCTCATTGAAATCTCCCGCGTCGACCGCGACAAATTGCCCGGTGTGCTTGATGGACTCAGGGGCTGCTGGAAATCCAGCAGCATTCTGTGGATGCAGGCAAATGGATTTCGGGTATTGCAGGGGGTCATCCTAAGTAGCTGGACGGGAGCCGCTGAGTCAATAGTGTTGGAGTTTTCTCAAGCGAAAAATCTAACTGAGCTTCTCGTCAGAATCGAAAAGTGCGGAGAAAGATGGACGAACCGTAGGGGCGGCTACACAATTCCGGTTGCTGCGGCTCATGGATTAGTTGACGAGCTAGCTGAGGAGGGAATGCTCACACTGCTTCTGGAGCCACGTAGTCCATATTGCGATCTATACAGTCTGACTGCTGTCATTGAATTGGTGAGTGGCAGGACCGACGTTGAAGTGGTCGGGCCGGGATTCGACGCCAGTGACATACTGCGCAGTGACACGACGCCCCACGAACGATTCGAGGTGTCCTTGAATTCACGGGGTCTGAACGGCGTTTCCACACGACGGACACACTTGGTTGAGCCAAAGCCCTATCGGATGTCCGTTCGGAAACGCTTGATGAAGATTGGCGCGAAACTACGGAATCCCTCTTTTCCGGAGGAAGTATTACGAGCGGAATCTGACGGGGCGACAGATTTGGCCGAAGAGGCTGTTCGACACCTCAAGAAGACAACTCAAACGCTCCTGGTCGATCACATGGACGAATACAAGCCCATTCCATCAGCGCTTCTTGACAAGTTCATCGGGCATTTGGCCCGTATATTTCGGGCCGCCTCCGAGGCTGGGATTCCCTGGAGCACGTTGTCGGCAGCAGGGAGCTTCTTGGGGCCGGAGAATCTTGTGCTCTGGGATTTCTATGCCCCGGGAAGCTACGACACAACGCAACTTGCACGGATGAAAACTGCGAGCTAAGGAGCCCGCTTGCTTCCCCGACCCACCGAGCCTCCTGTGACCCCATTTGATTTATGGTAACCACCATGTTAACACACGTTTGGTAAATATGAACGGGAAACGCCAATGCGCGATGGGCGAGGGGCCGGCGAGGCTCTGACGCCCTTTTTCGCGCCCCTTCCCGGCGCTTCCGGCAGCACGCATGAATTTCTAACCGCAACAGTGGCCAATTCAGAATTTCGCCTAAGCCTCACCGAATCAGCGACTTCACATTCTTCTAACCGCAACAAAACACGGCTTTCTGGAATTGGTGGCCTCCAAAAGGCGACGTCAAAAGCCGGGAACGCGCCTTCGTTCATTGAACGACGAGAAAGGAGAAGGCAGAGCCTGGCACCTCGCTCCACTCTGTTCTCGGTGCACGCTGCGCGCGGGTGCTTTCTTGTCGGGGCTTCCCGAACAAGAGATCGGGACGCAAAAGGCGCGGAAGCTCCGACCCCCTATTGCAGCGTGCGGAGAGCTGTCGAAGCTGGCGCTCGAAGTGAGGAACCTGGTTGGAGAATTTAAGCTGGAGAACGGCAATGGTCACCGGGCAGCACTCGGGACCAAGAAGCAAACTCGCGCCGTTCCACTTCGGGAACGACCGACTTCGACCTCAGCGCGCCCCCCGACGTAGGCACCCCCTAACTACAACTGAAGGCGTAATGGTGCGGTCAGTGCGCGCCGATACGAGTAATGGAACCGCTGGATTGAATCCAAGCGCATCCCGCAAAAATCGGAGGAAGCTCATGAAGACTGCGAGCCGAGTTGCCCTGGCTGCCGCAAGCGCCCTTTTTGTGTCGAACTGCGTTTTTTCCCAGGTGCCGCCGGAGTTAAAAGCCAAATTCGACGCCAAGGTCGAAACCCTGAAACATTTCAGCACCGACCCCCAGATCGTGAGCGCGGTGAAAGCGTACAACGCGGCTACACCTTCCGCCGAAGCCAAAGCAATGACCAACGAGAAGTGGCACAGCTTGACGCTGTTCGACCCCTTCGTGCGCTCGATCGGCAAGGCGCCGCTTTCCGAGTACCTGAAGACCAAGCGCGATGACGTGGTCGCAAAGATATTCGTGTCCGGGGCCGATGGCGGAAAAGTGGGATTCGACGCCAAGACCGAGCACTGGACGCACAAGGGAATGCCCAAGCACGAAGTGCCCATGACGGGCCTGATTTGGGTTGGCACGGTGAAGCAGGATGATTCAACCGGTCTCCAGATGATCCAGGTGGCATTGCCAGTTCTGGACAATGGAAAGCCCATCGGCTCGATCGCATTCGGCTTGCGGGCCGATAAGCTGCGTTGATTCGGGCGCGAGGAGGACACAGGGCCATGAAGAGGCTCAGTATCGCGGGAAAACTCGTGCTTGTGCTCGTCGCGTCGATTGCCATCACCATCGGCGCGGTTCTGGGGCTGGCCTATTTATTACGCCTTTCCGCGGCCTCCTCAAGTGATTTAGCTGCCACGGCGCGGACCGAGAGCCTTGCTTCCTTTGCTCTGCTCGACATGGTTGTCAAGCTCCAGGGCACAACGCAAAAGATGGTCCAGGAGCGGGATCCCGACGCGATCGAGGCGCTCATGGCGCAGAACGAAGCGCTCACGAAACAGGCGCAGGCCAAACTGCATGAAACCGCCGGAGACGATTCGGGCATCTCCTCGGCATTTGAGGAATTGGTGCGCGCCAATGGCGAGGTGACCGACCTGCTGCTGCACGCGCACAATGCGGAGTCGTACCAGGCCATCCTCGAGAAATCCAACCCCGCATTCGAACGCCTGCTCGGCGCGATTTCGAAGCATCAGGAGGCGATCGGGCAGACTCTCGATCGCCGGGCCGCCGAGGTCAACGGCCGCACCCGCCACGCCATGGTGGTGGTCTTCGGCATCGTCGGCTCGGGCATATTCATGCTGTGCGTCCTTTCCCTGATTCTCGTTCGCGGCATCACCACGTCTCTGCGCCGCCTGATTCAAATGGCGCAGGACATCGCCCAAGGCGAAGGGGACCTGACCAAGCGAATCGAAGTCACTTCGGCGGATGAGCTCGGAGAGCTTTCGCGTTGGTTCAACACCTTCATTGAGAGAATCCAGGGAGCAATGTCGCGCGTGGCTTCCACAATCGACCATCTGGCTTCCGCCAGCGAGGAGATTTCTGCATCCTCCGCGGAGCAGTCCGCCGGCGCTGAATCGCAGAGGGACCAAACCAGCCAGGTGGCCACCGCCATGCAACAAATGTCCTCGACCGTGACGCAAATTTCCGAGAACTCCAGCAAAGCAGCCGAGGCTGCGCGGAAGGCGTCATCGACCGCCGTCGAAGGCAAAAAGACCGTCGACGAAGCGCTTGAAAAAATGAGGGCGATCGCGCAGTCCGTAGGGGGCACGGCGCGTATGGTCGGGGAGCTGGGCAAAAGTTCGGAGCAAATCGGGCAAATCATCGAGGTGATCGACGATATCGCGGATCAAACCAATCTGCTGGCATTGAATGCGGCGATCGAGGCCGCGCGGGCGGGGGAGCAGGGGCGGGGATTCGCGGTGGTGGCCGACGAGGTGAGGAAACTCGCGGAGCGCACGGGCAAGGCCACGAAGGAAATTGCCGCGATGATTCGCAACATCCAGACAAAAACGAGAAGCGCCGTGGAAGGGATGGAAGGGGGCACCCGGCAAGTGGAATCCGGGGTGGAGACAACCAGGAAGGCCGGGACGGCGCTGTTTGAAATCATGAAGTCGGCGGAAAAAGTGGGAGACATGGTGACGCAAATCGCGACGGCGGCGACCGAGCAATCGGCGGCGAC
>DASPSD010000022.1:0-8050 GCA_035624115.1 Candidatus Sulfotelmatobacter sp. | reverse complement strand
CATCGAGGCCGGAAAAATCGCCAATTTGGTGGTGACCGACGGGGAGCTCTTCAACGAAAAAACGAAAATCAAATTCGTTTTCGTGGACGGCCGCAAGTTTGAAATCAAGGAAGAAGAAAAGCCCAAGGAAGCGCCCAAGGGCGACCTCACCGGAAAGTGGAGTATCACGATCTCGAGCGACCAGGGGCCAATGCAGGCCACTGCCGAGCTGACCATGGCGCCGGGCGGGAGCGTAAGCGGCACGGTGACGCATCCCTTCGGAAGTTCGACCATCAACACGGGCTCGCTGAGCGGCAATTCCTTCTCGATCACGATCACCGTGGACGCGGGCGAGGGGCCGAACGACTACACCTTCTCGGGAACGCTGGAAGGAAACACGATCAAGGGATCGATTAACGGCCCCGACTTTTCGGCCGAGTTTACGGGAACCCGGCCGGGGGGCGGTTCCGCAGAGCGGGACGGCACGACGGGTTCGGGGGAGGACGACCATGAATAGGCTGAGGCTGCTGGCAGTTCTCGTCCTCGCGGCGGCTGCGGCGCCGGTGTGCCGCGCGCAGGACTCCGCCGTGACGCTGATTAAAAACGCCACGATCCTGACCGTTACCAAGGGCACGTTCGAGCACGGCTCCATCCTGATCAAGGACGGGAAGATTGCGCGGGTGGGGAAAGACATCAAAGCGCCGGAAGGTGCGGCCGTGATTGACGCCACGGGAATGTACGTGATGCCCGGAATCATCGACTGCCACTCGCATATTGCGGTGGAGGGCAGCGTGAACGAGGGCAGCGTGGCGGTTTCCTCGATGGTCGGTGTGGGGGACGTCTTGAATCCGGACGACATAGAAATCTACCGCGACCTCGCCGGCGGCGTGACCGTCGCCCACGTGCTGCACGGCAGCGCGAACCCCATCGGCGGGCAGAACCAGCTCATCAAACTCCGCTGGGGAAAATCAGCCGAGGAGTTGAAGTTCGAGGGCGCTCCGCTCAGCATCAAATTTGCGCTCGGCGAAAATCCCAAGCGCAACAATTTCAATCCTCCGCCGGGCGTCCCGCAGCGCTATCCCGAGAGCCGCATGGGCGTGATGGACGTGATCCGTCAGGCCTTTGTGGACGCGCGCGAATATAAGAAGTCGTGGGACGAATACAACCGGCGCGTGGCGGCGGGTGAGAAGAATGTGATCCCGCCGCGGCGCGACCTGAAGCTCGAGCCTCTGGTGGAAGTGCTCGAAGGGAAGCGTTGGGTGCATGCGCACTGCTACCGCGCGGACGAAATGATCCAGCTCATTCTGCTGGCGGAGGAATTCGGGTTCCACATCCGCACGCTCCAGCACGTGCTGGAGGGTTACCGGGTGGCCGACGAGATTGCCGCCCACGGCGTGGGCGCTTCCACGTTTTCCGACTGGTGGGCCTACAAGGTGGAAGCCTACGAGGCCATTCCTTACAACGCCGCGATCATGGCCAAGCGCGGCGTGATCGTCTCCATCAATTCCGACGACGCCAACGAAGCTCGGCACCTCAACCAGGAAGCGGCGAAAATGATGAAGTACGGCGGCCTCACCGAGGACGAAGCGCTGCGGCTGGTCACCATCAATCCCGCCATCCAGCTCGGCGTGGAAAAGCGCGTGGGCTCGATCGAGCAAGGCAAGGACGCCGATCTGGTGATCTACAACCGCCATCCCCTGAGCGTGTATGCCATAGCGCAAAAGGTGTTCATCGACGGCCATCTCTATTTCGACCGCGAGAAAGACCTCGCGCAGCGCGCCGAGAACGACAAGGAACGCAAAGCGCTGATGGAAAAAGAAAAGAAGGCCGCGGAAGCCGAAAAGAAGCCGGGCGAAGGCAAAGCCGGCGCCGAAAAGAAGCCAGGCCCGCCCCCCGGCAAAGAAGACAAGCCCAAAGAGCCGACGAAGCCGCCGCAGGCCGGCGCCGCGACGGCCGGCACGCTCGACTGAGGCGGGGACACGACCATGCGCACAGCTCAAAAGTACAACCTCAAACTTGCCGCGGCAGGATTTGCGGCGCTTGGATTTTCCGCAGTCTTTGCGCTGGCTTCTATTGCCGTTGCGCAGGAAAAGCCCAAGGCCAAGCCTCACGATGCCGGAAAGACTTACGCTGTCCGCGGAGTGAAAATCACGACGCTCGCCGGACCGGTGATCGAGAAGGGAAATATCGTGATGCGCGACGGCCGCATCGTGGCTGTGGGCGCCGATGCGGCGGTTCCCGCGGACGCTCAGGTTCTGGACGCCGCCGGGCTCGAGGCCTATCCCGGCATGTTCGACGCCGAATCCCAGATCGGCCTGCAGGAAATCGGCGCCGTGGCCGCCACCGTCGATTCGCGCGAGCTGGGTGAATTCAATCCGCAGCTTCAGGCGGCTACGGCCGTGCATCCCGCCAGCGAACATATTCCCGTGGCGCGCGCGGCCGGCGTTACCCACGTCGTGAGCGCGCCGGCTTCAGGCTTTGGCGGAGGCAGCGCCCTGATTCTCGGTCAGGCCTCTGTGATCAACATGGATGGATGGACGCTCGAGCAGATGCTGGTGCGGCGTTCCGTGGCAATGGTCGTCAACTGGCCCGACTTCAATACGCGCTCTTTCGACTTCAGCACCTTCAGCGTGCGCGAGCGCTCCTTCACAGAAGCGAAGAAGGAATACGACAAGAAGGTGCAGGAGCTCACCGATTTCTTCGAGCAAGCCCGCCATTACCAGCAGGCCGCGGAGAAGGGCTCGGCGCAGAATTTCACCCGCGATTTGAAGTTCGAAGCCATGATCCCGGTTTTGAAAGGCGACTTGCCGCTTATGGTCGTGGCCGGCCGGGCGCGCGAGATCCGCGGCGCCGTCGAATTCTGCGAAAAGCAGAAGGTCCGCATGATCCTCGCGCGCGGCGACGATGCCTTGAAGGTGGCCGACCTGCTCAAGGCTAAGAATATTCCCGTGATTCTGGGCCCCACCATGGAGCTTTCCCAGAATGAGGATGATCCCTACGACAAGTTCTTCACCCTGCCGAGCGACTTGCAAAAGGCCGGCGTCCGGTTTGCCATCGCCACCTTCGACGTGGAATTTGTTCGCCGCCTCTCCCAGCAGGCGGGCAATGGAGTCGCCTACGGCCTCTCCCACGAAGACGGGCTGAAAGCCATCACGCTCTATCCCGCACAAATTCTGGGATTGGACAAGGATTTAGGGACGCTCGAGCCGGGCAAGATCGCCAACATCATGATTACCAATGGCGATCCGCTCGAGTTGCGCACCGAGGTGAAATACCTGTACATCAACGGCAGGCCCACTTCCACCGACAACAAGCACAAATCGCTCTACGAAAAGTACAGCAAGCGCCCCTGAGCGCCGCCGCACTCGCCGCCGTGCGTGTAGTGCCAGCCGGCGGTGCGGTAGTGGTCCTGGACGCGCCAGTCCCGCAGGCCGCTCTGTTTCTCTTGCCCGTCGGTGTACACTAGCTAACCTTTTCCATGAACCGGGAGTATCACCGTTGGTATAGCCCGCGGCTCGGCAAGGATATGCAGCTCCTGGTCTTCGGCCACGCCGGGACGCCATTGCTTGTTTTTCCCACTTCGCTCGGCCGGTTTTTTGAGTACGAGGATCGCGGCATGATCGCGGCAACCAGCTGGCGCTACGAATCGGGCGGCTTGCAGGCCTACTGCGTCGACAGTGTGGACGAGGAGAGCTGGTACAACCGGCGCGTCCATCCGCGGCACCGGGTCGAGCGGCACATGGCTTACGAGGCCTATCTGTTGGACGAAGTGCTGCCGCTCATCCGCATCAAGAACTCCTCGCGCGAACTGGCCGTCACCGGCTGCAGCTTCGGCGGCTATCACGCCATGAATTTCTCGCTCCGGCATCCGGACATCGTCAGCCACGTTGTTAGCATGGGCGGGGCTTTCGAGATCCAGCAGTTCTTGGATGGCTATTACGACAACGATTGCTACTTTCAGTGTCCGATGCACTTTTTACCGGGCCTGAGCGATCCCTGGTACTTGGACCGCTACCGGGCGATGCGGATTGTGCTCGGCACGGGCGAACACGACATGTGCCTGGGGGAAAACCGGAGGCTTTCCTGGATGTTGCACGAGAAAAACGTTCCCCACTGGCTCGATGTGTGGGGCGACGGGACGGGTCACGACTGGCAGTGGTGGCAGCGCATGGCTCAAAAGTATTTCGCTTAGCTTCTCTCTGTCGCTGTCGGTTCTTCCCGCGGAAGGAGGCGCACCATGAAGCGCATCGCAATCCTGTTTGGAATGGAAGAGACCTTTCCTCCCGCGCTCATGGAGCGCATCAACTCGCTCAAAGCGCCCGGCGTCACCGCCGAGATGCTCAAGACGGGCGGTGTGGTCATGGCCCAGCCGTCCGGCTACCGTGTGATTATCGACCGCATCTCTCAGGACATTCCCTTCTATCGCTCCATGCTCAAGAATGCAGTCCTGAACGGGACAATCGTTCTCAACAACCCGTTCTGGTGGAGCGCCGACGACAAGTTCTTCAACTACGCCCTGGCCTCTCGCATTGGCGTGGCCACTCCGCGCACCGTGCTCCTGCCCCACAAGGAGCATCCGCCCGACACTACCGATCGCTCGATGCGTAACCTCATCTATCCCCTCGACTGGAAGCAGATTTTTTCCTATATCGGCTGGCCGGCCTTCCTCAAGCCCCATTCCGGCGGGGGATGGAAACACGTGTACAAAGTGCACGACGAGGAGGAGTTCTTCAAAGCCTACGACAAAACCGGCGACCTGTGCATGACGCTTCAGGAGAGCATCGAATTCGAGAGCTACTTCCGCTGCTACGTGATCGGCCAGGAGAAGGTCCGCGTCATGCAGTATGAGCCGCGCGCGCCGCACGCCGAGCGCTACGTCAAGGCCCCGGCGCCTGTCCCGGCGCAGCTCCAGGACCGCATCGTGGGCGACGCGATAAAGCTGTGTCGCGCCCTCGGCTACGACATCAACACCGTGGAGTTTGCCGTGCGTGGCGGCATCCCCTATGCGATTGATTTCTTGAACCCCGCCCCGGATGCCGACTATCATTCTGTAGGGGCTGAGAACTTCGAGTGGGTGGTCAACGCTGTGGCCGATCTGGCCGTTCGCGCGGCCCAGAGCGAGGCCAACCCGGCGGTGGAGCTCCGCTGGGCTCCGCTCCTGCGCGGGGTTCAACTGGGAGCCAGGGCGGCGACGCACTAGCCGGAGGCGGCGCTTCATAGTGCTTACAAGAAGCGAAGCGGACGAGCGGAACGGGATGAAACCAAGCTTCACCATCGGCATCGAGGAGGAGTACCAGACGGTAGATCCCGTCACTCGGGAACTGCGTTCGCACGTCCAGACGGAAATCCTCGAGAAAGGGAAGCGGCTGTTCTCCGAGCACGTCAAGCCGGAGTTCCACCAGTCGGTGGTGGAGGTCGGCACCGCCGTGTGCGCGAACATCCAGGAAGCCAAGCGCGAGCTCGTCAATCTTCGCCGCGCCATGATTACCCTCGCCGAGCAGAACGGGTTGCGGCTTGCCGCCGCCGGTACGCATCCAACTGCCGACTGGCGCACGCAGGAGGTTTATCCCGACCAGCGCTACTTCTCGATCATCGAAGACATGCAGATGGTCGCGCGCGCCAACCTGATTTTCGGGCTGCACGTCCACATTGGAATTGAAGATCGCGAAACCGCCATCCATCTGATGAACGTCGGTCGTTACTTCCTGCCGCACATCCTCGCGCTCTCCACCAATTCGCCCTTCTGGATGGGCATGAACACGGGGTTGATGTCCTACCGCTGTAAAGTCTTCGACAAATTCCCCCGCACGAATATCCCGGAGTTCTTCGCGAGCTGGGGCGAGTACGAAAGCTTTGTAAAGCTGCTGGTCAAGACGGGCTGCATCGACAACGCCAAGCGCATCTGGTGGGACATGCGGCCGCACCCGAATTTCACGACGCTCGAAGTACGCATTTGCGACATCCCCATGCGCGTGGACGAGACAATTGCCATTGCCGCTCTCATTCAGGCCACCTTCGCAAAGCTCTATCAGCTCTTCTCCGGCAACCAGACCTTCCGCCCCTACCGCCGCGCCCTGATTATGGAAAACAAATGGCGCGCCGCTCGCTACGGTCTCAACGGCAAGCTGATCGATTTTGGCAAGCAGGAAGAAGTCCCCGTCCGCGACCTGATTGTGGAGTACCTCAGTTTCGTGGACGAAGTCGTGGATGAGCTGGGCAGCCGCCGCGAAATCGAATATATCTACGAAATTCTCAACCGCGGCTCCGGCGCCGACCGGCAACTGCGCGTGTACCAAGAGACCGGCGATTTCGCGAAAGTGGTGGATTACATCGTGGAAGAAACTCAGGCTGGACTGGTCGAAGCCGTCCCGAAAACCGCAGGAGCGGTCTAGTGCCCGCTCCCCCGCCGTTTGATCCTGAATACATTCCCGGCGCTCGAAATGCCGTCCGCATCTGCCTCCGCATCCAGCCGGATGAAAAAGTCACGCTGATCACCGACCGGGAAACCCAGGAAATCGCCCGCAGCATCGCGAGCGAAGTGGCCGCGCTCGGCGCTCCTCATCGGCTCTGGACTCTTGAGGACGAGGCCGAGCGTCCGCTCAAGCACATGCCCCGGACAGTGCTCGACGATTTGGAATCGAGCGACGTAAGCGTCTTCGCGGCTCAGGCACAGACCGGCGAGCTCCATTCGCGAATGGAAATGACCACCGTGGTCAACCGGCGCCACATCCGCCACGCGCACATGGTGAATATCAACCGCCAGATCATGCTGGAGGGGATGCGCGCGGATTTCGGCAAAGTGGACGAGCTCAGCCGCCGCGTCTGGGAGATGGCTGGGCGTGCCGAACACATCCGCGCGGAGACGCCTCTGGGCACGCGAATCCAGGCCGATCTGACTTCGAGATACAAGTGGGTCAAAACGAGCGGGATCATCAGCCCTGAAAAATGGGGCAATCTGCCCGGCGGAGAAGTCTTCACCACCCCCGCCGAAGTCAACGGCACCTACGTCGTCGACGGAGTGGTCGGCGACTATCTGTGCGGCAAGTACGGCAACCTGGAGTCGGAGCCGCTCTCCATCCGCGTTGAACAGAACCGCGTCAAGGAGATTCATTCCGGCAACCGCAGTCTCGAGGACGAGTTCTGGCGCTACACGCACTCGGACGACAATAGCGACCGCGTCGGCGAGTTCGCCATCGGAACCAACATCGAGTTGAAGCGAGTGATTGGCCACATCCTCCAGGACGAAAAGCTGCCGGGCATCCACATCGCCTTCGGCAATCCCTATGGCGAACATACAGGCGCCGAGTGGTATTCGGGCACTCACATCGACGTGGTGGGGACTCGTTTCAACATCTGGCTCGACGACCGCCAAATCATGCAGGACGGCAAATTCCTGATTTGACGGGGGTCCCGTAAGACCCGCTGGGTGTCCTCCCGAACCCGTCCCGAGCCTTCGGGACGGGTGAGGCCTGCCCGCCATGGCGGGGGACCTGCTTTTCGTCCGTTGCAATTTTCAATAGAATTCGGGCCACCGCCAATGATCCCCGCCCTTCGCGAACGCTTTAACCGCGAATACACCCCCGAAAAATACCGCGCGTTCCTCGCCGCGCTCGATGCCGCGTGCGGCACCCACGTCAAATTCCGTGTCTGCGAAACGCCCTGTTTTTTTCCTCGCGCCCTCGTTGAACGGCTGGCCGCCGCCGGCCGCGAAATGGTCCATCAGCTTGTTAGTGACCCCGTCTATCGCGAAGCTTCGCGCGCTGCCATACCTCCCCAGTTCAACGTGCCGGGAGAATCGCCACGCCCACTCTTTGTTCAGGCGGATTTCGGCCTGGTTCGCGGAGCCGGCGGACATATCGAGCCGCGGCTCGTGGAAATTCAGGGGTTTCCGTCGCTCTACGCCTACCAAACTCTTCTCCTCGATGCCTACCGCGGTAGCTACGCCCTCGATCTTAGTCTCGGCGGCTTCCTGGATTTCCCTGACGCGGACTCCTATCTGCGTGAGCTGCGCCGCGCGATTATGGGCGGTCATGATCCCGAAAACGTGGTCCTTCTCGAAATCCATCCCTGG
>DASPSD010000007.1:0-4680 GCA_035624115.1 Candidatus Sulfotelmatobacter sp. | reverse complement strand
TCGTCGATCTTGAGCTTCTCGCGGAGCGTGCGCAGATGCTCTTTCTCTTTGCGCTCCTCTTCGGAGTAGAACCGCGCCTTCTCGAATTCGTGATTGGCGATCGCCGTTTCCATGCGGTGCGTGATGAACTTCACGCGCTTCTGCACCTCGGAAACTTCGTCCGGGAGCATCGCCTGGCGCAGTTTCACGCGCGCGCCCGCCTCGTCCAGCAGATCGATCGCCTTGTCGGGCAAAAACCGGTCCGGAATGTAACGGTTCGAAAGGTACACGGCATAACGGATCGCTTCTTCCGTGTAGCTGACCGCATGGAATTTCTCGTAGCGATCGCGCACGCCTTGCAAGACGCTAATCGTCTCTTCTTCATTGGGCGCGGAAACTTTGACGGCCTGGAAGCGCCGCTCGAGCGAGCGATCCTTCTCGACTGATTTGCGGTATTCCGCGGGTGTCGTCGCGCCGATGCACTGGATTTCTCCACGGCTGAGGGCCGGTTTCAAAATGTTCGCCGCGTCAAGCGAACCTTCGGCGGAGCCGGCTCCAACCAGCGTGTGCAGTTCGTCGATGAAGACGATCGCGTTTTGGCTCTCCATCAACTCTTTCATGATCGTCTTCAGGCGCTCTTCGAATTGCCCGCGGTACTTCGTCCCGGCGACGATCAGAGAAAGATCGAGCGAAAGAATCCGCTTGTCCGCGAGGAACGGCGGCACGTCGCCATCCGCGATGCGCTGCGCCAGCCCCTCGACGATCGCCGTTTTGCCCACGCCCGGCTCGCCAATCAGCACGGGATTATTCTTCGTGCGGCGGCACAGGATCTGTACCGCGCGCTCGAGCTCGCGCTCTCGGCCCACGAGCGGATCGAGCTGTCCCTCCATCGCCGCCTGAGTGAGATCGCGGCTGAATTCTGCAAGCAACGACGCTTCTTTTGGCCGGTTCACAGGCACCTTACCCTCTCCCGCGCTGCGCGCCATTTCCTCGCGCACGGTAGAAAGCCGCAATCCCCGTTCCAGCAGGATTTCGGCGCCAAATGATTTCTCCTCCCGCAGAACTCCCAGGAGAAGATGTTCCGTACCCACATGCTTGTGGCCCAGACGCTCCGCTTCTTCTGCTGCGTAATTGAGGATGCGCTTGCATTCCTGGCTGAGAGGGACTTCGACCGACGTGGAAATTCGCTCGCGCACCGTGATGCGCGATTCAATTTCCTTGCGAATGGACTCGATCGAACCGTGCGTGCGCAGAAAGCGGTTGGCCAGCGCCTTGTCCTCGCGCAGCAGACCGAGCAGCAAGTGCTCGGTTTCGATGTACGGGCTGCCGTATTGGCTTGCCTCGTACCGCGCAAAGAAAATTACCCGACGCGCCTTTTCTGTGTAACGTTCAAACACGGGTTACGCTCGCCCTCCCGGGGTTCTCGCCCCAACGCCCGCCGCCGGCGAAGCCACTGCCGCGAGCATCTCCGCGCCCGGAGCGATCTTGCCGTGCTCCAAGGTGTACACGCGATCCGCGCGCCGCGCCAGAGACAAATTGTGTGTCGCGAGGATCGAAGTCAAATGATGGGACCCGTGTAGGCGCTCGATTAGATCGAATACCGCCTCTGCGTTGCGCTCATCCAAGTCGCCTGTAGGTTCGTCCGCCAAAAGCAGCACCGGATCGTTCACGAGCGCGCGAGCGATCGCCACTCGCTGTTGCTCCCCGCCCGAAAGCCGCCCCGCGGGCTGGTCCGCGCGGCCCGAAAGCCCAACCTCGCCCAACCAATCTCTGGATGATTGCAGCGCTCGCGAGAGCGACTGGCCCCGCACCAGCAGCGGCATCGCCACATTTTCGGCCGCCGTGAAATCCGGCAGCAAATGATGGCGCTGCCACACGAATCCGACTTTCCCGTTGCGATATCTCGCCAGTTCTGCCTCGCGAAAAGCGCTTAGCGAATTTCCGGCGAAGTATACTTCACCGCTTGTTGGAGTGTCCAGCGCGGCCAGCAAATGCAAAAACGTGCTCTTGCCCGCACCGGACGCGCCGACGATGGAAACCATCTCGCCGCGCTCGATCGAGAAATTGATTCCATCGAGCGGTACGATTTCCTGGGAACCGGAGAGGAAAGTTTTGCGAAGATTTTCGACCCGTAGAACGGCAGGCGAAGCTGGGACGTCACCCGCGGGAACGTCATCTACGACAACACCCGTATTGGCCTGCCTCAGCATTACCACATCCCTCTATCTCACTTTAGATGCCGAACTAGGCCGCCGGTATGTCCTTGTTTTGCAACGCGGCCGCAAGTCCGTGCCGGCCACCTTAATCCAAGGAATTTCCCAATTTTCCCCTTGCGCTTCCCTCGGTTTGGAGGGTACCGGCTGCCCGCTCTTCCCTGCTAATCCACTGCATCTCTGCTGATTGGATTTTAGCACGCTGCCAACTCTGGAAACGAGTCGAAACCACTCAAAAACGGCAAGAAACTTGAGGGTCGGAGCGCTTTATTCACGCGATTCAAAATTCAAATGTCTTGCCCAGCGCCGGAGCGAACTGAGCTATTCGAACCTCAGGATTTCAACGGGCAAGATCCGTGCGGCGGAGCGAGCCGGAACAATCGTTGCTGCGACGCTAATTGCCAGCGCGGCGGCGGCTATCCAGACCGCGTCGAATCCGTTCGCATGAAAGGGCACGTAGGGAATCGCATAGACTTCCGGATTGAGGGGAATCAGCTTCCAGTGGTTTGCGATCCATGCAAGACCGTAACCCGCCACCAAGCCCGCGATAATTCCGGCGATGCTGACCGCCAGCCCTTGAAACAGAAAAATCCGGCGAATCTGCGCTCGGCGCGTTCCCATCGCCATCAGCACGGCGATGTCTCGCGCGCGATCCGTTACCGTCATCGTCAGCACAACGAGAATGTTCAAACCCGCGACGAACGTGATCAACCCAATGAACAGTGCCGTCACGAGTTTCTCTAGGCTCAGCGCGCGGAAAAGCGCGCGGTTTTCATCCATCCAGGTTGTCGCCATGAAGCCAGGCCCCGCGCGCTGGACAAGTTCGTCGGCCACAGCCCGCGCGTCGTCGAGCTTCGTGACGCGCACCTCGAGCAGGCTCACCACGTCGCCGACTCCCGCCAGAGCCTGCGCCGAGGAAAGCGTGACAAATCCCCAGTTGGCGTCATAGTCGTAGAAGCCTGAATCAAAGATTCCTCCGACGCGAAATCTCTTCGCCCTCGGCAGCATTCCGAAGGGCGTCAAGTTCCCCTGCGGGCTCGTGAGCGTCACATAGTCGCCGCTGGAAATCTTCAACTCCTCGGAGAGAATTCGGCCGACGAGAAGCACAGGAATTCCGTCGGCGCCCGGCGCAAAGGAAGCGCTACCGGCCGCCATGTGCTGCAGAGCTTCGCCTGCGTGCGAGGCGAGCTCGGGGTCAATCCCCTTCAGCACGATTCCGCGAGCGCGGCCTCCGCAGGAAAGAAGCACCGTGTTGTAAATCGCCGGCTCGATCGAACTCACTCCGGCCGCGCCGGTCAGCCGCGCGGTCAGAGCCCGATAGTCGTGGATTCCTTCCGGGTTGAGGGGCTTGAGATTGACGTGCGCGGTGACGCTGAGGAGCCGGTCGCGGATGGCCTGGCGAAAGCCGGTGTTCATCGAGAGCGCGATCACCAGCGTTGTCACACCCGCCGCGACGCCGAGTATCGCCAGCAGTGTGACCAGCCTCAGAACCGCCGGCCGATTTGGCGAGCGCAGATACCGCAGCGCCACCAACCACTCGAAGTTCATTTTCGCCCTTCGCTCGTGGGTGGACTCGGGCTTGAACTGGCCGCGGCGGCGTCGGCGGCCGTTTCCCCGCGCAGCAGCGGGAACAAAATCACCTCGCGGATCGCGTGAGAATCGGTTAGCAACATCACCAGCCGGTCGATTCCAATTCCCTCGCCCGCCGTCGGAGGAAGGCCGTGGCTCAACGCGCGGATGTAGTCGATATCGACTTCCTTGGGCGCTTCGTGGCCGCCTTTTTCCACCTGCGCGCGGAAGCGCCGCTCCTGATCGTCGGGATCGTTGAGCTCGGAGAATCCGTTGGCGATCTCCATCCCGGCGATAAAGAGCTCGAATCGCTCGGTGAGCGACGGGTCGTCGTCGCGCCGTTTGGCCAGAGGCGATATTTCCGTCGGGAAATCGTAGATGAACGTGGGTTGCTGGAGATGTCGCTCTGCGACCGCCTCGAATAGCTCTCCGGTGAGTTCACCATCCGAAACCGTTTGGCCGTACAAAATGCGTTCGGTGCCCGCCGCATCCGCAAACGCGTTGTAGCGCTCCGCGACCGCGCAGGCTCCGCCTTTCTGGGCGAGCTCCGCCATTGTCGGCGGCGTTCCCTCCGTTGCAGGCCAGTATTTGCAAATCGCTTCGCGCATCGATAGCCGTTCGAAGCGCCCGAAATCAATTTCAGTCTCGCCATACTGGATCCGCGTGCCGCCGCAAATCTTGCTGACGAGATCTTGTAGCATCGCGCTCGTCAAATCCATTAGCTCGTACCCGTTGCTGTACGCCTGATAAAACTCGAGCATCGTGAACTCGGGTTGGTGGATTGCGTCGATGCCCTCGTTGCGAAAATTCCGGTTGATTTCGTAAACGCGGTCGAACCCGCCCACGACCAGGCGCTTCAGATAAAGTTCCGGCGCGATTCGCAGGTACAAGTCCATATCGAAACGATTGTGGTGCGTGA
>DASPSD010000097.1:0-9725 GCA_035624115.1 Candidatus Sulfotelmatobacter sp. | reverse complement strand
TTCGGCTCGCCGGTGCTGCCGCTGGAAAAAATCACGGTCGCAAGATCGTCGAGCGACTTTGTGGTGCTTCCGTTGAGCGCGCGCTCGAGCATGGCCCCGGGCAAAAACCAGAGCGCCAGCGCCGCGAGCTTTTCGAGCGCGCCCGGCTGCGCCGCCGCTTCTTCCAGCAGCACGGTTTCTGCCGGCACCTTGAGCGGAATCTTTTCCAGCAGCAACTTCGTCGTGATCACTGTCTTGAGGTCGCACTGTTCGGCGCAGGATGCGAGCGTCTCGTTTGACGACGTGTAATTCAAATTCACCGGAATTTTGCCGCTGAGCATCGCTGCGAAGTTCACCAGCGCCCCGGGGACCGACGGCGGCAGCAGGATGCCCACCATTTCCTGCCCCCGCCACGTCTTGCGCAATCGCCGCGCCAGAAAAATCGCGCTCAGCAGCGCGTCTCCCCATCTCATCCGCGGCCGCCGCTTATCGCCCATCGCGAATCGGAAGGGATATTGGTGCGCCGTCCGAATCAGCGCGCGAGGCAGCGTGCGCAGCCGTGTCTTGCGATGCCGGTACGCATCCGTCTGCAATTGCTGCACGGCTTCGCGCACTTCGAAAGGCTGCGCCGTTGCCGGCATCGGCTTGCCCACGCTCACCGTGACGGGATAGGGAATCGACCGAGGCACTTTCCACACGAACCGCCCGCGCTCGAAGCTGAAGACGCTGCCCCAGACGCCGTCGAGGCTCACCGGAACGATCGGCGCGTCCACGCCTTTCATGATCCGCTCGAGCCCGCGCCGGAAGGGAAGCAGGTGGCCGATGCGCGTGATTTGTCCTTCGGCGAAAATGCAAACCACTTCGCCCGCGCGGATCGCGTCGCTCGCTTCGCGCAGCGAACGAATCATGTCGCGCGGGCGCAGCGTCGATGAAATCGGAATCGCGCGCAGCATTTTGGCGAACGGCCTGATGTACGGCAGGTCGTAAATGTCCTTGAACATCAAAAACCGGATCGGGCGATCGGTCGACGCGATCAGCAGCAGCGCATCCACCAGCGACATGTGGTTCGACACGAACAGCGCGCCGCCCTCTTCCGGAATGTTGTCGCGGCCCACCACGCGAATGCGGTAAATCGAATGCGTCAGCATCCACAGCACGAGCCGCAGCAGCGAATCCGGCAGCAGGTACACGGAGTACGCCGTCATCACCAGCGTCAGCGCCGCTCCTGCCAGAAAAATCCCTCGCGCATCGAAATGCAGCGCGCCCGAAAATACGTAGTAAGCACCGCCCGCCCCGAGCACTCCCACAAACGACAGAAAATTCGCCAGCGCCAGCACGCCGCCTTTGTGCTCCGCCCGCGGCCGGTGCTGGATCAATGCGTTGAGCGGCACCGCAAAAAATCCCCCGAAAAATCCAAGCAGCGCAAGCAAAGTTTCCGAGCGTTCAAGCGTGCGCCCATACGGAGCGAGCAGGCCGCTGAACGCCGTCATCCCGATCGCGCCCAGCGGAATCAGCCCGTACTCGATCTTCCCGCCCGATAAATATCCCGCCGCGAAACTTCCCGCCCCGATCCCGATCGAAAGCGCAATCTGCAAATAGCTGATGTGCGTTTCGTCCACGCCCAGCACGAATTTTCCGAAGATGACAATCGTCAGTTGCAGCAGCGCCGCCAGAAACCACAGGTACGTGTTTCCCAGCACCGCCCACGAAAGGACGCGATCCCGCCGCATGATCCGCCACTGATCGCCGATGTCTCCGAACGGGTTCCAGCGAAATCGCCGCGTCGGATCGGCCGCGGGCACGTGCGTGATGCCTAAGCTCGTGGCCAGCCCCACGGCTGTGCAGCCCAGGAACATCATCGCTGCGATCGCTTCGCGCCCGCGAAACCGCTGCGCCAGATAGCCGCTCGCCATCACCGCCGCGATGCTGCCGAGAAATGTTCCGAGCTCGAGGATCCCGTTGCCCCAAGAAAGCTCCCGCTCCGGCAGCACCTCCGGCAGCAATCCGTATTTCGACGGCCCAAACACCGCCGCTTGGGTGCTGATCAAAAACACCGCGGCGCATTCCATCGTCAGGTTGTGCGCGGCGAAGCTTGCGATCGCAAACGCCATCACGCCCACTTCCCCGAGCTTCGTCCCGATCACCACGCTGCGCTTGCTGTAGCGATCCGCAAAATATCCGCCGGTCATCGAGAAAAAAATGAACGGCAGCGCAAACAGCGCGCTCACGATGAACACGAGCCGGTCGCGTTCGCCGGCCGTGAAATCCATCGCCACGATGATGTAAATGACCAGAAACTTCAGCGCGTTGTCGTTGAAGGCGTTCTGAAACTGCGTGACGATCAGGCTCCAGAATCCGCGCCGCCAGTTGGGGCTCGGTGGAGCCGCGGATTCCGGCGCGCGGCGTGTCTCGGGCGCAGGCTGCGGCGAAATGGACGCCGCCTCAGACATGCCGTTCGCTGCGCGAGAGAAGGAAGTGAGCCATCGGGGCCTGCTCTGCTGCGAGTCTACCGCAATTTGATTTCTTCTGTTGTGCGCCGCAGGGGCCCGCTGCCAATGCGCCTACACCCGCTCATTCAAACGAACGCGTCTCCGTGAACTCAAGCCTTTCTCGGTGTTTTCTGTGTTAAGTGAGGTGTAACTTCAGGCAATCACGCGCAAAGCAGATTTTTTCGTAGCGCTCGAGACGCCAGTAGCCGGCAGTGCTGTCTCGCGCTTCCGGAATTTCGTCGCCACGTAATCCTCCACCAGCGCCTCGAACGCCGCCGACAATTCGTCGTACGTCCCTTCGAGCGTCGTGAAATGCTGCCCATCAATGTACACCGGGCATCGCGGCGCCTCGCCCGTCCCCGGCAGGCTGATCCCGATGTTCGCGGCTTTCGATTCGCCCGGCCCGTTGACGATACAGCCCATCACCGCGAGCTTCAGCTCCTCCACTCCTTCGCGCTCGCGCTTCCACTCCGGCATTTTGTCGCGGATGTATCCCTGAATGCTTTCAGCCAGCTCTTGAAACGTCGTGCTCGTCGTCCGCCCACACCCCGGGCACGCCGTCACGCTCGGCGCAAATGTCCTCAGCCCGAGCGATTGCAGCAGCTCGCACGCCGCATACACTTCCTCGCGGCGGTCGCCGCCCGGCCGCGGCGTCAGCGAAATCCGAATCGTGTCGCCGATTCCTTCGCTCAGCAAAATTCCCATCGACGCCGCCGACCACACCAGCCCCTTCGCCCCCATCCCCGCTTCCGTGAGCCCGAGATGCAGCGGCTGCTCCGTCTTGCGCGCCAAGTCGCGATAGATTTCGATCAAATCCTGCGGCCGCGAAACTTTGCACGAAATAATGATCTGGTCCTGGCGCAGGCCGCATTCAAGCGCCAGTTCTGTCGATTCGAGCGCCGAAAGGACCATGCACTCGTTGATGATTTCTTCGGATGATTTGCCCAAATCGCGGTCGGTATTTTCCTGCATCTTGCGCATCACCAGTTCTTGATTGAGTGAGCCGCCATTCACGCCGATGCGCACCGGCTTGCCGTTGTCGCGCGCCACTTTGCAGATGGTCGCAAACTGCTCGTCGCGCCGCTGCCCGTGCCCCACGTTGCCGGGATTGATGCGGTACTTATCGAGCGCGCGAGCGCAATCCGGATATTTCACGAGCAACACGTGCCCGTTGTAATGAAAATCGCCAATCACCGGCGCCGTGCACCCGGCATCGAGCAGCCGTTTCTTGATCTCCGGCACCGCCGCCGCCGCTTCCGGCACGTTCACGGTGATGCGCACCAACTCCGATCCCGCCTGCGCGAGTTCTAGGCATTGCTGCGCCGTCGCGGCAATATCGGCCGTGTCGGTGTTGGTCATCGATTGCACCACCACCGGCGCGCCTCCGCCGACCATCACGTTTCCGACGCGCACTCCAACCGTCTTATGCCTCTTCTCGTTCATTCGCTTTCTATTCTAGCGGACTCAGCCCTGCGCACGCTACTTTGGGTGGAATTCGCCGTCCACAGATAAACAAGGATGAACACAGGTTCCGCTCGGGAGAAAAAAGGAGTGTTCGTACACGACGGGACCAGCAATCGGCCACACGCTCAAAACGCTCGGGGAAGCGCTGGCCGCGAGACCTTTGGAGTGCGGGAGCTTGCTCCCGCTTTGTTTTCAATCTCGGCTCAAACGATGGCAGCGGCTCGGCCGACCTTCGCCTGCCGAGATGTCAACGCGCTCACACCTAAAGTCGGGGCGCCCCACCCTTCCTGCCCCGCCGGAAGGATGGGGCGCACAAATTTGCCGGGCTAGCTGGAGGATGACTGCCTCACTCTGCGGAATCGTTCAATGCTCGCCTAGCGCCCGCCGGCTGCACCGCCGGCAGCTTCCAGCGATACGCGCACTCCGCCTCGTTTCTGCAAGGCATCCACCGCGTTCATGATCCCCTTGCGCAGGGCCTCGCGAACGCCGGCATCGGAGATTTTCCCGCTCGCGTCTTCCAGCGATGCCAGCACTGAGGCGTCGGCCAGGAATGGGGGATAGTTCACTGGACCGGGCCCCACGTGGGGAATCTTGAAATTGATCTCACAGACCGGGACGATGTACGCATGTTCAACGCCGCCAACCGTAAAGTATACAATCATTGGATTCACCTCATTTGCGAGGCTTTATTGTCGGGGTGGTCAAACTCTTCCCCCGGCGCGGCCCCGCTTTCAGATAGTGACCACGGCTCCCCTATCCGTTTCAGCCCATCCCAATTGTTCTAGCGGAATCCCTTTGTTGGTTCGCTTTATCGCAGCGCACCACCCAAAATTCCCATTTTGGGAATCCGGGGCGGACCCCTCAACTGTAGTTACTTATTGACAAACAGTAACCCAGTGTGGTAAAATATTTTTGCCATGATTGGACACCAAAAGCCGTGGGCTCAAGAGGGAGTACCCCCCGCAACTTTGCGGGGGGTGCCTTTCGCCCCTGCCCTGACGAAGGAAGGGTATGATTTCTTTAAGCGTCACATCCCGTTAGTAGAATCCCGCCTAAGTCCTGTAATATCTGCACCTCTTTCATTTCTACTCGTCACGCATTGGCATTTTTCGCTATCGCCTCGGCGTTCAATCTCCAGAAAACGGGAAGCTGCCTCGATTGGGGTTCCTGGTTTGGATTACGTAGCGGCCACCTTCAGGTGGGCCGCGGTTTCGCTCTCGGGCATCAACACAAACCCAAATGCGCCGGCCTCAAGGCCGCCGCTACGAATGCTCTGGACACCTTGCGCGCGCAAAATTCTTAATCGCAACATTCCGGAATTAGAAATCGAGATAACCCGCCCAAATCCAACAACTTCGAAATTTCTAACCGCAACAAAATCGCGTGTTTGTGGTTTTCGGTGCTCATTTGGCCAAGAAAATCGCCAGCCGCGGAATCTAGGGTTCGCCACATTTCTAATCGCGGATCCGCGATTAGAAATGGCTGTAACTCATTCAAAACAAACGGAAGGAGGCATTTCTAATCGGCTCAAAATGGGGGGGCGAAGTCAAAGGCCAAGAGAGATTCTTCGCTACGCTCAGAATGACGAACGAGGAAAGGAGCCGGCCCAGCTAAAGCTGGCCGCTACATACAGCGCTCACGAATCACGGGCCTGCCCCCAGGAGCCTTGGCGCGGGCGGGTCACCAATCACCACTCACTACTCACCACTCACTACTCACGCTTTATCCCAGCGGCAAATTCGCTTCGGCGTTCAGCGTGGCA
Organism: Candidatus Sulfotelmatobacter sp.; assembly: GCA_035624115.1. Classification (GTDB taxonomy): domain Bacteria; phylum Acidobacteriota; class Terriglobia; order Acidiferrales; family UBA7541; genus Palsa-295. The sequence goes on along the minus strand of DASPSD010000097.1, from coordinate 4,031 downwards.
TCCTCGTGTTCGCCAGCGAGGAAGCGCGGGTAGCCGGCAGCGGCGATCATGGCGGCGTTATCCGTGGAGAGCGCGCGGCTGGGGAAATAGACGGCAAGATTTCGGCGCTGGGCTTCGGCTTCGAACGTGGCGCGGAGTTCGCGATTGGCCGCCACGCCGCCCGAGACGAGAATCGTGCGCACAGCGTGCTGCTCAGCGGCTGCGAGCGTGCGATTCACGAGATCGGCGACGACGGCGCGCTGAAAGCTCGCGACGAGATCGAGCGTCGCGACGCTCGCGAGCGCGCGCAGGGCGTCCACTTTGCGTTCGCCGCCGGCCAGCGCTCCGCGGCGCGTTTCGATTTCGGGCGCGAGTTCGGGATGGCGGCGCAGATGATAAAACACTGCGGTCTTGATCCCGCTGAAACTGAAATCGTAAGCATTGCCGCGCATCTTCGGCTCGCCGAAGTGAATCGCCTCGGGATTGCCATAGGCGGCGAGTTGGTCGAGGACCGGCCCGCCGGGATAGCCGAACGCAAGCATCTTGGCCACTTTGTCGTAGGCTTCGCCGGCGGCGTCGTCGCGAGTGCCGCCGATGCGCGAGTAGGAGAACCGCTCGGCGCCGTTCGAGGACGCGGATTCGACGCGATAGAGAATCGTATGGCCGCCGGAAACGATGAGGCACACGGCGGGGAGTTCGGGGCGGCGTCCTGCGGCGTGGGCTTCAAGAAGGACCGCATGGACGTGGCCTTCGAGATGATTGACGGCGATCAGCGGTTTTTTCAGCGCCATCGCGAGGACTTTGCCGTATGTTACGCCGACCAGCAGCGCGCCGATCAGTCCCGGGCCGCGAGTGACGGCGATGGCGTCAATATCCGGCAGCGCGATGCCGGCCTGTTCGAGCGCTTCGCGCACCACCGGCACGATGCGGCGCAGATGTTCTCGCGAGGCGAGCTCGGGAACGACGCCGCCGTATTTTCGGTGAATATCGACTTGCGAGGCGACTACGCTCGAAAGAATGCGACGGCCGCCGGCGACAACTGCCGCGGCGGTTTCGTCGCAGGAGGATTCGATGCCGAGAATTAAGTTTTCGGGCGCGGTCACGGCGTGGCCCCGATGCAGATGGCGAAAAAATTATAGTAGCACATGGGCGTGGGGGGAATCTGTGGCGGCGCGGAATGGAAGAGGACAGGCCGGGAGGCCCGTCCTACAGAAAGCCGCGAATCGTTTAATTTACGAACGGAGCGGCGAAGGGAGGCGGGCGAATTGGCGGGGCAGTGTAGAATGAACGCCGCGCGCCCAGCGCGACACAAACATGACGGGCACAAAATAAAATGACGAACGCAAAACCAAAGCGAGTGCGCAAAGCGGTCCTGCCGGTGGCAGGGCTCGGAACCCGGTTTCTTCCGGCGACGAAGGCGCAGCCGAAAGAGATGCTCCCGGTGGTGGATAAGCCGCTGATTCAGTACGCGGTGGAGGAGTGCATCGCGTCGGGAATCGAAAACGTAATTTTCGTCACCGGCCGGCGCAAAAACGCGATCGAAGATCATTTCGATTTGGCGCCCGGGCTCGAGCGGTTCCTGCATGAGAAGGGAAAAAAGAAGCAGGCGGAGATGGTGCGCCAAATTTCCGGCGGGCTGCATTTCAGCTACACGCGCCAGAGCGAGGCGCTGGGGCTCGGGCACGCGGTGCTGACGGCGCGCGAGCTGGTGGGCGACGAACCCTTTGCGGTGCTGCTCGGCGACGTGATCATGGACGGGCGCGTGCCGGCGACGAAGTCGCTTGTGGAAATTTACGAAGCGACCGGGATGGGCGCGATCGCCGTCGAGGAGGTGCCGCGCGATCGCGTGCAGCTTTACGGGATCGTGGACGCGACGCCGATGAAAGATTCGCGCTGGGGCAGCCGCGTTTTGCGGATCAAGGACCTGGTCGAAAAACCGGCGCCGGATCACGCGCCTTCCAATCTCGGCGTCTCAGGGCGCTACGTCCTGCCGCCGGAAATTTTCGAGTACCTGGCGAAGACGAAGCCCGGCGCGGGCGGCGAAATCCAGTTGACCGATGGGTTGCGTGCGCTCGCGAAAAAGGAAGGGCTGCTCGCTCACATTTACGAAGGCAAGACGTACGACGCCGGAGACAAGCTCGGTTTTCTTGTGGCCACGGTCGAATTCGGGCTGAAAAATTCCGAATTCGGGGAGGAATTTCGCGCGTACCTCAGGGGTTTGAAGCTATGAGGAGCTACTTCTTTCCTTTTTTCGCGCCGCCTTTTTCGGCCGCGGGCTTCGATTCCGCGCCTTTCGTTTCGGCGGGCTTTTTTTCGTCGGGCTTCGCAGCGGCGCCGTCGCCGGCCCCTTCGGCCGCGGAAGGAGGTGCGCTTTTTCCGGCGTAATCAGTGACGTACCAGCCCGAGCCCTTGAATTGAATGGCGGGCGCGGCAAGCTGGCGCTCGGCTTTGGCGCCGCATCGGGGGCACTTCTTCGTGACCGAAGCGGTGTGGCTTTCGATCTTCTCGAAACGGTGGCCGCACTTCTCGCATTTGTATTCGTACAGCGGCAAGCAGGAGCTCCTTTCGAGCCGAAGCCAAAAGGAAATTCTAGCATGATTGCACCAGAGCTGCTGGCCGGGCGGCCGAGGCGCGATTGCCGTATATGCTACACTCTCGGGCGATAGTGCCATGACGAAGCTGAAAGCCAATGAAGTCGGAGCCGGTTGCCTGTACGTCGTGGCCACGCCGATCGGCAACCTCGAGGACATCACCCTGCGCGCGATTCGCGTGCTGCGCGAGGCGGACCTGGTCGCCTGCGAAGACACCCGGCAGACGATGAAGCTGCTCGCCCACCTCGATATCCGGAAGCGGCTGGTGAGCTACCACGAGCACAACGAAATCACGCGCGCGCCGGAAATCGTGATCGAGCTGGAGCAGGGAGCGAAAGTGGCGCTCGTGAGCGATGCCGGCACGCCCGCGATTTCCGATCCGGGACACCGGCTCGTGAGCTTGTGCCTGCGTCATGGAATCAACGTAGTGCCCGTGCCGGGAGCATCGGCATTTGTAGCGGCGCTCGCGGCTTCCGGGATGCCTATTGATGAATTCGTGTTCGTCGGCTTTCTGCCGTCGCGCGCGGCCGAGCGGCGGAAGGCGCTGCGAGAACTGGCAGTGGAGCGGCGGACGCTGGCGCTTTATGAAGCGCCGCACCGGCTGGTGGAAACGCTCGAAGAGGCGCTCGAGCTGCTCGGCAACCGGCCGGCGGTGATCGCCCGCGAAGTGACGAAAGTGTACGAGGAATTCTTGCGTGGGCACCTGGAGGATTTGCTGGCCCGCGTGCGGAAGAAACCTCCGCGCGGCGAAATCACGCTGCTGATCGGGCCGCCGGACTCACAGCCGATGCGCGCGGCGGCCGGAGCGAACGGAGCCGAGAAAGTGCCGCTGGCGCGGCGCGTGGAAGAAATCATGTTCGAGCGCCGCGTGGATACAAAGGCGGCGCTGAAGCTCGCGGCGCGCGAGCGCGGGCTGACGCGGCGCGAAGCGTACAAACAGCTTTTGATTACGCGCGATGAATAACGAGATGCTAATCGGCGGAGACGGCGGCGCGATGGAAAAACGCATCCACACGATCGAGAATTTCCGCAGCCGAGTGCGAGTGATGGACGGCTTCGCGGAGGTTGCCTCCGTTGCGGATGCCGTGCGTGAAGAGCGTGGCGAACTGCTTCATCTTGCCGGCGGCGTCGGGCATGTCCGCAGCGATCAAGCTGCGAAAATATTGCGAGAGAAGATGGTAGCGATCGAGCTCGGTCGGCTCTGCGAAGCGGCCGGTCGCGAGGAAGTCGGAAATCTGGCGAAAGATCCAGGGATTATTGGCGGCGGCGCGGCCGATCATGACGGCGTCGCAGCCGGTTTCTTCGACGATGCGCACGGCATCCTCGGGCGAGCGGATGTCGCCATTGCCGATCACCGGAAATTTGACAGCATTTTTCACGGCGGCGATGACGCGCCAGTCCGCATTTCCGTTGTAGCCTTGCACGCGCGTGCGCGGATGCACGGCGATGGCTTCGATGCCG
>DASPSD010000014.1:0-2406 GCA_035624115.1 Candidatus Sulfotelmatobacter sp. | reverse complement strand
GCCATCGACGCCACTCTAGCCCATGGCAAGCTCTGCGTGCAATGTAGCGTGTGAATCCTCCTCTGCGTTGAGATATGATTCGGCCCAGAGGCTTCCTCATGGCCAATCTCGTCGCAGATGCAGCGACCGGGTACGAGCCCGTACGTTCTCCCCGAGGCACCACCATCTCCTGCAAAAGTTGGCAACAGGAAGGCGCACTGCGCATGCTGATGAACAACCTCGATCCCGAGGTTGCCGAAAAGCCGGAAGAGTTGATTATCTACGGCGGCCGGGGTAAAGCCGCGCGCAATTGGAAATGCTTTCACTCGATCGTCGCTTCGCTCCGCGCGCTCGAAAATGACGAGACGCTCCTCGTGCAGTCCGGCAAGCCGGTCGGCATTTTCCGAACGCATGCGTACGCACCGCGCGTGCTGATCGCGAATTCGAATCTCGTGGGCCATTGGAGCGACTGGCAGCATTTCGACGAACTCGACCGCGCCGGTCTGATGATGTATGGCCAGATGACTGCGGGGAGCTGGATTTACATCGGCACACAGGGAATTCTTCAGGGCACCTACGAAACATTCGCCGCCGCGGGCCGAAAGCATTTTCACGGCGATCTTGCGGGCAAGCTGATTGCCAGCGGCGGCATGGGCGGGATGGGCGGCGCACAGCCGCTCGCTGCAACTTTGAACGGCGCTGCGTTCCTCGGCGTCGATGTCGATCCCGAGCGCATCAAGCGCCGCGTCAAGACCGGCTATTGCGACGTGATGGTCAATGATCTCGACGAAGCCTTGCGGATCCTAAAAAATGCCGTCCGCAAGCGCGAAGCCACATCCGTCGGGCTGGTGGGTAATTGTGCAGACGTGGTTCCCGAGCTCGCGCGCCGCGGCGTCGTGCCCGATCTCCTGACAGATCAGACGAGCGCGCACGATCCTGTCGGCGGCTACATTCCACAGGGTCTGGATGTCGCGCAGGCCGCCGAGCTTCGCAAAGCTGATCCGGTGGCCTACCGCAAGCGAGCGCTCGAATCAATTGGCAGACACGTTGAAGGAATGCTGGCGCTGCAAAAACTCGGCTCGGTCACCTTCGACTACGGCAACAACATTCGCACGTTCGCCTACGAGCAGGGCGTGAAGAACGCCTACGATTTTCCTGGCTTTGTCCCTGCCTTCATTCGCCCGCTATTTTGTGAAGGCCGCGGGCCGTTTCGCTGGGCGGCACTTTCGGGTGAGGCGTCGGACATCTACCGAACCGATCAGCTGGTTCTGGAAATGTTCCCGCACAACGAAATTCTGTGCCGGTGGATCGCTCTGGCGCAAAAGCGCGTGCGATTCCAGGGATTGCCTGCGCGCATCTGTTGGCTCGGGTACGGCGAGCGCGACAAATTCGGTCTTGCACTCAATGACCTGGTGGCACGCGGAGAACTCAAAGCGCCGGTCGTGATCGGTCGCGACCACCTGGATTGCGGTTCTGTCGCTTCGCCATTTCGCGAGACCGAGGCCATGCGCGATGGGTCCGACGCCGTGGCGGACTGGCCACTCCTGAACGCCCTCCTCAACACAGCCAGTGGATCAAGCTGGGTTTCTATCCACAACGGAGGAGGCGTCGGCATAGGGTATTCGCTACACGCCGGCCAAGTGCTGGTTGCCGATGGAACGAAAGAAATGGCACCGCGCATCGAGCGGGTCCTGACGAACGATCCCGGCATCGGGGTAGCGCGCCACGTGGATGCTGGCTATCCGGAAGCGATTGATTTTGCGCGGAAGGCGGGCGTCAAGATTCCGAATTCATAGAGAACTGGCTTGCAGTAGCGGTTTCGCGTTTCCCGCGCTAGTATCGGCTGCCGTGCCCGATTGGCTGATCACAGGCTGCTCGCAGTTGCTCACGCTGCGCGGCTCCGTGCCGCGGCGCGGGCGTGCACTTCGTGAACTTGGTATCGTGAAAGATGGCGCGTTGCTGGTTCGCGGCGATCGGATCGTCGCAGTCGGCCCGCGGCGCAAGGTTGAGCGCCTTCGGGAAGCTCGCCGAGCCGAAAAAATCGACCTCGGCGGGCGCGTCGCCCTTCCTGGTTTCGTTGATTCACACACTCATTTGATTTTTCCCGGCAGCCGCGCCGACGAGTACGAGCAGCGCATCGCCGGCAAGACCTACGAACAGATCGCGCGGAGTGGAGGCGGGATTCAGGCGACAGTTGGAGCTGTGCGTCGAGCGTCACACAAGGCATTGTCGGATCGCGCGAACCTCCATTTGCTCGAGTTCGCCGCGCACGGGACCACCACGCTGGAAGCCAAGAGCGGCTACGGTCTGGATTGGAAAAACGAAGTCAAGATCCTCACGATTCTTCAACAATTGCATGGGGAGCAGCCGCTCGATATCGTGCAGACCTTCATGGGCGCACACGTCGTGCCGCCCGAGTTTCGCAAG